>CAUZFZ010000356.1:0-2587 GCA_963579025.1 Planctomycetota bacterium | reverse complement strand
TTCCGTTCAGAAATCAGGATCGCAAAGGACGCCGCTTTCTCCAAGACCACTTCAACTCACGGCAAAAGCCGAAGAACTCCAACTCACAACTCCCACGTGTTGTCGCCTCAGAGAGATCACACCCGTCGAAATAGCCTTGCTGAGGCTGTAATCGCCGACTTTGACGTACCCGTCTTCGACGAACACGTTGTGTGGTTTCAAGGCTCGATGCACGACTCCGTTGTCGTGCAGCAATGCCAGGCCCTTGCCGATCTCACGCACAAACCACGCGGCCTTCTCTGGACCAAGACCGTCCGGAGCTTCGTCCAGTAACTGACGTAATGAGGGCCCGGAGACGTATTCCATGATGACGAACGGGTCGCCGCCGTCGGTGTATTTCACATCGAAGATCGACACGAGATGCGGTGACTTCAGGTTCATACAGTGACTGATGCCGCGCAGTTCGATGTCTTCATAATTCTGCACAGCCTTCAGCGCGACCTGCCGACCAGAATCGCTGACGGCGTAATAGACCTCGCCGAAGCCCCCACGGCCGACCGCGTGCTCGATCGTGAAACCGTCCAGCGGCCGGTCACCATTCTGATACCGATAAGATGCCATTTCCGGGATCACCGCCAAGAACATCGGGATAGAAGTATTTCGTTGTTACGCGTCTGCTGCTGGAGTCACTGTCAGCCGTGTGCCGCCAATCTCAATCGGTGTGCCCAGCGTGACCGGAATAGCCTCGGCCGCACCGCGCTGAACACGTCCGGCGAGTCCGGTCCTGACAAACAACTCGCCGCCGCGTCGAAACAGCACCAGCGGCTGCTCAAGCGATGACGCCATCAGATGACACGATCGCGACGGACCCGCGATGAGTGTGTCTTCAAACAGGACGACCGTGCGAATGTCGGCACGCGACAGTCGCGTTCCATTCAATTCAAGCAGTGCCGAAGCGCTCGCCGCGTGCGGCTTCCGAAACCGCAGTCGGCAGCGCCGACCCAGTTCGATCTGTTCGTTCCCGGACAGCACCTTCTCCTGGCTTGGCTGGCCATTCAGGACGGCAGCGCATCCAGCTCGAAACCGATAATCGCTGCCAATGCGCTCGAAGACCGATGCCTCTCCCTGTGGGTAACCACTCAATGCCAGATCAACGCGCGATGATCGCGAACCAACTGCCCCGATACTGACTCGGGACCCCGACAACAGCAGCGCGCTGCCGACTCCGTCCAGTTGCAGGACGTAACTGCCCTGAACACCCGCCACAGGCGCAGGCGAGCGGGGGGCGTCAGCCCTTCGAGATTCTGCCCCGGCGAGCTTACGCACGCCGCTCGCCATGGCCCGGCCAGGCAGCGAACTAGTTTCCGCCTGACGCAGACCGTCAAGCAGACTCAGCGGCGTCGAGCGAAGCGTGTCGACGAGCCCCGCCGCCTGCTGCGTCTGCTCCGCCAACTGCTGGACCCAGTCCGCCTCACCTAGCAGCGAGCCGAGCGTTCGCAGTTCGGCCGTTGCTTCGGAAAACCGGGATGCGTCGATCTGTCCGGCAATCCGTCGCGACAAATCGAGCACGTGATCCAGTTCGCTGAGATCCGGATCGAATTCAACAAGCGGACGGACAGATTCGATCGTGCGCACAGCGCGATCCAGGCGACCCTCAATCGCAGCCTGACGGATCTCGGAGACAGCCGGCCCCGTGATGCGGTCAATCAACTCTGGTAATTCGGAATGCTGCGGGCTAAGACGCTGCAGCTCGTGCACAGCGATCATCGCCTCGGACTTGCGGCACGACTCAACGCTTTGCCGTGCCCGCTGTAGAGCGGCTTCAATCTGCTCGCGCCTGACCGCGATTTGATCGTTGACACGTTCGGCGTCTGAGTCATCGGACGAGACACGTTCGAGAATCCGTCCCCCGACCGAGCATTCACCCAGGTCGACCTCTGCGGCTGCGGCGTCCAGTAGTTCGCGGTTTCGCTCGACGCGACGACGTTCGTTATCAATCGTCACAGTGATCGACGCCATCAGCCGGGCTACATCTGTCTGATTCCCGCCGAGCCCGCTCGCCAGCCGACAGTCCCGTTCCGACTCTTCCGTGCGTCCGGAATCCAGATGCTCCTGGCCGCGAGTAACCAGAGCAGCGAGCAACTGCGAGATCAGTTTCTGTCCGTCGTGATGCCCACGGACGTCAGCCCGTGACGCCACATCGGCCGCTTCTTCAAGGCGACCTTCGCTCAACGCCGCTTCAGCTTGTCGCAGATGCAGATTGAACACACTTCGCATCCTGGTGAAGAACAGCCGCAAAGCGGCGACAGGTGATAGCCTGGGGCGTAAGCCCCAGGATGACAGTCAACCGACACGTCGAGCCGCGAAGTGGCGGCAGGTGTCATGGCGGAATCGGAAAGGTCCAACGCCTGCCGCCGCGTCGCGGCTCTCAAGTCGTGGTCACACCTCAGTCCTGGGGCTTGCGCCTTTTGAAGTTGCACACTTCAGTCCCGAAGGGACGTAGTCAAATAGCCCGGGGTTGAAACCCTCACCCTTACACACAAGTTGAGTGAGGGCGGCCCGAGGATGCGGAGAGTTCATTGAATGTTGTCCAGGCGAGGCTGAAGTC
>CAUZFZ010000355.1:0-2720 GCA_963579025.1 Planctomycetota bacterium | reverse complement strand
GAACCATGAAGGCCAGCCAAGCCCCTGTTTGACTTCTCACCGGCGCGCATCACAAAAACAAACGCAGCCATGCCTGCGAGGTTCGCTGCTGCGCTGATCTCTGCAAACTCCCCGGCAGTGCCATTCGCGGCAGGTACATGACGGACGTGCTGTCGAAGTGCGTGCCTGGGGAAACCAACACGATGTTGTTCTTCTTCGACCCACGAAACTCATGCAGGCCCAGCTCCGGCTTCGTCCACGTCACGCCGTCTTTTGATTCGGCGTAACAGATGAACGCGGCTTCGTGGATCGGGACGTGATGCTCTTTGCGATAACCACGAAACCCCGGCCGGGAATCGTAGATGTTCATCGCCAGGTACCAGCACTTGAATTTGCCTTCTTCTGGAAACCACAGCACTGATCCATAAGGAATTCGGCGATGTTCCCACGGATGCTCGGAAGTGATGACGGGGTTCGCCTCGATGTCTTCCGGCTGGTGCAGCGTCCGCTTGAGTCCGACCATCCGGTGGACGACATGATCGTCTATAAACAGCTCGTGCTGTGAGCCGACCCGCACCGGTTCCGCCGTAAGTGCGACGGCTGATGACAGAACGACGAGGGCGATGATCAGCTTTTGCATGGCCTTCACTATTCGTGACTGAGTTTCGTTTTCCAGTTGCGAATCTCAGCCACTGCATAATGGCCGCTCGGAAGAGTTGCTCAAGGTGCCATGTTGTGGCGTGTCTTTCCACCATTCAAGGGCACTCGCAGAATGCAGGGGCACGAAGAGTCAGGTCGTCTCCCGCGTTCCTCTGATTCGGCTTTCGTTGTTCTCTCTCTTTGAACGGTCGTGATCTCATGAAGCGATGCGCCTTGCTTGCGATTCTGTTCTGGCAGATGTCTGGTTCGTTCGTTGCAGGTGCCGAACCCATCCGTCAGTTTGCGGGCGGCGAAAGCCCGGTGAAACAGGACTGGATTGAGGACACGAAACAGCCGGAAAACGTGTCAGGCAAGATTGCCGGAAAAGCGTGGCGGATCGAGGACGACGATGATTCTGGCCCCGAGTGGCGGTCGTATCATGTCGAGCTCACCCCCGACGAGCTCACCCCCGACGAGCGTGACCGTGCCAGACGTGAAGGTTTCACCTATCGCTGGCGACTGCGAATCCCGGTGGAAACCTTGGTGCCAACCCGGGCGATCGGAGTGGAAGTCGCGGCTCAGTCGTCCGATGGGTCGCGTCTGCGGCTGGCGATACAGATGGGACGGCGAGGTGACGAGTTGCTCGCGAAGTTTCATACCGGGCCTGGCGGCAGCGTTGAAGGGGGCGTTCGAGTCAAAGACGTCGACGCGTTCCACGACTGGGAACTGTTGTTCGATTGAGCAACGCAGACTGTCAACGTGCGAATCGATCAGCAGCTCGTGTTCGCCGAACGGTGCGACAACGTCGATCATGGACCTCACCTGTTGTTTGGATCCCGCGCGACGGACGTCGGCGTGGCTGAGTGGGAACGCGTGACGTTTGCTGTCGGCAAACCGGAGACACTACTTGTTCCGTTCTCTCGCCCGCCCTCGTCACTGTCTGTTTTCCAATCCGGCAAGGACGGCTATCACACGTACCGGACCCCGGCCCTTGTCGTCACGAAAAAAGGGACGCTGCTGGCCTTCGCTCACGGCCGCAAGGAATCCGTTCATGATCTGGGCAATCAGGACATGATCCTCAAACGCTCGACCGATCAGGGACGCACTTGGAGTGCCATGCAGGTGTTGATCGATGAAGGCGAAGCCACCGTCAGCACGCCAGCGCCGATCTTCGATGGCAACAACATCAGTCGATTGACGAGTCGCGACCCCCAGCGGCCGAATGAGCTGAGATTGTTCGGCTGGCGTGTCACCATCCATGAGTTGCGTGAGCATCTCGGCGGCTCGAAAACCAACGGTTTCCGCATTCGGGATCACACTCGAGAGTGGTGGCGAGCAAACGCGGCACAAGAGCCCATCATTGTCGACTCCAATCACCGCCACTTCTTCGGGCACAGCAAGGTGAAGTGTCGAGCAGGCGTCGATTACGTGCTGGCCGCGAATATCGTTGCAGGCCATCACCGCAAGCGGCGGAGTGAACTCCTTCAACCAGTCAACGAGACACTGCTGCTCGTCTTCCCAGGCCCGAGCCGCTCGTCCATGCCAGGCTGAGTTGTAGCGGGAGCACGAGAAACTCCCGTTGTTCTCTACGCAATCCACAAAAGCGTCTTCACGCCGCTTCGACCAGGCTTCACCTTTGAATCCACAGAAGGCGAATCGTTCGAATCCGCGTTCAATCAGATGCTCGGCCCCCATCTGACCGAATCGCTGCGTCATCCGACCGTACCTGTGGCAACATGACATCTCCACGACGATCAGTCACCTCGACCAGCGGCACGCCGGTTTTCGCAATCGCGTCGAGCAACTTTGGAGTTGTGGCCCGCGAAATGATGCCATCCCCATGCCAGTCGTTCAGCCAGGTTGGCGGTTGCTTCCACAAATCCCGCTGTTCGAGGAACACCGACCAGTCATCATGCATCCGCATAAAACGGACAATCCCCGAAAGGAGAACCCGACCGTAAATGCTCGACGTTTCGATAATGAGTGCAACATGATACCCGTCACGAATGGCACTGCCGGGGAGTTTGCAGAGATCAGCGCAGCAGCGAACCTCGCAGGCATGGCTGCGTTTGTTTTTGTGATGCGCGCCGGTGAGAAGTCAA
>CAUZFZ010000354.1:0-2764 GCA_963579025.1 Planctomycetota bacterium | reverse complement strand
TCGTTGTTCCAGGCGGCAAGTCATCATACTCAGGTGCTGATCAGCACTCAGTCAAGCACGTTTCTCGACAGTTTTGAAGCTGACGACATCGTGATTGTCGAACGAGATGGTGAAGCCTCGAAATTCGACCGGCCCGATGCAGAGAAACTCGATGCCTGGCTGGAAGACTATTCTCTCGGAGAAATCTGGGAGAAGAATGTCATCGGTGGAGGGCCGCACTGATGGCTCGGCTCTATCTTTTTGCTGAGGGGCAAACGGAACAAACGTTTGCGGACACTCTGCTGAAACCGCATTTGGCGGACTTCAGTGTCTACATGCACAACCCTGTGCTGATTGCTCATGCCCGAAAGAAGGGCCGAGTCCACCGTGGCGGAGGCCGCAACTTCCAGGCGATGCAGAACGACATCGTTCGTTTTCTGCGTCAGGAATCAGGAAGCGGCGTTTACTTCACAACAATGATCGACCTCTACGCTTTGCACAATGGCTTTCCCGACGCTGATGAGGCGGAGAAGCTCAGGAACGATCCGTACAAACGGGTGGAAGCCCTTGAATCGTCATGGGCCAACATGACGAGCGACCGACGTTTCATCCCCTTCATACAGCTACACGAATACGAGACTTACCTTTTTGCTGATGCGGCTCAGCTCGAATTCTTCTATGAGAACGCTCAATCGAGCATCGCAACTTTGCGGCAGATCGCGGATCGTGTTGCGAGTCCGGAACTGATCAACGATGGGCAGCAGACAGCACCATCGAAGAGAATCATCGCAGAGTTCCCGGCATACGAACGCGCGAAGACAATCGTCGGTCCGCAAATTGCTGAACTGATTGGGCTGAAAACCATTCGCACTCAATGCCCGCATTTTGACGCATGGTTAAAGCGACTCGAATCTCTCGAATAGTGACGGTAACCTGTTCCGAGTCACGATCCGGCGATCACAAGCAGAAGCCAACGGTGAGTAGCCAAGATGGAATTTCGAATCGCCGACACGTTCACTGACAGCCTCGCTAAGCTCACAGGCGACGAGCAGAAGTCTATCAAGACGACGGCATTCGACCTGCAACTCAACCCGACGAATCCGGGGATGCAGTTTCATCGTCTCGATAAGGCACGCGATAAGAGTTTCTGGTCAGTTCGCGTCAGCCAGGATATTCGGATCATTGTCCATAAGACAAACGAAAACCTGCTGCTCTGCTACGTCGATCACCATGACGACGCCTACAAGTGGGCGGAACGTCGAAAGCTGGAAACGCACCCGAGAACAGGGGCCGCTCAGCTTGTAGAGGTTCGAGAGACAGTCAAAGAGATCACCATCCCGGTCTATGTGGAGGCGAAAGTCTCTCAACAGCCGAAGCCGTTGCTTTTTACAGACCGTTCCGACGACGAGTTGCTCGGCTACGGTGTTCCTCCAGAGTGGCTTGAAGACGTCCGGCACGCGGATGAGGACTCGCTGTTCGAAGTAACGTCGCATCTTCCACGGGAAGCCGGAGAAGCGCTGCTTGAACTTGCGACTGGCGGAACTCCTGAAGTCAACAAGCCGGCTTCTGAAGCCACTGACCCGTTCAACCACCCGGATGCTCAACGACGCTTCCGGACGATGACCAATGTTGATGAGCTGAAGCAGGCCCTCGACTACCCCTGGGAGAAGTGGACCGTCTTTCTACATCCCACTCAGCGTGCACTCGTTGAACGGAGTTACAATGGACCAACCCGAGTTGCCGGGTCTGCCGGAACAGGAAAGACTGTCGTCGCCATTCATCGGGCCGTCCTTCTGGCTCGGACGTATCCCGAAGCTCGCGTCCTGCTCACGACGTTTTCGGCCACATTAGCATTGGCTCTGAAAAGCCGAACCCAACTACTGGCGGGGCATGAATCCGACGTCCTGAATCGAATCGACGTTCTTTCCATCGAGGATGTCGCCCGGAAACTCTACGCCGCAGCGATCGGCGAGCCACAGATCATCTCAGACACCGAGTTCCGAGAATGCCTGGCACAGGCATCCAGAGAGGGAGAAGAGCATCGGTTTTCAGATCAGTTCATTTGGACGGAGTGGAATGAAATCGTAGACGCGTGGCAGCTCGATTCATGGGAGGCCTATCGTGACGTCCCCAGACTGGGCCGCAAAACACGCCTCGGCGAAAGTCAGCGTCAGATACTCTGGGCCATCTTCGAGCGGGTCATGCGCGATCTTTCGGAGCGCGAGCTCTCTACAGTCGCGGGGCTATTTTCTCGCGTGACAAATGACCTAGGGGAACACGAGAAGCCGCCATACGACTTCGCCGTAGTTGACGAAGCGCAGGACATTGGTGTCCCGGAACTGCGGTTTCTTTCGGTTCTTGGAAGATCAAGGGCGGATGCTCTGTTCTTCGCAGGTGATCTTGGACAGCGCATCTTTCAGCCACCATTTTCATGGAAGTCGTTGGGAGTCGATATCCGCGGACGATCCAGAACGCTCCGCATCAACTATCGCACTTCTCACCAAATCCGAGTCCAGGCCGACCGTCTGTTACCCGACGAAATGTCAGACGTTGACGGCAACAAAGAGAATCGACGAGGAACAATCTCGGCGTTTGATGGACCTGCGCCCGATGTTCGAGTCTTCGAATCCGTCGAGGCAGAGGTCGAAAACGTGGCCCATTGGATTTCAGCAAGATCGAAGGAGCGAGTTCAGTCGCACGAGATTGGAGTCTTCGTTCGTTCCAGGGATCAGTTTGATCGCGCCAGAGCAGCCGTTGAGAGTGCCGGCTGCAAAGCGATTGAACT
>CAUZFZ010000353.1:0-2857 GCA_963579025.1 Planctomycetota bacterium | reverse complement strand
GGAGGATTTGTGGGCCGTAAGAGCGACGGCGAGCCAGGCTGGATTACACTTTGGCGCGGATTCGAAAAACTACAACTCATCCTCCGAGGCGTAAATTACTATGACCCAACTTGTGGGTAATACTGAGCCAAAATGGCCGGGCCACCCTGCGAAGTCTCGACGAATCCCAGGGTACGTGCATCACAAGCCGACCGGACAAGCTCGCGTCCGAATCAACGGCAAGGACTACTATCTCGGCAAGTTTGGTTCGCCGGAATCTCACGAACGCGTATGACGAACTGATCGCTGAGTTCGTCCTCAACGCTGAGCCAAGTAGCTGCAAGACCCTGACAGCCGTTCTCGCTGCGTGGTGGTCCGAGTGCAAGCATCGCTATCAGAAGGGCAGGGGCAAGCTCGGCGGGGCTCAGAACTGGCGTCCCGTCATCCGCCTGCTTCGGGAGCAACACGGTGAAGAACGGGCTGAGGATCTGGGTCCGAAGAAGCTGCGGCTGACGTTGGAAACTGCTGCCGTTGAACACGACTGGTCGTTGACCTACACGAAGATGCGGTTGACCAAGGTGAGCCGGTCATCCTGCCGCCCCAAAAGTCCCAATCTGAACTCGCAGCTGGAGCGGTACTTCGGTTCTCTGAAATCCGAAGACTTGCGCCGCATGATCTTCTTCGGTGAGGCTTCGCTGCGTGCGGCCGTTCAACCTGCCTCACGACGGCGGATCGCATAACGCAGCTTCGCCGATGACGAGCGAGGATTCGCACGTTTTTCTTCCGGCGATGCTCGTATGACATCGTCCGTGATCGACGAATACTGGCCGTCGCTCAGTCCCTGTTTGAATGCGAGCTTTACGCGTCTGTCTTCGCCGGAGTGAAACGTGAGAATCGCGGCTCGGCCGCCGGGTCTCAGGCAGGACGGCAAATTGCGCAACAGCATGTCGAGTACGCCGAACTCGTCGTTCACGGCGATTCGTAATGCCTGGAATACACGTCGCACGGCATCGTCGGAGTGCTCGTCTGACGTCTGTGCCAGTTGCGCGAACGCGTCTCGCACGACTACGGCGAGTTCTTGCGTCGTGCTGAGTGGCTGGCGAGATTGTGCGCTCAGGATCGCGGACGCGAGCGAGGTGGCTCGTGGTTCGTCGGAGTGTTCTTGCAACAATTCTGCGAGGGTCGTGATGTTGATCCGCTCAAGCAGCGCTGCCGCAGATTCTCCTCGAGACGGATTCATGCGCATGTCGAGCGGTCCGTCTGATTTGAAGGTGAAGCCTCGCGAGGGGTCGTCAACCTGCATCGACGACAGTCCCAGGTCTGCCAACAGCACATCCGCGCCGTTGGGCAATTCGGCGGCCATGAGTTGCG
This sequence comes from Planctomycetota bacterium, assembly GCA_963579025.1. Lineage (GTDB taxonomy): Bacteria > Planctomycetota > Planctomycetia > Planctomycetales > Planctomycetaceae > CAUZFZ01. Next base: position 1,507 of record CAUZFZ010000353.1, on the reverse strand, counting down.
CGACTCCGGCGAAATTGGTACGCCGCACGATCAGCGATTCGGACGGGAAGCCGAGCGACCGCAAGCGGACCTCCGTCTTCGGCAGCTCAATCGGATCGGCATCGACCGCCAGTAAGCGACCGCCGGGCTGCACGGCGGCCAGCAATTCGCGAGCGTGTCCGCCGTAGCCCAGCGTGCAATCGACGGCTGTGTCTCCCGGCTGCGGCGAAAGCACTTGCAGGATCTCGCGAACCATGATCGGTCGATGCGTTCCGGCCGGCGTCTTGCCACTCGACAGCACCTTGGCGACATCGTCGCCGAACCGCTCTGGGTTGTGCTCTTTGTACTTCTCTGCGAATTGTCGCGGATGTGTCCCGGAATAGCGGGGCCGGCGTTTCGGTTTCTCGTCGATGGGCTCGTCCATTTTGGGATTGTAGGATGAGTCGCGAAGTCTCGCACAGGTGGGCTTGATCGCGAAGGGACAGCTGAAACTGTTCGATGAATCGCCGTACTTCGATTACATCAGCAACCTGTCGAAGCCGATCGGCCGGGAATCGCATTTGAGGCGGCGTCTAACCAACGCGACGGACGGTGCTTGTGCGTCGGCGGACTTTTTTGACCCCACGGGGTCCCGACCTTCATTCATTCATGGGCAGAATGTTGCAGGTCTCGGTTTCTTGTTGAAAATGCAGTTCGACGATGCCGACATCAAGTTGACGCAGCACCAGCTTGATGCGCTGTTCGACGGAAGAATTGTCGGTGCCGTCGCGGGTGACATATTCCTCGATAACGGCCTGCAGTACCACGGGCGTCAGTTGCAGATGGGGGATGCGCATCGAGTTATTCTACCTTGCAACGCGAATCGATCGACGCAACGGGCCGCATCGAATATCGCAGCGACAGCGGCCGCGCGAGACCCGTGGTTTGAGTCTCGCGCACCCGCCCGGCTTCTCACCGCCAGGGCACGCTTGTGGTCCTGCAATCGGGGTCCAGCTCACTTCTGCTGGGACTTATCCTGCTTCGCTTTCGTCTTCTGTCCCTGTTTAACCGTCTTCTGCTTCTTGCTCTTTTCCTTATCCTTCTTGCCGCCTTTGTCTCCCATTGCGTAATCCTTTCTTATTGGCAGTCGTCGTTCGAGTGAATCCGCATCTCCGACGAAGGATATTGTCACCGTCCAGGTCTGTGATGTCCAATCGAGCCAACCGTTTTCTCGGACATCCCGAGAAAGGCCTCATTGTTGAAACCGTGCAGGTACCGCTGAGTCTCTTCACTGTGTCGCATTGGCGGCAGGCGTTTTGTCCGTTTACGAACAGCCGGCGCGTCAACTGATCGCTGTTGGAATGCCAGGAACTCGGTGATCCTGAAACCGTTCCGTTTGAGGAAGGCATTCTTGACCCGAACTTCCCCATTCACCCTTCAGCGATATTCTGGCGGAATCGCCGCCACGAAGTCCTTCTAGAACTTCGTGTCGAGATCGTGCATGATGATCTCCGGCTTCTGCTCCCCACCCTGGACGTCATTAATAGAC
>CAUZFZ010000352.1:0-2872 GCA_963579025.1 Planctomycetota bacterium | reverse complement strand
GAAGAAGTCATCGGGCTGTTGACTCCACACGTTTCGGCGAGCCTCATCGATAGCCGTATGCAGACAGTCAATGTCTGCCTTACTTTCAAATCGGCGACAGAAGTCTCAGGGCTCCTGATCTCAGCGGAATATTAGGTGACACCAGTTTCGGGGTCGTCGAGGGTATAGCGAAGTCGAAAATCGGTTCCGGGGAATGTGGAATCGGTTGCATTGAGGTGGTCGAGCAGATGTTGGATGGCGCGGTTGGAACGGGGATTGGCGAGCGTATGAATACGGACTGCCAACTCCCTGTTGGCACTGTCGGGGATGATGTCTGCGTCGGATCGAAACAAGTCGCGCAGTAACGAACGTGAATCGTCTGCGCGGCGAAGAGATTCACGCAGGAGATCCGACATCGCCGTTTCCGCGCGATAGGCGACCAGCTTCACCGTATCAGTCAAACGCTTGCGACTCGGTGCCAGACGTTCGAATTTCGCATGCTCCGGGAATTCGTCCCACGCCAGGTGCTTCGGTGTGGAGCTCATCTGCTCCTTCAACGAATCCATGTCATGTTCCAGCTGCTCGATCTCTTCCTGTAAGTGTGTCTTCTGCTGCTCCCATTTGGCCATTTTCGTTTCATCGGCTTGCGGATGTAACGTGAGGGCAGCGAACCGAGATTGACGTTGCGTGAGCTTCCCTTTGACCGACCGAGCCTGGCGATCCAGGTTTCGCCTCGCCGGGTTGACGACCGGCCGATTGGTGTCAGGAATCTCCTCGGTGCGATACTCGCTAAGTGCGTCAATGGCAAAGTGTTCCATCATGTAGCGGAAGAAGTTTTCCTGACACCAGCGACTGAACAGGGCCAGTGCATCCTGCAGCCCTTCCCGGTCGTAAGCCGTGCTGATCAGACTCGTCTGATGGCCGCTGGCAGTCAGCCTGCGAACTTCGCGCATCCATATGCTGTCTCGCGCACCGATCACCGAACCTCGCTCGGCCAGCTTCATCGTGACCGTTTCGCCATTGGGCATCGTCCCGGTGACATCGCAGAACTCCCACGTCGGCCAGTCCTCTTTGGGGAACTTGTGGTAGGTGACGCAGGCGATGCGGTGTTCTTCCCACATGCGACGGAAGAAGGCGGGGCTGTAGCCTTCGCGGTCGAAGATCATCAGGAAGCGACTGCGGTAGCGATCCGCATCAAGCTGTTCCCTGGTCGGCTGATTCGGCACGTGCCTGAGAAGGTGCGGGACCACGTCATTTTCGATCGCTTCGAGCATGCCATGATCAATCGGCCGCTCGACAGAGAAGAACGGCTGGCCCAGCGCGTCGTTCACCCAATAGTCGGTCGTACCTCGCAGGCACAGGCGTTGCCGGGATACGTAGCGTCGCGGCAGTTCTGTTTTGCTGCCATGATAAAGACGTACATGCCCGTCGACATCTAAGGTGCCGGCCAGCTCCGGACGATCGTTCATCCAGTCTTTGGAGAGCAGCGCTGCCCGGATGTCTGGAGCTTTGTCGTCCTGACTGCTGCTGAGTTGTCCGAGCTTCTGTCGCAGGCAGCGAACTTCCGGCACGCGATCCAGACCCATCAGCCTGCCGAGTTCGCCCGGCGATTCGTACTGAAGCCGCTCGACGGCGCGAATGCGGCACAGGGCCATGCAGGCCAGCAACAGAATCACATGCAGTGTGGTGTAATAGCCGGTCAGTGTCGGGAATACGTTTTTCAGGTGACGAAATAATCCGTTCTCGATCAACGCCGGAAGCGCGCACAGCACACCGCCGCAGGAAACGTCCCGGCAGGATTCAAACTTCGTCGACGCGCCTCCGGGCAGCTTTCCCATGGCCGCCAGCACGCGTTCAACCGGCCGCGTACAGGCGACTCCCATCTGTTCGCCTGCAGCCCGGTCTGCGTTACTGCGGGCCGATTTGTCGCGGGGTGCTGCGGTCGCGATCGTTGCCGAGCCAGCCGATGATTCGCCGGTGTCGTCGTGATCCGACGATGAGTCCGGTCGTGTAACGCGTCCCTGGTCGATGGCTTTGCGGAGCGTGTCACAAGGAATGTTGAGTTCGCGAGCGATCTCGACTTTGGAGTTTCCTTTCGCGAACAGTTGCTCAGCCAGCTGGATGACCTGTGGCGTCATCACCGACGCGCTGCGAGTTCGACGGGGTTTGTAAAAACCTTCGATGCCTTCCTCACGATATTTGTTCACACTCCGCAGAACACTGCTCTTGGAGACGCCAAAAGCTTTGATGATCTCTGACTGTTTGCAGGCGCCCTGGACACACAGTTGTGCCGTATACATGCGAAAGGCTCGCAGATCCCCTTCGCCATGCTCGAATATGGGCTGCGTGCTGCAGAAGTAAGACCATTGTCCATCCTGTCGGACGACGCTGATCAAATCACTGATCCGCGTGGCATCTTCAGCAATCAGTGGCAATAATGCTTGTGGAATTGTGGCACCTTCTTCCTCAATGAGCCCAACTCAAAAGAGGTTGAAGGTGTCATTCTTACTTCCACATCAGCTCCGCCAAACGAACGCCGCCCAAATCCACGTAAATTCTCCGACTGACTCCTCTTGCGAAACAAACCACAGGCCAGGGACCCGGCAAGAGATCAGGAGCCCTGAACCTGGCTGCCGCGATGCTGATCCACTCGGTAACCTGTACCACTTCCGGATGTCATCCGACGGTCAATCCGAAACAGCCTCAGATCCTCGGCACCGCAGCGAATGACCTCAACCTGGAACCACCAGCCGGTTCGCCGCGTCACTCGGTCGTGAGAATCCAGGATCTATCCCGCAGATCGACGGCGCCATCGCAGGAATTGCGCCACCACCGGCCACAACCAGACGACAATACACAGGACTCCGAGACCTCCGGCAATCGGCCGATCGAA
>CAUZFZ010000351.1:0-2877 GCA_963579025.1 Planctomycetota bacterium | reverse complement strand
ACGGGGTCCGGCATGGTGGCAAGCGTCAGGATTCCGCCGGCATGACGGTGCGGGACTTCTACAGGGCGCTGGCGCAACTCGGAGGATTTGTGGGCCGTAAGAGCGACGGCGAGCCAGGCTGTATTACACTTTGGCGCGGATTCGAAAAACTACAACTCATCCTCCGAGGCGTAAATTACTATGACCCAACTTGTGGGTAATACTGAGCACGTACAGACGGCTGTCCGTCGACCGAAGTCACAGGGCGAAGAAACACCGGCACGACCCGTTCACGTGCTCGATACATCGTCTCAATCGCCTCTGGTGGTGAGGTCATCTCGTCTCCAATGCGCATGACTTTGCACACTAATGGGACTCGATGTGGGGCGACGCTGAGTTCAAGCTCGTCTCCCGGCGCGAAATCACTGGACTCGGACTGACGCACGAAGAGTTGAATCTCAACCGATCCCGATTCCAGAACCGAGAAGACCGATTCGCCGCTCCGAGTCTGCTCGCCGACAGACCGGTGCCGGCGGAGAATCGTTCCACTGATCGGACTCGACACGAAACGTCGATCCAGCCGTTCGCCCAGCCTGTCGAGTTCATTCAGCAGGGAATCAATCTTCGCGACGGCCGGCTTAATCTGTTCGTCGCCAGGCTGGACAAGTTGTCTGGCCCGATCGGAACGCTGCTTCAACTCTTCCGCGGCTCTCTTCAACGCCTCAACGTGCAGCCGTTGGCCCTCGTGTGCAATCTGGACCTGCCCCACCTGTTCGTCACTGACCGCGTCGATATTGGAAAGGGCTTCCGTCCTCTGCAGCGCATCACTGCGCTGCAGCAGTTCGGCCGATTCCCGTTCAAGTACCGATAGCGTCTGCGAATACTCCGAGACAGCGCGATCGGACTCAAGTTTCTGCACGTCGACGTTCCATCGCATGCGGGCCAGATCAGCGTGCAGCGTCGCCTGCGCGACTCGCAGCTCATCGTAGATGCGTTCCAGTTGCTGTTCGGTGTCGAGATCCTGCAGTGTGACAAGCGTCTGTCCCTGCTCGATCTCGTCTCCCTCCCGAGCATGTAGAAAGCGAATCGGTGCGGTGAACGCCGAAGAGACCTCGACAATATTGCCAACAACAATTCCGAACGCCTGATACCGAAAGAACGCATGCCAGATTCCGTATCCCACGACGAAGGTGATCAGCATCAGTATTCCGGCCGCGACAAACCGCATCCGTGATGGTCGACGCAGTGGAGTGGGGCGAACGACGGCATCGCTCGGTTTCGCGGCAGACTTTCCTGAGAAGCTGCCGTTCTGGTACCGAAACGGAAACGTGTCGGTCTCGCTCCTCTTCGAGGGCGGAACAGCGACCTCCTGCATAGTAGTGTCCTCTAATCACGTACCAGTAGTGCTGCACGTAACAACCGGGTAGGCAAAATACGCGTTGTACATGCCTTTTAGTCAGCCAACTGCAAGCCGTAGTGACGAGTCGCTGTTTCGACGATTGGCCTTGCCACCTCCTGCAGCCGATCCCACATATCTACCGACTTGCAGACATACGTCGCTCCCAGATTCGCAATCGCTGTCAGTGTTCGGGCGTCGGAACGTCCCGTAAGAATGACAACCGGTGTCGTGGATACATCAGGATGTGTTCGGAGCGCCTTGCAGACAGCCAGTCCATCGATTCGCGGCATCTTGATGTCCAGGATGACGAGATCCGGATTAATCTCCTCGACGAGCCTCAATGCTTCGTAGCCGTCACGTGCATGGCGAACTGATGCGTTAATCTGCTGGAGCCGGAGACCCACTACGGTTGTGATCAGACGCTCGTCGTCTGCAAGCACAATTGTCGGACGGGAAAGGTTCATATCTTCATCTCCTTGGGACTTCTGTTTTGTTGAACTCACATCTTTACCTCACGACAGGACGATCGCGTCTGTTGTCAGCAGGCTGTAATGCGTAACCAACAACCTCGCTGTCACTACAGAGACATTCTCGCTCGAGCCGCACAGCAGAAAGCGGCAACCGACCCTCGTTCCGGCTAGCGTTGGCCTCTTCCACGACCGCCGACAGTCGCTCCTCCAGGGAGGTCGATGCGATGTCGTTAGATGGCAGAAGCACCAGCCAGCCGAACGGCCCACGTTGACAGACAAGCTCCCAGGTGGTCAGGACCGACTCAAGAAGAAGTCGCAGTGAGTGAGAGTCCTCAGGTGTCACTTCCTGTTCCGTCTGAACGTCGATCAGAGAAATCGGGCACGACGCACCATGGACACGCGACATGCGTGCCAGATAGCACCGTGCTATCGACGCAGAATCAGCGACCGGCACAGTAAACGCGAAAGTGCTGCCTTCGCACGGCAGACTTTGGAACTTCATTTCGCCGTACCACATGTCTACGAACGCGGTCGCAAGATTGAGGCCGAGGCCAAAGCCCTTTGTGCGCTCGTTCGAGTGAACAGTCGCGTTGGAGAGACGATCAGCGATGTTAGTTGCATCCACTTCTCCGAACCCACGACCAGTGTCGCTCACGCAAATCTGCACAACATCGCGATCGTCGTGGCGCGCCCAGAGCCGAATTTGCCCTCCCTCGTCTGTGTACTTGATCCCGTTGATCACGAGATTAAGCAGCACGCGTGCGGCCTTCTCCGGGTCGCAGAAGATCGCCGGCAATGTGGCGGAAAAGTCATGAGTCAGTTCAATCTGCCGAACGCTTGCCTTGCGATACAGACGGTCGCCGACCCGTTCCATGATTTCGGTGATCGACGTTTCGCGACGGTGATGCCACATGTCACCGACATCCGCCCGCGCGGAGTCGGTGAGGTCGTCGACGAGATTGTTCAGGTCATCGGCTCGATCACCTATAATAGAAACGAACTCGACCTGCTCCTCATTCAGCTCACCCA
>CAUZFZ010000350.1:0-2894 GCA_963579025.1 Planctomycetota bacterium | reverse complement strand
TGAAATTCCGTTTGTCACTGGAATAAACACGCTGAAGCAGACTTCTGTTCGATTCTTCGAGGAGCGTTTTTCGATTTTGACACGCAATTCTACGGCACCAAATCAGTTTCCCGACGGGCACTAGCTAATCAACCTCTCACAGAGACATTGAAATGGACGGCGATCAGATTCCTTCTTTCCAGAATTCCATGCTGGAAGAAACCGTAACGGCACTGGAAGAAAAGCAGCTTCTGGCACATCACGTCCGACTTGTGGCTCGCAAGCACAATCACGCTCTGTTCGTGTTTGGCGCTCAGGGCGGACTTGGCAAAAGTCGAACGATCTTGCAGACGCTCGATCAGGAAGGAATCGAGCCCATCTTGATCAATTCGCACATCACGCCAGTGGCTCTGTACACGACCCTGTTCCGGTTCCGTGGACAAGAGGTCATTTTCTTCGACGACTGCGACAGCATGTACTCGTCGATGCCCCATCTGGGTTTGCTCAGAAGTTGTCTCTGGGGATCACCACGGACAGTTTGCTACGGAAGCTCACAACTTCCAGATGGCCTTCCGTCGTCGTTTGAAACTACGGCAAGATTTGTTTTTGCAGCCAACGTCATTCCTAGGAGTCTGTCCGGATACTTGAAACGCCGGACTTGGATTAAATTGCCGGTGAGGTTTCAGGATCGGTTGCGATTGCGTGGGGACCGGGAAGTTCAGAATCAGGAATCACTGAAGGTTCTGGAGTGGTTTTCGCGTGGATCAAGGTGATGGGTCGTGGAAATCGTCGTCGTGATCGTGTCTCCGCTTCCCGTTCAACCGACCGCAAGCGCGCCGCTGCGGAATAACTTCAGAAGATTGTGCGTCAGACACACCAGTTTCCACTCCCCCTGCATGTTCTCAAGGCCACGGAGCAGGAACTGACGGAAGCCGCGGCAGTGTTTGATCTGCCCGAATGGCGGTTCGACAATCGCTTTCCGACGGGCATACTCCGCCTTGCCCTGCTTCGTCCTCAGCTTGCGGGCCATCTTCTGCTTCGTAGTCAGGTCCTTCGGCGGACGGCCTTTCGGAGCGGGTGCGACTCGTTCGTGTTGCTTCAGCCGGCCGGTCGCGATGTATGCCTCGTCGATGCGATCCGTCTCGTCCAGAAACGCCACGTTGTCTTCGCTGAAATAACCCGCATCGGCTGTGAATGCCCGGACCGAATCATCCACACGGGCTGCATCCAGATTCGCCAGCGTCTGTTCTACCATCGGCTCCACCTGACGCATGTCGTTGGCCTGATCAGTCACATCCGCCGACACGATGACCTGATCCGCGTTCGTCACCGCCTGAGCATTACCACATTGATCGAAGCCCTTATTAGAAGTCTTCATGATCTTCGATTCCGGGTCCGTGAAGTTCCGCTGGTCTTTCGGTTTCGGCACGGCGTCGTCGGGGTTGATGCGAGGTGTCCGGCCCTCGGATTCCAGTTCAGCCACGTGAGCAGCGGCTTTCTGCCGGGCCCGCTCTTCCAGAGCCGCTTTCGCTTCGCGGATCTTCTCCAGACGTTGCTCGCGGCGAGCCAGTTCGTCGGGCAGTTCGTCACCCCGGTCATCGCCGTGCTGTGCGTCTTCCACGTCATCGGTCGTCTGAGCCTGCTGCAGCAGGTCCGCGATTTCTTTCTCAAGACGTTCTTCTTCACTCGTCATGCGGTCGTAGCTCATCGCCTTGTGACGCGACGCGTTCGCTTTCACTTTGGTGCCATCCAGAGCCAGCCGCCCGACCTTCAGCAGGCCCGCCTCACGACACAGCAGCAGCACCTCGATGAACAACGGCTGCATGTGTTCCAGATGCCGACGACGGAACTCGCTGATCCGACGGAAGTCCGGAATATCCTCGCCCACGATCACGCGAAACGCCACATCCGACTCGCAACGCTGCATAATCTTCCGCGATGAAAACACGCCCACACAATACGCATACAACAGCAGCACCAGCATCATCCGAGGGTAATAAGGAGGCTGCCCGCCTTTATCACTGTCATACGATTCGGTAATCGAGGAGAGGTCCATCTGACCCGAGACATCCAACAGGAAATAGACCAGATGATTCTCCGGCAGCCAGTCCCGGGGACACGGCGGAAACAGCACCGACTGGTCCGGAGACCACTTGCGAAACGTACGACTCATCCCTGAACCTCGCCGTCAAAGCCAGCAATCCGGAAATGCAACTCACCGACCGCGATATCTACGACATCCGCATCGTAAAAACCAGGTCAGTTGAGGTATCCGGACAGACTTCTAGTGCTGTGAGTCAGACAGATGCGGTTTTATCCAATGCGGCCCGAGGCCCTCGAGCCGTGTGGCCATGTCGATGACGGATTCCAAGGCGGTGGCCTGCTGTTCGGGAGCCTCGCCCTCCCGATTATGCGCCTCGCCCTCGCGACCATCGTTGGATGCCGCCGCCTGCGGTGAAGCAACCGCGGCGAAACGGTACTCCAGCGCCGCCACCAGGTTGGGCAGTTACCAATGCCGGTCGATGAGCACCGGAACAATTCGATTCGGCATCAGACTGGCAACGCTCGGAAGCGGTCCGACGTGACAGTCATGCCGGATTCACGATGTTCGGTGTACAAGATAACCGAGTCCCTGCCGCGTCACCGCTTTCGTACATAGAATTAACGGAAGCGTCGCGTCGGCGTTGATGCCACGAAGTATTGAAGCCAGAATCACTGGAGTCCGTAATGTCTCTCCGAGGCAGCAGTTTCGTCGCCATTGTCTGTTGGTTTTTGGCGGCACTGGCCCCCCCTCCGGGCAACGCCGTTAAGGATTCTGGCGTTGTAAAAATCGGGGTATCGCTGAAATGGATGATTATGAAAAAAGCCAGACTCCCGCATGTGGTGTGCGGACTGAAGACAGCTCAGCCCCGGAG
>CAUZFZ010000349.1:0-2911 GCA_963579025.1 Planctomycetota bacterium | reverse complement strand
GTTTATTTGACGCACGCTGTCCGGGTGTCAATGTATCGTCTTGAGACACTTGAACGCTCGAGCCGGCTCAGGATCAACCGAACAGGCGCCCACGTGTCCGTGGTTCCATCTCCCCAGGATTCGTGTAAGCGGTGAACAGGACCGTTTGGGATTTGGGCTTGACTGCCGAGTGTCACTCACGACGTGAGCGATCAACGTGCTTTATTTTTTCGGCGTTGTGCGCGTTTGGTTTGTTTTTGGTTGTGCCGTTGGTTGCGTTCTCGGACTCGATACTGGCGAATGGCTTCGGGATGTCGGACAGACCAGTTCCAGGGCAGTAACGATTTGTAATCGGTGACGCCCGAGAGTAACTGGTTCAGAACGTCTTTGACGTAAAACCAGACGTCCAGATCATTCCGTAGCGCGGTGCTGACCAAAGTCATGAACCCGGCACTTCGCTCGCCCGCCGCGACGCTGCCGGCGAACAACCAGTTCTTGCGGCCAGGGGCAACCTGTTTCATCAACTGCTCGGTTTCGTTGTTGTCGATCGGAAGCGCCGCGTCCCCGAGATATCGTTTCAACTGCGGGAAATGATTGCGGATGTATTGAAGCGATTTCCCGAAGTCGCTTTTCGGCAGGATCACGTTCACCGTACGAAGCTTGACTTCGTCCAGCCACGCCTCCATCGCATCCCAAATCGGTTTTGCATCGGACTCGCGTAACGACAGACGTTCGAACGGCGACATCCTCTTGCCGCGATCTTCGATATCGTAGAGCTGCTGATACCAGTTCAGCCAGTGTGCACGTTCCTGCGGATAAGCTGTTGACTCGCGAATCCTGCGGCGTGCGTGGGACGAACACGCAGCGCGTACGATCCGGCCGGCGGAATTCAACGCAATCGCCTGGAACCCGTTCCAGCAGTCACCTAAAAGTGTTCCTTCGTAATCGGAGAAGAAAATGTCCGGCCCGTCGCGATGGCGGCTAACCGTAAAGTCAAATACATTGAGCTTGACCGTTACTCCGCGATAGGCCCACATTTTGGCCCGGATGCTGGGCTTGTTTTGGTCGAGTGCTGCGGTGAACACTTCGTGGATCCGACGCTGCTTCAGATCATCGAGGTCAAACTGCGGAACCGTCTTCGGGTATAGCAGCGTCACGCTGGTGTCGTCGCAGCCGACAATCGAGGCGCTCTGCAAGGTCGTGTTGAAGAACGCCAGCAACGGCTCGATCACGAAGTGGCAGTTCGCGGCAATGTTCAGCAGCGTACTGCGACAAGGAGTCCACCCGCTGCCGGCGAAGTAATCCTGTTGACGATAAATCGGCAGGTGGTAACCCCATTTGGCGGTGATGATTTCTGCGGCGATGCTCGCGTCGTACTTGTTGCCTTCGGCGATTCCGGTCGGACGCTCGGGCGAAGCGACGCCGCACCCGGGCTGGTTGTCGCAGGCGTATTTCTGATAAACCGTCACGCGAACTTTGAGTACAGGCCGCTCGAATTCGAGCGTTTCGGTTCGATCCCACATCGCTTCAGGAAGCAATGTTCGCTCGCCGTGAAGCGGACAGTGTTTGAGTTCGTCGGCGACATCAGCCACCACTTCGTAGCGTGGCAGGTGCGCTGGCAGGCTTTCGTTCCGCTTCTTACGCGGTTTGCGACGCCGGTGAGCAGGGATCAGATCGGCTTCTTCGACCGCGTCTGCCAGGCCCGCGGTCGCATCGTTCGCTTCGTCGGTGTTGCCGAAATCCAGGCACAGCTGACTGGGGTCGGCGATGTAACGTTCGCTGCGTGCGGAAAAGCGTTCATGCCAAAGCTTCTGGCAGGCCAGTTCCAGGTCCTCGTGCTTCTGCTCAAGCTGCCTGATGATGTCGTCTTTGCACTGTAGCTCGTCGCTTTTGGACTTGAGCAATTCAAACAATTGATTCTTCGTTAACTTTGCCGGATCCGTCATGCGTTTCAGCTTATTGACGAACCAGAATCGCGCAAGTCCAATTGGAGATTTCGTAAAGAAAAAGCAAACATTGTTCTCGCGGCAAACGATGAAAATGTTTGCTTCGCCGTTGAGAGAATCTTCGTTCAAATCAAACGGCCTGCTTGTCCGATGTTTGCGGATAACGTTTGCGGCGACTTCGTGAAGCGACCAGCGACACACCCGCCAGCAGCATCGAAAGTTGAGTCGCATCGATCCGCAATCGGCAGCAATCGTTTGTCGGATTCAGCTCTTCGAACGTACCGGCTTCGAGCAATCGATAATACAGCCAGTAACCCCCGCCATCGAAATGCAACAGTTTCATCCTGTCGCGACGGCGGTTGATAAAGACGAACAGACTGCCATCAGTCGGATCGGATTGAAACTCGCTCCGCACGATTCCACTGAGTCCGTTGAATCCCTTCCGCATGTCGGTCGGGCGGGTGTATGCATAGATCGTGAGGTCACTGGAAAGATTCAGCACGATGAATCTCCCGCTGCTGTCATGCTGGCATCCAGCAGTTGCCTCATCACCGTTTCGACAACGCGCAGATCGCCGCCGATTTCAACTTCAATGCCCTGGCCAAACCGAACCGTCATGCCTGGTCTGCTCGGTCGGACGTGCATCGCTGGCTCTGTCATTTCCACCGTTTGAAAAGCGGCCATCGACGGAAAACTTTCGATCGACGAGTTTGATTTGCCAGGCGGGGCGGTTCGAATGTTCGTCCTGGGACACCCGAGTTTTTTCTTCCATTGATAAAACGAAGGCTGAGACACACACTCAGCACGACAAAACTCAGCCACTGTCTGGCCAGAGTCACCAAAACGGCTCAGACGCTCGGACCACTGCTGAACCTTAACCGGATCGGAAACACGCGACTTCATGGGGATCTCCTGGAGAATTGAGACGAAATTCCCTCCAGGTTAAACCCACGGTCAACAACCGTCCTGTTGCCCGCTTACCCGCG
>CAUZFZ010000348.1:0-2933 GCA_963579025.1 Planctomycetota bacterium | reverse complement strand
GCCTGGAACATTCATCACGCAGCGTTCCTCACTGCCATTCTTAACGACGGGACTGTCCACGTTCTGAGACTGACAGGTGTCCCTGCTTATCTCGATTGACATTCCGACCATTCCGTCTCCAACCACCATCCTGCCATTTCACGACGCTCGGTTTACCACGTTACATTGAGTCACCGTTGTCGCTGCCGCACCGCCCTGCGGAGGTCAATCCGCCACCCGGAGTCGGGCCTCGTCCGGGACGTGTTGTGCGGTCAAGGGTTCACCTTCGCTAGCCAGCTCCCCGACAGGCTTGGCCGAATCACCGTCTTGAGTTTGACGAGGGGCACATAAGTTACGGACCGGTCTTTCACCTCAGATTGCTCTCCACCTCTGCTCACACAGACGCAGTTACCGCTGTTGGTTACAGGGCAGCAACGATACCCTGATCGGGACTTTCACCCGACTAATCAATCGCCTTCACAGACGCACTAGCCTGGGGCGCGAGCCCCAGGTGCATGTCACGAACGAGAATGGAGAGCCGCTAAGCGGCGGCAGGCCTTGAGTGTTGGCGTTTCGGACTGACATCTGGCGCCGCTTTGCGCCTCACGCCTGGTGTGATCTGAATTCCTGGGGCTCGCGCCCCAGGCTATCACATGTCGCTGCTCCGCAGCTTGTTTTGACCAAAGCTCGTTTCTGTCGAGGCCCGGTCTTACAACTCCATTTCTGGACACGGATTTCGATACCTGTCGATCAGGACGTAATCCTCGATCCGTATTTCCACCGATATCAACGAACCGCATGCGACGCCTGAGCACATTCCTTACGGAGCATCGAGTGCTCGCATGGTGTTTCATCGTCGTGTTCGCCATTCCGCCAGGATTGGGCTTCTACGGGTTCCGTATCGCGAAACCTGTCCGACAGCAGTGGGCCACTGAGAGTGACCGGCAGGTACTCGAGGAAGTGCACTCGAGTTTCACGTCTGGGTTTTCCGGCTTTCCCAGTGTGCTCGTCATCGAGTGCGATGACTTCTTTCAGATTGATAGAATCGTTGCGATTCGTGGCGTCGTCGAACAGATCGAGAGCGTCCACCCGGTCGCGTGGATTGGCAGCATTCCGCAAATCACCCTGTTCGGTTCGTCGCCGCTGCTGCCGGAAGAGATCACTCAGGACGAGTTGACAGAGCTGGCTGATGTCATCGCAACGCATGTCCTGATTAAAGGGCAACTGCTTTCGCCCGATCGCAAAACCATGCTGATCGGGCTGGGCGTGTGGGCTGAGCCGGAGTACAGCGAAGCCGTCAAGCTGGCACGGGAACGATTGGTCCCTTTGGGAATGAAGGTCCGCCTGACTGGTCCGGCGCCTCTGTTCCATTCGCACGACAACGCTTTCGAACAGGATCACATGCGGATCCTGCTGACGGCGGCCGGACTGATTGTCGGGCTCGCGATGCTCATTTTCCGGCGGTTGTCGGCAATTACACTGGCATGCAGCGGGGCGGGTTTTGGAGTCGCCAGCACGCTTGGTGTCCTCAAACTGCTGGGACAAACGAGAAACGAACTATCCGAGATCATTCTGCCGATCATGGTTCTTGTCGTGGGCTTCACCGATGGCGTGCATATCGTTGTGCATCTTCGACAACAGCGAGTGGCGGGCCTTGATCAGCGACAGGCCGCGGCGTCAGCCGTTCGCCATGTCGGCCTGGCCTGCCTGCTGACGTCCATCACGACGGCGATCGGTTTCGGTTCGTTGATGATTGCCGAATCCGAGATCATCAAAGGATTCGGATTCTCGTCCGCCATCGGAGTTCTGATCACGTTCGTCTCGGTCAATCTGTTGATTCCATTGTTGAGCTGCACCTGGATCGGACGCAATATTCATCACGGGATTGAACGAGACCTGGTAGGCCGACAGATCCAGCGGACGTCGGGGCTGATCGACTTTGTGGTCAACCATGCCCGCATCGTCGTCATCGGAGGCGTTGTGGTAACGGGGTTGCTCGCGGTGGCAACGTTGTCGCTGCGACCAGACGATCAGCTGGGACACCGAGTGCCTCACAATACGCAGGCGTATCAGGCGATGCGACATTGCGACGCGACGTTTGGTGGCGTGCGCTTCGTCCGGGTCATGATCGAGTTTCCCGAAGATGCAGACCGCAGTGAAGTCTGGGAAGTCATCCAGCAGGTTGAACACATCATTGATGCGGAAGAACTCGTCGGAAGTTCACTTTCGATTCGCAACTGGCTGTCAATTCTTCCAGGAGCGGATGTGCCAGGCAAACTCGGGCTGGCATCGTTCATCCCCGATGACTACCGCGGCCAGTTCTGGCAACCAAAGATCAATCTCGCGCAGATACTGGCTCGCATGCAGGACCTGGGCATGGCGACCTACGAGCCAATGTTTGACCGGCTGGAGGCCGCTTTCACCGGGATCGAATCCGAGCACCCTGGATATCGACTGGAGTTGACTGGTGAAGCGATCGTGGAAGGAAGAGTTGTCGCACGCGTGACTCGCGAACTGTTCTACAGCCTGCTGGTTGCTTCAGTGGTCATCTTCGTTGTTCTGACGCTGGCGTTTCGATCGATCCGTCTGGGACTCATCTCAATCATCCCAAACGTGTTTCCGCTCGTGATGACCGGTGCGCTGCGGGCCGCAATCGACACGTCGCTCGATATTTCCAGTGCGTGCGCGTTTGCGATCTGCCTGGGAATCGCGGTTGATGACACGATTCACTTCCTCATCCGATACCAGCACGAGCGGCAGTCGGGCAACGATGTGCCCTCGTCAATCCGGCAGACGTTCATGACCGTTGGCAGTGCCCTGGTCATGACAACGGGCGTGATCCCTTTACGTGGCGGTGGTTATGCTGACGTAAGTTGTTGTTGAGTGTGAGTTTGCCGCGTTGGCGGCTGGATGTCGCGGGGGGACTTCATTTCCTGTCCCATGTCCGGGGCAGC
>CAUZFZ010000347.1:0-3082 GCA_963579025.1 Planctomycetota bacterium | reverse complement strand
CGGCCGCAATGCCACCAACGTCATGAAGCAGCTCATCCAGGAAACAATGACGCGTGGCGACATTCTTCCGAAATGGAATTACACCTTCTCCCCACAACCCTGACACTTATTCACAGGCTGGTCCTAACCCAACAGCCCAACGAAATCCCACTTCCCACTTCGCCCTTCTCTAGATTCGCGCTTCGTGCCCCGCCTTCGAGCATGCGAGTCAGATTGTTTTGACGGTTTACACTGAGAAAAGAGTCGCAGATCACCGGTGCCACAATGACGAGACCTCCGACAACAACCAGTGCGATAATTACGCTGGGTTTCAATGTGGCTCTCCAATGCGTCCAACGGTTGGCACATCCGACGCCGACCCAAACGGAGCTGAAAACGTCGCATGGCGAGTACAGTGTATAAAGTATGCAGCCTGAACTACATCGCAGGCGTTCCGCGAGGGTGCGATCAGACCGGTGCTTGGATTTCCGGGGTGTTTCGTTGATCGGGGAGTCCGTTGGTTGTGTGACTTGAATTGGTGCTGACAAAGGGGGCGTCTTTCTGAGAGACAGTGGGTTTTGCACACTCGCTGTCCATGGAAGGATCGCCGCCATGCAGGATGCTGATCGTTGCCCGCGTTCTCTGGCTATTCTGATTCGAGCTGTCTCGCCCGGCCTGTTACTCCGACTGCTGCCTGTGATCGTCTCGTTGGTGTGTTCTGTTCGCCGGTTTCAAGCTGGCGAGGTCGCGCCGACCGCCACCTTCCAGCTGGAAACGGATATCGAGCGACACCTGCGGGAACTCGGACGCGTGCTTATGGAATGGACTCTGAACCAACTCGAGCCTGATGATCCCGGTCTCCTGCCACCGCAGCTTCACTGGCGGGGTGAGTACTATTCTCGCCGCACACAGCGTTCGCCGCTGCGTCGGCTGGCCTGCCTGTTCGGTCCGATCCGGCTGAGTCGTTATGTCTACCGTCCTCTGGAGGATGCGGAACATTGTCTGTTTCCACTGGAACTCGCGCTGGGTCTGGTCGACGGGACGACGCCGGCTCTGGCCGATCACGTTGGGCGGTTATCGGCGGACCTGACGCAGAAGTGTGTGCTCCGCACGAGAAACTAGGACAGGCATTGTATAAGTGCCTTGCAGAGAATGCGGACAGTCGATGATGACACGAGCGACAAAAGTTGGATGTCAGGTGGTGTGAATCGGCTTGGGCGGCGGCGACGGTTGGCTGGGACCAGATCGTGAGTGTCACCGGGCTTCTGGACGCGGCCTGAGGAGGCCAGAAGGTGGTCCGTAACAGCCTGGCTTACGCAGCTTGACCACCTGATTGCAGTGCTTTCAGCAGCGAGCGCACGCTGGCCGCTCGCAGGACGTTCCAGCCAGCGACTTTCAGAAGTGTGCTCGTGAAGACCGCCGGGCGACCGCGGACTCGCAGTCGGCCAAGGCCCGTCACACGTTTTAACATGGCGTTCGTCGCTTCAATCCCGCCTCGAATTCGGTACTGATCGCGGAACGCGTCGGTTCGCTCGGCGGCGCGACGCTGAGCCAGTCGCAGGTCTTTGCCACTCACTCGCAGGTCGCACAGCATGGCGTCCTGACCCATTGGACAACGCTCCGCCAGCGGGCATCCCTGACACGTCGAACCGAGCATCAGCAGGTGGTGCTGGCCATGATCCTGGTAATGAGCCCGGTGAAGCTCGTGTCCCGCCGGACAATGAGTGAAACGATTCGTCTGCGGGTCGTACGGGAACTCAAGGATCGTTAATGGTAACTCGTCGGCGGCGGTTTCAGGTGTTTCTACTACTGCCGCCGCACCTGCCGTCGCGTCACTGGTCGCTGCAGTCGGGGCTTGCACTGTGGCAGGCGGCGCGGCGGCGGCGGGCCTGACCTGTCCGCTGGTGGGACTGACCAGTTCGATGACGGGGGTCGCTGAGGGCTGATGGTCCGGAACTCCGACGGGCAGGAAGTCGGCATTGCGGGCACACTTCTGATAGTTGCCGTCGCTGCCGTACGCCGTGTCGGCCAGGAGAACCTCCGGACGGTGGCCGTGCTCGTCAAAGTGGTTGAGCAGTTTCGACACCGCTTTGCTGTCGTGCTCACACGCCGTCTCAGGAAGAGCCGCGATAATCAGTTGCACGTTGTTAGCGGCGCTGCAGGTCTCGCTCAACTGAACCTGATAGCCCGAGCCCTTGTGGCCATCAAACGTCGCGTCCGGATCCGACGGATTACACACGATGTCGCCGCCCGTCTTCTTCTTTACTGCGACCTTGTCATCAACAACATCACACTGCTGTTCAAACACCGTGACCAGCATCCGGTACGTCGAGCGATCGTGGTGCTGTGCGTCGCAGCGGTAGCGTTCCACCAGCAGGAGCAGGTCTTCCGCCACGCTCTGACGCAGGGCGTTCACACCATCGTCGTCAAGCGTCTTCCACCCGAAGACCGCGTTGGGGGAGGCCTCGTACCGTTCGCGGATCGCCTCGGGAAGCTGCTGATAGCCGGCCTCGTCGTGACGCTTCACCTGAGTCAGAAAACGACGAATGGCCGTTGCCATCAGCCGGATCCGGCCGAACTTCGCCATGTTGGATTCGATGTGCGTCGAATCCAGCCGCTGCTGTGACACATCCAGTTCCAGCAGCTTCACCAGCTCCGCGGTGACATCGTGCATGATGTTCTGAGCCAGCTCGTCTTCGCGAAACAGGCTGATGTAACGTTCAATCGTGCGACGACACAGGCTCTGATTTTCCGGCAGAAGATTCAGAGCGTATTGCACATCGACGTTGTACATATACGCGTCAGCGGCTTCGTCATGAGTCCAGTCGCGAAACTCCATGACGAACAGCAACCCGGCCATGGAGTAGAGTTCTTTGGTGGGCCGTCCGATCGCAGGATCGAAGTGTTCGGCCAGCTTGCCGACGGGCATGAGTTTGAGAATGGCACAGCGAAACAGATGCTGCCAGCCGCTCTTGAGCGGGTCCAGTCTCTGTGGGGCGCGGATTATGCGGCGGTTTTTGCAGCGTGGGAGCTGTTTTCTCCGTAAGGTCGCAGTCCGGCGGGATAGGCGGCCCTCAGAGTTGCCCCGTAGGTGGCGCTCCAA
>CAUZFZ010000346.1:0-3173 GCA_963579025.1 Planctomycetota bacterium | reverse complement strand
GCGTCCACGAACGGGACACCAGCCGACTGGTATTTCGCCGAGTCATGCCGCAGCCGGATCGGAGCGCAGACTACTCGGTCGCGGAAATCGTGGAGTACCGCTACGACGACCACGAAGGCGCCATCCAAGCGGTTCTACGAGGCGACATTTCCGTGCTGCCCACGGTGCCAATCTACCTGGCGTCGATGTTCGAACCCGACGAACGATTTCGTACGGTTCCGTACGCCGTGCCAACGACTCATGTGCTGCAGTTCAACCCGAACAGCGAACCACTGAAAGTCGGCGAGTTCCGGCGTTCGATCGCCTACATGCTGGATCGCGAACGAATCCTCAAGACGACTGTGCTGAAGGATCAGGAAATGAAACGCGGACGGATCGTGTCCGCGCCGTTCCCGTCCAACAGTTACGCCTATCAGCGACAGGTTGAGCCTCGGCCCAAAGACCTGACGGTCGCGTTTTCGCTGAAGACGATTGCAGCCAGACGTATGGGGGGTGAAATTCCCGAACTGATCATGGTCTGCGAACCCAACGCCGTAGTCCGCGCCGCAGCTGAAAAGATCATCGAGCAATGGAACCGTTTTGGTATCAAGGTCACGCTGGTCGCCGAGGACCAACCGACTCCAGAGAACTGGGACATCCTGTATCGAACCGTCCGTATGACCGAGCCCGTGGCTGATCTGTGGCCATTCCTGACGATGAAACCCTCTGCCCGGGTCGACGATCTTGAGCATCTGCCGGACTGGCTGCGGCAGCAGTTGATCGAACTGGAACAGGCGGTCGACTTTCGGTCGGCCGTGCAGCAGTTACGTGAGTTGCATTTCCGATTGAACGAGCTGGTTTATCTGATCCCGTTGTGGGAGGTCGACGACGTGATCGTGATCCGCCGCAACATTCAGGGCTTCCCTCAGCAAATCGTAAGCCCCTACCAGAACGTGGAACGCTGGTACGTTGGACCGTGGTTCCCGAAAGGGCTGCTGTAAGGTGAGAGCAATGTCAAAACGAGCGATGACGCGGTTAACCCTGCTGGCGTTGGTCCCGGCCATCTTCGCGGCATTGGTCGTCGTGAAGCAGCTTGCCGCGCAGGACGATGCCTCCGGGCAAACGACAGTCGCACAAAACACGGCACCGCGTCGCCAGCCGGGAACTCCGTCCGCTCCGCGGGCTACCAATTCGAGCAACAAGAAGGTTCCACCGGCAGCCCCGCCAGCCGAGAAGCCTGAAGCGCCGCCTCAGGCTCCAGATGCAACTCCACCACCTGCCCCGGCGCCAGCGCAGCCCGCTCCCGCAGCAGCAACGCCCGCCCCCGCAACGCCACCTGATGAGGCAGCTGTGACGGAGTCGAAGACTCCGGAACCGGTCGTCGAAGAACTCCGCCTGCCGCCTCCCCCTCCCGACCGCCTGAAGGCCACGCCCATCGAACTCACGATTTATCGTGTTCAGATTCCAGTCGTATTTCAGCCAGACCCGCTGATGGGGCCGGCGTTTCGTGCCCAGGTTCTGCGTGAACTGGCTCGCATCGCGGATACGAACATCGGGCCCATGTGGGACGTATCGATCACCGAAGCCGACTGGATCACGCCCCTGTCCCGAGTGGGCATTGAGCGTCTGGATGGCGACTCGATCAAACGACGAATTGAGGAAGAACAGGTTGTCGAGGTCATCCGCGAGCAGTTTGTCACAGAGACACTCGATCGCCATCTGAGAGAAGAGCTGACTGTCGAGGTGATCCGCACGGAGCTCGTCAACGAGACGATTGCCGAGAAACTGAACGAGCCAGAGCCCGACGTTCCTGTTCCACCCGAACAGCTCCGTCAAACGGTCGAGGCGCAATTCTCAGTCCGAGGTGACGGCTCGCTGACTGCTGACCTGCGTCGACAGATCCGAGTCATGCTGGATGCCGACAATACGAAGCAACCGAAAGACGACAAGGGTGAGCGCCCGCAGACCGCTCAGGAAAAACTGCTTCCAAGTGTCATTGCCGCGATCGCGGGCAGCCAGGACTCGGCCACCGTCCTCGCGGAAGTTTACGAACGCTGTTCAGATATTGGCATTGTGTCACTCGTCGGCGACTCGCGTCGTACGTACCTGAATGGCCAGGGACTGACTGATGTCCTTCCGGCGCAACTCATTGCTGCCACAGAGAGCCACTTTGCAACTGATGAAGATCAGCCATTGTCTGACGACCTCCGCTCGCGCATCCGCACCATGCTCGATACCGAAGACGACGAGACACAGGAGCAACTGATTGGTGAACTCGTCGCGGAGGTTGCCGAGGGCAGAGCGCCAGCCGGTGTGCTCAACGCCATTCGAGAGATGCTGTACTTCTACCTGATGCCACCTGTGCTTGAAGTCGACAAGTTGTACCCCATTTCAGTCGAGCGACACGGTAGCGAGTACGTCGTCAGTTCCCGTGAGTGGGACCGTGAATCCGAACTGATTTCTCCGGTTCAAAGCCGCTCGACGATTAGCCGTGGAGCCATCGCGAACAGTGCCTTCCGAGTGATTCAGCGACTGTTTCGCCCGGTTGTTCAGATTGAGTCGGCTGACCAGGCGGCCAAGACTGCACGTGTGCGTTACAAGGCCGCTGAGTACCCGCCAGCCGATCCGGGTTTCCGTCAGATTGAACCAGGATCGATGTTCGTTCCGTTCTTTCGGTACCTCGACCGCAAGCAGGTCGTGCAGCGCATCCAGACACTACCCTGGACCTACATCACCGCCCAATCGCTGGAACGCATTCGGGCGGAGTGCAAAGTTGAAACCGGAGTGGGCACGCCATTGGGGGCTTTCCGTGCGCGTCGCATGGAATTGCGAGCGATTGAATTGCGGCCGCAGCTTCCACAGACAACTTTGACTCTTGTTCCACAACGAGACGGATCGCAACGACCACTCGTGGGTTATCTCGTCGCGGTGTACGACGAACTCCCGCCCCCGGCGCCCAAACCTGGAGCCAAACCGAAAGAGCCGGATGAGTCTTCAGAGCCGCCCCCGGAGCGTCCCAAACCGGACATCTATCGGAGCGACCGCAAGGGTCAGGTGACTATCCCGGTCGATCCCGGTAAATCGCTGCAATGGGTCCTGATCCGTAGCGGTGGATCACTGCTGACGAAGTTTCCATTCGTCGCCGGGGCAGAACAGTCGATGCTCGCCGAATGTCCGGATGACACGATCCGGCT
>CAUZFZ010000345.1:0-3188 GCA_963579025.1 Planctomycetota bacterium | reverse complement strand
ACAGGCACGCGACCCGATGAGTCAGCTCAAAGCCAGTCGCACCAGCCCCATCGTCCGAGCAAAACCCTCCTCACTCCGCTCTGAGCCCCAAAATCCCCGAGGAGACAGACCGTCCGGGAATTGCTGATGCAGATACAGGTATCCGATCCGAGCCATCGCATTCACATTGGCACTGATGCCCGACCCGAATTCGCGCCGCGCGACACCGTCGATCTCTTTCGCACGATAACTGTTGCGACGCCAGCTCAGGTCCTTGCGGTCGATACCCAGCGGCGTGAAGACTCGCTCGAACATGAGATCATTGACATCGCGTTCGTACGCCAGCGTGATGCATTCGGCCAGCCAGTTTGGTCCACCATCGCTGTAGGACCATTTTGTGCCGGGCTCGAATACCAGCTTTGTGTATCCGCCACGTTTCTCGAAGCCGGCCGTCTGAGTCGCCAGGTGCTGAATCGTGATGCGATCGATCCAGCCGGACTTCCTGTTGGATTCCGGCGGAAGAGCGAACGTTGGATGATGAGTGACAACCTTGTCCGCCAGACCCATCGTGCCATCCGCGATTGCCAGGCCCAGCGCGGTGACGCCGATCGACTTCGTCGTCGACTTGAGGTCGTATCTTCTGTCGGGATCTCCCCACGACATCACCAGCCTGCCATGCCGCGTGATGTAACCGGATCCGCCGCCCGTCAGTGCATAGTCGCGACCTTTCCGCAGTTCCGCCTCGTCCATATCGACCTCGGCTGGACTGGCCCGCGCCCATTCGGGAAGCGGCCAGATCTCGTCGTCCGCCGAGCAGGATGTCCATGTAACGAAGGCGAATCCAAGACACGCAAGAGGAAATGTACTTCTCATTTGCGGCGGCCTCTGCTTTGCGGCGGCTACAGTCGAAACGCGGGGGCGCGCACGAGATTAGCTTTGCACCCATCGCGACAGTAGAGCCGGCCGTTCGACACCGGTGCAAACGTCCGGTTGCTGTTGCCTGAACGTCGATCCCGTGTTGCGTTGCCAGTGGCCATGCTTACGATGAGAGACGTCCGGCTCACCGAGTTCAGCGCCGGCGCTTGTGGACATCTCGCAACGGCCGGATGATTCATGGGGCGCTCAGAGCTACTGAGCTTCGGAACCAGTGAGTTTCAAATCCTCAGACATTCAGGAGCAGAACATGTGCATGATCGAAGACCCGCGACCCGTTTGCGCTGATTGTGTGACGCCGTTTGAATCGTCATTTCCAATGCTGCCTGACGCACCGAATCGACGCGAATTTCTGCGAACTGTCGCGGGCGCGGCCGCGGGAGTGAGTGCAATTCGACTTCTTTCTGGTACTGCGGTGGCAGAGGACGCGCCGGCGAAAGCAGCGCCCAAGCCGGCCGAGTCGTTGATCAAAGAACTGCACAGTACTCTGTCGGACGACCAGAAGTCGAAACTCGTGCTGCCATGGAACGACGGTGGTGGTGGACGAGGTCAGACTCCGACCCGGATGAAGATGTACAACCGACCGCTCTCGAATCAGCGGATCGACGAGCAATACACAAAGCCGCAGCAGGACCTCGTTCATCGCATCCTGAAATCAATCCTCGCTGACGAAGAGGGATACCGCCGGATCAGCAAAGACGGGACCTGGGATTCCAGCGGTGCGTTCGAACGTTGCGGCAGCCACCTGTTCGGTGATCCGTCCGGCGACGGACAATTCGCATGGCTGTTTACGGGACACCATCTGACCGTTCGTTGTGACGGCAACAGCCTGCCGGGCGCGGCGTTCGGCGGCCCGATGTATTACGGGCATCTTTTCCACGGCTACGATGAAGACAACGTCTTCAACTATCAGACGAAACGAGTGATGACCGTATTCGACTCATTGGATGCTTCGCAGCAGAAGCAGGCCATCGCGAAAGGCACCCCAGGTGAACAGGCGAAGTCGGTCCAGTTCCGTGGCAAAGATCAGCCACGGCCGGGGATCGACATCGGTGATCTCAGCGATGATCAGCGAAAACTCGTCGAGCTGGTCATGCGCGACATCCTGTCGCCGTACCGGAAAGAAGATGTTGACGAGGTGATGGAGATCGTCAAAGCCAACGGCGGCATGGACGCGATGCACCTGGCGTTCTACGCCGACAAAGACCGCCCGCAGAAATCCGAACCGTGGCATTTCTGGCGGCTGGAAGGCCCGGGCTTCGTCTGGAACTACCGCGTACTGCCGCACGTCCACTGCTTCGTCAACATCGCGAAGACCGCGTAAACGCGACGTTCAGTAACAGGTCAATAAGAAAGCCCGGTTCAATTGAACCGGGCTTTCTTTGTCTGATGCCGTGGCTGTCGCTTAATAGGCTGTTGCCGCGAGGCTTTCCAGGAAGCCTTTCAACTGGCGGCTGCGGACTGGGTGCTGAAGTTTACGCACGGCTTTCGCTTCGATCTGCCGGACGCGTTCGCGGGTCACTTTGAAGATGCGTCCCACTTCTTCCAGCGTATACGTGTAGCCGTCGCCCAGGCCGTAGCGGAGTTTGATGATCTCGCGCTCGCGGTAGGTCAGCGTTTTCAGCACATAGTCGATCTTCTCCTTCAGCATCTCTTGAGTCGCTGAGTTGACCGGGCTGTCCGAACTGGTGTCTTCAACGAAGTCGCCGAAGTAGCTGTCTTCACTTTCGCCGACGGGTCGGTCGAGGCTGACCGGATGGCGGCTGATTTTCAGCACGCGTTTGGCTTCCTCGACACTGACTTCGGCGGCTTCAGCCGTCTCTTCCACTGTCGGTTCGCGGCCGAGTTCCTGCAGCAACTCTTTGCTGACCCGACGCAGCTTGGACATGGTTTCGATCATATGCACCGGGATGCGGATCGTACGGGCCTGGTCGGCGATCGCTCGCGTGATCGCCTGACGGATCCACCAGGTGGCGTAGGTCGAGAATTTGTAACCGCGACGGTACTCATACTTGTCGACCGCCCGCATCAGCCCGGTGTTGCCTTCCTGGATCAGGTCCAGAAAGCTCAGTCCGCGGTTGCGATACTTCTTGGCGATCGACACCACCAGTCGCAGGTTGCCGCCGGAGAGATCCCGCATGGCCTGCTCGTACTCGGCGAATCGTCGGTGGATGCGTTTCATGCGATCGCGGAGCGAGGCGGGCGTGTCGAGCGTCGCCAGCATCAGATCGCGAAGCTCGTTCTGGATGTTCGCCTTCTCGGTGGTCGCCGTCTTG
>CAUZFZ010000344.1:0-3190 GCA_963579025.1 Planctomycetota bacterium | reverse complement strand
CGCCGCACATTCGGCAGATGTGGCGCTGGGCATTCCCGGGACGCGTGATCGCGATGACGAACTGACGAAAGCCCGCGCTGCCCTCAACTGGGAAAAGCACTTCGAACTCAGCTTCGACCCGGAGTACGCTCGGGCCCTGCACGACGAAGACCTCGACGTCGACACGGACTTCTGTGCCATGTGCGGACACGACTGGTGCAGCGTGCGGATCTCGAAAGAGATCGAGATGTTCGTCTCCGGTAAGGACGAGGAGTACGCATGGGACAAGGCTAAAGTCACCGAAGCGCTGAACAGCGATCAATTGGCCGTGCTCGAGACACGCGGCGTTTTGTCACCGGATGAAATCCATAAGCTGGCCTCCAAGACCCGTAAGGGCATGGAAGCGGAGTCAGCCAAGGCATCGTGTCACAGTGACTACGTTGACGATGACGACGCCAAAAAGCTGCAGGATCAAATCGCCAAGGTGTAGCACAGCCGCCGTGTGACTCGTCCCCGGGCTCCGAGTGAAGGCGGGGAAATCGAACTCGAACTCCCGTATCACTGGGTGCTAATCGAAGTAGACCCAGGGCACGAGGCTGTGGGCCAGTTCCGGGTGCTCGTAGTACTTGGGCCAGATGTGTCCACGCTGTGTGTACGGCGTGACGTCGAGTTCCCACAGACGCTGCGCATGTTCGCCGAGTTGCTCCAGGTCCTGATCACTGAAGCCTCCCCGGCCGAGCGCATGACGTGAGAATGCTTCACGCAATGGGTAGACCGACAGCGCCCAATCGTGGCGGCACCGAAGATTCAACAGGCACTCGGTCGCCCGCAGTGCGCGGTCATAACGCTGTCCGGGAACGAACCAGTCGTGATCGATGGCGGCAGCGGCGAGGATCGTTCGCAGGCGATGTGAGGGTCCGTCGCCGATGCGCACGCCGCGCTGGCAGCCTCCGCCCATCAGATGCAGCGCGGACGAGACGATTCGTGCTCCGTGGCTGTGTCCGATGAGACAGACGGGTGATTCGGTCGGCAGTAGCTGGATCAGACGTGCCAGAAGCAGGCCGTTCTGTTCGGCGCGACGACCCAGGATTGCGACGTCGAGTCCCGGCACGAGTGACGACAGGGCGATTTCGCCATTGAGCGTGAAAATTCCGTCACTGGGCCAACTGAGAAAAACCATCTGCAGTTGTCGCTCCGGCGCAGCACCTCGCAGCCACAGAAATGTGTTGCGGCAGTCTGTATAGACCGTTTCTTCTGGAACGAAGCTGCCGTGAACCATCAAGCACACGGGGACGCCGGGCCGGAGCCAGTTTCGGAAGGCCGCAACATTAGACTCACCGCGATTTCCGCAGCAGTCTTCCCATTCGTAACCGAACTGACATCCGCAGGCGTCGTGGCACCCGTCGTCCTGACAGTCACGCACGTTGACGACCCAGTGAATCTCCTCGCAAATGTCGTGCGGTGTGGACGGGGCCCGTGTGGATTCGCTCGACACTGAGGCTAGTAACGGCAGCTGAGGAACGGAGACAGCCGATACCTCGGACGCGACGGGAATGTCAATCGGCGGTGACAGCGAAACCTGTGTCTGGCCGAGTGCCCGTGGCGAGGACACGATCGACAGCAGGACCAGAAGAAGCAGTGCAATCAGAATGGTGAAGACGCGGTTGATCATGGCTTCCAGATGTCCAGTCCGGCGGTCAACTCTCCAGGAACTTCGCCTGCCCAAACGAGCATGCACGCGGCGATCGGCGTTCCTGAACCACACATGGCGGTTGCATCGAAGCCGCGTGGGCGGCCTGGAGAGAACGGGGATGTCAATCAGGTGGGTTGGGCCGAAGACAACACGGGCTGATTCACGCTCTGGCGAAGTGAATTCACACGCGTGTTACTCGGTGTATCGAGAATTTATCACGTCCAATCGAGCCAGGTCCGGCCGGAATCGTGATCCGTCCGTGAATTACAGACCGGAATGGCACACCGAATCGGTTCTGTCGGATGTAGTCATTCCGTTTCGCGGGATGACTCCTTTGCGCCTCCTTGCAGACTTTCAGAGCCCCTCGCAGAATACCGTCGCGCGGGCCGGAACATGCGGCCGCGATGACTCGTGAATCACCCCAATGAGGACATGCTCATGACTCGACAACTTCTGCTCCTCGTGCTGGCCGCTGCAGTTGCCGCGACTCAACTCGCCAAAGCGGCGGACGAAAAGAAGCCCGTTAACAAGCCGGCTCTTAACGCCAGAGACGCTGGTCAGAGTTTTGCCACTCAGGGGGAATACACGGGAACTCTGAAGTGTGAGGATGGCAAAGACTGCAAATGGGGCGTGCAGGTCATCTCGCTGAACGACGGCAAGTTTCGAGCGGTCTCGTACAAGGGCGGCCTGCCGGGCGACGGCTGGGATGGAAAGAAAGACGAACGGATTCAATCCGAGGGCACTGCGGATGACAGTGGCGTTGTCCGATTCAGCCACAAGGACGAGGGCCGCGGCGCACTCAGCGACGGCAAGCTGACGATCACCAGTCCGAATGGTGAGGCACTCGGTCACCTCAAACGAGTTGTCCGCGAGAGTCCCACACTGGGCAAGAAGGCGCCGGAAGGAGCCGTCGTTCTGTTCGATGGCAGTACCGCCGACACATTCAACGGTGGACGGCTGACAGAAGACAAACTGCTGGAGCAGGGCTGCACGTCGAAGGACACGTTCCAGAGTTTCACGCTGCACGTGGAATTTATGCTGTCTTACATGCCATACGCGGGCGGTCAGGGACGCAGCAACAGTGGCTGCTACATGCAGGGTCGCTACGAAGTTCAGGTGCTCGATTCGTTCGGCCTCGACGGCAAACACAACGAGTGCGGCGGCATCTACTCGATCAAAGATCCGGACGTGAACATGTGCCTGCCGCCGCTGTCATGGCAGACGTACGACGTCGAGTTCACGACGGCGACCTTTGACGAAGCGGGCAAAAAGACAAAGAACGCGACGATGACCGTGCTGCACAACGGTGTGAAGATTCACGAGAACGTCGAACTGCCGAAGGGCACGACCGCCGCTCCAGTCAGGGAAGGCGCCGACCCGGGGCCAATCTATTTCCAGAATCACAACAACCCGGTGCGGTACCGCAATATCTGGGTCGTGCGCAAGTAAGCGACGTCCACTCGTTCCAACGCAGAACGGCTGTAAGTTTTTCGATTCGCGGAGTAGGCCGGAACAAGC
>CAUZFZ010000343.1:0-3284 GCA_963579025.1 Planctomycetota bacterium | reverse complement strand
TGCACGGGAATCGTGAGTTGTTTCTGGATGACGTCTTCGTGGTGTACCTGCTGGCGTTTTTCAATCCAGTGGTACGCTCGCTGCGGACGGTCGAGGATTTGAGTCAGACCCGGCAGGCGCAGAAGCATCTTTCTGTGGAGCGGATCTGCAAGAGCACGCTCTCGGATTTCAACCGGCTCATTGATTCTGAGCGTCTGGTTCCGATCATCGGGTCGTTGCACAGCCAGCTGAGTGCACAGCAAGTTGGACGTCCTCAGACTGCCGATGGTCTGAGCGAACTGCTGCGAGATCGTGATATCACGCGGTTGGCAGCGGTTCGTCTACAGAGATCTTGTTCCCTTCGGATGTAACAACTGCGCCCACGTAGATAACCGCAAGTAGAATGACGACCGCAAACATGCCCCTCATCGCTTGCCTCGTTCCTGATCGTTTGCTTGGAAAGAGTGAACTGCCCGCATGCAGTATGCCTTCCACCACTCGAACGGTGAATCAATTTTCGAACGGGATGACTCGTGTCTGATAGGACACACTTTCGACGAATCCATCTGCATCCACCTCGACCACGAGGTGAGGGCGTGGAGTGTTCATGTTGAGTATCCACCTGCCATCCTCTCTGAGTTCGTGTTCCCCCATTCTCCAGTTGATCCCTGGTCGAATGGGGTTCACGAACGCATCAAGGACCGCAGCAATTCTGGACGCATCCTCTGCGTCCGTCAGTTGGACGTTTCGCATCTGAAACAGATTCTCAACATTTCCAAACCTTGCCCCGATGCACGTGAGACCGCTCTGCGGGTCGACTGCAATCCAGTTCCGGGCCGGAACAGCATCGTCTTCAGAAACACGAAAGAACTCGACAAACACAACCTCTGGAAACAGTTCGGTCAGAATCTCAGATGAGATGCGACGAGGCTGGACGAAGTGACTTTCGGTCGGTCCCAAA
Organism: Planctomycetota bacterium; assembly: GCA_963579025.1. Lineage (GTDB taxonomy): Bacteria > Planctomycetota > Planctomycetia > Planctomycetales > Planctomycetaceae > CAUZFZ01. The sequence goes on along the minus strand of CAUZFZ010000343.1, from coordinate 2,344 downwards.
GCCTTTCGGAACAGAGCAGCTTCGGCATCCGAGGCGTTCAGCTCGGCATACCACGAAACGTCCGGCAACTCTTGTTCCTGATCCGAAGAGTCCGTTGGCCCGTAGACCACCGCCGATCCTGTCAGAACAAGCAAAATGACAATGACAGTCAGTTGCCTCATGACACATGTCCTTATCGCAAGATTAGATTCGTCACAGAGAATTGCGAGATTCACCATCAACGAACGATCGGGAAATGAGCTGCGGTGCCAGCAGTCTCCCAGGCAGTTCAATGATAACAGCAATCTGCTCAACGGCGGACACTGACTCTCTCTCCATGTGTACGTCTTTGGATTGCGTCGGGTTATGCGTCTTCAATTCATTTGAATACGCCAATGTTGGGTCAATCAGACGCAAGTCTGTCACAAGAATCCTGTGAATCTCCAAGGCATTCGATCTTACGGCGAGCCCTGACAATGTGGCCGTCTGAAAAACGACCTGTTGCGGCATCCGGTCGGCCATCGAAGCTTCATCAGCTTCTGACAGGCTGAAATGCACACTCTGTGGCAACCGGCGTTGTCCAGGCTGCAGGATGGAGCCCATGACATCGTTTATGCGCTGATCCGGATCAACATCTGACAGGCCAAGTATGTGTCCGAATTCGTGGGCGACGACGGAGAGAATGTCATACATGCCGTTCGGCGACGTCTCGCCTTTCTCTTTTCGGCGGATACCGGAAACAAACTCGGCATGGTCATACGGTGTTCCATCAACAAACCATCCGATCCCTGCGGCATCGTCATCAACAATGACTCGGAACTGCCATACGCCATACCGAGCCGTGGACCTGACAGCGGACCAATCGTGACATCCATGCTGTTCAATCGTGCCAGTTCGGCCGTGGTCAGGCCGGTTGCAACCCACATCTCTATCGCCGCATCAACAATGGGCTGCAGTGCTGCGACCGAGATAGACCGCGAAGAATTGTCTCTGTCACTCCAGACTGCAGCCGTCAGCGTGGGGTGCTTCAGGTTGCGCGGACAGTGCAAGTCCTTAAATCGGCACGGTCGTTCGTAATTCAAAGTCGACTGGGGTCAGGTAGTCGAGCGATGAGTGTCTGCGGTCCTGGTTGTAATAGTGCAGATACGCCGACAGCTCGCGGACCGCTTCCACGCTGTCGGCGTATTCGGTCAGTTCCAGCTCTGTCTTCAATGTGCCGAAGCACGATTCCATGAAGGCGTTGTCGTAACAGTTTCCCACGCCGCTCATGCTTTGAAGCATGGACGCGCGACGCAGAACATCTCGATACGAATGCGAGGCATACTGGCCGCCACGGTCAGTGTGATAAATCAGGCCTGTCGCTGGCTGCCGCTCTCGAATCGCTTTCTTCAGAGAAATCAACACCAGCGCATCGGTCATCGAGTCCTGATACTCCCAGCCCACAACACGCCGCGAATACAAGTCCATCAGTAGAGACAGGTAACCGAAGCGACCGCCATGCAGCGGAATGTAAGTGATGTCTCCCACCCACACTTCATTGATCCGCTGCGGTGTTTCACGCTCTCGCAGCAGGTTCGAGTTGTAGCCCAGACGATGCCGGCTGTTCGTCGTCCGTGGTCGGAACGACTTCGGCTGAATCGCCTTCAGACCCTGCGTTTCAAGCAGCTTCGCGACACGCGCGACGCCGCACTGTTCTCCCTGCGATGCCAGTTCCACCGCAATCCGACGTGCTCCGTAACGACGGCGATGAGTCCAGAAAATGTCTCGAATCAACGGCATCAGTTCCTCATCTCGAACATCACGCGCCGACAAACCGCGGCTCTACCAGGCAGGGAAACCCGAGCGGCTCACCGACAGCACTTCGCAGATCGACGACACCGCCAGTGACTCACTGATCGCGATCTGCTCCACAGCCGCGAACACATCGACTACCCGTTGCGGCCGAAAATGCTCAACGCTTTTTCTAAGATCTCACGCTCACATTCCACACGACGCAGTTCCGCTTCCAGTTCACGGACACGCTTCTCAAGTGAACCGGCGACGGGACTTTCCCTTCCAAGAAATTCCTTCTTCCAACGATACAGCGTGTTCGATCCCGACAACCCCAGCCGCTCACAGACTGAGCTGGCCGAGTGGCCATCGAGAAGCATCTGCACTGCCTCTTCCTTGAACTCCGGCGTGTACTGCCGACGCGGTTTTCCGGACTCTTCGTTTCGCCTCTTGGACATCGGATGACTCTCTGGGGTGGTGACGTTTTTGCGGACAGTGCGTTCTCTTATTCTGGTTGGTTGATGAGAGATTCGAACTGGGCAGGTTTGAGGTATTCGATGCTGGAGTGTTTTCTTTCGAAGTTGTAGTAGCGGAT
>CAUZFZ010000342.1:0-3396 GCA_963579025.1 Planctomycetota bacterium | reverse complement strand
CAAGCGTTGCCAAAGCGGTGGTCGCCAAGGGTGTGTGAAGTTCCGTAGATTTAGTGGGCGCTGGTTATGGTTGTGTGAGACAGACATTCTGTCTTGAAACAATGGTTGCTGAGCGTCTGAGTTCATCACCGACCATGAAATGCAATTCGAATGGGGCGAGGTTTCCGAATACGCCGCCGCCACAATCTATGAAACGTTGGCAAAAAGGTGGGCGCGTTATTTGGTCCATCCGGGTTTATCGTGGGTACAAATCGTGTCCTTCCGGCCAGCCTGCATGAACGATTTTCGGGTGACGGTTACCGTGGTTGGTTTCACCTTTTTGGAGGACGACCATGGTTGGACGACAGCGTGGCGACATTTCCGGTTCGCTGGCACGTGGGCGAGATCGCTTTGAGGCCTGGCGTGGGGATCGGAAAGTCGGGGCCCGTATCCCGGATCAGCTTTGGGGGCTGGCTGTAAAACTGGCAGAGGCTCATGGCCTCAGCCGCACTGCTTCCACACTGAAGCTGGATTACCATAGGCTGAAGAAACGCGTTGCCGCGAAGACTCCCGATTGCTCCTCCGTGTCTGGGGAATTCATCGAACTGTCACCGCCGTCGCTTGCACCCTCGGGGGAATGTGTCGTGGAGTTTGAAGATGGCTTGGGTGCCAGCATGCGAGTGCATCTGCGGGGCTGTGACGTGCCTGACCTGGTGGCTCTGGGCCGAAGCTTCTGGAGCGGAGAGTGATGTTGCAGATCACGCCGCAGATGAAAATTCTGGTCGCTGTCGAGCCGGCCGATTTTCGCAGGGGAATCGACGGGTTGGTGCGACTCTGCAAAGACTCTCTCGGGCAGGATCCGTTTGCCGGTGCCGTGTTTGTCTTCCGCAATCGTCGCCGCACGGCGATCAAAGCGCTGGTGTACGACGGCCAGGGGTTTTGGTTGTGTCACAAACGTCTTTCTGAAGGACGATTCCGCTGGTGGCCATCCGCGGCGAACCAGGACACTCGAGTGAAGACTCTGGCTGCGCATCAGTTGTCTGTCCTGTTCTCTGCCGGCAATCCGGATCGAACGTCCGCGGCACCCGACTGGCGTCCGGTCGCTCCGTGCACCTGAGCGGAACAAACTGCTCTTGATTCCTGATCGGGAACTCTGTTCCATTCGTGTTCGATGGATCGAACGCGTGGCAGGGAAAGCCGGTCGAATCATGACTCGGAATGCACCGGAAATTATTGAAGTGACTTCTGAACGATTTGAGGAACTCCTCCAGCGAGCCGACTCCAATACGCTTCGTGAGGAAGACATGGAGCTGATGCGTCACGTCTTCGCATCGTACGCGGGGTTCTTTCAGATCGTGGGAGACAAGAAGACCACGATCGCCCGTCTTCGCAAATTGATGTTTGGTGCAACGAGCGAGAAATCAAAGAACGTCCTTGGCGATGGGGACGACATTCCGAATCCGTCTGGCGGTGACGATGCGGATGACGCGTCCAGCGAATTTGAGAGCAGCGAGGACGACGGTTCCTCTGAGCCTCCGCCTGGTCATGGCAGGTATGCTGCCGAAGATTATCCGGGCGCCGACCAGGTACACGTCAGTCATCCGGAACTTTCGCCAGGCGACGCCTGTCCCGACTGCGGTCAGGGGAAGCTGTACGAGAAGTCACCCGGTGTGCTGGTTCGCTTTGTTGGCCAGGCACCCCTGCAGGCAACCGTGTATCGCAGGCAGAAGCTGCGGTGCCATCTGTGCGGAAAACTGTTCACGGCACCGGTTCCCGCCGGCGTTGGTGACGACAAGTACGACCATACGGTTGCCAGTATGATCGGACTGTTAAAGTATGGAAGCGGCCTGCCGTTCAACCGGGTTCAACGGCTGCAGGGGAGTTGTGAGATTCCTCTGGCAGCCTCGACTCAGTGGGACATTGCTCATGCGGCCTCTTCGTTGATCGCTCCGGCTTATGAAGAACTCGTCCGGCAGGCCGCCCAGGGTGAAGTCGTGCACAACGACGATACGACCGTTCGAATTCCGGAACTGATGGGAGAACGCGCCAGAAAAACACCCCCATCAGAAGACGAGCATGATCCCAGGCGCACCGGACTGTTTACATCCGGCGTTGTCGCCACGCTTGCCGGCGTTCGCATGGCACTGTTTTTCAGTGGCCGCCGGCATGCGGGTGAAAATCTGTCGGACGTTTTGCAGCATCGTGCGGCCCGGCTCGAAGCGCCCATCCAGATGTGTGACGGACTGGCGCGGAATCTGCCCCGGGAATTCGACACGATTCTGTCGAACTGTTCGGCGCATGGCCGCCGCAACTTCGTGGAACTTTACGATCGATTTCCCGAAGAATGCCGGCATGTGATCGAAGCGTTCAGGGTGATCTGTCACAACGACAAGGTCGCGCGTGACGAAGGCATGTGTGCTGACACACGCCTCGCCTGGCACCAGACACACAGCACGCCGACCATGGGTGATCTCCATTCATGGCTGCAGCGTCAGTTCGACGATAAACTGGTCGAACCGAACTCGGCTCTCGGTGAAGCAATCAACTATCTGCTCAAACGCTGGGAACCACTCACGCTGTTCCTCCGCAAAGCGGGAGCGCCGCTGGACAATAATGTGTGCGAACGTGCGCTGAACAAAGCGATTCTGCACCGCAAGAATTCGATGTTCTACAAAACCCGCAACGGAGCCCGCGTGGGCGACATGTACATGAGCCTGATCTACACCTGCGAGTTGAACGGTGCCAACGCGTTCGATTATCTAAACCAGCTCCAGCTCAATGCCGCGGACGTCACGAAGTTTTCGGATCGCTGGATGCCGTGGAATTTTCGAGAGAACATCGATGGCGTTTCAGACGCTGCGTAACGCACGGCATCGAAGTCAGCCCGTCATCGGCCTGGTGTCGGTCACGAAGGAGATTGTCCCTGATGGCACAAGAGACTATCGAGATTCCGCTGACACCTGCCGAACGCTCACTTCTCCTTCGATACGGATATCCGTTCGAACAGATTGAACATGCACTGAAGGCCTGCGACGCGAGTCATGACATCGAAATCGTCCCGATGGACCATTTCGAACTCGAGCACTTGATTGGAGACGTCTGTCGATCCATCAACCAAACGAACGGAGGCGCGACGCAGGATCAGCTCCTGGAACTCTGTGATCGGTTGGAGGCCGCCGAAGCATGCGGAGACGGCACGCTGGACGTGCTTTAAACCGGCCTGCTGCTTCCCGTGGCTGCATCACGGCTGACGCTTGACCAGACCAGGCTCCTCATCCATCGCTTCCGAGAAATTCCGGCCGTTGCACGCCTGCCGGAAGGTCACCTTCAAACAGATAGGACGCATGACCGGACGGCAGCGACATGCGGGCATCGAGCGGACGCAGTTCGATCCGTTTTTTCCGCCCTCGAGCGTAC
>CAUZFZ010000341.1:0-3410 GCA_963579025.1 Planctomycetota bacterium | reverse complement strand
CAACGACCGCGTGGCCGGCTTGATGAAACGAAGGTTGACTATAATGCCGTCCCAGTGCCGCGCGGCACGCTCCGTTCCACCAAACTTCAGCACTCCCGCCAGAACTGCAGATACGGCCAGGCCGATCAGTGGGAAATACACTCGAACCAAACCAGCGCCATCCAGTAGACACTTAGTATGCCAGGGCGGATCTTTGCCAAGACTGGTGAACACTGTCTCAAACTGCGGCAAGATGAAGAATACGAGCACCGACATCACAACAAACGCGACTCCGATCAGAACGACTGGGTACGCCATCACAGACCGGATAGCATTCAGCAGCCGCATTTCGTGACGAAGAAGTTCTGCCAGACGCGAGAGCACGTCCGTCAATGTGCCAGACGCTTCCCCGGCTGAAATACTGGCCACGTAAGCCTCGCCAAATATCGTTGAGTGCTTCCGCAGTGCATCAGAAACGGCTACGCCAGCGGACACATCCTCGTGGATCTGAGTCAGGACGACACGCAGGCTCTCGTTTGGACACTGTTCCGCGACGATTTGCAGAGACTCACCCAGATCTACGCCTGCATCCGACATCATGGCCAGTTGGTTTGTCAGCAGCAGCACGTCGGACTTGCCAATGTGTGAGCGTCGAATCATTCCGCGTCGTGCTGACGTCGATGTCTTTGTGGTCGATGTCGGCGCTATGGATAGTGCAAACAGTCCTCGTTCGCGCAGACGCAGTCTCGCGTCTGAGGATGACTCGGCGGTCAGGAGGCCAGAACTGGACAGTCCGTCCGTGTTTTTTGCGATGTAGTCAAACTGCATGACGTGTTTGTTCTTCAGAGTTGAAATACGGCTTGCTGGCTGCGTGGCCGGCCAGGGCTATTACCCCAACGGTTCCGCGTTCCTAATCGGCCATTGCCGCACGGACAACCTCTTCAAGACTTGTTCGGCCTTCTTCCGCCATGCGGATTCCGGCCTGCATCAAGGTCGTGCCGCCTTCGTCGAGGTGGCAGCGACGGAGCTGATCAATGTCTGGTGACTTCGCAATGAGCTCTCGAACCCGCCTGGTGGCAAGCATGACTTCGTAAATCCCAATGCGGCCACGGAAGCCGGTGTCGAAGCACTCGTGACAACCTTCTCCTCGCACAAACTGACGCCGTCGATCTCCGGTATATTCAATCGACTCCAGCAGGTCTTCCGCAGGGTAGTAGGTCGTCCGACAGGATGGGCAAATCGTGCGCACCAGACGCTGAGCGATCGCACCCACCAGAGCTGCCGATATCTTGAATGATTCAACACCCATATCCAGGAGACGCGTAACGACACTGGGTGAATCATTCGTATGTAGCGTGCTGAGAACCAGGTGACCGGTCAGCGCCGCCTGAATGGCGATCTCGGCTGTCTCCCGATCGCGTATTTCTCCGACCATGATGATGTCGGGGTCCTGACGCAGGATCGAGCGAAGCGCCGTCGAGAAATTGAGTTGCCGAGATCCTGCCTGAATCTGATTGATCAGTTCAAGCTGATACTCCACCGGGTCCTCGACCGTCACGATGTTCTTTTCCACCGATTTCACGAGTTCGAGGGCCGAGTACAGTGTTGTCGTTTTTCCACTACCTGTTGGTCCCGTGACCAGCATCAGCCCGTGTGGACGAGTGAGCATTTTCTCCATCCGCTCAAGCAGATGAGTAGGGATTCCCAGATCGTTCAGATTGAATGTGATGTTTCGACGGTCAAGAACACGCAGCACCACTTTTTCACCGCGGACTGTCGGCAGAGTCGACACACGCAGATCGATACCGGCGCCTTCCACGGAAACCTGGATGCGGCCGTCCTGTGGAGTGCGGTGCTCGGCGATGTCCAGCTTTGCCATAACTTTCAGACGCGAAACGATCGCCGGGTGAAATTCCCGCCGCGGACGCAGCACCTCGCGTAACTGCCCGTCGATCCGGAAGCGCACGATGGAGTGATTGAGTCCCGGTTCGATATGGGCGTCACTCGCCCCCTGTCGCACCGCATGCACGATTACATAATTGACGAGGTTGATAACCGGACTCGCTTCGTCGCTCAGTCCACCCGACTCAAGTTCGATCGACACCAATTCGTTGTCGACCTGGATGTCGTTCTGGTCGAAGTCGGCAGTAATCGCGTGATCGCCGAAACCGTTGTCGTACGCACGCTCGAGCATTTGGTCAATTGTGCTGGCGAGTGCATACACCGGACGCACCTCCAGCCCCGTGATTCGCTCAATCTCGTCCGTATGGTCCAGACACTGCGGCTCGGCCATTGCAACGGTCAGTTCGTCGCGGACCCGAAACAGCGCGATAGCTTTCATGCGTCGAGCGGGAATTCGCGGAAGAAGTTGAACCACCTGCGGATCTACATGCCCCTCGCGCAGTCGCAGCGATGCTACGCCCAGCAAACGACTTGTGAACGGCACAAGTTCGTCTTCCGAGATGAATCCCAGTTCGAGCAGGACTCGTTCCAGCTCCCAGCCGCGCTGCACCTGCTCGGCCCGAGCGGCGTCCAGTTCGTCATTTGTGATGACGCCGCTGCGTACCAGTTCGAGACCCAGAGATGAAACCTGCCGCGCTGGCACGCCGATGATTGCTGGAGGCTGCGAAGTTGGGCCGGACATGGCTGCTCTCATAGCGCAAAGCTCCCCACAGCCGTTAAGACGTCGTCGAAGATTTCGAATCGTGAATCGACTCCCGTAACCCTCAGAATGTCACCGCACAGTCCATTGGGAGTGGCCATGTGCAGATGGCCACCGCGGAGCTGACATCGATCACGCGCGTCAAGCAGTAGTTCCAGACCGGAACTGTCGATCACGGGAATGCCCCGCAGATTGAACACAATCCGTGGTTGTCCCGACTCCGTGCAACGGTTGATGATTTCACGTACCGCATCAACATACTCGATGTTCAGCGGCTTGTTGCCGGAGATAACATCGACCGCTCCCTGTTGCGACAATTCGTACATACTGAATTCCGTCAAACAATAAGGATCGAAAGCTCATTCCGGCGTCCACATTCAGAAGCGACTGCGATTACGCGGGCAACGAAAGAGTGAATCGCGAACCGCATTCCATCTCGCTCTGCACCGTGAGCTGGCCGCCGTGCAGTCGCGCTACCTCACGAACGTACGCCAGCCCCAGACCCGTTCCCTCGAGATCTCGAACGCGTGAATCACCGCTGCGGAAGAAGCGATCGAATACCTGCGGAATTTCTTCAGCAGAGATTCCAATTCCCGAGTCTTCGATGTGAAACTGGATCTGGTCGTCCTGCAATTCCACTTCCAGGCGGACCGATCCGTCTTGCGGTGGGGCGTGATCCCTTTACGTGGCGGTGGTTATGCTGACGTAAGTTGTTGTTGAGTGTGAGTTTGCCGCGTTGGCGGCTGGATGTCGCGGGGGGACTTCATTT
>CAUZFZ010000340.1:0-3515 GCA_963579025.1 Planctomycetota bacterium | reverse complement strand
AAGGCGTGGGGCAGATGAGAGTTTCCCGCCCCTGAGTTTATCTCAGGGGTTCTCGCGTTGCTGCACTACGCAATCGGTAGTGCAAAGACGCGAGAACCCCCGGCGTAAAGTCGGGGGCGTTGGTGAATTCTCAACTGCCCCACGCCTAACTTAGATCCTTTTCGAGTCACCAGAAGATACGCGTGAAGAAAAGCGGAGACGCCCGATGATTCAGTTGCGACTCGTTTGCCTGTGCCTGGTTCTATTCTCGATCGGTTTGGCTGATCAGGCGGTGGCTGAGCTGACTCGATTCGAAATCGAACGACGCGAGCCATTCGCCGGTGGTCGCGCGTTCGGCGACGTTGGAGCGTATGAGCGGGTCGTTGGTCGCGTATTTTTCGAGATCGATCCGAAGCTGCGGGGAAACCAGCGAATCATTGATTTGCAGCACGCAGCTAAGAACAAACGTGGTCGCGTCGAGTTCAGCGCCGACCTCGATCTGCTGGTTCCGAAGGATCTGACCAAAGCCCGCGGCGCGGCGTTGTATGACGTCAATAATCGCGGTCGAAAGCTGGCCGTTCGATTCTTCAACGACAGTGCCGGAGAGAATGATCCGAAAGACCCCGGCAACGGATTTCTGATGCGGCACGGCTGGATCGTCGTGTGGAGTGGTTGGGATGGTGAGCTGCTGCCTGGTGACGGACGAATGCAGTTGGATGCACCACTTGCCAGACCGAAAGACAAGGCCATCACGGGCAAGGTGCGATACGAGATCGCGGTGTCAAACGACAGAGAAACACGGATCGCCGTCAATCGCGACGCTCATGGCGCCTATCGGCCGACTGACAGGGGAATTGAAACAGCAACGTTGACCTGGCGACTTCGACCAGACGATCCACGCGTGCCAATTCCTCGGGATCAGTTTCACCTTTACGTTCAGGAGGTCGCATCGAACCGCCAGGGCCAGTTGCCGCGTGTCGATCTTGAGATCCCGTCCGGGTTCAAGGCTGGATATCTGTACGAAGTGATTTACGAGGCCCGTGACCCGCTTGTTCACGGCGTCACGTTCGCCTCGGTGCGCGACCTCATGTCTGCGATCAAACACGGAACGGGTGACGGCAATCCACTGCTCCATGACGGCACGCCTGTCGTTAAACGGAACCATGGTTTCGGCGTCTCTCAGAGCGGTCGCTATCTGCGCGAGTTTCTGTATTCGGGTTTCAACGCCGACGAACACGGCAACAAAGTGTTCGATGGGCTTATTCCACACGTCGCCGGCGGTGGACTCGGTTCATTCAATCATCGGTTTGCACAACCAACGACGTATAACTCGCAACAGGAATTCCACGAATGGCCAAGTGACCGGTTCCCGTTTACCTATGAAACGCAAACTGATTCGCAGACCGGGCGTGTGGACGGGATCCTGAAGCAGGCCGCCCAGGATGACGTCGTTCCGTACGTTCTGCATACGCAGTCGTCTGCTGAATACTGGTCGCGGAGTGGCTCGCTGGCTCACACCGATTCGTCGGGGCAACGCGACGCCGACATTCCGAACACCGTCCGCATCTTTGCCTTCGGGGGGACCCAACACGGTCCCAGTAGTTGGCCACCTGGTATGGGCATTGGTCAGAGCCCAGCGAATCCGGGAGACTATCGTCCCTTTCTTCGAGGCCTGCTGACCGCGCTCGACGAATGGAGTCACGGCGGCGATCCTGTTCCACCGAGCGTGTACCCGACGATCGAGTCCGGCACACTGGTTGACTGGCGGCAGGAAGCGACCGCGTTTCCGAAGATCCCCGGAATGCGATATCCAAACGTCATTCAGCAACCGCCGGTGTTCGATCTGGGTCCTCGGTGGTACTCGCAGGGAATCATCGACTATCAGCCGCCGCGCATCACGGGCCACTACCCAACTCGCGCCGCGAAGACAGGAGCCGACGGAAATGAGCTGGGCTGTCTGCTTCCGCCCGAAGTCGCCATTCCGGTGGCAACCTTTACCGGCTGGAACCTGCGCCAGACATCATTCGGTGCCCAGGACGAACTCGTCAAGCTTGCCGGTTCGTACATCGGATTCCCGCTGACTCGATTCCAACGTGAATGGACTGGTGACCCACGATTGTCCGTCCAGGAACGCTACGGATCGCTCGATGACTACCAGGCCAAACTCGAAAAAGCCTGCGACACATTCGTCGCGGGACGCTACCTGCTGGCTGAAGACGTTGATCGGATCGTGACGACGCATACCGATCGAGCCCGGCCGTTGTTCGAACAGATTGAACGCGACACGGTCATCGAATCCAGCCCGGTTCAACTGCTCGACAAGGGCGCGGGTGAGGGACCGGCGTGGCATCCGAAACTCGGCCTGTTGTTCAGCGGACATGGTGGCATCAACCGTCTTGATCGTGACGGAAAACTGCACGCGCATCGTCCCGACGCCGGTACGAATGGCCTCCTGTTCGATCGAAGCGGTCGATTGGTCGCCTGCGAACCGAAGCTCCGCCGCGTCACACGCACGGAGCTTGATGGCACCATCACCGTCCTGACCGAGCGTTACGACGGCAAACGCTACAACCAGCCGAACGACGTCACACTCGATTCGAAGGGACGCATTTACTTCAGCGACCCGAAATACGGTCCACGCGACAACATGGAAATGCATGACGCCCAGGGTCGGGAAGTGGAAGGTGTGTACCGCATCGATCCCGACGGCACGGTCACCCGCGTGATTACTCATGAAGCGGACCGCCCAAACGGATTGCTCGTAACGCCCGACGACCGACACCTGTTTGTTGCCGACAACAACAACAACGATGTTGGTGGAGCGCGTATCCTGTGGCGATTCGATCTCCAGCCGAACGGAAACATCGATCCTGACAGTCGCAGGAAGATCTACGACTGGCAATCCGGTCGCGGGCCAGACGGAATGATTCAGGATATCGATGGCCGACTATACGTTGCGGGTGGTCTCAACAAACCGCATCCGCCATCCGAAACGTCAGTGCGCTACAAAGGCGGCGTGTACGTCTTCAGCCCGGACGGACGGTTGATTGACCTGATCCGCATCCCACGCGACGAAGTCACAAACTGCACGATCGGCGGCGATAACATCCGCACACTGTTCGTTACGGCGGGAGGTTCGTTGTGGTCTGTCGAATTGAAGTCTCAGGGCCGGCCGGGTCCTTAGAGCACATCAAGGTCCTTTAGTGCTTAGGACTCGGTTGGTTGAGGAATTCCGGCAGGTAGCTGTCGGCTGACGCCTTGGATGTACCTTGAGAAGCAGACGCTTCCTGTTCTCGCAGATCGCGATACGAACCCGTCATGAGCCGGTCTTCGTGATCGTTGCCGGCCTCGATAATGATCGCTGACTCATCCAGCAATCCCTTCGCCGCCACGTTGATGCCATAGCACCGTGTCTGACACAGGGTCCAGTCTCTGTGGGGCGCGGATTATGCGGCGGTTTTTGCAGCGTGGGAGCTGTTTTCTCCGTAAGGTCGCAGTCCGGCGGGATAGGCGGCCCTCAGAGTTGCCCCGTAGGT
>CAUZFZ010000339.1:0-3527 GCA_963579025.1 Planctomycetota bacterium | reverse complement strand
GGGCAACTCTGAGGGCCGCCTATCCCGCCGGACTGCGACCTTACGGAGAAAACAGCTCCCACGCTGCAAAAACCGCCGCATAATCCGCGCCCCACAGAGACTGGACCCAGTTCGCCGCTGCCCTGGATTCGCCAGAGTTGATCGATGACCTAGAACGACTGGTGAGCCGGGTACGTTCACGGCGACCGAACTGACTCGTTTGGCCTGCTGGATCAGGCGGCTTTGATCGCGTATCTTGCCGCTTTCTGCACTGCACTTTGACTGAAAGAAAGTACGAAGAACGATGAGCGACTGCGTCACACTGGGATTGGCTCCAAGTTTTGGATTTGGCGATCGGATCGGCCTGGCGACTCCGGGACATGTTGCGGCGATGAAGCAGGCGGGAGCCGGGATTACGGCGATTTATCCGCAGCAGTCCATCCGCGAGATGACACGCACGCAGCGCAGTCCTGATGAAGTCATGGACGACGCTCTGGATGCGGCGAGTGAAGCTGGCTGGGATGGTCCAATCGGTGCCGATGCCGATCACTTGAAGACTCCCGAAGACGTCAACGTGACGGCAGAGGTTGGCTTCACGTTCTTCACCATTGATCCGTCCGACTTCGTCGACAGCCACGCCGATGACTATGCCGACGGCGAACTGCGCGAGAAGTTTGACGCCATCTCGGGAGAAATTCCGTGGATCGACCGGTTCAGCGGCCGATCGGTGGGGCTCTCCACTGGCACCAGTGTGGAGCTGACGGAAGAGGCGTGCCTGCGTGCGGCCGTTAAATACGGCAAGGCCATCAACCACGCAGTGGCGCTGAGTCATCATATTGAATCGGTGCAGACGGCCGCGGGACGCGATTTCGAAATCGAGCTGTCCGTCGACGAAACCGAGCAACCCACCACGCTGGCTGAGCACTACATCATTGCCGACCTGTGCCTGGACGCCGGCATGAAGCTGGTCAGCCTGGCCCCGCGTTTCATTGGCGACTTTGAAAAGGGCGTCGACTTCAAGGGCGACCTGGAGGCCCTGGAACGATCGCTGATCGAACACGCAGCGATCGCCAATGAACTCGGTCCGTACAAGCTGAGTCTGCATTCGGGCTCAGACAAGGTCTCGATGTACGAGATGCTCGCCCGAACGACAGGCGGGTTGTTTCATGTAAAAACGGCGGGAACCAGCTACCTGGAAGCGCTGCGTGTGGTGGCTCGACACGACGAAGGATTGTTTCGGCAGATCATCAACTTCGCCCGGGAACGATATCCCACGGACAAGGCGACCTATCATGTTGCGGCGACGGTCGATTCGGCACCGCCGCCGAGCGAGGTGTCCGACGCGGACGAACTGGAGCGTCTTTACCTGGAAAAGTGGGAAGACGTTCCTCAGGGCCGTGGATTCACCGCTCCAGGCCGCCAGATTCTACACTGTACTTTCGGGTCTGTTCTGACGAGCGAAGAGCTCGCTCCCCTAGTCCGTTCAGTTCTGGAAACGCACCCCGAGACCTATGAAGAAGTCCTCGCGGACCACTTCGTGCGTCACCTCGACCCGCTGCGACAGGGACTCGAGTCAGCCTGATTGCGAAATCCCGATGGCCGTTGAACAAAAGAAGCCCGGTATTCCCAGTCTGGAAATCCGGGCTTCTTTTTTGTTCGAACGCCTACGTGATATGAGCACCTGTCGTCTCGACATAGACGGCGTACAGCGACGTGCTGCCGGTCATGAACAGTCGATTTCGCTTGCTGCCGCCAAAGCAGATATTCGAGCAAATCTCGGGTAGCAGAATCTGACCGATGCGGTCTCCTTCTTCCGGTTCGAAGATGTGGACGCCGTCAAATCCATCGCCCACCCAGCCCGCGCTGGCCCAAATATTGCCATCCGCATCAGCACGAATGCCGTCCGCGAACCCGGCTTTCTTTTCTCCGTCGACTTCGAGTTCCATCGAAGCGAAGTCGCGACCGTTTACGAGCTTCTTCTCGTCGACCAGGTCCCACACGCGAATGACTTCCTTCGCTTCCTTGTAGTGCGAAGCGCCTGTGTCCGCAGCATAGACTTTCTTGTAGTCCGGCGAGAAACACAGGCCATTCGGCTTGAAGATATCATCGGTCAGCTTGCTGACTTTGCCGGTCTTCGAATCGATCCGGTAGATCGCTTCCTTCTGATAAGGCTGCACCGATCCGGTGTTGGCCCGCCGGCCTTCGTAGTTCATCAGGCCACCGTAGCCCGGGTCGGTAAAGAAGATGTCGCCATTGGGATGCACGGCTCCATCGTTCGGAGCATTGAACGACTTCCCCTCAAAACTGCTGGCGAGAACCGTTCGCGTTCCATCGTAGTCGTACCGCGCGACACTGCGCGTCAGGTGTTCGAACGAGATCTGCCGGCCGCGGAAATCGAAGGTGTTGCCGTTGCTGTTGTTCGACGGATGCCGAAACACGCTGACATGTCCGTCATCTTCCAGATAGCGAAGCTGGTGATTGTTCGGGATATCGCTCCAGACCAGATATCGACCGACACCGTTCCAGGCTGGCCCTTCGGCCCACAGCATGTCCTTGCTGTGATACAGCCGCTGGATCGGAGAGTTTCCAAGTTTCGCCGTGAATCGTTCGTCGAGCTGTATGACATCCGGTTCGGGGTAGCGAACGGGCTGAGCATTCGGACCATAGTCGCGGGCGAGGGCTGTTCCAGCGACGCCAGCGGCCGCCGCAGCCAGAAAAGATCGGCGGCCCAGTTGCATGGCAGATGCTTCGATCGATGACGGCGCGTGTCGGGTCTGTGGCTGGGTCATGGAGTGCTCCTGGACAGTGTGTGATTCAATGTGGTGCGGTATGCCAGACGGCGGCGGCGAGCGTACCGGAGGTCTGCTCACACTCGCAATCCACCGGTGCGCTTCGCCCACGTAACGTCGCGGGTGCGTTCGTGCCTGAAGTGATTGCGCACTCGTGACCGGCTACCCTTCGCCTGATTCGGACTCGCGGCGTGCGTCTCACTGAATCCCGTGTACGTGGCAGGGAATCACGGACACGATCCCCCGAACCACTCGATTGCTGCGGTTTCGCCGCATGGAAAGACTCTGGCGTGAGCAGTTCAGACAGACAGCCGACGGGATTCAGCCTGACAGACATGCAGTCGCTGATCGAAACCATGTACGGCACGAAAGACGAAGCCCGTGGTGTCTCGGGGACATTCATGTGGCTGATGGAAGAAGTGGGGGAACTCGCCGCCGCCCTGCGTGAAGAAGAAGACCGCGAAGGACCGGCCTCCGAAGCACTGTCGCTCGAATTTGCAGACGTGCTCGCATGGCTGGCGACAATCGCCAACGTGGCGAACGTCGATCTACAGGCAGCGTTCCTGCAAAAGTACGGCAACGGATGTCCAGGATGCGGCGACCTCGTCTGCTCCTGCACAGGCGACAAACCGTAGCTAGTGCCCGTCGGGAAACTGATTTGGTGCCGTAGAATTGCGTGTCAAAATCGAAAAACGCTCCTCGAAGAATCGAACAGAAGTCTGCTTCAGCGTGTTTATTCCAGTGACAAACGGAATTTCA
>CAUZFZ010000338.1:0-3528 GCA_963579025.1 Planctomycetota bacterium | reverse complement strand
CTATCGCTCCTGAAGCAGCATCCCGGCAAAGAAAGCATTGCCATGAAGCGCCGGCATTGCGGATGGAACGACAACTTCCTGCTCCAAGTCCTTGTCCCACAACGGAGTTAGTGTGCGCTGGCCCTGGGCTGATGCCGACGCGTCGATTGAGACTGACTGAGTGCCGTCGACGATGTCGTCTGCCACACCGTTGATGGTAAACGTGGCCTCGTTCTGTCCTGCCGGGATGATCACGCTGGCGGGGAATGTGGCCTGACCGCGGCCGCCGCTGGCCAGTGTGACGGTCAGTGCCCGCGAGATGTCATCCGCTTCGCGTCGGATCGTACCGGTCAGTGATGCGTTCTCTGCCACGGAGGCCGCGGCGAAGCTGACGGCCAGTGTGCCCAGTGGAGTCAGACCGAAGTCCAGTCCGCTGATCGTCTGATTGTCGCCCAGTCGAATGCGGTAGACATCGGGCGACGTCGAGTTGTTTTCGACAAACAGACGTCCCGAATCGCGTTCCGGCTGCAGGATGAGCAGATCGGGATCGCCGTCCAGATCCACATCCGCCGCCAGAATCTCGGGTGCCAGAGCGGTCCGAAACACGGCCACGCCAGAAGCGTCCGGCGTCTGAAACGTGCCGTCGCCCAGGTTGTAGAGCACGGCAAATCCCTGATCACTGAGCGTCGTCACGGCCAGGTCCAGACTGTCGTCGCCGTTGAGGTCGGCGATGGTCACGGATGCGGGATTCGCTCCGGCCAGCAGATTGACCGGCTCATCGAAAACGCCGGTCTGCCGGTTGAAGAACACCGAGATCCGCTGGTCGAGGATGTTAGTCGCGACCACATCCGTGAATCCATCCGCATCCAGATCACCAACCGCCAGACGAAACGGCTCGCGAGCCGTCGGCTTCGTATAAACATTCCCCGGATCGGCAGTGAGGAACTGCCCATTGTCCTGCAGAATGAATGTCCGCAGTTCGCGTCCGGCGAACGTGGCCACGGCCAGATCAGAATCGCCGTCGTTATCAAAGTCGGCCGCCACAACATCCAGCGGCTGGTCGCCGGTGACCAGTGTCTGAATCAGTGAGAAGTTCGCATTGCCATCATTCCGCAGCACATACACGCGATCGCCAAACTCACTGGCCACGGCGATGTCCAGGAACGTGTCTCCCAGAGTGAACTGACCAATCGTGACGGACCCGGCGTCCTGGTTCCCCAGGCCGGGCACACTGACGGGAGTAAACCCGCCATTGCCGTTATTGATCAGCACTGCCGGCCGGTTGAAGTTCTGGTTGTCGATCACCAGGTCCGTCAGCCCGTCGCCGTTCAGATCCGCCGCATCCAGACTCTGCGGAGACGCCAGTACCGCTCGACACGCCACATCACAGATACTGACACCATCAGCAAACGTGCCGTCGCCATTATTGATGTGTACCAGAATGTCATGCCGCGACTGAGTCACCACGACCAGGTCCGGCAACTCATCATCATCAAACAGCAACGGCACAGCCGCGACCGGTCCATCCCCCGCCAGCGCCGCATCACTGGTAAACGAGCTGGAAACCGGAGACGTCTGAGTCAACCCCTCCGGCACAACAACGTGCACGGCATACTCGCGTTCATCAAGCGTCGTAAACGAGTAAAGCCCCGTCTCGTCAATGTCCGTAGTCTCTGGATCATCTTCCAAAGTTTCAGTCCGAGGCTCACTCACAGGACCGTCATTCAGTAACTCGTCGCCATTGACGTCGAGAAACACTGTCACACCGCCGAATCCAGCCTCGCCGACATCGAATTCGCCGTTCTCGTTGGCGTCAGCAAAAATCCTCCCGACCAATGCACTGCTCCCAGCACCGACACCACCAACAGCGTCGGTGATTCCGAACTCAAATCCAGCGAGTTCTTGACCTGGCAATGGCGTGACACTGAGTCCTGCACTATTAGCGGGGAGTGTCTGCGTGAATCCCTCGGGGATGACGACACGAATCGTGTGTGAAGCCAACGCCTGAATGCCCTCGAATAAGAACACGCCGGCTGCATCAGTCGTTCGCGAAACCTCTCCTTCGAAAATACCGAGTCCGTGTTTTCGTCAACAAACACGATGACACTTTCAATACCGAATTCAGCGGCATCGCGATTGCCGCTCTGGTTGACATCCCGGTAGACCGTGCCGGTGATCACTGCGGGTCTGGGCTGGCTCCCAAATTCCATCCCAACTACTCGTTCGGCAAGACTCACGTCGACAGTAAAGAAACCCGTGCCTTCTTGAACACTTGGGTTCTCACGGCCGAACACTAGATACGCCTGCCCCGACGTGTTCCCACGCGGGTCCGCCCCCGGCGCCCCAATCAAGAGATCATCGTATCCGTCACCGTTGAAATCCAGCGGCCCGACGGCAACGCGGCCGGAAGTGTCACCTGCCGCGATTCCCGACACCAGGAGTCCGTCTGCGATATCAGCTGTCCCCCGAGTGATATTGGCTAGCGAGCTGATCTGACGGTCTTTACCGGCACCAAAGAGTATGTGTGTGAGGCCAGGCGTTGCAATACTCGGCAAATCGCCCGATGGGTAGCCTAGAGCAACATCCTGCAGGCCGTCGCCATTGAAATCCCCGATGTGTGGAAAGCTCAGAGGTTTGATACTTCCCCCGCTTCCGTAAGCGATGACGTCGAAGTCATTCCTGTCCGCGGCGGAAAGCACGGTCGACTGCCTAAGTGCCGCGTCGCCCCACAAGATATGCACGTTGCCAGCAGAGTCGATAATACTAACGTCTGCGAGTCCGTCCCCGTTCATGTCGCCAACGGCAACTCCGTTTCCGAATCGCGTACGTCCATCCGACTCAATGACTATTCCCATTCCCGATCCGGCGAGTTGACTAAGGTCAATTTGCCGAGGGAACGTTTCTGAACCGAAAATAATGTAGGCTTCGCCCTCTTTTCTTGAATTTCGAAAGGCATTGCCAGCGGTGATCACCAAATCGTGGATACCGTCACCATCAACGTCAGCATCTGATGCGAGCAACGGTTGCGAGATACTGAAGCCTTCACCAAGGAAATCGCCGCTAATAGCACCGAAAATCGTTGCTGCTTCGCCTGCCGGGAGAGATGTGAAGTCAACGACGCCTGTTCGACGGACTGGACCACCGAATACAATCTGCAATTGACCTGCATTTGGGCGCCCAAGTGCCTCAGTTCGAGGAAATGAAAGGACGATGTCGCTGAACCCGTCATTGTTCAAATCACCGAACGTGAAACCATGCCCATTTGCAATCGCTCCGAAACGGTCCGTTACAGACTGAAACTTGACCACGTCGCTGGAATCACCACCTTCCAACCGGATTCTCTCTTGAGGATCTCCTGCTCTGCCATAAACTAAATACGTTGATTCTTGCACACCTTGAACACTCACAATTAGAAGGTCTTCGAGGGCGTGATCCCAAAACGTGGGTGTTGGGGAATCGGGAAAATATCGAGACTCCCTTCCGGTTGATGGTTGAAGTCGGACCGGGAAAGGAGTCTCGATGGAAATTCGCATGGAAGCGGATGGACCG
>CAUZFZ010000337.1:0-3622 GCA_963579025.1 Planctomycetota bacterium | reverse complement strand
CAACCGGGGGCTCGCTACGCTCGACCCCAGCCACCCCAATATTCAACGTTGACAAAGCACTAGTCCGTTTTGGAGTCCGTCTCCGGTAACCACGAACCTTATCGCGTCTGTCAAAAACCGGGCAATACGGGGATTCAGCCCACCTGGATTCGCATTGACGCTCAAACGAGAATCCGAATAAAAGCCCACCCCTCACGTCAGGGGCAGAGGTTCTCTCATCGCCCCAGTTTGGGGTTTCGGATTCGAAATCTCACCCGTCAAATTGTCGGTCCTGAATCCTGACCGCACGTCTCATTGCCATTCCCCTCCCCAAATCGGAACAGACACGGATGTCGAATCGATCCCTCGCGCTCGTTCCATTGACGATTTTCGCTCTCCTGATCGGTCTCGCTGGCTGCGGTGATTCCGACGAACCGGCCGACCAGTCGGTCGTCGTGGATGAATCACCCGCGAACACCGAACAGCTCGCACTGGACGAGTCAAAGAAGCAGGCGACCACGCTGGTTGAGGAAGCGATACCGCTGATCAGACAGCAGAAACTGCGAGATGCGATTGAGAAGCTCAACAAGGCCGTCGAAACCGACCGCGAGTGCGCCGAAGCCTTCTTCCAGAGAGCCGGCATTCTGGCTGACGCCGGAGAGGACCAGCTCGCCCTCAACGACTACTCACGTGCGGTTGAGTTATCACCTGACGAAGTTCGCTATCACAACATGCGAGGTCTGTTCCTGCTCACTCGCACGCAGCTCGATACGGCGCTCGTCGACTTCACCGCAGCCATTCAGATCGACCCCAAGTACGTCCAGGCCTGGAACAACCGCGGCCTCGTACGGCTGGCTCAGAATCAATACGCGGAAGCGGTCGAAGACTTCAATCACGCGATCGAGATCGACCCGGCATACGCCGATGGATTCAACAATCGCGGCTTTGCCTGGTTCCAGCAGGGGATCACCGATCGAGCCTTCGACGACTTCAATCGGACGATCGAACTCAACCCGGACTACGTGAATGCGTACAACAATCGCGGCATGTTGTTCATGCGGGAGAAGCAGTATCAGGAAGCGGTTGCTGACTTCACCGAAGCGATTCGACTCGATGAGGTCAACGTCAAGCATTACCAGAACCGCAAGGCGGCCCTGGAGAAACTGGGCCAGACCGAGCAGGCGGCAGCAGACGGTCAGCACATCGCCTGGTTGCTCAAGCTGGGTCGACTGAACGCGACGGTGGCTCAGAACCCGGCGGTTCCCGATGCCTACATCCTGCGAGCCAATCACCTGGCCGACGGCGGGCAAACCGAGATCGCGATGGCGAACTTCGAGCGGGCGATTGAGGTTGCTCCGGAAAGCGCTGCTGGCCTTGTCGGTCGCGCCGAATGGTGGTTCAGCAAGGGAGATCTTCAGAAGACGATTGACGACGCCACCAAGGCACTGGAGAAAGAGCCCAGCCACAAGGCTCTGACTCTACGCGGCGATGCCTGGTTTGCATTGGGACGGTATGACGAGGCGATTGCCGACTTCACAACAGCTCGCCGCCTGGACAACGCCGTGGCTCAGGCCTATTTCCGACGAGCGCAGCAGCGATCGCAGCAGGGCGACACGGCCGGTGCCCAGGCCGATCTTGCCATGGCCCAGCGGCTCAATCCGACGATCGGACAGTAGCGAGCGACTTCAGCCGACTGATTCCAAAGCGATTCAGTTGCTCCTTCCCGCCGCCTTCGATGATTTTGTCCCAAATGATTTTGTCAAAATCATGCAGTACAGAATCATCAGGACAGCTCGGCCTGATGGGTCGCCGCCCAATCGCTCCCGCGAACCTGTGTGTTCACTTAGACTCGCTGCTCGGTTCGTTACACGGCAGTTAGGAACGAGTCCGAAACAAGTTCCCAGTTTCCGTGAGCCGACGGCGCTAGCCGCGGGCTCGAGGCTAGCGCCGTCGGCTCATAAGCTGACCCAAAATCGGAATGTTATTTCGGCCCCATTCCTTAGTGCATCGCGGGAGCAGCAGTCAGATGGCCAAAGCATGGGGCGGGCGATTTCAGGCGGCGACGGATGCCCGCGTCGAAAAATTCACCGAGTCGATCAGCTTCGATGCCCGCCTCGCGAATGTCGACATCACCGGTTCGCAGGCGCACGCACGCATGCTCGCGCACGTCGACCTGATCAGCGTCGACGAACGCGATCAGATCGTGGCGGAGCTGGAGACGATCCGCGGCGAGATCGCGCGAGGTGAGATGCCCTTCGACACGGCGCTCGAAGACATTCACATGCACATCGAGAGCCGTCTCACCGAGCGGCTTGGTGATACCGGTCGTAAGCTGCATACCGGTCGCAGCCGCAACGATCAGGTCTCAACGGACCTGAAGCTCTACACACGCGAGGCAATCGACCACGTCGATGAACTGTTGCTCGAACTGCAGCGTGCGTTTGTCGAGAAAGCCGACCGGGATCGGGAAATTGTCATGCCGGCGTTCACGCATCTGCAGCGAGCGATGCCGGTCCTGGCCGCGCACTACTGGCTGGCGTATTGCGAGAAGTTTGATCGGGATCGGCAGCGACTCGCCGATTGCCGCAAACGTGTCAACGTTTCGCCGCTGGGAACGGCCGCTCTGGCCGGCACATCGTTACCGATCGATCGGCAGCACACGGCCGAGCAACTTGGATTTGACGAAGTCGCGCGCAACAGTCTGGACGTCTCGAGCGACCGCGATTTTCTGGCCGAGTTCGTGTTCGACCTGTCGCTGATTTCCGCACATCTCAGCTCGTGGGCCGAAGAGTGGATCGTCTGGTTCACGACGGAGTTCGGATTCCTGACGCTGCCCGATGCGTTCACAACCGGCTCGTCGATCATGCCGCAGAAGAAGAACCCGGATGTACTGGAGCTGATTCGTGGCAAGTCGGCACGCGTGATGGCAGACGTTTCACAGGTCCTGCTGCTGCTCAAAGGTCTGCCCATGGCCTACAACCGCGACCTGCAGGAAGACAAGCTGGCGATGTTCGACGCGCTCGATACCGTGGTTGCGTGTCTTGAATTGGCTCCGGCGATGGTCGCTGGTGCGGAGCTGCAGGTCGATCGCATTAATGCACAGCTCGAAGACGGCTACCTCGATGCGACAGCGCTGATGGAATACCTCATCAAGCTGGGCGTGCCGATGCGAACTGGACACGAAACCGTCGGCCGTCTGGTCGCTGAGTGCGACCGTCGCAAATGTCGGCTCGGTGAATTGTCCCTGGCGGATCTTCAGGCCGCCTGTGCGCAGATCGACGAGTCTGTTTACGACGTGCTCGGCACACGCAACGCGAACGCTGCATTGCAAAGCTACGGCTCAGGGGGTCGGACGGCTGTCGAGGAACAGATTGCATACTGGCAGCAGCGCGTCGTTTGAACTGCCTCGTCGAGCCGACGGCCATGACCGATCACGCCAGCAGTTCAGCGATTGGCCGTCCCGGGCAGACCACAAACGGGCGATTCAGGTTGTCACGCAGTTCCAGGCCGTCGGGCACTGCGATAGACCAATGAAAGTGGACACCGGAAATAGAATTTAGACGGCGAGTTTAGTGCGGTGTTCTTCTTCGAATTCGTCAGGTGTTCTGTAACCGAGAGTCTGGTGAATTCTCTTTGAGTTGTA
>CAUZFZ010000336.1:0-3641 GCA_963579025.1 Planctomycetota bacterium | reverse complement strand
CAGCCCACAGGCATAGCCCGACAAGTCCCGCCAATAGTGATCCAATTACCAGACGCACGGTTCAGTTCTCCAATGTCACAGAATCCTCAGACACAGACTCGGCCTGCACCGCCACCAACAGCCAGTCAGGAACATCCACCGACGATACGACCGTCGGCAGCGAGACGTCTGAACCAGCCGCGACCGGCGATGTCACATCCCGCTCGAAAGGCTCGCTGTCTTCGTTAGAAGCGTCCGCCACAAGGTTCTGAGAACCCGCCCAAAGTCCGACGATGGCATCAACGTCCTCGACAGCTTTGTCCACGACAACCGGGCCGACGGGGACGAACTGGTTCTGCAGCACAGGGGCCAGCAGTACCAGGATTGAAGCCACAAGCACAGTCACGCCGACCGCGCGAGTTCGACTGGAAGCGTCCCTTGTTCGAGCAGGCGAGAGAGATGGGCTGTCAGGACTGAGTGTCGGCGTGGTAGCCATCGCCATCGTCGCTGATTCCGCGAGTTGCACGGCTCGTGCCACGGCTTCGCACGCACTTAGATCATGCTCCAGTCGAGCTTCGAACGTGGCGCGGTCGTCTTGATTCAACTCGTCAGCGACATAGCAGAACGCGACCCAGTCGAGGTCCTGGCCGCACGTATTTTGTGGTGTTGGTTCGCTCATCAATCTGTTCTCTGGTGTCCCGTCTTGAGTGTCTTGTGCAGCTTTTCAGTGGCAAGTCGCATGCGAGTCAGCACAGTGCCCAGGGGAATTCCCAGCCGCTCCGCAATGACCGCAAACGTTACGTCCTCATAAATCCGCATCCGCACGACCTGACGCTGTGCTTCTGGTAGTTCTTCAATCGCCCGTCGTACTTCCGCCACCGTTTCGTCACGAATCACTGCTGACTCAGACTGATCGGTCGTGACTCCGGGTCGCAGCCAGACGGCTTTACTCAAGGCCGACCGTTCACGGGTCTGTTTCCGTCTGACCTGCATGGCTTCGTTGTAAGCCACCCGAAACAGCCACGCCCGAAAATCTCCGTGAACCGTATGACCTCGGTCAGTCGTCCGGTGAAAGACCGTTTGAAGCACTTCCTCTGCCAGGTCTCGATCCCGCAGAACGCCCGTCAGGAATGACCGCAGATCCGCTGCATGCTGCCGGTAGAGGGCAGCGACATCCGTTGCGTCGATCCGTTCGCCCGATTCGGAAGCCACCAGGTCATCAATCCACAATAAAGCCCGAAACTCGGGCAGTTCAGTCCACCGACGCGCCAGCCAACCTGTTTATTTCAGGATTCCCGTGAGTTTAGGAATTCGCTTTCGGTCGCGCCCGAGCAGATACTCGGTTGAGAAGCTTAAGTAAGCTGCGTTCTCTTTGCGGAGTGAACACCGGACGCAGCAGTTGGTGCCGGTCGGCCAGAACATTCCCTGCATCGCCTCTGTGACCCCCCACAAAACTCCTAATGATTCTGTAAGGTTAAGTTATGTTTCGATTGATTATGTTTTTATTTGTTTTATGCCTGACAGCTCAGTCTCCGGTGAATGCTCAGCCAGGGCCGGACCTCAACCTGCTTCGAGAGCAACTGCAGGCGCTGCAGGCACAGATCGATGCCGCTACTGAGCAGTCGTCAAAGCGCACGAATGTGACTCAGATCGGCGGTTCTCGGCAACGCATGCGTGATGGCGGACTCGTCATTCGAATTTACGACCTGGGCGACCTGTTTGCAGTTGCGCCTCCTTATGCGGCTTTGGTTGAGGGTGATCTGACGAAGTCTCCGCGAGGAATTTTCTCGTCAGAAGGCTCTTACCAGGGCGGCAGAGGGGTTGGCGGCGGCGGATTCGGGGGCGGCGGAGTCTTCAACATCGGTCCGCGCAATCTGCGAGGCCCGACGAACGGGCAGCACGTCGCGAATCAGGTATCAGGCGGAGGAGACAGCATCCGTACGTCGCAGGACGCGTTGATCAAAACAATCAAGCAGACGATTTCTCCGGACGTCTGGGATGAGGCCGGCGGTGAAGCAACGATCGCGAAACTAGGCAACGCATTCATTATTTCGGCCGACGAGGAAACGCATTCGCAGATCGACGCGCTGCTCAATCTCTTCCGGCAGCGATGGGGCACACTCCGGACGATTTCCGTCCGGGCATGGTGGCACTGGATGACTCCGGCAGAAGCGGCGCCCGTGTTGAATTCCGACGGTGAGCCCGTCCATCCGGGAGATGCACCGGCGTTTGGACTGGTGCCTGACGATGCCTGGATGAAAATCCTTGAAGCCTGGAGTGAAGCCGAGGGGGACCGGCCGCGCGGATTCCAGGCAACGTTGACGTGCTACAACGGGCAGACAGTTCACACCACGTCCGGCGATCAGTCCCTGGCCGTCACCGGGATTCGCCCAATTATCGCACGTGATGAAAACGACGAGAAAGTCGGCCGCATTGCCTATCGGCCTGAACTGTCGGTTGTCCACGAGGGGCTGGCATTCCAGATCACACCGATCTCGAACCTCAGTGGCGAGACCGTACTGCTTGACCTGCACAGCCGGATCACAATGCCGATCGAGAAGGTGGAGATGCTGCAGGAAGTGGCGGAGCAGGTGGGCGGTGAACCTCTGCCGAAACAAGTCGTCGAAGTCCTCGATCGGCGTCGCATGAACGTGCATCGGCTCTCAACGACGTTACGCGTCCCGACCAACCGCCCGATGCTTGTCGGCGGCATGTCGGCCGCTGGCACTTCGGACGGAGCCGGGCACAACTTGTATCTTTTCGTCAAACTGAGTGTTCAGGAACTCAGGAATGATCGCGAAGAGCCGGAGCCAGCCCCCGTTCCGCCAGAGCATGCCCCGGCACCACCAGTGCCAGCTCCCGCGCCACCAGTGCCTGCTCCCGCACCGGGGGGGAGCCAAGTCCTGAAGCCGCAGAGGTGACGATCCGATTCTGTAAAGCGCGCTCCTGACGGAAACGAAAACGGACGCCCCGCATATGGACCGTCCGCCGCCACCGGAAGCCGAAGTGTCACTCTTCAGCTTGCGGACTGTTGTAAGACACCACAGCACCAGTTCAACGGCCAGTTCGTGCTTCGGTGATTATTCCGGCCAAGTTAATTGGCCGCAGTCCAACGCGGAATTGACCGCACTCCGCAACTCAGTCAGGAAGGGGACTCCGTACGGGAGTGGTCGATTCGTCACCCAGTCTGCAGCACGTCTCCAACTCGACTACGAGGAAGACCCCGAAAAGAAATGAGTCGCGCTCCCTTTTCGTTCCGCTCGTTCTGGAGCGAGGTCGCGAAGGAGGCAGACGAGAGTTGAGCCGTCGTTCCGTGGCTGTCGGAGTTCTGCGTTCAGGCGGTATCGTGTAATCAGCGGCAATCGGCACTCTGGGTTTGTTGATTTCTTCTGCCGCGGGTGGCACGCCCTGAGCCCGAGCGAAGGGCGTGGAGAATGCGGCACACTTCGAACGCCAGCCTGACGCAGCCACGCCCTTCCTGACGTCAGGGACGTGCCACCCAACTCACATTTTCCGGATGAACCAGCTTGTGAGGTTTTGATGAAGTACCGTGATCCTCTCACCGGGGAAACTTTCATCCGCAAGCTTCGTCGCGACTCCAGTGAACCTGGAGTCGCGTTCGAATTGACGTTTTCCTGTTACCGTCGGTTTCAGTTTCTCAA
>CAUZFZ010000335.1:0-3756 GCA_963579025.1 Planctomycetota bacterium | reverse complement strand
GGCGAGTTCCACCTCGAGTGATCCTGCCGCGATGATGCGGAATACAGGGTCGTCGCGGAGCCAGTCGTGGTCATTCTGATCTTCATAGTCCGCGAGGATGATCCTGCGCATCAGTCCCACATGGCTGCGGAACAGGCTCAAACACTTCGGCCTGAGAGCGTGCTGACACCGTCGCCTAAGGCGATCGGCTGAATGAAACATCCCGTAGCCGAACTCGCCAGAGTTTGGTTTTCACCCGTCTGGCCAAAGTCTGGCGACTTCGGCTACTGGTAACTTTTTTTTCGGCCGATCGCCTAAAGCACGTGCGGGAAGTATCGTGTACCGCTCGTAGCATGGTCCCCGTGGCTGCATGCCAACGACGGGCCGGGCGGCCCATGCTACGAAGATAGCGTGCGAATGGCACACATGGCTCAACGAAAGAAGCCAAATGCTCGATCGAAGACAGTTTCTGGCCGCAAGTGGTGCTTCGCTGCTGATGAACCCGATGGCAACTCTTGCCAGGGAGACGCCGTCAAAGCGGAAGCGGCTGGCAGTGGTCACGACCTTGTGGACGTACAAGACACACGCGTGGCACATGGCCGAGCGTTTTCTGCATGGCTACCCGCGACAGGGACAGTGGCATCGGCCGGGCCTGGAAGTTGTGTCGGCCTACGTCGATCAACAGCCGAGTGGAGATCTCAGCCGGCGCCGTGCCGAGGCCAGCGGATTCACGGTCTATCCGACAGTGGCCGAAGCTCTGCGGTGTGGTGGCGACCAGATGGATGTCGACGCCGTGCTGCTGATCGGCGAGCACGGTGATTACCCGCTCAACGAGTTCGGCCAGAAGCTGTATCCACGACACGAGCTGTTTACGCAGATCACAGACGTGTTCCGAAAAGACGGCCGCTCGGTGCCCGTGTTCAACGACAAGCACCTGTCATGGAGCTTCAAGCTGGCTAAGGAGATGGTTGACCTGTCGCACGAGTTGGACTTTCCATTCCTCGCTGGATCATCTCTTCCGGTTACCTGGCGCATGCCGTCTGTGGAAGTGCCCTTCGGGGCCGAGATTGAAGAAGGCCTCGTCGTCGCCTACGGCAGTCGGGACATCTACGACTTTCACGCCATCGAAACGCTGCAGTGCATGATGGAACGTCGCAAAGGGGGTGAGACCGGAGTGGCTCGTGTCAGAACGCTGGCCGGGGATGACTTATGGAACGGAGTCGACAACGACCAGCTCCCGGACGTCGGCTGGGACCCGCGTCTGTTCGAGGCGTGCCTCTCACGCAGCCAGACGCTGCGTCAGCCGGAGTCGTTCAGTCACCGCTATCCGACTCAGCAACAGGTCCGCGAGTGGGGGAAGGATGCACGGGCCTTCTTCTTCGATTACATCGATGGCACGAAAGCGACTGTGCTGATGCTCAACGGAGTCGTTCAGGATTTCAATTTTGCCGCAAAGATCAAAGGCCGGGATGAACCGCTCTCGACAATGTTCTATCTGCCGCCGGTTCCCAATGTCGTGTACTCAGCCGCCCTGATGGGCAACGCCGAGCAGATGTTCCTGACGGGCAAGGCACCGTATCCCGTCGAACGAACGATGCTGACCAGCGGCCTGGTCGAGTCCGGACTCCAGTCGCTGGCGATGAACAAGCCGCTCGCGACTCCGCATCTTCGAGTGAAGTACGAAGCGTCACAGGAATCGACGTTCTGGCGTTCGTAGGCCACCGGCGAAAGTTATGTCGCCGAGGCATCACATCGAGGCCGTCAGTTCGCCCATCCGCTTGGTCAGTTTGTTGTTCTCTTCGTAGTCGATCGGGATCACGATCAGACTTGGGCCCTCCGCTTCGAACGACGCCCTCAGAGTGTCCTGAAGTTTGCTGCTGTCTTCACAGCGGTAGCCATTCCAGCCGAAACACTCGGCAAGTTTGACGAAGTCCGGATTGCCGAATGACAGTGATGTGTGCTTGCCGAAATGGTTGAACTGCTTCCACGCGATCAGGCCGTACGCGTGATCCTCCCAGACGAGCATCGTGATGTTTGAGTTGTATCGCCTGGCGGTTTCCATCTCCTGAACGTTCATCAGGAAGCCGGCATCGCCGCAGATACCCAGCACTTTTCGGTTGGGGTCAACGATGTGGGCGGCGATAGCCCCAGGCAAGCAGAAGCCCATTGAACAGAATCCGTTGGGGATCAGGCACGTGTTGGGTTCATGGCACTGGAAGTACCGGGCGATCCACATCTTGTGGGCACCAACATCAGACAGGACGATATCGTTGGGACTGTCGAGTACCTGACGCGCATCCCACAGAGCTTTCTGGGGTTTGATCTTACCGACGGCCGTGTCGTCTTTATCCGCCTCAAACTCCTCGGTCATCTTCTCGCGGCACAGACGAGTATGTGCGTGATCAAATTCGAGGTTCTCGGGGCCGAACGCCTCCAGACGCTCGTTGAGCATCCACAGCGTGTGCGCCAGGTCGCCAACGACTTCGACTTCGATGCGGTAATTCTCGTCGATTTCCGACGGTATAAAGTCGGCATGGATGATGCGCTTCGTGCCGTGCGGATTCCACAGCCGCGGGTGATATTCCACCATGTCATAACCGAGGGAAATGACGAGGTCCGCTTGGTCGATTGCGACAGACGGTACGTCCCTGCCACCCAGACCGATCGTGTAGCAGCACTGATCGTCATCCATGTCGAGACAGCCCTTGGCCATCATTGTGTTGAGTACGCCAATACCCGTTCTTTCGGTGAACTTGCGGAGTTGCCCGGCAGCTCGACGACGGATGCAGCCGTTGCCCGCCAGGATGATCGGCCGCTTCGCCGACTTGATGGCCTCCCAAGCCTGATTGACGATCTTGTCATCGGCAACGGGGCGGCGATACTGCCGAACTTCGATTGGCGGGACAGTTGTCTCCATCTTCGCAATGTCTTCCGGAAGCTCGACCAGACAGGCGCCTGGCTTTTCGGTCGTCGCGATCCGCACGGCCTTCCGGATGATTTCCGGAATGTTGTCCGCGTGGTAAACCGTCTGAGCCCATTTAGTGACCGGCTTGAACATGCCGACGACATCCATGACCTGATGCGACTCTTTATGCAGCCGCTCTGAACTGCCCTGTCCGGTCAGCACCAGCATGGGCGATCGGTCCATGTTGGAATCGGCGACGCCGGTGATCAGATTCGTGGCACCGGGGCCGAGTGTTCCCAGGCATCCGGCCGGCTTGCCCGTCAACCGGCCGTAGATTTCGGCCATGAACGCGGCGCCCTGTTCATGACGCGTCAGGATGAAGTTCACCGTCCCAGCTTCTTCCAGCGAGATCATGAAGTCCGCGTTTTCTTCACCCGGCACGCCGAAGATGTACTCAATGCCTTCGTTCTCAAGACACTTAACAAACAGAGCGGAAGCTTTCATGGTCGTGATTCCTGGAAGCGAAGCGTGTGAGAAACGTTGGAGTACAGTACTCAGACCGAGTTGTAAGGTGTGCGGCAGATGAGAATTTACCGCCCCTGAGTTTATCTCAGTGGTTCTCGCGTTGCTGCACTACGCGATCGGTAGTGCAGAGACGCGAGAACCCCCGACGTAAAGTCGGGGGCGTTGGTAAATTCTCAACTCCCGCACGCCTGACAGTCTGTTGGATGTGTGCCACTGGCTCTGCCCAATAGTGTCCGGGAAAATATTCACACAATGTTAACTTGCGCGATTTGGGTTGTTGAATTACAAGCCTTGCATGTCACGCAGAAAGGAAAACATTTGCGGCAACGAGAAGTCTCGTGCCGCCT
>CAUZFZ010000334.1:0-3761 GCA_963579025.1 Planctomycetota bacterium | reverse complement strand
GCTCCGCTAAAGAACGCACTTTCGCGGAGCGAAAGGCGACACTAAATGATCGAACGATCCCAACTCAGGAGTGAATAATCACTTCCTGGCGCATTTCTGTAGTGGGATTCGCCAGACTTCCCGACGTCTGGGATTTCTGGAGAACTCCACTACGCCAGTAATTGCTTATTCACTCCTCAATCGATTGGTGCTGCAGCGTGACTGCACGGGATCTGGTCGTTCATGCCATCGCATGCCATCGCATGCTACGACGCACAGCACACGTCGCTCTGACACGCGAGGTCCAGAATGGCTTCGACGCCTTCTACAATCGAAGCAGAGCCCAGCGTCGAGAACTCAAGGTCCGGTAACGGTCGTGGGCAATTTCGGCTGACCTGTGCGTGATTCGACTTGAATCGTTCAATGACCGACTCGCTTTCCTGCGGCCCACAGACGACGAGCAGCGTCCATTCTGTCGGACCGCTCTTCCGGATCAGGTCCGTCTGACGCTCGGTGAATTGCCAGAATTCCTCCATACCCCGACACGTCGCGTCTCCGTGATCGTCGGTGACGGCAGCGCGAATGGCAACGACCTCTGCGGTGGCGTCGAAGCGTTCGAGTCGTGTTGCATAACGCCGGACAATCTCAGGCCAGTCGTCTACTGGTATTCCAAACCGGAAGGTCGTGCCCACGCCGACTTCACTTTCCACTGCAATCGTACCGTAGTTCAGGTCGACCAGTTCGCGCGCGATGTTCAGTCCCAGTCCGAACCCTTTGGTACTTGACTGAGTACTTGTTCCAAGCTGTTGAAATCGCTCAAACATGCGGCTCAGACCGTCCGGGTCGATGCCCGGCCCGTTGTCGGACACACGGACTTCGACGTTTCCATCATCGCTTCGGTGTGTCATACCGACCCGAACTCGACCGCTGCCTTCTTCACAGAACTTGATGGCATTTGATACAAGATTCGTCACGACCCTGCCGGCTTTCTCAGGATCACAGAAGACATGTGGCAATTCGGCGTCCGGTTCAAAGTCGAGTTGGACGTCTCGAACGTCAGCACTCACCTGCAGCCCGGCGAGCGGACGAGCCACGATTTCGACCGGGTCCACTGCAACGCGATGCATCCCCATGATGCCCGCTTCGAGTTTGCTGGAATCGAGCATGTCGTCGACCATCGTATTCAGGTCGTCAACACGGCAGCCGATGACATCAAGAAACTCGGCCTGATCGTCGCTAATGTCACCCAGGACGCCGTCCCTCATCAAAGACGCATACTCTCGAACCACGGTCAATGGCGTACGAAATTCGTGCGACACGTTGTCCACGAACCGGTGAGCGGTCGAAAGGAGCTGCTTCAAGCGTTGATTCTGCCGATTCAACCTGTCCTGTTGCTCTTCGAGTTCGGTAATCAGCCCGGATTGTAACTCAACGAGATTCTGTCGCTCGATGGCAAAAAGAATCGCGCGTTCCAGCAGTTGAGGTGTCATCAGGTCCTTGACGATGTAGTCCTGAGTGCCAGCCTGGAGTGCCTGACTCGCAAAATCCTGAGATTCGTGCGACGTCAGCACAATCAACGGCAGATGCGAGTCAAACGCCCGCAGCTTCTCGACGCTTTCAAGCTGGACGGCGTCGGGCAGAGTCAGGTCAGTCAGGACCAGGTCGAATTTCCCGTTGACCAGTTCCTTAAGGGCATCCGCGACACGAACGACATGAGTGACCTCGAACCGTGTCTCCGACTGCCGCAATGCCAATCGCACGAGCAATGCAAACGACTGATCATCTTCAGTCAGTAGAATGGTCAGCGGAGAATTCATGTCTTGCTCTGAAAAGTCACACGAACGAAGGCGTGCCAGCGACGGCGCACGAGTCTCACTATCTTCCTACTTCCATCTGCTGTCGTCCGCTCTGGATTCCGTCAAGATCGGTGAATGACCTCGTTCCATGCGGGATATCCCTCGGGTGACCACAGCCCGGGCTTCGCTGTGGTTGTCGCGAGTCCGCACTCGGCGTTTGGCGGCCTTGACGGCGACGGAGATCTTGCAGGGACTGGGAGGCGACGTTGACTCTGACGTGAGTCTTGTGGACATCGATCTCGACAGAAATCTCGGCGCCGTTGTCGGCTGCTATTACCAGCGCGGTGTGCGTCCTTGGATCAACAACGGCGACAACGGTTTTGCCGACGGCGGCAACGTGCGGGACGGATACCGAGACCGCAGCCTGGCCGTCGGTGACCTTTACGGGCTTGCCGGTTCACATCCACCAACGTGTTGTCGCGGCGGAACAAGTGAATTGATGGTTGTCGATTGGCGATTTTCGAATTGGATGCGGTCGTTGCGTCTGGCGATCGAAATGACCGGCACTGACACATCGCCAATCACAAATCAGCAATCAATCCGACTGCTGCGAAGCGGCCCTGGCTTCTGAGCTTTTCTCGGAAGCCGCATAGTCTCTTATCAGTGAAATCCTGCGCAAAACGCGCAGGATTTCTGACGTAGCGAAAGTCGCCAGGGCTTTCGGCCGAAACTCCTGGCGAGTTTCGCTACCACTTGGTTCCGGCTCGTCCGGGTTATGATCGACCGAAGCATTACTGTCACCATTAGCCGCAGGGCGTTAGCCCCGGTTTCGTGCAGCAACCGGGGCTAACGCCCTGCGGCTAATCTATTGCGACAGTTATTCATCCGTCGGTCCTTACCTCTTCAGCCCATGGAATCTGTCAGTGGCCGACAGCGCTGATCCTGCGAAAAACAAATGGCTGGTGAACTCCGTCAGCCATCGCGCCTGGGACCTCGTCAGCGGTCAGGTCGACTACAAGAAACTGGCCGCGAGGATCGAACGGATTTGATTGGGCTACCAGGCTGGATTGGGAATGAGACGAATCGAACGCTGGCCATAGTCGACTTCGAGCCGATGGGGATTGAGCATGTCATTGCCGATCAGGCACTCAGTCCCGGGACCGACCATGACCTCAAGCTGAACCCGTTCACCGAGCCAGTCGGTCTGAACCAGGTATGTGTCGTATTTCCACGTCTGGCCGCAGCGAGCATTGCCTCTGTGTCGCCAGCCCAATTCGCCTTGGATGTGTCGAAGACGTCCTCACCAACCACCACCGTGCCCTGGAAGCCGGTATCGACCAGAAAGTCGAGGGGTTCATCGCCCAGGTCAAGCAACAACCAGGCCATGTTTGTTGTGTCAAGATGCCCGTCCATGAACTGGCCTTCCTGACCGAAGAAAGTTGCCGCCACCGATTTGCAGATAGTACGCGGGCCGCGTTCCGAACTGATCACGAAACGCGGTACTGGCCAGACCGAATGTCAGGCCAACCGCGTGCTCACCCGACTCAGGGTCCAGGGCCAGCACTTTACCCAGATGATCTCGCTCAAGATCCGTCTGGAGGTGCTCGCGATAGACGCGCTGCGCCTTTTCACCGAATTCCCGCCGCTGTTCATCGGTCGGCTTCATGAGCCGTCTCCCGTTCTGTTTCCCGGAGTGTTTCCTGCGACCGCTCGATCGTATCACAGGATTCCGAATTGATTAAACACGAGTCTGCAGGGCTCGCTTCCTTATGCCGTTCGATCGCCGCTCATTCCTGAAGAACCTCGCGAGTCTGGGAGCAGCGTCCGTGGCCAGCGTGGCTGCGTGTGGTCTGTTTGAGGGGGTCCAGTCTCTGTGGGGCGCGGATTATGCGGCGGTTTTTGCAGCGTGGGAGCTGTTTTCTCCGTAAGGTCGCAGTCCGGCGGGATAGGCGGCCCTCAGAGTTGCCCCGTAGGTGGCGCTCCAAC
>CAUZFZ010000333.1:0-3769 GCA_963579025.1 Planctomycetota bacterium | reverse complement strand
CGAAGGCAACTGCGGTGAGGTAACGAACCGTGGGGAGGAAGCCTGCGAATGCGCCGTTAAGCTGACAATCAAGTGTCGTCGTCAGCCGTATTCACGTCAAAGCTGCGAGGCTACGAACAGAAACTCGATACAAGGCCGGTGTGGACAGGTGAGTGAGCCAAACCTCACAAAACCGTCTTCGTTCATCTGCATTGGTAAATCGAGAGCTTGCGCAGTGAAAGCCATACGTCTTATCCTGGGAGATCCGCTGCACGTATCTGTCTGTCCGGTTCTCCGGACTGGCAGAGCTGACATCGGCAACGATGCCGGTGTGCGGCGGAAGTCAGCCGAGGTCATTGTACTGTCTCGCCGTATTCCAGCGGCGACAGGAAGGACCGAACCATGAAGAACAGGGAGGAGCGACCGACGAATTTGGATCGAGGTGCCACGCAGCAGACCTTCGACTTCAGGAACGAAGAAGAACCGACGCTGTCCGCTGATTTCCTCCGCCCGGAGGTGACCGATCCGGCATTCGACGATACGCCGTCCCTGAGCGTCTCACCAGACGCAGATTTGATGAAGCAGGTTGTTGATCCGGTAAACCTCGCACGAGCGTGGAGTCGTGTCAAACGGAACCGGGGTGCACCCGGTCCTGACGGCATGACGATTCGTGACTTCGAGAACTGGTGTCGTGAACACTGGCCCGCGATTCAGCAACAGCTTCTGGATGGCACTTATCGTCCCGCTCCGGTGAGACGTAAGACCATCCCGAAAGACGGTGGCGGTGAACGGTTGCTCGGCATTCCAAACGTGCTCGATCGTCTCATTCAACAAGCCATCGCACAGGTTCTGACGCCGATCTTCGATCCGGATTTCTCCGAATCGAGCTTTGGCTTTCGCCCCAACCGATCCGCTCATGGAGCCGCGAAGCGGGTTCAGCAGATCATCCGGCAACGACACGCCCACTGCATCGATGTTGACCTGTCGAAATTCTTCGACCGCGTTCAGCATGACGTGCTGATGTCTCGCGTGAGCCGCAAGGTTCACGACGTGTGTTTGCTCAGGTTGATCGGCAGGTACCTGCGAGCGGGCGTGATGGTTGATGGCGTGACTCAACCGACGGACGAAGGCTCGCCGCAAGGCGGACCTCTGTCACCCTTGTTGAGTAACATCCTTCTGGATGATCTCGACAAAGAACTGGAACGCCGTCGGCTGAAGTTCGTGCGTTACGCGGATGACTGTGCGCCAGGCAATGTGCACTTGAGATGAGGGTTTGTTGGTCCCTCGCAGCCGGCTTGCGGAAGCAGGCTGCAAACCACCATAAGCGGCTTGGGTTAAGAGCTCCGGTCGTGAGCGTTATGGAAAAGGCGAGACTTGATTTCGTCAGGTATGAGACGGAAAGACGAATGCAAATGAACCACTGATGACCCGTCGAAAGCGTAGGAATGACGTCAAAACCGGGAGGTAGTCGTTAGCCCGGGATCAGTGCTGAAGGTGATCCGCTTACTGTCAGCATGGCGTCCGGCGTAAAGGTGGCGTGAGTCCGTTTCAGGCTCAAGTGTGTAACCTGGGAACCTGTCGCCTCGATGTTAAGGGAGCCGTTCAAGTGGCAGACCCACAAGAACCAGAGTACCGATGCGAGGCACAGGGGCGGACTGGTCTGTAGTAGTGCTGAAGCGTCTGTAATGGGCGTGGAGCGAAGGGACCAGATTGTTCAGCGGATGAAGTGGACCAACCAGCGATGGGAGGAGTTCATGACAAACGTAGAGCCGCAGGATTCGTCCTGCGACCGGACAATAAGAGCCGGATGAGCCGAGAGGTTCACGTCCGGTTCTGTGAGGGCCTGGGGGTGAAATTCCCCCGGGCTACTCGACTTGTCATCTTCGTTCGCAGTGAACGATCAGCGAAGCGTGTGTTTTCGTCGGTGCAGCATTATCTGACGCGTGTTTTGAAACTCGTTGTGAACGAGCAGAAAAGCAGTGTGAGATTATCCCGAGACTGCGAATATCTCGGGTTCGCATTTACGGGCAAGCGTACGACGATCTCTGTCACACCGAAGAAACTGAAAGCCTTCAAACGACGAATGACGGAACTGAGCGGTCGCAGCCGCGGCGTTTCGATGCAACGTCGTTTGACCGACCTCAATCGTTACGTTCGAGGTTGGATCGGTTACTTCGGTTTGGCTCAACAGTTTGATCTATTCAACAAACTGGATGGCTGGGTCCGCCGGCGGATTCGCATGTGTTACTGGAAGCAGTGGCGACGTGCGCGCACGAAGGTGAGAAACCATGTGCGTCTGGGGGTGAAACTCGACATGGCGATCAAGCACGCAATGACTCGCAAAAGCTACTGGCGTCTCTCGAGAACGCCAGGCATGCGATTCGCGATGCCCAACAAATGGCTGCACGATCAGTTAGGACTGCTTTCGCTCAAACAACTCTGGTGCGACCTTGCTCCGCTTCGAGGAACCGCCTGATGCGGATCCGCATGATAGGTGGTGTGGGGAGGGTCACCGGCAACGGTGGCCCTTGTATGTTGTCAGAGAGTCAGTGCATTGAGGAGAATACGAACATCGTTGTTGTGCCTGCGGAGCGTAGCGAAGCAGGCACAACAACGACGGCTGACGACAGATCGATGGCCCTTGGGTCCGGCGACGCCGAGACCGTGGGTAAGCAGGATCGTCGCCGGTCTCTTGGAAGAAGCCCGAACAGCCGCCAGAGCCGACTGACACTCGCGACGTCGAGCTCGTATTTGCAAGGAAGGGATACCTCCAAAATGGATTTCGCATGTGTGATTGGGATCGATGTTGCCAAAGCCAAACTCGATGTGGCCAACGGACAGGATTCTCCGATTCAGCAGTTCGACAACGATGCCTCCGGTCATCAGCAACTTCTGAAGACGCTGCCCAAGCAGAAAACCTGTCTCGTCGTTTTGGAAGCAACTGGACAGTACGAGAAACACATTGTGATGGAACTCGTCAATGCTGGCCATCTCGTGTCGGTCGTTAACCCGCGGCAGGTCCGAGACTTCGCCAAAGCAATCGGAATTCTGGCCAAAACTGACAAGATCGACGCGCGAGTCATCTCCCATTTCGGACAACTTGTGCGACCTCGAACGGTCGCGCAAACCCATGAAAAACAGGACGAACTTGACCAGTTAGTCACTCGGCGACGACAACTCATCGCCACACGCACGGCTGAGATGAATCGCCAATCCATGGCCACCTCAAAGGTTGTCCGCAAAAGCGTGCAACAGCACGTCGACCATCTCAAGAAGGACATTCGCAAAATCGATGTCGAAATCACTCGCCTCGTTAAATCGGACGAGGAGTGGAATGGCAAATCCGAATTGCTGCAAAGTGCGCCCGGTGTCGGCCCGGTCACGGCCTCAACTCTGATCGCTGAGCTTCCCGAACTGGGTAAGATTAGCCGGCAGAAAATCTCCTCGCTGGTCGGAATCGCGCCATTCAATCGAGACAGTGGGCAGTTCCGCGGCCGCAGAATGATCTTCGGAGGCCGACGCACCGTACGCAGCGTGTTGTACATGGCGGCTCTCACAGCCCGCCGACACAATCCTGTGATTCGCGCATTTGCCGACCGACTCGAAGCTCAAGGCAAACTCCCAAAAGTGATCATCGTGGCCTGCATGAGGAAACTACTCGTTATCCTCAACACCATGGTCAAAACAAACACTTCCTGGAATCCACAATCCGCGTGAGAAAGACTTGAAAATGAACACAGCCGCTTACCCGTGACCGGTTCCAGAGTGGCTGGCTCTGGTTTTGGTCGCA
>CAUZFZ010000332.1:0-3858 GCA_963579025.1 Planctomycetota bacterium | reverse complement strand
AGGAGGCCCGCGCTGAACCTGGGGAGACCTGTCCCGGGATCTGTCCCCGGTCCTAGACCGGATGAACACCGTACAGGGAGACCTTCGGTCGTGCCGTCCGCGGGGTCGGGAGACCCGCGCCGAACCCGCGCCGAACCCGCGCTTCTCTTGTTTCGGGTGGCCGCGGTTGCAAGCACCAAACAACCGCGGCCATCCTCCAGAAGATCAGGCAGACTCGTCTTCTTCTGTATCGAGAATGGCATCCAATTCAGTCTTCCATTCGTCGCCCAGCCGATGAGCCAACAGATTCATCGCAGGGTCGCACGCCATGCGCAATGCGGAATTGCGTTCCCCGTTTGTGAGCTCTTGGCGAAAACGAAATACGGCCAGCATCGTTTTCCGCAAGACATCGACCACCTCGTAATCGTGACCTTTCCCAACGTTGGCGCGCGCAACCATGTTTCCCCAACGGGCTGCAACGTCCCAGATCTCAGGAACCTGCGTCGCGAGAAGTGTCATGCGTTTCTTGGACAGGCGATAAAGGCTGTGGTCGCGAATGCCTCCCGAGGCAACGATATAAGCACTCTTCACCGAGAAACCGCATGCTTCTAACGCTTGGACATCTTTTGAGAACGCGTCTTTGTCGCGATGGCTGTCAGCCCGCGTCTGTGCAGCTATGACCTGGTCCTCGTCGAACCCCCGGACGATCTCGCGCCAGATCACAATAGCCCTTGCCACTATCGGTGCCACGACGACGTATAGCACCGCGACGCCGAGCGGCCAGCCAATGTCGCTAGCCGACACGAGATTTGTGATCTTCGTGACTTTCTCGTCCGGAGCCATGTCTGAGAACAGGTATATGCCTGCGTCCCAATTTCGCAGCGCCAAGGCAATCGCTATCGCAGGGATCAACGGATTCCCGAGTCGATCGCTCCAAGCCTGCGTGAAGTCTTTGATCACATTCATTCGGAGTTCCCTGGACTAAGAGCATGCTCAAGAACAAAT
Organism: Planctomycetota bacterium; assembly: GCA_963579025.1. Classification (GTDB taxonomy): domain Bacteria; phylum Planctomycetota; class Planctomycetia; order Planctomycetales; family Planctomycetaceae; genus CAUZFZ01. Next base: position 2,874 of record CAUZFZ010000332.1, on the reverse strand, counting down.
ATTACCAATCAGCAGTCCCGATGCTGAATGCCGTGGGCGATGTCACGATCGACGAAAACTTGGTCGAACAGACGAGCCACATCATGGCGGGAGTTTGCGGAGGACGTCCATTTTGGCTGATCGAGATGAGCGGACTGATCGGCGATTAAGAGTGGCCCTCGTTCCGATCCGTAACAGTCATTACCGCGCGTGAAGCGCGGACAGCTTCAAAATACTTCCGGCAACTCGAAACCTTTGCGGTGCTCGCGACCGACGAGCTGGTTTGCTTCTGCGTCGTTGAAGGTCTCGGTCTTGGCGTCGAAACGCAGTTTCTTTCCGGTTCTCCACGAGATGTTGCCGGCGTGGCACATCGCGGTGCTGACGTGGCCTGAATAGATTTCCTGATTGAGCGACTCGCGTTTGCGGCTGCGGACCGCGTCCAGGAAGTTGCGGATGTGAGCCTGCTGGCCGACGTCGCCGCTGCCCTGTTTGACCAGCTTCCCCGATGCGTCGTACGCCTTCCATGATGTATTCGTGACCTGCATCCAGCCGTTCTCGCCATAGATGTTCGCGCCTTCGCCGTGGCCGTCGAGTTTCGGGCGGGACCACAGCCGCATTTCATACTGCAGCACGGCGCCCGGGTACTCGTAATTGACGATCATCGTGTCGGGCCACTGCTGATCGTCTTTGAAGAAGTGCATCCCGCCGGCCGTCGAGATGGTTTCAGGCATTCCGTCCAGTCCCATGACAGCCCGGCAGTAATCGATGCGGTGCACGCCGTCGTTGCCCAGGTCACCCGTGCCGTAGTCGAACAGCCACCGCCAGGCACTGCCGACGATGCCGGCGTTGTAAGCCCGCTCCGGGGCCGGGCCCTGCCAGATGTGGTAGTCGATGTCCGTCGGGGGCTTGCTGTCCTGTGGCAGGTGGACAGCTCCGTTGCGACTCGTTTCCCACGCCCGGCCGAAAATGATCTTCCCCATGGCTCCGCTGCGGGCGTACTCGATGGCTTCCTGCAGAAACGTCGCACTGCGAATCTGCGTGCCCATCTGCACCATGCGGTCCTTTTTCCGAGCCGCCGCCACCGCCGTTTTCCCTTCGAGGATGTTGTGACTGGCCGGCTTCTCGACATAGACGTCCTTTCCGGCCAGACAACCCTCGATGGTGAGCATCGCATGCCAGTGATCCGGCGTCGCCACCATGAACGCGTCGATCGAATCGTCTGTCAGAAGATCGCGGTAGTCGTTGACGAGCTTCGGCATGCGCCCGGTCCGCTGCTTCATCTCGGCGGCGCGTTGTTCACGCACGGACTTGCGGACATCGCAAATGTGAGTGATCTCGCAATCGGGCTCGGCAGCGAAACTTCGCATGACCGAGTTGCCGCGACCACGGACTCCGATGCAGGCCACACTGATTTTCTCACTGGTCGAATACGCCCGACTGCTTTGACCGCCAGCGAGACTCACTCCCAATCCAAGAGCGGCCGAATGTTGAAGGAAACCACGACGAGTGCTGTGCGACATGACTGAGTCTCCTGAATCTCCGCCTGAACATGACCAGTGAGTTCCTGAGCATCACGCCTGATTGAAACGCCCGACGGAAGGCGGATCGACAGCGATCACGGGAAAACATAACAGCGGAACTCGCGGGGAGATAAGCCCGTACCCTGTGGAATCCGCGACTGGCCATTCTGACTTCGCGAATTACAGCATTGGAACAGCCAATAAGCGCCCCCACGGCCGATTCAGGGAAACCGGCTGCGTAATTCGGCGGGGTCGGGAGACCTGCGCTGAACTGGGGAAAGACGGCCAAACAGGGCCGATCTATGACGCCGGGGCTTCCGTCAGCTCGCGACGACGGCGTGCCGGAATCGCTTCAAAGGCCGCGGCGTACGTACTCTCAAGCGGCACATTCACGTACCAGTTCGGATCAAGAAACAACGGCATCGCCGGCAGGTTCGTACCCACGGCAAGCGGTTCAACATAGGCCTCAGGCTGCGGCCGGGCACAGTATGAGGCGAGTGTCCGGTTTCGGTTGTCCGGAAGCAAAAATGGCGCAGACCCATCAATCTCATTCCAGATGGCACCGTGGATCCCCTGCGGATCGAATTGACCCGGCGGATAGGAATCAACGACGAGCAGGTGAACCCCCTGCCTGATCACGGAATACGCTTTGTCCAGAAACTGATCGAGCGCTCGGCGGCTTCCCTTGTTTCCGGACGAGACGATTTCGACAAAGGCCACGAGTTCGTCGCCGGACGAATGTCGAATGGCCAATCGGTTCCGCTTCGTGGCGTAAAGTTCTTCCTCGGACGCGATCTGTGTGATGCTCACGTCCGGGGGAGCGTCCGCGACGGCGGTTGCGCCGGCTTGCTTCAATGAATCCAAACGACTTTCCGCGGTCCATTCCGAATCTGCGTCTAACGTCAGGACGTCGGGTCCTGTCTCACCGGCGACCTGCTCCAGTTCCGCATAGTAGGGTTCTGGCAGAACCCCATTGTTTAGCGCGCGTGCCAGTTCACTGATCCAATGCGTGTGAAACCCGTGGAATGATCCAGCGGACACGCGCGTCCAGTCGTGCATCGGCATCCGGGTATCCTCAATTCGCGAGTGAGGCACAGGTCTGTCAGCCGACATCATATCCGGGAACGACGTGTCTGCGCCGGACTCTTTGTGGACCGGATGAGCGGACGACAGTGCCTGTCGCAACCCGCGCCCAGGCTTCCACTTTTTGAAGTTACACAGTTTTGATGCCCCGGAGGGGCAAAGGCAGATAGCCCGGGGTTTCAACCCTCACCCTTACACACAATTTTCGAGACTTTTGGCACGAGTTTTGCGCCAGCCAGGAGGACAAATTGTCCTTTGTTCTGACGCAAGGATCGTGTCATGCAGACGTGGA
>CAUZFZ010000331.1:0-3859 GCA_963579025.1 Planctomycetota bacterium | reverse complement strand
TGTCCGCCAGTCCGGTAGCCAGAACTCGCGCAAACTCCCGCGCCCCCGGAATCCCACCAAACCCTGAAAAACAGGGCTTAATCGCAAGCCCTTGCTGCCCCAACCGCTTCAAGTCCGGACTAGCCGCTGCACGTCGGGCCACGCAATGCGACGCAGCGGGAGCCGAGACCCAGTGATGAGTCGCGGTCTCCTCTCGATGCACCCGCTGACATGAATGAATGGGAATGTGAACAGTGTTCCGATTGCAAGCGATGTGATCACGAGTAGGATTTCGGTGATATATGCAATGTTCGCCGAAACCGGGAGATAGGATGTCACTCTACGAGGAACTCCACGCCGCGTACCTGACAACCCGAGCCTCCGTTGATGAGATTCGGGATCAAACGTGGGAGTTCGCCGGCCGCATGGTTGTCGGTCTAGCGGCGCACATTGAGTGCCCCGATGACTCGATCAGAGTCGTCCCGCCGGGCGTAGACCACGCATCTGTGAACCACTACAGCGTAGGCGCTGCCATGACGTTTCGAGACGGAGCCTGGGACTTTGATGTCATCCTGACATTGAAACGCGGGGAAGGCCGCACGCGATTTGAAGCCTGTGATTTTCGCATACCGTTTCGAATAAAACGGGGCGAGGATGGCTTTGATATAGACATTGGCAAGATGCTTGAAAAGACGATTGATCCCACTCAACAGGAAGATTTTGACCAGCTGTTCGACGAGATTGTTAACAGCATTAGGGACGATCTGGAAAAACAGGTCGACAAGTATCTGACTCCGGATGTTCCTCGACGAATCGGATTCTAACTAACAGCCGCCACTGGAGGGCTCTCATGCGAGTTTTCATCAGCTCCACTGTTTTCGATCTGATCGACGTTAGGGCCGAACTTGCGGAGCACCTCCGGGCAGTGGGCGTCACGCCCGTATTGTCGGACGACAAGCTCTCGGACTTTTCGGTCACGTCTGACCTGAATTCAATTGAGACGTGCCTCGTGAATGTCGCGTCCTGTGATTCGATGATTCTCGTGCTGGACCGTCGATATGGTCCACGCCTCGGCGAACACGGTTTCGATGATATCTCAGCGACTCACCTCGAGTATCAGCACGCACTGAAGTCCAACGTGCCCGTTCACGTCTTCGTACGCGACCGCCTGGACGCCGACTACTCGATCTGGAAGCGTAACCGAGATTCCGGGTCTACCCGGTTTTCGTGGGTTGGACCCAAAGACTCTGGTTTATTCCGGCTGCTTGAGGAGCACACTTTGCTGGATACGAAAAAGCCACAGTCGAATTGGTACTCTTCGTTTTCGGACTCGATCGACTTGAAGGCCGCAGTAGCAAAGCGTTTGGAAGCGGAGGTGTTGCCCCAACGCCTTGTAGAGGCGATTCAGGCAAATACATTCCCGATGCTCGATTTGGGCACAGAGTCCAAACATGGGGATGGTCTCCACGCAACTACGGTCACCCTTCTCAGCACACTTACAAATGTGGGTGGCGCGCCAGCCTTCAACGGCCGCATCTTCTGGAAGCACAAGGAACGCGAGCCGAATATCAAGGAGATCATTGCACCGGGCCAATCAGTCTCCATGTCGCTGCTCATGACTTTGATACCCGGTAAACGCATGGAGTCCCAGCTAATTGCTCAGTACGACAGCCCGATCGGTATAACAGTGTGCGATCGCTTCGAGGTCGGCGCGGAAATCACGGCGAATGTTCTGTTTTCAGGAGGGAGTCTGGTTGAACGTCGATACAAACGAACGTCTGCTATATCGCTGCACATCGAAGACGTCTGAAAGGGCTGCAGCGTGTGTAAGAAGTAGTAGGCTCTATTCGAGCACTCGGAGGCAGGAGCTTATGTGCTTGCGGTGTCGCCTCGTCAGGCGGTCCGTCACGAATTCGCCTACCGCGTTGACGTAGTTCGTCACGCGAAACGTCGACCGTGGCCGGTAGTCACGATCGGTGCTTACGAGACGATGCGGTCGTCGATACGATCGTCGCCGTTGAATACATGCAAACACACTCTGTATTCGGTCAGTATCAGTGGCAGCTACTCCCACAATCGCGATCGGACCGGAGATGCCCGGAATCGGGTCGTGGGAGTGGGTCGGCCATGACTTCGTCAGTGAGCTTAGAGATCAGTACTGCGTATCCGTCTGGCGTGATCTCCCTCCCCAGTGTGACATCGTAATCGCGATCAAATACGGCTTTGATCAGAGACTGATCGGGGCTGTGGGAGATGCTCAGCTCGTCTATTGCCCGATCGATGCCTTTGGCAGCGGGGCCGATATCGACCGGGCCGGAGTTCTGCTTTGCAGGTGTGCCCGGATCATTGTACATGCGCGACCCCTGCTGAAATATTTTCGTTCGTATGCCCCAGTTGAGTACCTCGATCACGCTCTCCGTTACGTGTCACCGTTGGCTGACGCTCACCGGCGCAGTGGGCCAATCCTGTGGGCTGGTCTGCAGAGCAACCTTCCGCCGCTGGTCTCGTGGGTAAACGAGAATCGTATTCCGGGCGAGCTTCGCGTGCTGACTGACTGCGATGATGACCGGCCGTCCCCGGGGCAATGGGGCTTTTCGGCAGACAACATCACCGTCGAAAGCTGGACACGGGAGCGTCACATCGAGTGCGCTGGCCGTTCCAGAGCGGCACTCGACATTAAGGGTGATGATTTTCGGCAACGCCACAAACCCCCGGCCAAGGCGCTCGACTTCATCGCGTCGGGTCTCCCACTGGCCATGAACTCGGACAGTGCAAGTTCGAGACACCTTGCCGAGTTAGGGTTTGACGTCGCATCGCCAAGCGACACGAGTCGTTGGCTCTCCGCCGAATACTGGCACGAGACCCAGGAACTTGCCCGTCACCTGCGACAGTCACACACCCTAGAGCGTGTCGGACAGCACCTGTGCGACATTGTGGAGTCTGTCCTTCGAGAGCGGGGAATGTCGCAATGACTGAGCCCGGTGACACGTATCACGACGCCCTCACGATGGCTCTGGCCGGTCAGACAGAAGATGCCATTCGGGTGTACGAGTCACTCGTGGAGACATGCGACTCGCCGGCTCAGCGTGCTGTGATTCTCAATGACCTCGGGGTGCTGGCGGCCCTGCATGGAGACAATGACGGTGCGACCAAACACTGGTCTCAGGCCAATGAGATCGACCCACACTTCAAGACCGTGAGCCGGAATCAGACGCTTCTCACTCAACGGATCATCCGATCGTCACGTCCTGAACAAGAACCGTGCGGAAACAAAATCGCGGTCGTGAGTTTCCTGTTTAACTGGCCATCGACAGGTGGTGGTATCATTCACACCGTCGAATTGGTGCAGTTTCTCGCTCGGGCCGGTTACGAGGTTCAACACTTCTACGCTCGGTACACGCCGTGGGGCATTGGTCAGTGGGACGCGACTTGTCCGATTGCCGGGAAGGCGGTCGAGTTTGATGAGACTGTGTGGCACGCAGCCGAGATTCGCCGCCGCTTTCGGACGGCTATCGACGAGTTCCAGCCTGATCATGTCATCATTACTGATAGCTGGAACTTCAAGCCGCATCTGGCTGAAGCGATGCGAGGTTACTCTGTCTTCCTCAGGCTGCAGGCACAGGAGCTGCTTTGTCCTCTGAATAATCTCAGGTTGTTGCCGGGGCCGAATGGTCGATTCGAGCAGTGTCCTGCGGACCAATTGTCTTCCCCTGATACTTGCCGTGACTGCCTAATCCGGCGTGGGCAGCACTCCGGCGGAGGGTCCAGTCTCTGTGGGGCGCGGATTATGCGGCGGTTTTTGCAGCGTGGGAGCTGTTTTCTCCGTAAGGTCGCAGTCCGGCGGGATAGGCGGCCCTCAGAGTTGCCCCGTAGGTGGCGC
>CAUZFZ010000330.1:0-3936 GCA_963579025.1 Planctomycetota bacterium | reverse complement strand
GGAGGACGGTCGTACTCCCGATCAGATCCGGCTCGAACTGATGCAGCAGGCCGAAGAACGCAAACGTAAAAAAAAAGCGGCAAAGAACGGCGAGAAACCAGAACCCGACCCCAATCCCCCGCAACCCTGGCGAACCGGCTATGCGACTCGCCGCACGATGGATGCGATCTACGGCGGTAGCAAGTTCCTGCAACAGATTCGCGACAAGAACAATAAGACGCTCAAAACAATCCTGGATTCCAAGAAGGTCGCACTGCAGCTTTCTCACGCCTTCCTCGGCGTGCAACTGACGTGTGCCCAGTGCCACAAGCACCCGTACGACCGCTGGACCGAATCAGATTTCCTTGGTTTTGCGTCCGTCTTTACCTACGTCCACCGAGGAGCCGTCCCGCACCTGGCCGAGAAGAAGATTCGACTCAGTGGCATTCATGTGACGACAGAAGCCGCGGAGACGTTTCCCGATCCGGTCACCGGTGAAGCGTTGCTTCCACGAACACTGGGAGGCGAACCGATCGAAATTCAGGCGGGCAGTGATCCTCGACGGAACATCTGGGAATGGATGGTCGATCCTGAAAACCCGTACTTCGCGCGAGCAATGGTGAATCGTGTCTGGGCACACTACATGGGACGCGGCTTGTACGAGCCCGTCGATTCGCAATCCGCTGCCAATCCGCCATCGCACCCTCAGGTGCTGGACGATCTCGCTCAGGACTTCGTGGAGCAGGACTACAACCTCAGGCGGCTCCACCGTCGAATTCTGAGTCTGGTGGCCTATCAGCGATAGCTGGCGGACAAATCTCAGCAACGCCAGCGACACTCACAATTATTCCCATCGGATTCTGAAACGAATGACAGCAGAACAAGTTGTCGATTCGCTGTCCCAGATCACGAACACGAAACTGGCTCTGACGAAGGTTTATTACAACAAGGCCGATCGCCCCGGGCAGCGCATCATCGAATCGGGCCTGAGCCGTTTCCGCGGTGACGACTGGCATCCGCTGCTGATCTTCGGCAAGCCACGCCGTGTGCAGGCGTGCGATTGCGAACGCGGTACCGACCCCAGTCTCAGTCAGGCCATGTATCTGTACAACGACGAATCGCTCTGGAAGAAGATCACGGATGAGAACGGGCGTCTCAAGCAGCTTGTCGACACAGTTTCCGACGACGGGAAATTGGTGGAAGAACTTTACTTGTGGACGCTCAGCCGACGACCAGCCGAGGAGGAAATCAAGACGACTGTGGATTACGTGTCAGCGTCGGTCGATCGGCTGACCGGCTATCAGGATGTGCTATGGTCACTATTCAATCGTCAGGAGTTCCTGGTGAGTCACTGATGATCAACGCCATGTTGGTCGCTGGAATACAGACATGAGTCCATTTGAATCCCGCCGCAATTTTCTGAGCTTGGGCACGGCCCTTCTTCCCGGCCTGACGCTTCCCAATCTACTGCGTGCTGAAGCCCGGTCTGAACGCGAAAACCGCCCTGAACCGCGCGCAAAGAACATTGTCTTCTACTGGTGCCAGGGAGGACCTCCACATCAGGACATGTGGGATATGAAGCCCCTGGCCACGGATGATGTGCGGGGAGAGTTCGCTCCGATCGGCACGGATCTGCCGGGTTACCCGGTCTGCGAGTTGATGCCATTCCTGTCACAGCAGATACACAAGCTGTCGATCATTCGCGGCGTGAATCATCACATCCCCGACCACAAGCCCGGCAGCATGTTCATGCTGGGCAGTGGCAATCCGCCCAACCCGACAACATTTCATCCAACATGGTCATCGGTTGTGAAGAAGGAGACTGCGGACAAGCCCGGAGTCCCGACGACCGTTGCCATTCCCAGTGAACCGAGTCAGGGACCTGGACCGGGATTCCTCGGTCCGGCGTACCGTTCGTTCGAAGTGCAGGGCGACCCCAACGCCGACGACTTCAAAGTCCGCTCGATCAGTATGCCTGAAGGTGTTGATCTCGACCGTCTGAATCGTCGCCGTCGACTCTTGCAGAAGACCGACCACCTGTTCGATGAACTGACCGAGAAGCCACCGCTGCTTGAAGGTCTTGATCGTTTCTACCAGGACGCCCACGACATCATCCTGTCGGAACGCACACGGCAGGCATTTCGAATTGACGAGGAATCAGCCGAAGTTCGCGAACGATATGGCCGCGAGCAGCTCGGCCAACGGATGCTGCTCGGCAGGCGAATGATCGAGGCCGGTGTCCGATTCGTGACGGTTACTGATCCCTACGGCTGGGACACGCACGCCGACAACTTCTCTCGGATGCGGAAGAACATCCCGATCGTCGACCGTTGCCTGTCAGCACTACTGATTGATCTCGAAGATCGCGGCCTGCTGGACGAGACGCTGGTCATGATGTTCGGTGAGTTCGGACGCACCCCGAAGATCAATGAAAAATCCGGCCGCGACCACTGGCCTCAGGCGATGAGTATCATCCTTGCCGGCGCCGGAGTGCCCGGCGGATTCGTTTACGGCGACACGGACGCCCAGGGAGCATTCGTGACTGACAAGAGCCATTCGCCAGCCGACTTCGCCTGCACGGTTTATGACCTGATGGGCATCGACGCGCACAAGACGTACCCCGCCGGAAACGACCAGCCCACACCGATCGTCCGTGGCGGCGCGCCGATCGAAGCGATCCTCGGCTGATTCGCAAACGACTTGAGTGACCCGACGCCGGTGCCATGCCGCGATTGGCTCGCGGTCGAATGCCGGTCGCGCATCATGCGTCGACGTTCGGCACCGGATGCAGTTTCAGGAATCATTCCTGTACCCGGCCCCATCGCCCGGCTTCCCGAAACGGGCGGTCTGTCGCTTCGCCGTTTGTCGTTAGGACGAGGGCGTCTGAGCATCACTTTCCGGGCTGAGTCGTCGCCCCACCGACGCGGGGTCGGTGGAGGCGTATTCACGCGGGCTGTTTCGTAGCTGTCAGTCAGTTCTCCACCGACACGGGGTCGGTGGTGGAAACTCGGCGTCATGATGAGCCTCCCTGCCCGTCTTGCGCCAGTCATTGGTTATTCACTCCTTACGCCGAATTGCCAGTGGCAATTCAGGCCGCAGCAGGACCCCAATGGCACCTCCGAGAGTAGTCTATTTCATCAACCAGAAGGGCGGCTGCGGGAAGAGTTCGCTGTGCTTTCATCTGGCTGGGACGTTCGCCGAGTGCGGACTGCGCGTCCTTCTCATCGATGCCGACCCGCAGGGGTCACTGGGACGGGCTTTCTGGGGACAGACTTTGTCGAGCAGCTCTCGCCGGAGTTGTGTCTTACCTCGGTGCTGAGTGACGCGGACAGTCGGGAACTTTCGTCTCTCCTGATTCCCACACGATTGAGTCAGATATCAATCGTCTGTGCGAATCACACTCTGGCCCCGCTGAATGAACCGCGGCCGGAGTTGTCGGGGATGCGTCAGTTTGCCGTGCGGTCACTGGTTGAAGAGGCCACGGACTTTGATGAGGCGTCGTCGTTCAAGGTGTCTGTGGCTTCACGGCAGCCAGTGACTCACTGGGCGCCGCGGTCGCGGGCTGCGCAATTGACACGTGACCTGTGCCGTGGGATGTACGAACGCATGGCGTCTTCACTGCAGGCGATGTGGTTCTGACAGACGGACTGAAGCCAGCCGCCACAGGCGGTTTGTTATTAGCGAACCGGAACTTGATAGACGTCGTATTGAAATTGGAAAGCACGATCCAATAATCCGGCCATGCCGGTCTGAATCCCCAGACACCGTCTTCCGGCTTCGCTGTTCCAGACAAAGAGGCCAGGCGCAAACGCCTGGCCTTCGATCTCCGTCCAGCCGGTCGGATCGATGAGGAACGCGAACATGTCCTGCATTCTCGTTCCAACGCAGAGCGTCCCGTGCGTTCAAAGCCGGGGACGCAGAGCGTCCACGGCGGCGTTCCAACGCAGAGCGTTGGAA
>CAUZFZ010000329.1:0-4009 GCA_963579025.1 Planctomycetota bacterium | reverse complement strand
TCCGCCGGCTCAACGGCTGTGTCCCCGATCGACCGACCAAGTTGTGCGAAAGATGCAATATTCGGAACACTAGTACTACAGTCGCACATAGTCAGTTTTGGATTGGCGACCCTCTTGTTTTGAAGTGACACTTTTGGGCGTCTGCCTGGTGTGTTCGTCTCCATTCGGAGAACCGAAGTGCGTGCGGGATGTTGATGATAATAGGCCAGACGATTCGAACGAGCAACCTGCGAACTTCAGGCACGGTGAGTGGAATCAAGTCGCCCTTTTTTTCGTATCGTTCGAGTTGGCATGAAAGCGAAGCACGCTGAGCATCGCGTGAGCGAACATGGACAACGTGATGTGTCGATACCACGCGTGCCAACTGCGAACTTCATATTCATCCAGTCCGGTTTCCTGTTTGGACTGTTCGAAACATTCTTCAATCGCCCAACGGCTGCCCGCGACGTTCACCAACGTTTGCAATCGTGTTCGCGCGGGAGCAAGCGTAAAGTAGTAAGCGATGTCTGTTTTGTCTTTGAGCGATCGGCGGACAAGTAGGCCTTTGCGTTTGCCGTCATCGGTGAGAATTCCAAACGGCACAAACACCCATTCATAAACACGATCTCCCTTGGTGCCTCGGCCGCAACTGAGTTTCTTCCAAGCCGATTTACGCGTCGCCTGAACATGTTCGTCCACTCGGCAACGGACGTCGTTGAGAAACAATCGTTGCTGGCAGGAAATGGTGACGACGTAGTTTAACCCCTGTTTTTTCAGCAGATTACGAAACTTCGAGTCACTTCCATAGACTTCGTCTGCCGCCACCCAACGTGCTGGAATTCCGGCATGGACCGCGCGACTGAGCATCTCACGAGCCAACGCCGGTTTCGTGGCAAACTCTTTCGTGTCGGGAATGCGGGCCTCGTCGCAGCGGCTCCGATCGTCACACCATGCTTTCGGCAAATACAATTCCCGGTCGATCATCGCATGCCCTTTGGAAGAGCGATACGCCAGAAATACTCCGATTTGACAGTTCTCAATTCGCCCGGCCGTTCCCGAATACTGCCGCCCAACGCCAGCAGACTTTGTGCCCTTCTTCAGGAATCCCGTTTCATCAACGATCAGCACTCCATTCTTCTCACCCAGATGTTCGATGACGTATTGCTGCAGGTCATCGCGAACTTCATCTGCATCCCATCTTGCACGCCCCAGGAAGTGCTGGATGTTTTTGGGCGTCGCATCTCCTGCATGCTCGGCCAACTGCCAACCGTTCTTGCGTGGCACATTCGCAAGCAGCAATTTCAGATAAACCTGGACACGCTGACGAACTTCAGGTCGAACAAAGCGAGGCCCAATGCGACCGCTCACGCTCTCCAGTTCATCACGCCATTTTTTCACATCGTTCGCATCCGGCTTCCATGCCATACTCGATCTCCTCGGGAACGAGTATTAGAACATGCAGCCTTTTCAGGCAAGTGCGACTGTAGTACTAGGTCGATTCAATGATCGCTTCCAGAGAAAGACCTTCTTTACCGGGGAACCCATTGGGTACGCGCTGATTGGGTTAGTGGTACTCATGTTGTCTTTTTTTCTCGGTGCTGAATACGCCATAGCTTCCGCCGGTTTTGCGATAGCACATTCTGTCGCCTCCCGCCGCCCTCGTTGACAATTGCCACCACATCCGCAAACGAACTCAGTAGGCTCATCTGCGGCTGTGGCGGCGACATTGTCCAGCGAATCGACGAGGAAGATTTCTTCTGCTGGAACTGCTGTACCAGCTACGTCCAGACTAATGACTCGTCACCACAATGAAACGCACCCCTGTCCGTGCGGATTTCGAGGCGACCCGAAACGTGGCTGCAGCTGCAGTCCGGGACAGATTGAACGGTACGTTGGTCGAATCAGCGGGCCGCTGCTGGACAGGATCGACATTCACGTCGAAGTGCCCAACGTGCCGTTCCGAGAGTTGTCGAATGCGACGTCCGGCACGGACAGTGAAACAATGCGCGGCGATGTGGTGGTCGCCCGCGAAATGCAGACTCGCCGGTTCGAAGGTCAGCCGGCGATGGTCAACGGTCGGATGTCTCCCCGGCAAATCCGCACGTACTGCAAACTTGAAACCGAGGCGGAGAATCTGCTGAAGACGACGATGACGATGGGCATGGTGCGGCTGGGTGAGGTCGGCTTCGATGCCACACGCGTCAAAGCGGCGAACAGTCGGTATGCGACGCTGACGACGCCGTCGATTGAGAAGAAGCTGGCGGCCATCGACGCTCAGATCGATGCCATCGCTGAAGCGACTGCCACGGCTCTGGAAGACGCGGCGACCACGGGATTCGGGGCGGGGACTGAACTGCCCGAGGGACTCAAGTCGCTGGAGGAGCGTCGGAAGAAGCTCGCCGAACTGGCCGAGGTGGCCCGCACGCGCGACGAGGAACGTCGCCAGTCCGGCACCGATCCAAAGAAGAAACCGGCTCAGGTGCCGACCACGGATCCACAGTCCAAAGTCATGCCCAACAAGGAAGGCGGGTTCGCTCCGAACTACACGCCGACCGCTCTGACCGACGGCGAAAGCGGCATCATTCTGGATGCCAATGTGCTGGACGTGGTCAACGAATCGGGCGAAGCCTTGCCGGCGGTCGATCGCGTGACCGATCTGTGCGGTGAGGCTCCGGAGAACTTTCTGTCCGACGGCGGTAATGCGTCGGGCGCGATTCTGGCGGGTCTGGAAGAGCGCGGGATCAACGCCGTCGTCCCGGTGAAATCGATGGAGCCGGCGGCGGACAGCCCGGCTCTGCGAGACGATCTGACTCAACCGGTTCCCGCAGATCAGTGGGAGCAGCTGGCGAGGAATTTCCTGGGCCAGCTCGACAAGTCGAACTTCATCTACGACGCCGAGCGAAACGTTTACCACTGTCCTGGCGGTCGCGAGTTGCCGTACGAAAGTCGCGAGAACCGGAACGGCGTGGAGTCGATGCGTTACCGCAGTCTGAACTGCGACGGGTGTCCGCTGGTGGCATTATGTCTGCAGAAGCAGAAGGACGGCGAGCCGGCGACGGGCGCTGACGGTCGCGTGCGAAACATTCGCCGTGACGCTCACACCGATGTCCGTGAGCGAGCGGCCCAGCGGATGGCGACTCCTGAATCGAAGGCTCAATACGCGCGTCGTTCTCCGATCGCGGAGACTCCGTTCGCGTGGTTGAAGGGAGTTCTGGGTCTGCGTCAGTTCCGTCACGTGGGTCTGGAAAAGGTCGAGACCGAATGGCGCTGGGCCTGCCTGACCATGAACCTGAAAAAGATTCTCTCGGTGCTGTCACGACTGCGTCGCCAAGCGCTGGACGCATTGTCCGACGCCGAGCAGCCGACCACCGAAATCGGCCTGGCAGCATGATTCCGAGAAATCGCAGGCCTGATCGTGCCCGTACGGTTCGAACATCACGTCCAGTGGTCTTCGTCCGCCACTCGCCCATTCGACACATCGCCGCCGCCCGTCCCCGAATCCCGCCGCTCCAAAACTTCCAGTCACCGTCGCGGCGATCCATGCCACGGTGTCATACTTCAACGAGCCCCGTGGGAAGTACGGTTCACCCGAAAGCCGTCAGCAGTATGCCAGAATTCTGGCGGAGGCTGCATTACCGGCAGGTGACCCCTCTCCGGATCGCTCTGACTCTCAGCGACTGCTCGTTTCCGAGCTTTTGGTTGCCTACCTGAAGTTTACAGAAACGTATTATTCGGACGAAGGCCAGCCCACGAAGGAATTTCTCAGTATGGTGGATGCTGTCGGCCCCTTGAACCAGCTCTACGGCGACACGCAGGCCGATGAATTCGGACCTCTCAAACTCAAGGCTGTTCGTGAGCACCTCGTCAAACAAGGACTCTGCCGTACTGAGACGAACAAACGCATTGGACGGCTCAAGCGGGTCTTCAAATGGGCCGTCAGTGAGGAATTAACCTCTCCCAGTGTCCACGAGGCCGAAGGGTCAAAAAACTCCGCCGACCGTTAAATGCAGGAGCTTCCTGCACTTCCGAA
>CAUZFZ010000328.1:0-4022 GCA_963579025.1 Planctomycetota bacterium | reverse complement strand
CCCATACGGCAACACCAATCCTGCCCGGACGCCAGAAACGTCTGCCCACAAGCAGGTCTTCATCTACGAACACGATCCTCAGAATCGCTCGTTTTCCCGCGAATTCCAGCAGCCCGGGAACTGCTGTTCCGCGACGACGTTCTCGTTCGACGGCCTTGAGAAAGCAAATTTTGAACGCCGTTTAACCAACTGTGAAGCAACATGGCTTAATTCCTAGAATGTGGTGACTGAAAACTGGACCGCTCTTTCGGCAAACCGGGGAGGGAGGTGTGGTGATGTGTTGAGAAACCAGGGAGCGGAACTCCTGAAGGCTTCCACGACTTAAACTTAGACCTTAAATCGCTTTCTGGATCAGCCAGATTGCGATGTGATTTAGTCTTCCGATTTTTCTTCGCTCATCCGGCTAACTTGGGAGCTGTGTTGCGATTCGGCATCGGAGTGTGATGTGATTCGGCACCATGTTTTTGCGAACAACCCGGCGGGTAGTTGATTACCGGAAAATGGAGTTGCGCATTTTGGCTTGTGTTTTTAACTTGCGTCGATCATGGATGAAGACGTCGGACAACAACCAGAATGCCGCGGTTGCAGGAAGCTCGAGAAGGAGCTTGGTCAGCTGAGGGAAGAAGTCGCGAAGCTGCACAAAGCGCTCGAGGAAGCTCGGCGTGCGGGCAAGCGTCAGGCGGCTCCGTTTCGAAAGCCGAAGGTGGCCGTTCCCAAAAAGTCAGGCCGCAAGTCTGGTGACGATTATGGGACGCAGGCACGGCGAATGATCCCGGAGCAGATCGATGAGCACTGGGCTGTTCCGCTGCCGGAGTGCTGTCCGCAGTGCGGCTGTGGCGAGTTGACCTAATACGCCGTCTGCCAGCAGTACCAGACGGACATTCCTCGAAAGCCGATCTATCGTCAGTTTGACATTCACGACGGGCACTGCACCGGCTGTGGCGGTCGTGTTCAGGGGCGGCATGAGCTGCAGACGTCGGACGCTCTGGGAGCGGCGGCCAGTCAGCTGGGTCCGGACCTGCAGGCGGCATTGACGGTTGCTAATCAAGAGCTGGGCCTCTCGTACGGAAAGTGTCGACGGCTGGTCGATCAACTGTTCGGCATCACGATCTCGCGGAGTGCCAACTGGCGGGCTCAGTAACGGCTGGCGGCGAAACTGCGACCGTCGTACGAGCTGATTGGAAAGCAGGTACGCGGCTCTCCGCGAGTCGTCATTGACGAAACCGGGTGGCGTGTGAACGGTGGCACGGCCTGGCTGCACGACTTCGTCACGGAGCAACTGACGTATTACGTGATTGATCCGACGCGAAGTGGTCAGCCAGCGAAAACGCTTCTGGGCGAAGCCTGGTCCGGCGTGCTGATTCACGACGGCTGGAGCGTGTACGACAACTTCAAACAGGCTCGGCACCAGCAGTGTCTGGCGCATCTGATGCGTCGTTGTCACGAACTGCTGGAAACCGCCGTCGGTGGAGCAGTGCGCTTCCCACACGCGGTGCTGGGCCTGTTCGCGAAGTCGCTCTCGGCCCGGGATCGCTTCGTGCAGGACGAATTGACCAGCCAGGGGCTGCGCGTCCTGAGTGGTCGATTCACTCAGGCGATGCGTCGACTTGTGGCTCCGGTGAAATCAAATGCGGCTAACGAACGACTTGCCAAACACCTGGAGAATCATCTGAGCGACCTGTTCACATTCCTGCGCGAGCCCGGTGTGGACGCGACCAACTGGCGAGCCGAACAAGCCATCCGACCCGCAGTCGTCAACCGAAAAGTCTGGGGCGGCAACCGCACCTGGGTCGGAGCCGAAGTTCAGTCGATCCTGATGACCATACTGGTCACCGCAAATCAGCAGACAATCAACACCCTCGACTTCCTGAAGCAGACCATGATCTCACCGCACCCCCAACTCCTGACACTGTCAGGCCGGTAGAGAAGTACATCCGGACATCTTTACGATCCTGACAGGCAACACCGCCTCGGCCTGGACAAACGATGCCAAATCGCACGACGCCAAGAGTGATACTATTTGATACGTGAAGGCAAGAGTCCATCGCGGCCAGTGTCCGTACTATGTGACGCCTTTGAGAGCTGCCAACTGGTGGATTCCCCCGACCGATCTGTTTGTCGGGGAAGGCCTCTGTCATCCAACTCGATTTCTTCGCGGAAAGTTCTGCAATGACTGTTTCTGAAACATCACCTGTGCCGTCAACGGGAGTAGCACGTCGGCACGACCTCGATGCGTTACGGGCAGTTGCAATGCTGCTGGGAATTGCGTTGCACGTAGCGCTTTCTTTCTCAGACGTACCGTGGGTCGTGCAGGATTCACAAACCAACAAACTGTTCGGACTCTTCTTCCTCGCCGTACACGGCTTCCGCATGCCCTTATTTTTCCTGGTAAGCGGTTTCTTCACGGCGATGCTGTGGCGCAAACGAGGATTGAACGCGCTGATCAGACACCGAGCGAAACGCATTCTTCTGCCATGCCTGTTAGGACTGATTTCGATCGTGCCAGCAATGGCTTGGGTAACGACTTATGTCAATCGGCCTGCTGGGACCGTTGCCGGACAGTCGGAAAGTTCAACCGCCCTGATCACCGCAGTTCGAAACAATAATGTGGGCGCAATTTCGGCCGAGCTTGGCGTGGGCGCTAACGTAAACGATCAGGAGTCGGCATCAGGCGTGACGCCTCTTGCCTGGGCAGCGCTTCACGGACATGCCGAAGCGGCGAAGATTTTGATTGAGAATGACGCGGATCTGGAGGGTGCAAATCGTGATGGGGCTCGACCGTTGCACGCTGCAGCATTTCTCGGAAGAACGGCAGTCGTGAAGTTGCTCATGGAAAGCGGCGCAGACGTCGAGGCAACCGACTTGAAAGGCGTTAAACCGATTGACACAACCCATGCAGATTGGGGCACGGTTCAATTCATCTCGGGACTGCTGCAGCTTCCTCAGCTTGATCGTAAAGACGTCGAGAAAGGGCAACGTGAGTGCCGCAGCCTGCTGAGTGGTCAGCCAGTCGAAGTACAACACGTCGATGAATCTAAAGACCTCGATGATGCATCCGACGATGATTCCAACGAATCGAACGGATTCATCATCGCGTATACAAAACTGATGAGTGACGACTCATTTCGGGTTACCGATGGTTTTCACCTGATCTTAACTCCGGTCTTTCACCACCTGTGGTTCCTCTGGTTTCTGTGTTGGCTGGTGCCCTTTTTTGCGATCTACGCGTCCGTCGCCGCTCGAATACATTTCACCGGCCTGCCAGTATGGTTGATGCTTTCCCCGCTGAGGTTTCTGTGGCTGCTTCCCCTGACGATGATCCCACAATTGTTTATGGGAACGGTCATCCCCAGCTTCGGTCCGGAGACGTCCATCGGGCTGATTCCGCAGCCACACCTGCTGTTGTACTACGGAATCTTCTTCGCGTTCGGAGCACTTTACTTTGACTGTAAAGACGACGATGGACGACTCGGACGCTGGTGGTTTCTGTCGCTGCCTCTCGCCATTTTCATTGTTCTGCCAGTCGGGATTGAAACAACGTTTGTCACGCCGGATCGCTCAGGCTCTTTGATCGCTCAGACGATTTACGTTTGGGCAATGACGTTTGGCATGATCGGCCTGTTCCGAAAGTTCATGAATTCGGAAAACAAAACGATGCGATACGTCTCGGACGCGTCTTACTGGTTGTACATCGCGCACCTGCCGCTGGTTATCTGGATGCAGGGGCTCGTGCGAGATTGGCCGATGTCACCGTTCGTGAAGTTTTCTCTAATCTGCATCGTGTCTACGGGATTGCTCCTGGTCTCTTACCAGACCCTGGTGCGCTACACGTGGCTGGGCAGGTTGTTGAACGGTCCTCGGACTCGGCCATCGACTGGCGAAGCCCTATCGGCATGACCGCGACTTTCTACCCATCATCGACGGCAGCATGGGTTCGTGCGATGAGTTGTTCGCGCTGCTGCTGGCGTACCTGCAAGGGCTGAAGATCACCCAGGCCGAACGCGTCGAATTCGTGGCCGACG
>CAUZFZ010000327.1:0-4047 GCA_963579025.1 Planctomycetota bacterium | reverse complement strand
TCGGCGGGAGCCTCGCCCTCCCTATCCGCCGCAGGGTGACTATTGATAAAAGTAAATTGCTCTATCGGCCCGTGGAACAACGGAATCTGTAGGCCGGAACGAGCGAAGCGAAGTTCCGGCAACTCCATTCTTCCCGGAGACGAACTGCCGGAACTGCGTCGCTATCGCGACTTGTTGCCGGCCTACTGAGTTTTCAACACTCTATCGTTCTTCAACGTGTTTCCAGCCTCAAGACGAACACGGTGCCGTTCTGGTTGGCAGTCACTAGGTGGCGGGCGTCTGGGGTGAAGACGACCTGCCGAATGTTGCCGACGTGCGGACCGAATTGAATCTCACGCGGGTCCCGCTGCACGTCACTGACATCGATCGTGGCCAGGCGAATCTGCCCGTCTGAGGATGCCGAGGCCAGCGTGCCGCCATCAGCACTGAACGCGACCGCTCGCACGGACTGAGGATGCTTGACCACGAATTTCTTATGTTTGCGTGTCTTCGCGTCCCACAGACTGACTGTGCCGTCTGCCGAACCGGTGACGTAGAGGCGTCCATCAGGACTGAACGCGATTGCGTATCCAGACTGCGTATCCATTTTCTGCTTCGACTTCACGTCCCACACGGCGAGTCTTCCTTCACGGTCGGCGACACCAATCAACGTGCCATGGGTATTGAGGGTGAGACTGCTCATGTGGTCCATGCCGACGTCAGAAATCAATGACGTTGTTACGTCAGGAGTCTCCAGATTTCTCACGCAAATCGTTGCGTCATTGCCTGCCCAGGCGACGACTCTACCGTCGCCACTGATGGCCACACTGGTGATGTGATGGGCGCCTTGGCCATCCAGGGGCCCAATACTGTCCCTGTTACTGACGTTCTGAAGGTGGATTTTGGAGTCCGCTCCGGCGGAGGCCAACCAATGCCCGGCTGGGGCGAACGCAACGGACCAGGTCGTGATTCTGTGTTTCACTGGAGCGAGCCACTGGACGGTTTGCGTGACACCGGACTTGCCGGTCGTCAGATCGGTGAGGCGGATCGAGCCGTCTGTGTGTCCAGTGGCAATCATTCCTCCGTCCGGCCTGACCGTGACGGATGTCGCTGTTGGCGGTTGGGGCAGTTTGATCTGACCGGTTCGGGCGTCTCGAAACTGAATCGATCCGTACCATGTGCCCGTCGCGAGAGTCTCACCATCCGGACTGAACGCCAGACTGATGATGCCGCCGCCCCAGGTGTGAACGATTTCGTCTGTTGCAACGTCGCGCAGACAGCCCGAGCCGGAGTGGTCTGTGATTGCGATCAACGTCGAATCGGGATGGAACTCGACCCGACTTTCTTCACGCCACGGAATATCGCGAAACAGCTCACCCGTTCGCGCATCGAACAACATCGTTCCCGAGATGTGTGTTCCGATGAGTGCCAGCAACCGACCGTCCGGGCTCCACCGAAGATTCGTTCCGTTGCTCTCGGGGAACTCAAACTCACACACGATCTCGCCACTGTCACGGTCTCGCACGATGCCCATTGTCTTGTCGACCAGCGCAATCTGGTT
This sequence comes from Planctomycetota bacterium, assembly GCA_963579025.1. Classification (GTDB taxonomy): domain Bacteria; phylum Planctomycetota; class Planctomycetia; order Planctomycetales; family Planctomycetaceae; genus CAUZFZ01. Next base: position 2,507 of record CAUZFZ010000327.1, on the reverse strand, counting down.
TCCCTGCGGATCGAACGCGGCCTCCCAGGCAGGTTCATCAAGGTTGACCTCTCCGGTCTCCACGTCGGCAAACCGCAGTCCACGCTCGTCGTGAAATGCGATCGTCTTTCCAGTTGAATCGAACTTCAGGCTGACATGCCCGGCGCCGGTGTCGATTGTCTGCAGCAACTTGCCGTCGAAACCGTCGAAGATCAACAGTGCGTGCGAACCAATGGCGAACTTTCCATCCGCGGAGAACGCCATGCTCTGCACATCGGTCGGACCCATAACCGTTCGAATCAACTGACCGGTTTGCGGGTTCCAGCAATGCAGAACACGATCGTTGCCTGCGGTGATGAGCTGCGACCCATCGGGACTGAACGTGGGATGTGACATGTGTCCGGCATGCCGCAGCCGGCTGTCTCCGATAACGGCGACCAATTCCTCGGGTGGCTCTTGATCAGCCCCGGCCGCAATATCGAGTTCGTACCGGGTGATGTCTGATTGCTGCAGCCGGTCCGCGAACGACGGCAATCGGCGCAACAGTGTCGCCGCCTGCAGCGATTCCGTTGTTCCGAGGTGAGCTGCCTGGAAGGCAAAAATAACGTCGCGCCATTGCGACAGCTGTGCGTCGTCCGCGTTCGCGGCCAATGTGGCTCTAACCTGACTGCGCAATTGCTGAAATTCGTTCCGTCGAGCGGTCTCAGGTGTCGGTCGCCATTGAGGTCGAATGACGACCGAATCACCGGGCTTGAGTGTGACGGTTCGTGTTAACGGTTCGAAATCGGGTCGCATCATCCGGATGATGCGATTGCCGGGTTCACCGGTGAAAACCAGTTCTCCCGTTGCCGGCATGATCTGCCGCAGGCCGTCCACTTCGAGACTCGCTCCCTGGCGATCGGCCTCATCCCAATCGACGACGATCCGCGTCTGCTGTCGAGCGCTCCACAACAACCAGCCGCCAATGACGGCTACCACCAGCAGAGCCACACATCCGCCGATCCACATGCGCTGACGATCTGCCGTTTTCTGACGCTCGAGTCGTGCCTTCAATGGGGAGCTGTCACCACTAACAATCGTCGCCAATGCCGATTTATGCGTGGTGTCGTCGATAGCTTCGGGACTGGCAGCGAAAGTCGCTTCGCTGGCGAGGGACTGTAGAAAATTCGAGGTCACTGAGTCCGGCTGAATCGGGGTTGTCTCCAGCAGCGACGTCTCATTCCGAGTCGGCGCTGCGGTGGCGACGGATGAGCGTGGTCCCTGGCCGAAGGCGTCGTCCGTATTCGCCACCGCGAAGGGAGCCAGCGCCTGGGCCACCTCGGCGGGCGTCTGAAATCGCTCGGCCGGTTGTCGTTTAAGCATTCGGGCAATCGCCGATTCCAACTCGGGCGGTACATCCGATCGAATTGTGCGAATCAGCGGAGCGTCCTGAACACGACGCGCCATCAACCTCTGCACGACACCGCCATCCGGCCAGGGGACCTGACCGGTCAGCAGGCGAAACAGGGTGCAGCCCAGGCTGAAGATGTCCGCGCGAATGTCGGCCGTATGCGAATCAACCGCCTGCTCGGGGGCCATGTAATCGGGAGTCCCCACCACCTGACCAGCCTGAGTAAGAGCACCACCTTCCGTCGTCTCGCTTGTGAATCGTGCGAGACCCATGTCGAGGACTTTGATAACCGGAACTTGCCCGGGGGGCTGATGCACCAGCAGATTGCCGGGCTTGATATCGCGATGCACCATACCCTGTTCAAAGGCGTGCTGAAGACCGAGTGCCGCCTGACGCACAAACTCGCACGCCTCACCAATGGGCAGCGGGCCTCGCCATGCCAGCACAGATGACAGGTCATGTCCCTCGACGTAGTCCATCACCAGAAAGTGCGAACCCTGCACGCAGTCCGCGTCGTAGGCTGTGACGATGTTGGGATGCACGAGTGCCGCGGCCGCTTCGATTTCCCGGCGAAATCGTGCATTTGCGTCGTCGTCCTCAATCAATCGGCGGGCCAGAACCTTGAGCGCGACGATGCGACCCAGTGGTGCTTGCTCGACCCGAAACACAGCACCCATGCCACCCTGGCCCAACAGGTTCAGCAGGCGGTAACGACCCAGAAAAAACCGACTGTGTCCGGCCAGCAGCATTTCTCCCTGCCATTCCGTCAGCCAGCCCTGCTCAGTCAGCCAGCGTGAAACGTCCGCGTCCTCTGCTGACTGCGATTCAGCGAATCGGGCGTGCGTCGCCTGATACTGCTCGGCCGTCAGCAGGTTGCTGCGAGAGAGATTTTTCCAGAACAACTTGGTCATGGTCCGCGGCGTCGATTCAGTCGAGAAACAGATGATCTGTCGGCCCGAATCAGAACATTCGAACACGACCTTCAGTGTATAGGAATGTCCTCTGACGGCGTTACTCGCGTCTTTTGAAGTTGCACACTTTTAGCCCCCTCTCCCCCGCGAATGCGGCAGAAACAGCGTTCCTACGCAGATTCGACGTACTCCGCATTCGTGGGGGAGAGGGTTGGGGTGAGGGGGTA
>CAUZFZ010000326.1:0-4108 GCA_963579025.1 Planctomycetota bacterium | reverse complement strand
CCTTCCCTGGTCAATTGCTAACGCACGCATCCTCCCAGGAAAGGTCCAGCCAATGAGAAGCTTAACGAACCATGAAGGCCAGCCACTCCCCTGTTTGACTTCTCACCGGCGCGCATCACAAAAACAAACGCAGCCATGCCTGCGAGGTTCGCTGCTGCGCTGATCTCTGCAAACTCCCCGGCAGTGCCATTCGAGACAGCCACGTTTCTCGATCCGGTCACGATCGCGGGCGGCACCATCAACGACGCCGACGGGACAGACATTACTGCACCATCGGTCACCCTGGACGGCAACGTCGCCCCGGGAGCTTCCCCCGGTATCCTGAACATTGCCGGTAACTGCGCGTTTGCCGCCGCAGACACATTCTCCGTCGAAATCGGTGGGACAACTCCAGGGACAGCCGCATCGAATCACGATCAGCTCGACGTTACGGGAACGGTCACCATCGGTGCCGATACCACGCTGGCAGTTTCGAAGTTCAACAACTTCACGCCGGCCGGCGGCGAGACGTTTACGATCATCGACAATGACTCGAACGACGCCATCGTCGGTACGTTCAAGGATCGTCCCGAAGCGCATGAATTCAGCAATTTCCTGGGCTCTGGCCTGAATGCGACGCTCAGCTACACGGGTGGCAGCGGCAACGACGCCGTCATCACCGTCGCTCTGACTGCGACCAACCCCTCGGTCACCCTGGCGGTGAACAACGCGAACATTGCTGAAGCGGTTGGAGTGGCGACGTTCACGGCAACGCTGTCTGAGGCATCGGGACTGCCGGTGACAATCGATTTGGGGTTCACTGGTTCGGCTACCCTGACAGACGACTACACACGCAGTGGTACGCAGATCGTCATGGCCGCCGGCAACCTCAGTGGAACCGCCACAGTCACCGCCGTGCAGGATGCACTCGAGGAAATCAACGAGACAGTCATCGTCGACATCACGAGTGTGACCAACGGCACGGAATCGGGCACGCAGCAGGCGACGACCACGATCACCGATGACGACGGCATCGCGCCAGTCCTGCAATCCTTTGCACGTCAGACGCCCGTCCCGGAGCAGACCGGCGCCGACACGCTGGTGTTTCGAGCGACATTCAACGAGGACGTGCTGAACGTCGATGCAAACGACTTCTCACCGACCGGCACGACCGCAACCATCTCCAATATCAACGCGATCGATGCCCGGACGTACGACATCACAGTGTCGGGTGGCAATCTCGCGGGTTTTGACGGAATAGTCGGTCTCGATCTGGCTGGCGGACAGAACATTGTTGACCTGTTCAACAACGCGCTTCCCGCGGGAGAACCGCCAATCGACGAGACGTACGTCGTCTCAAACGCCACAACAACGATCACACGCATTGGGACTGTCGAAACGTCTTCCGAGACGAATACCACCACCGAGACAATCGCGTCTTACACCGTTGCTGCCGGCAATGAACGCGTGCTGATCGTGACCACGGGCGGCCTGTCCGACACCAGATCAGTGAGGTTTGACGGACAGCCGCTGACGCGGGGAACTGGTGATGCGACCGCATCCATTTGGTACCTCACACTCGGTTCCGGCGATGCCATCTCCGGCGAAATAGTTGCGACCTTTGCCACGCAGCATGAGGAGAAGCAAATCGCGGCGATCGCGTTTGCCGGAGTGGATCAGCAATCCCCCGTCGGGGCCAGCGCGGTCGAGACCTTTGTCGACTCTGAGCCGCCGACCGACCAGAGCATCACACTGGCCACGCAAACCGGCCAGCTTGTCGTTGATGTGCTGTACGTCAATCCGAATGCTGCCGGCGTCTTGAGTGCAACGCTTCCCCAGGACGAACAGGTCAACAATGGCAGCGTGTTCGTCGATTTCGTGGACTTCGGCGTCAGCACGAAGGCGGCGACCGGGACAGCAACCACCACGTCGTGGACTCATCCCACAGCGGGTTTCTTCTTCAGCAAGCACGCGGCGCTGCCACTGATTCCCACCATTCCGAATGACGCACCTGTCCTGGGCGGGCTGGGCGATGTCAGTTTCGATGTGGACAGTGTCTCCGCGCCGCAGCCAATTGACGCCGATGTCACTTTAACCGATGCGGATTCCGCGAGTCTCAACGGGGGCAGTCTGACTGTTACGTACGCAGCGGCCGGTCTGTCAGAAGATCAGCTTTCGATCATCGATGAAAGCGACGACATCACCTGGAACTTTACGTACCAGGACATCGTGGACGGCAGCGGATTCGGATGGGACGACCCGGCGCTGGGGACTTCTCGAATCAACACATTGGGCGCTGCGGTCGACATCATCAACGCCGTCCTGGATCACGACGGAACAGTCGACTTCGACTGGGAGACGTCGTTGAACGATCCGACGATCTCGACTCTCGCCTCCGCGGGTTCACTGTTTTTTCAGAACCAGGGCGTTGGTACCGGTCTGGTATTTCAGCATGCCACGACTGGCGTCGACCCGACGGGTGCCGCGGGTGATGGAACTGGCAGATTCAATTTCGGCCAGCCTTTCAATTCGGACACTGACCTTCCCAGTGCCAGCGAAAAGGACTTCCTGTCCGTTGGGCTGCATGAACTGGGGCATGCACTGGGATTCGCCGCTCTGACAAACGCCGACGGATCACCGGGCATCACCGGAACACGCTCAACATTCGCCACGTTCCTGTCCGGACCCGGTGGCGCAATCAGTGACGAGGACGGCGTCTTCGTCGGCGTGGTCAGTGACCTGACAAGCGATGCTCTGTTCTTCACGGGTGCCAATGCGGTGGCGGCGTTCGGGGGAAATGTGCCGATTTTTGCACCGAATCCGTTCGACCCGGGATCGAGTCTGAGCCACATCGATTCGTCCATCCCGGCCGTGATGAATCCGACAATCTCGTTGGCCGAAACGACTCGAAACTTCGCGCCGTTCGAAGTTGCCATCTTTAAGGACCTTGGCTACACGATCGCAACGGGTATCACACTTGCGGGCGATACTGTCTTCTTCAATGGCAATGCATTCGGCACGATCGTCAGCGACGGTCAGAACGGAAATGATCTGGTCGTCAGTTTCTTCGCCGACAGCGCGACTCCTGCGGCCGTTGATGCATTGATTGAAGCGCTGGCGTATCAAAACACGGCAGCGGGTGTGACGACTGCAAGACGCACCATCGATGTGACTGTCGAAGACGGCGGGGGATTCACCAACACGGTCGCACAGGCCAGTGCTGACATCACTTTAACGTCGGCATCGCCGGCGGTAACGCTGAGCGTGAACAACGCGACGATCGCGGAAGCTGCGGGCATGGCGACCATTACGGCTACGCTGGCTGCGGTTTCCACTCAGGCAGTCACGGTCAATCTGGGCTTCACGGGTACGGGTACGGTTACAGACGACTTCACACGCAGTGGGACACAGATCGTCATCGCGGCCGGCGACACCACCGGCACGGTCACGGTCACGGCAGCACAGGACGCGCTGGATGAGTCGAACGAGACGGTGATCGTCGACATCACGGGCGTGACGAACGGCACGGAGTCCGGCACTCAACAGGCAACCACGACCATTACCGACGATGACGACCCGCCGAGTGTGACACTGAGCGTCAACAACGCGAACATCGCCGAGGCCGCAGGAGTCGCCACGTTCACGGCCACACTGTCCGCTGCTTCCGGTCAGGACGTGACGGTTGACCTGGGCTTCACGGGAACCGCCACACTGACGGGCGACTACACGCGCAGCGGGACCCAGATCGTGATCGCCGCGGGCAGCACGAGCGGTACGGCGACGGTGACGGCGGTGCAGGACGCGATCGTTGAGACCAACGAAACAGTCGTCGTGGACATCACGGGCGTGACGAACGGTACGGAGAATGGCACGCAGCAGCAGACCACCACGATCACGGACGATGATGACGACGCGCCGACGGTGACTCTGGCTGTGAACAACGCGACCATCGCCGAAGCCGCAGGCGTCGCCACGTTCACGGCCACACTGTCCGCTGCTTCCGGTCAAGACGTGACGGTTGACCTGGGCTTCACGGGAACGGCCACGCTGACGGGCGACTATGTCCGCAGCGGGACCCAGATCGTGATCACCGCGGGCAGCACGACGGGCACGATCACGGTGACGGCGG
>CAUZFZ010000325.1:0-4335 GCA_963579025.1 Planctomycetota bacterium | reverse complement strand
GAAATCAGGATCGCAAAGGACGCCGCTTTCTCCAAGACCACTTCAACTCACGGCAAAAGCCGAAGAAAACCAACTCAAAACTCCCACGTTCTGTCGCCTCAGAGCGATCACACCCTCCGGAACCTGTCTGTTGGCCGAACTGCTCCAGAGATCACCGGCCAGGATGTCGACGGCAAGACGTTCAAGCTGTCGGACTATCGCGGCAAGGTAGTGCTGCTCGACTTCTGGGGACATTGGTGAGGCCCTTGCCGGACCTTCTACCCGCACGAGCGGTCGCTCGTGAAACGCATGGCCGGTCGCCCGTTTGTTCTACTGGGAATCAACACGGACGAGGATCGGAAGGCGATTCAATCAGTCATTGTCAAACAGGAACTGAAATGGCGGAGCTGGTGGGACGAAGGCAGCACGGAGGGTCCGATCGCCACTCAATGGCAGGTTTCCAACTGGCCGACGGTTTACGTAATCGACCACAAAGGCGTGATTCGACACATCGCCGACGAGGGCGGTGAAGTCGCCGTTGAGCCAATTCAGGCGGCAACTGAGAAACTTGTGAAAGCAGCAGAAACGACGAAGAGTCAGACTGACTGACTCTCCAGGTGAAGGGACTCGATTCCGGCGTTTCAGCAATCCGGGCGCGAATCGGATTCAGGTCCACGTACGCCATGCACGCGGTGATCGCCGCCTCATCCAGCAGAGGCTGGCACTTGTAGCGTCCCTCCCAGAAACGGCCGGTGCACTGATCTTCCCGGTTCGACATGCGGGCAATCGGTTCAGCCAGGCAGCGCATGAACCAGCCGATGTTCGACAGCCGTCTCCGGGCTTCCGCCAGCTTCTCGGGATCCGCAGTGATCATGGACAGGTCGGATTCCCGCGGATCAGTCGGAGTGCCATCTGGTTTCCGCTTCTGAGGAAACAGCATCCACCACCGCCGAGCAACCTCGTCGTCGCTCCACGACTTCACCACGTCAGGTCGGTTGCGGACCACAACATGGAGATGATTGCTCATCACAGCGAAGGCCAGCACGTCGATCCCGAACTCCCCTGCGAGAAACTCCAGACGCTCCTGAATCCACCGCTTGCGGTGATCAAAGCACTGCCCGGTGGCCTTGTCGGTGCCGCACAGAAACGCAGCGTCAGCGGCGTTCGCTTTCGCGCCGATAAACCGAAATACATCCGAAGTGACTTGTCAGGAGCCGATCGAGCATTCGCTCGCCAGGCGTTCGAAATCGCTCAAGATCGAGCAGCATCGCCTGTCGCACATGTTTGTGTGCGCGAGTGGCGTGCTGGCAGTCTTCGAAGAACTGCGCCAGAAGAAAATGCGTCTCGGCTGTTGGAGACAGTTCGAGAACTCTCTCGTAGGCCACACTGGCCCGCATCACTCGACCCAGTTTTCGCTGGCAGTAGGCAATACCTTTAAGTGCAACTGTCAGCCCTGATCCCCTGCCTGGCTCTGTCTCATCGAGTTGCTCCCAGTGATCGGAGCTCCGCGTGTACCACATTAGTCCCTGCCGCCAGTCCTCGCACGTTTCATGAATAGTCGCGATTGTGTTGTACGATCGGGGATCCGCGGGTCTCGCTGTGTTGAGTGGTTTCAACAACTCTCGAACTTCCTGACGCCGCCCCAGAATGGCCAGTCGCCTCGCAAAGTCAATTCGTATGTCCAACGACTCTGCCGGCAGATGGCCAACATCAAGTGATCGACGAATTGTCCTGATTTCCGTCTGGAGTGCGTGGAGCATTTTACCAATCGGCTGTCCGTTCACAGTGACGACGGGTGACACCTGCGTCAGTTTCGACGCAAGCTCGGCTGTCTCACCGAGTCGATACTGGGCCAGAAGGTCTGCCAGTCGCTGCCGGTAATGGTCACATCGGGACCGCGTATACGTTTCAGGAACGATGACCCACGCTCCGATCAGGACACACAGAACCGGCCATGACGGCTGCGGGATGCGAAACCTCACCGTTCGAAATGGGAGACCGGCGCCGGCCACACAGGCACTGTATACGACAGCGAGAGACAGTCCCGCCCGCACCAGAATAATCTGCCGTGTCGACCTGCGAACCGTTTCCGGAACGGAATACGGCGAAAGTGCGATTACCACAAGCATCATCAGAGCGATGAGAACTGTCGGCCAGAGCATCGCTGGCGGCAGTTTTCGAGTCGTAGCTTCGCACAGCATGACGGCGATCGGCATTGCGCCCACAAGCCACACGAACGCCATGTCAGACCAGACGAATACATCGATCGGCCCGACCGCTGAATCGATCGTGGGGCGGAGTAGGAACACAACTGCCCACCAAATCACCAGCAGAAACGGTGCTGCCAGCGACACGTGAATGGCACGACGTACGGGCTTTCGTGCGGATGATCCGGAAATCTGGTTCATGCAGTTCCTGACCGGCGGGATTTCCAGATCATGCCATCGTATCCGTAATGCAGGAACGCAACGATGACGTTTAGTAATAACCAGGTCTTCATCCAGTGAGCTTCCGCAAATGAACTGCCAAGTCCCAGCACCATCATGAACGTCAGTAGTGTGAATCCCCATCGAGGAGCAAGGAATGACATCACACCACACCCGGACGGGCGGTCGAGGTGCTTGCGTCGAACCACCTGAGTGACAATTGTGAGATACTCAGTGGCATGAAACAGCGCTGAGAGAGTCGTCAGAATCAGCACCAGGTCCGGTCGCTGATAGTGGGCAGCCAGCAGCAATGAGGTGTAGAGGACCAGCACGCTGGCCAGATAGGCGACGCACGCCAGACTGGTGGCCGTTCGCGCCACCAGTTCCCGAGCCACCAAAAGGCACGGCAGCGTCAGAACGAACCAGTCAACATGCGTCAGCACGGCTTCCCACTCGGGCAACGACCAGCTCCACTGTGCGATGCGTGCGATGACGTACAGAACGAAGCCACGCATGGCGACCCTCGCCGCGAAACCGTGTCGTTGCACGGCATTGCCGCCTGGAGTGCCTCTGCGGGCCTGAGCCTGGCGCCCGTAGATCCTGTAGATACCGTGGTGCTGCGACGCGAAATGCCATCCGTTCCACAAATAGTCAACAGTCAGAAGGCAGGTCAGCGTGCCTGTCGAGACTCGGACACCTAAGCAGAGAATCACAACTGCCAGAGCCAGCGCCACGAAACTGACTGGACGTTGGCCGAAGCGGTCACGATCCAGAAACACGATGACCAGCGTAATCCAGCGGTGGGGAGTTGTTACGAAGTAGACCTGCCAGAATCCAATTCCGGAAAGCGCGTCGGTACCTCCCCACACGCACACAAGCAGAATCACCGGCCACAACAGATTGCTGATTAACAGAAGATCGATGCCTGGACTGAACAACCATTTCGAGTCAGCAAGATCACGTCGGGCTGACGATTCGTCGGGCGAAGATGCTGCTGCAGCCATGGACAGAGTCGCACTTGCTGGAAACGCTGCTCAACGATTACTCGCGACGACCGGTCTTCTATGGAGTCCGTTCCAGCGAGAAATCGAAAGTGTTCTGGTCAGTATCCTCGACGGTGGCTCTGAGCGGTGATTCTGACGAGCCGTATGATTCAGGAATCCGGTCCCCCTCCACGACTGAAACTTCCGCCTTCGTGGGCTGCAGGTCCTGAGGTTCAGATCCCTCCGCGGGAACTGGAAACACAGCGGGCTCGATGATGACGTTTTGGATGATCTCAACACGGTGTGCCCCATGGATTGCACCGTCGTCGGCGCCATAGGTACTGAGCGAGTACTCACCACTTTCGCCAATTGTTCCCCCGGCTGCCTTACCACTTCGATCCAGCGGAACAAAGCGAATGGACCCACCACCGGCCAGAGGCTTGTTCCCAAACGTGACTTTGCCGGACACCAGCAATTCCCGGACGGTCTGTCTCCTCGGGGATTTTGGGGCTCAGAGCGGAGTGAGGAGGGTTTTGCTCGGACGATGGGGCTGGTGCGACTGGCTTTGAGCTGACTCATCGGGTCGCGTGCCTGTTTTGGAAGTCGCCGCCGAACAATTTCGACGCGATTCGACCCGCCTGCAAGGGGGACTCGGCCCGATGCGCGGAACGTCCCCCCTCTCCTGGAGAAACAGGACGTCGCAAGGCGAGTGCAAACCGGTGGCAGGCGTGCTGAACCTGGCGAGACCACAAGGACCGGGCGGTCACCAATGCCACAAACACCTGGCCGCAGTCACCTGGCCGCAGTGGCCTGCGGGAGGCCCCGGACGCATCAGCTGGTGTCCACCCGGGGGGCCGGCACGCCTTTCGCCAGATCGAGCAGCATCACCTCATACACGTGACGCATCGAGGTGAAGTCGAAATGCGCGAAGTGGGAACGAAGTTTGT
>CAUZFZ010000324.1:0-4549 GCA_963579025.1 Planctomycetota bacterium | reverse complement strand
GAATCAGCAGGAACGGAATTGACGAGACGACATGCAGGCTCGCGGCGATCCCCAGGAACGTCGCCGTGCAGTGCGGAGCGATCGGCACGTGATACGCCTCGGCCAGCGTTGCGATCTTCTTCATCTGACTGATGCCGCCGGTGTGGTTGCAGTCCGGCTGCAGAATGTCCAGGCAGCCTTCCTGCAGATACGGCAGCATTCCCCAGATCGTCCGATCGCGCTCTCCGGCGGCGAGCGGAATGTTGATCTGCTCTTTGAGCCGCTTGAAGACCTCGATGTTGCCCGGCACTGCCGGCTCTTCGATGAACAACACGTCGTACGGCTTCAGTGCCGATGCGAGCTGAATCAGCGTCGCAGGCGGCACGGCCGAGTGAGCATCAAACATCACCGCGCCATCATGCCCGACCTTCTCCCGGGCACGGGCGATCGCCTGGACCATTCGATCGATATCCGGCGGCGTGCCTGAATGCTCATAGATCCCATGCGGCGGAACCTTCTGAGCTTTGTCCGTGTGGTACACCCGAATGCGATCACGAGTCGGTCCACCGAGTATCCGGTACACGGGTACGTCCCACAGCTTCCCGACGAGATCCCACAACGCAATGTCGATCGCGGCGATGCTGTGCACCATAAGTGCCCCGCCGCGCATGTTGCGATGAGCCCGGAACAGCTTCTGCCACAGGTACTCGATGCGGGTCGGATTCTCCCCATCCAGCAGTTCAAACAGAGATTTCACCAGAACTTTCGCGGGTCGGGGATCAACACCCTTCAGATCGCCCCAGCCGCTGATCCCGTGATTCGTTTCGATCTTCACATAGACAACCTGGCCGACCCAGTACGTCTTCATCCCGGTAATGCGAATGCTCGACGATCGGTCCGCGACCAGAGTCGCTGGATTGGCTTCGTCCCCGACCGCTTCATTCAGAAACGCTGCCCCCGCTGCAACGGCACCGAACCCCCTCAGCAATTCACGCCGTCCGAGCGTCTCCGGTCTATCGTCCTGCACCATATCTCCCCCTGAGGCAAATGTTTGGTGGAGTTACACTCCGTAGCTGGAGTCGTGAGACTTCTGGTGTTTCAGACTTCTGGACTGAAGTCTCACGACTTTAACTCGAGCGGTTCTTAACAGTCGTTCGTCTTAAGCCAGTATGTCGGACACGACGTGCCCTTCGACGTCAGTCAGGCGGTAGTCCCGGCCAGCGTGACGATAGGTGAGTTGTTCGTGGTCGAAGCCCATCAGGTGCAGAATGGTCGCGTGAAGATCGTGAACGTGGACTGTCTTCTCGACCGCCCGTAAGCCGTGTTCGTCGGTGGCACCGTAAACGATGCCAGGCTTTACACCCGCTCCGGCGAGCCACGATGTGAATGCCCAGGGGTGATGTTCCCGGCCTTTGGCGTCGGCCTTGTTGTTAAACGGCGTCCGCCCGAATTCGGTGGTCCAAACCACCAGTGTGTCCTGAAGCAAACCCGTGCGTTTAAGATCTTTAAGTAGAGCGGCGATGGGCTGGTCGACGTTCTTTGCCAGGCCAACGTGAGACATCATGTCACCGTGAGCATCCCAGTTGCCCGACGATCCCGTATCGATCAGCTCCACGAATCGAACGCCGCGTTCGACAACCCGCCTCGCCGCCAGACACTGCCAGCCGAAGCCCGAAGTCTGCCCGCGCTGCAGGCCGTAGCTCTGCAGCGTCTGGTCGGTTTCCCTGCCGAGATCAAACGCGTCGGGCACGGCCATCTGCATCCCAAACGCGGTCTCGAAGGATCGCATTCGCGCAGAGAGCAATGCATCGTTGTTGCGGGATTCCAGATGCTTTGCGTTCATTGCGTGAAGCGCCGCCAGTTCCAGCTTCTGACGATCCTGCGGAATTCGCGGAGCGACGTTTGCCACTGGCGTTGAACCCGGTACGACCAGAGTTCCCTGATGAGCACCGGGTAGAAAATCGCTGGCGTAGACTTGCGTGCCCGCGTAAGTCTGGCGTGGTGCGATCACGACAAAACCTGGCAGATTCCGATTCACCGTGCCCAGTCCGAGCTAACCCACGCACCGAGACTCGGCCGCGAAAAGTTGAACGACCCTGTGTGCATGCCAAGCGTCGCGTTGTAGTGATTCGAATGCGACGTATGCATCGATCGAATCATCGCAATGTCGTCGACGCACTCGGCCACGTGCGGAAACAGAGTGCTGACCTCCGTCCCGCATTGTCCGTGCGGTGCGAAGTCCCACTGAGAACGTTTCAGGTAAATTCGTTCGTAGCCCGGTCGATCCTTGATTTCAGGGTGGTCAGCGTTGATTTCTTTCCCGTGATCACGCGTGAGGGCCGGCTTAGGATCCAGCGTGTCAACGTGCGAGACGCCTCCGGTCATGAACAGAAAGATCACGCGTTTGGCTTTGGCCGGAAAATGCGGCTGACGTTCCGCCAGCGGGTCATTCGAGTCAGCCAGCAACTGCTGAACGATTCCCGGCATGAGCATCGACCCAGCCACGCTGGACCTCAGAAATGCACGGCGATCAGGTGCGAATGTCATTTTCATCCGAGTCAGTCCAGAAAAAGAAATTCGTTGGCCGCAATTAAAACTCGTGACCAGGCCGCCCACTTCTCGTTGACGCTGCCGGGATATTGCTCAAGGAATACGGCTCCGTGCTCGACTTCGGCCGACGTCGGTTGGCGTTGATACAAAAGGCGAAAGGCAACCTGGACGCGTGCGCGATGATTGGGAACGCCGGTCGCAAGAAGTCGGCTGGCGAATCCTGCTGCCTGTTCATGAACGAAGGGAGCGTTCATGAAATACAAAGCCTGAGTCGAGACAGTCGTACGTTGTCGCACCGCGGTGCTGGCATTCGGGTCCGCTTCGTCGAACAGAGCTTGATAAGGATCCCTCCGTTGTCGCTGGATCATCAGGAACGCGCTGCGTTTATTAGTCGTGTAAACGGCGGAGAAAGGATTGTGCTGCGTGAAACTCCATGTCGCCTCAACCGGAAACGGATGAGCATTTGCCGGCGACGTGTCCAGGTTGCCTCCGGCAGCAAGCAGGCTGTCACGTATTTCTTCAGCGTTCAGCCGACGTCGCGCGAATCGCGACAGGTATCGGTTGTCTGCATCGTCTGTCGCTGAAGAGTCAGAGACCTGACTGCTGCGTTGATACGCGTCCGTCATCATGATCAGGCGATGCATGGCCTTCACGCTGTATCCGTTATCCCGAAAGGCGGTGGCCAGCCAGTCGAGCAGTTCGGGATGCGACGGTCGCTCGCCGCGAGCACCAAAATCATTCGGCGTTGAGACAAGACCTCGACCAGAATGCCACTGCCAGATGCGGTTGACCATGACTCGTGCGGTCAGAGGATGGCCGGCAATCCAGTCGCCAAGTTGCCGACGTCCGCTTCCCGCGTCGGCCGGAACGGGCTCACCACCAAAGATCGAAAGCCACCGCCGTGGCACTGCGTCGCCGAGCTGTTCCGGATCGCCGCGCTGATGCAGGCGAGCATCCGCGACGCTGCCTTCCACAACCGCATAGGCAACAGGAATCACCGGCTGCGGCTCGACAAATACATCCGGAGCATTGATCAGCATGCCGAGTTCGACCAGTGCCGGCCCGGCATTCTCGGCAGCGATATGTTCCAGCCGAAAAGCAACTCCATCACCGCCCGACGGATGAGCATCTGCCACTCGACCGTTGACTTTGACAACGATGTCGTCGGGACACACCCACGCGACCGCGACGTTTCGATTGACTCCCGGATGCACAAAGAACGAACGCGGCGGCAATGTCGTCCAGACTTTGATCGGCTCTTTCGAACGATTCACCAGCACGGACGGGGTGTTGCCCAGGCTCCACGCGTTCAGATCGCTGTGTTCCACGACGACGTCCTTTTTCTCAGTCAGAAACTCCGGGCCATTGGTGACATCCAGAAAACTCCATGTGGAGTCGTCATCTGCCGTATGCGGATTGCCGGCCGTCAGACTGGAAACGAAGTCAGCAACGCTCCATTTTCGCGTCGTCCCACGAGTCTCGGTGATCTCCCATTCAACCAGAGTTGTGTCGGCACCGTGACTGGCGTTGGGCAACACGGTTAACTGAAGAATCTCGCCTTTCTTCAATGACAGTTGATCCAGCGCGACGCTCTTCGAATCGGCGAATGAAACAGACGCCCCCTCCATGATCTTGGCTTCGGCCAGTAAGCGCGAAGACTTTGTCGCCATATCCTTGATGGCAGTTCGAAATGACACCGTGGATTCGTCGCGGCGTTTCTTTTCGGCAACGGCTTCTTCGTTTCGCTGACGCCACGCGTTTGTCCGTGCATTGACTTCGGCCTGAGTCAATAGCGGCACAAGGTCACGTGGCTGTCCTTTGGGCTCGCAGCCGGGAAACGAGAATCGCGTGCTGCTGAATATCCCGTACAGCGCGTAGTAATCCTCGGCTGTCAGCCAGGGCCAGCGCACACTAACTCCGTTGTGGGACAAGGACTTGGAGCAGGAAGTTGTCGTTCCATCCGCAATGCCGGCGCTTCATGGCAATGCTTTCTTTGCCGGGATGCTGCTTCAGGAGCGAT
>CAUZFZ010000323.1:0-4646 GCA_963579025.1 Planctomycetota bacterium | reverse complement strand
TTCTCAACCGCGACCGAACTCGCGAGTGGCTTATTGAGTCGCTTGAGGAAGCCCGCACAGCACTGGCGTTTGACCTGTGGGCCTGGGTGATCATGCCCGAACACGTCCATCTTCTGGTCTATCCACGAGTCAGCGAGGCCTCGATCGGGAGAATTCGTGCGAAGATCAAGGAGCCGGTCGCGCGTCAGGCGATTGCCTGGCTGACAAATCATGCGCCCGAATGGCTGCCTCGAATCACCATTCAGGAAGGGAAACGCACACGACGCCGATTCTGGCAACCTGGGGGCGGGTACGATCGAAATGCCACGGAACTGGCCACCATTCACGCCATGATCGAATACATCCACAACAACCCGGTTCGACGTGGACTGGTTGATCGAGCCACCGACTGGGAATGGTCCAGCGCACGCTGGTACGCGGAAATGTTGCCAGTGCGGATCCAGATGGATCGGACCTTGCCGATGCTCATTGAATAACCTGACCGACGCTGGTGCCTGCGCGGTTCGAAGATTGCCACCACGCCCAGAGCCCGGGCGAAGGACGTGGAGTTCTCGGTGGGTGGCACGCCCTGAGCCCCAGGCGAAGGGCGTGGAGAATGTCGCAACACTTCGAACGCCAGCCTGACGCAGCCACGCCCTTCCTGACGTCAGGGACGTGCCACCCGCCCGCCTCTGTGCCTCTGACTCGCTATGTGACGCGTAGACGACTCGCCGTCGTCCGGCCGGGCAGGTTGCTTTCGTCCGCGATGTTTCCCATCAACGCTCTGAAACGGCCCTCGCTCCAGATCACGTCAAGCCGCACAGTCTTTTCCGTGTCCCCGTATAACAATGCCTGTCCTAGTTCTTTAGTTCTTTAACTCATTCGTCGTCGCGCGTACGCGCGATAAGCCCGTTTGAATTCAGCCGGTTGCTGGAGGTCCAGTTAGTCCCGCTATGTAGATTTGTACTCCGACGTCCATTCTAGCTGTCACTCGCTGCGGAACCCGGCCCCGACGCCACGACTTTTCACTATCACACAGTGAACACCTGGTCGAACGGGGTACCAGTTCGGCATCATCGCCTAACAGTTCTCGGCGGCGATTTGAGAGCCTTCGGGCGGCGCGCAGGCAACGGGCATGGCGGCGCTGACACGATCGATACAGGCGACGGAAACGACACCGTCCTGGGCAGCAATGGAGGCGACATCATCGACGCTGGTGACGGCAACGACAGCATCAACGACATGGGTGGTCGAGACACGATCCTCGGCACCGACATCCACCACATCGTGTGCGGACTTTGCAACCGCTGCACAATCAAACGCCAGACGCAGCACTGCGATCTAAATGGCTGACATTACGGGAAAACCTGTACACCGTTGAGTCCGACGGTACCCGTGTTTGTGCTCGGTGGGATCACGACGACCGGTGGGTTAATCACGCCAGCCCCGAATCCAATTTCAGAGTCGCGGAACCGAAAGTTGAAGGCTGGTGGCACAACCACGTCGGTCGAAATGTTGTCCTGAAGTTGGACGACCACGTTACCGGCGCCAGTGTTGTCGAGAATGAACTGCGATCCGGATGCCATCGTCGTTGGGTTCACGTTGTTGTTTGAAACGGTGTTGCGAATCGCATCAATGAGTGAATTCGAGGCGATCGTGTCCGTCAAGATAATGTTCACGCCTGTGTCTGAGTTCCCGGTCACCGTATTCTCGATCAGCGCTCCCCCGAATACAGCCGAGAGGATATCAACTCCGATTCCGTCATTGTCTGTCACGGTGTTCATGCCAATGTTGCTGAAGAACTCGTCAGTTGTAATTCGAATGCCGCTTGTCGAGTTCTCAGAAGCGGTATTGCTCTCAAGTGCCCCAAAGAACTGCGCACCGCGGATGTCAATGCCGTGCTCGCCGTTCATCGAAGCCATATTGTTCGATATCACTGTCGCATTTGAAACAAGTTCTCCGATATTACCACTCGGAGTGATGGCGATTCCAGTCCCTCCATTCTCGTTCGCAGTGTTGTTGGTCAGCGTACCAATGAAGTCGCCAGTGAAGCCACTTGCCGTCTCGACATGAATTCCATTGCCCCCATTTCCGCTTGTAGTGTTATTCGTCAACGCCCCGGAAAAATCGCTCAGCGTCTCGACGTGGATTCCATCGCCTGCATTGCCGTTTGCGGTGTTTCCGGACAGCGAACCTGAGAAGTCGACGCCGGTGGTGGTGGCTACGTCGACGCCTCGACCGCTTCCGTCACTGAACTCATTCTCTGAGATATTACCAGGGAAGCTATTGGCGTTTAGGAACAGGCCAAACGAGTCCGTTCCGTTGGCAACGTTGTCCGTAATATCTGCAGCCATCAACCCAGTCGTGAGCAACCGGATTCCTATATCACTTTCCGACGCTACATTGCCCTCGATTCGTGCGTTCGCCTGACTACCCTGTCCACTGAACGCCGATGCATTGATCCGGATTCCTTCAGCAGCGTTGTTGGAGATGTTATTCGTCAACAGGTCGCCCTGAAACTCGCCCGTTAATTCGATGTTGATACCGCGTCCCGCACCAGAGCGGAAGTTGTTCGACTCGATAGTACCGGTGAAGTTCGCAGCAACAACAGCCAGCCCTGCCATAGTTGTGCCGTTTGCAGTGTTTCCAGATACGTCTGCAAAGACGTCTGCTCCAGACAAGGCGATTCCTTCCGTCGCTCCGTCGGTGATCTCATTGTCACGGATGGTAAGTGACGTCGGCGTCGAGTTTGCGATGCTGGTGAGGGAAACACCCGGTCCTCCGAGGTTCGTAATTCGATTCCGCTGGATGAGTACATTTGAGACAGCATCACCGAAGACTTCGCCAGTGATGTCGAAGCCGTCCAGTTCCGAGTTATTGGCGACAGTGACATCGCCCACGATCCGCGCCGCTCGTGAAGAGTCCTGGCCAACTCCCGAGAATGGCAGCACGACGGGGGAGAACTGCGTTTCAAGGGTGTGGCTCACTGCGTTCGACAGCAAGCGGGTCCCGTCGGCCAAAGTGACATCTTCAGTGAACGTCCCACCTAATGGTGTGTAGACGATTGAGTCCCCGGCGCGGGAATCGGCCATTGCCGCAGTCAGTGACCCATATCGGTTCTCGAATGTGCCATCGCCCCCGGCGCCGGGCTCGGCGTGCAGGAACGTGTACGGCGACATCGTCGCCGGGTCGATCGCGGCAACACCGTCGTCAACGCCCGTCACGATGAAACGCATCCGTCGTACGGGTTCCGCCAGTCGGTCCGCAGGACCCATGCTGAGATGCGACTCTGGCCCGCGTCGGAATGAATGGATCGGTGGATAACGGCCGGAACCAACGGGTTTCGCCAATTCGGTAAGGCTGTGGACCATCAGCCCGAAAACAACGGTCGTCCCGAACACATCATCGTCCGAAACGGTAACGTTCGCTGTGAGGTTCTCGTGGGCGGCCAGTTCGCCACCATACCGCCAACCAGTGACGCTGCGGACGTCTGAATCTTCAAAGTGGTAGAAGCCGCCGATGAGTCGCCCTTGCACGCCTGCAACGGCTGGCAAGACGGTGCCGATCTCCACGTCGACACCGGCCATGGCGATCTCGGCGCGATCGATGTTCAGCCGATTGCCGACGAACCGGTTCTGGAGAGGCTTGCGATCTTCGGTGACGTCCGGGATGTAGACGTTGCTGCGGAAATCGAACCAGGTGCTGAGGTACTCCAAACCGAACGAGAGCTGATGGAAGTCATGTTCACCGACCGGACTGGTCCGGTAGTCATACCAGGTCGAAACACCGAAGACAGCTAGTTCATCGGTGCCGGTGAGCATTCTCACAGCGAGGCCCGTGTTGAGCGCAGGATTGCCGAAGTTGTCCACATGGACCTGTGTATTGCCAAAGACCAACCCGGCCCCAGCTTCTTCCCAGAGCGGCATGAACGCGTCGAATGTCGTGTAGCCAGAGGGGTTGCCCACTCCATCGCCAATCGAGTGCCCGGCCCCGAATCTGATTGCGTATCGATTCGCTTCGTAAAGGGGGTCAGTCGCGGGGTCGAAGCTGCGAAAGAATTCGTCGATTTGGTCCTCGTCGCTCCCGAACTCTTCAAACAGGAACCGCTCAACATTGGACTCCTGCGCAGGGAGAACTGCGGTTGAGCAGAGCAGCAAGACGACAGCCCAGACCGACCGACCCATTGGAATGACCCTCAACGCAGATGTGCGCAACCGACATCTGTACGCAATCGGTCACGCCACTCAGAAAGTGTGAGGGTTATTCGGAATACTCAGATTGTCCGAATGGTGGCGGCGGTAAAGTTGCCACATTTGCCCCATTCTGACGGGAATTCGGGGGACAGGATCGGATGGATGTTCATATCCATCCGTTCCGCCTTGAAGAGAACCCCCGACGGATACGCACCTTTGCGACGATGCGCAAGGAAAACGGAAGTGGAAATTCGGAACGTGGGCGCGGAGGCTAACTACCGCCCCTCGACCCACGACCGGGGGGGGATCGGGTCCGAATCTGGCGGAACGGCGCGCCCACCTGCTGACCTCAGTATTACCCATAGAAGTGCCAGGTTGGCAGCGCCTGGCAGGACGGCACGATCAATGTAACCTCAAAAGCCATAGACAATTACATTTATTCCACACCATTGGCACGAAAGTTGCGCAGGTCCA
>CAUZFZ010000322.1:0-4660 GCA_963579025.1 Planctomycetota bacterium | reverse complement strand
ACAGGCCCACGGATGGCAGCGCGGACCCACGGATGTCATTGACGGCGGCCACCGGCCATGGCTTCTGATCCTGCTTCAGAAGCCGCGTAGCCACGCTTATCCATCAAAACACATCGCAATTGAGTCAAGTTTCGTTCCTGGCCATGAAGGAACACTAATCGACGCTAATTTTCGCTAATCCGGGCGACAGTCGTCACGTGAATCATTAGCGTCAATTAGTGCGGATTAGTGTTCCTTGCTTCAGTCTTCCCCTCTCAGTCTGAGGCGAAGTCTCGCTGGATTCCTCAGTCGTCAGGCATGTGCGCTGTACGCGCATCGTAGCAGGGGCTCCCTCACCTGGATGTCCGGGTTCGACTGGCCTTCTTCTTTGCAGCCGCTTTCTTCCGCCCCATTTTTTTCTTGACGGTGGTTTTCTTCTTCACCGTAGTTTTCTTGGCCGCAGCTTTCTTCACTGTGGATTTCTTCACTGTGGATTTCTTCACTGTGGCTTTCTTCACTGTGGCTTTCTTTGCCGCGGCCTTTTTTACGGTGGTCTTCTTTGCTGCGGACTTCTTCGCCGTTGTCTTATTTTTCGTGACCTTCTTCTTCGTTGTTGACTTCTTTCCAGCAGCCGCCTTCGTTGCTGTGGTACTGCCAGCGAGTTTCTTTTTCGCCGCCTTCTTCCTGACCGCTTTCTTCTTCACAGCCTTGCCGTCGCCGCTCGCTGACCTGGGGCGTGATCGAGTTTTCCGTGGTGAAGTTCGTCCCGTATTCGCGGCATCTGCCGACGACTCCAGCTCGATGCCGAACATGGCTCCCAGATCTTCGCCAGCCAGACCTGCGCCGCCACTGCCCAGGGCGGTGTCGAGGTTGTCTTCGGTTACTGCTTCAGTCACCAGTTCGTTGTGGTCGACACCACGCAGCAGAAACAACAGCTCGGGGTGATGATCCAGGTGGGCTGCAACACCGTACAACACTGCAGCAACGTGCTTGCACAGCGTTGCCCAGTCCGGACAACTGCACGACAGATGAATCTCCGTCGGTCGAGGGAACAGGCCGTCTTTCTTTTGAGTCAGTCGCGACATCACTCCGTTCGAGAATCGACCGGCCAGCAGATCCATCAGCGAATCGATTGACGCCGCACTGTCCGCCTTGATGCGCTTCCACTCCCGCGGCTTTAACTGATCAATCTTCACATCAACTTCGTACAGGTCGCTGCCGGCGACGAGAGCTTTGATCCGACCGGTCAGGATCTCCAGATCCACGACGGACCCGTTGCGGACGTAAGTCCGGCCGCGTGGCAGTCGGTTGGCATAATCGCTGTAGCTTTCCAGATGGTCGCACCAGGCTTTGCCCCAGAACGTTGTGGCAATCTTCCGACCGGCAATGGCCACCGGCCGTGGTTCTCGGCCGGCTTTCTTTGCCCGCTTTGCCGCCTGAGCACGGCCATTCGCTTTACGCCGGGCCACCGGAACGTACGGCCTCCATTCGTTGTATCCCCATCCCATATCGCATCCTTTCGGTCACTGCAGAAAGTTCCGCTGTACTCCAACTGGTTGCGAATTTGTAACGAGGTACCCGGCACACGGCGAGCGGCCGGAAAACCGTACCAGTACGATGGACATTCCTGTCCGTCGTCCGCAGCCGCGACGGACAGGAATGTCCATCGTACTTGCGGGTCTCGAATGGCCGCTCGCACAAAGAAACGTACACGGATTCCCCGGAAAGTCCCAGATGCCAGGGCCACTTTGCGTCAGGCGGACCTGCAGGGCATCAGTCGTCCTTCGCTCGCGTCAGATCGATGGCGACGAAATCCAACAGTTCGCGGTCGCTCATTTCGGTCAGCAGTGACTCGCCGCTGGCGCGGTCGCCGAGGATCTCATCCGCCAATTCCTGTTTGTCCTGAATCATCTGGTCGATCCGCTCTTCCACGGTGCCGCGGCAGACAAACTTATGGACGAGCACGTTGCGTTTCTGGCCGATCCGGAATGCTCGGTCTGTGGCCTGATTCTCGACAGCGGGATTCCACCAGCGATCAAAATGAATGACGTGAGACGCCGCCGTCAGATTCAACCCCGTCCCGCCTGCCTTGACCGAGATAACAAAGAACGGCGGCCCGTCATCTGCCTGAAACTGGTTCACCAGTCCCTTGCGCCGCTTCACGGCAACGCCACCGTGCAGCACCAGTCCAGGTCGTCCAAAGACTCCAGCCAGGAACTCCGCCAGCGGTTCGGTGATCGCCTGAAACTGCGTAAAAACAAGCACCCGTTCCTGGCGTTCGATGATCGGCTCGCAGATCAGTTCCAGCCGTTGCAGCTTGCCACTGTCACCGGCCGGAAATTCAGTCTGCTTCAGAAACTGCGACGGGTGATTGCAGATCTGTTTGAGCTGCATCAGCGTGGCCAGGACCAGACCGCGACGCTCCATGCCGTCGGCTTCGGTGAGCCGTTTCTCCAGGTCCTTCAGCGTTTTCTGATAGAGCGTGACCTGCTTCTTCGTCAGTCCGCATTCCGCGCGCATCTCGGTCTTGTCCGGAAGATCAGGCACGATGTTCGGGTCGGTCTTCATTCGCCGCAGAATGTAAGGGCGCACAAGACGACGCAGGGCTCCATAGGAATTCGCATCCTGTTTTCGATTCGTGTTCTTGACGAATTTCTTGAACTGGCTGGCATTGCCCAGCAGTCCCGGGCAACAGAAATCGAACAGCGACCACAACTCGCCCAGGTTGTTTTCCACCGGAGTGCCCGACAGAGCAATCCGTCCGGACGCATCCAGCTTGCGAACTGCTCGGGCCTGCGCAGACGAAGCGTTCTTGATCGCCTGTGCTTCATCCAGAACGACCAGCCGCCACGTTTGCTCACCGAGCCAGTCCATCCGCCGCACCAACCCGTAGGTCGTCACCACTGCGTCGAAACCAGACAACGACTTTGCGGGATTGTCGGCGAGCTGCTGCAGCGTTTCGGCATCGCACTCCGACCGGTGTGCATAGAGCACTCGCAGCGACGGGGAGAACCGCTCGAACTCGCTCTTCCAGTTGCCGATCAGCGACGCGGGAACGACCAGCAGACTGACCGATGCACTGCGTTGACTCGCCTTTGCCTTCCGTCTCGATCCCGATGCCGCAGCCTGGGATTCGCGTTTCAACGTGAGCAGCAGGTCAATCACCTGAATCGTTTTGCCCAGCCCCATGTCGTCGGCCAGGCATGCGCCGAGTCCCAGGCGGGTCATGAACCACAGCCACCGCACGCCCTCGACCTGGTAGGGCCGCAACGTGGCGACGAGATCGCGACCGGGTTCACAACCCACGACACCGGATGGGTCGCGGAGCTGTTGCAGTGTGTCGCTGAGCCAGTCGCCGGCCACCACGCGCGACCAGTCGGCGGTCTCATCGTCGGTCGAACTGTCGACCATGCGGACTCCGGAAAGCATCCGCATGCCCTCGATGAAATCGACACCGTCCGCATAGCTGCTTTCGACCTGCTGCCAGTGTTCCAGTGCCTGCTGAAGTTTCTCCTGATCAACCTCGACCCACTTGCCACGCAGCAGCACTAGTCCATCGGTCGCCTGCAGAATCTGCTGTCGCTCTTTGTTCGTGAGCGATTCGCCGTCGAGTGCCAGTTCGATCGAGAAATCCATCAGGCTGTCCAGACCCACCTGACTGGCCGCCTTCTGGCCAATGCGAACCCGAACGTCCGGACGTCTCGGCTGGCGGGGATTCCACCAATCGGGAACGCGCACAACCAGACCGCTGCGTTCCATCACGGGGACTTCGGTGAGAAAGCGATGCGCCTGCTGGATCGACCAGGCCTGCGGCTGAAACAGACCGCGGGTATCGAGCAGCTCGCGAATGAGCGTGCTGTTCTCCGAGGCGCGACGGACTGGTTCGAGCAACGCCATCATCCGCTGCTGGTTTTTTGCGCCTGCGTACTGCCTCAGAGCCTCGGCCAGCGGCAGGTGCTGCAGTTTCGCCTTTGCCGAGACCCGATGCGTGTAGGTGGCCAGAAACGCAAACGGCCGTTGCGGATCGCGTTTGTTCTCGGCCAGATGAAACGTTACTCGGCCCAGCAGATTCCAGAGGGGATTGATACTGCGGATGAACGCCGCAGGTCCTTCGGCGTGCTTCGCGGCACGATCCAGCACGCCCGCGCGCAGTTCCTGCCACATGTTCAGCAGCACGTCACGGGACAGATACTCCAACCCGCGCATAGGCGGCGCGTTCTCGATCAATACATCCAGCTCTGCAGCATCTGGCGGAGCCAGCTCAGTCGCACCTCCCGACGCGACCGATTGAACCAGCAAGTCCTCGCTCAAACCGCACAGGTCATGAAACAACCGCTGAGCGAATTCACGCCAGAACACGAACCCCGACGGCACCTCCGCATGCAACGCATCCGATGCCAGAAACATCAGACCGTCGGCCGCCGACGCCTCGAAGGACCCGCGGAGCGGTTCCAACAGTTCCGGTGGAATTGTGATTCCGTCGGGCGACTCCCAAGGCTCAACAAGAAGATGCCCGGCCGGTGTGATGACAAGTCGTATGCTCATGCGCGGCAGCGTACCGACAGCAGAATCCGAAGCAATCCACCAGTCGGCAGCGATGCGTCACGTTGAACAATCACACGACTGCTGCGTCAACTTTGGATAGTGGGATCGGGTGGCTGGCGGTGGGGCGGGGCACGCA
>CAUZFZ010000321.1:0-4771 GCA_963579025.1 Planctomycetota bacterium | reverse complement strand
TTTCAGCTCGGAGGTTTCCGCGATTGAGGGCGTGATAAAGCCCGCCCGCTTCGTCAGCTCTGGGAGATCTTGGCATGCCAGGAGTCTATCCAACCTCGATCATCAAATCAAAGAGGCCTGACCCCTTTGATTTGTTCACCACCATCCGCACCAATTACGCCTCAATGCGCCTGACTTTTGTCGCTCGTGTCTATTGGCTGACATCGTCGGTCACGTGACGCTTCAGACCTCACCACCAGCGTCCATTGAGGCCATCTTGCGGTCCTGTTTGACGTCCGCCATGCGCATGCGACGAATCAGCAGATGCATGATCAGCCCCATCACGAGCAGGCTGAGGATGTAGGCCAGACTGCTGTCGATGGAGACGGCATATTCTGGTCGAAACCAGTGGGCGTAGGCGACGACCCACAGATATCCCGCGATGGTCAGTCCTGTCATGAACCAGACGAGTCCCGGGAGTTGCCCCAGTAACGCCGCCCCGCCAACCATGACGAGGTAGGCCGTGATCGGCGCGCTCGACGGTCCTTTGTCGACCGTGAACAGGCTGGTCATCATCAGTACGCTGAGCGCGGCGATTCCATACAGGCCCTGCGATCTCCAGCGGTCACTGTCGATCAGACGCTGCAGTCCGGTCGCGACGATGACCCAGACGACAACAACGCCGCTGATGAACCAGTGAAAGAAACCGCTTTCTTCCGGTATCTTCAGAATCAGCATGGCGATCAGATGGAAGCTGTAGAACGTCACGTTACCGATGTACGTGATGGCCAGGACCGGCTTGTCCCGCGCCCAGCGCACCAGGCGGCCGACCAGACTCAAAGGTCGGGCCAGGATTGGTTCACCGAGAAGGTACAGGTCCAGGTCACGGGCCAGTGCGGCTGCCGTCGGATACCGCCGAGCCGGATCTTTCTCCAGACACTTCAGACAGATGGTCTCCAGATCGCGCGGCAGCGATGCGTCAACAGTTCGCAGTGCCGGTGGCTCGGCTTCGATGACGTCCCTCAGCAGATCCAGCGTACTTTCGGCCTGAAACGGCGGCCGGCCCGTCAGTGACTCGAACAGAATCGCACCCAGGGAATACACGTCACTGGCCGGACCGATCCTGTCGAGTTCACCAACGGCCTGTTCCGGCGGCATGTAGCTGGGTGTCCCCAGTACGGCGCCGGAGGCGGTCAGGTCCGAGCCACCGTCGACGCGCTTCGCCAGACCAAAATCGGTTACGCGTGGCTGGTCATTCTGATCGATGAGGATGTTCTGTGGCTTCAGATCGCGGTGCAGCGTGCCCTGCTGGTGCGCGTAATGGATTGCCTCGGCAATCGTTCTGACGTAAGCGGCGGCCCGGTGACCCGGCAGCCGGCCGGCTTTGAGCAACATGCTGAAGCTCGGACCTTCGACAAAATCCATCGAGAAAAAATGCTGTCCCGCAATCTCACCCACTTCGTGAATCGCGACGATATTGGGATGTTGCAGATTGGCCGCCGCCTCAGCTTCATTGTAGAACCGCTGGACTTCCTCACCGCCTGCCAGTTTCCCGGACAGGATCATCTTGACGGCGACAATCCGGTTCAGACTCGTCTGTCGAGCCTTATAGACAACACCCATGCCACCACGGGCGATCTCCTCAAGCAGTTGGTAATCGCCGAACTCCTGAATCTCCGTCATCGTACCGGCACGCTGCTGGTCAACTGCCGGAACTGATTTTCCGACGGGTGTCCAGTCCATCGTGGCGGCTTCTTCCACCGGGATGTTCGTCGATGCGGCGATGTCCGGACCGGTGTCTGGACCGGGTGGTCGCCGCCAGCTCAGGACCATCCGCTGCTGCCACCAGTATTGCGTGATGGTCGAGCCGGACAGTCCGGCCCGCTCAGCCAGTCGAATGGCCTCGTGCGGCGTGAAGGCCGCCTGGACAGAGAGCGGTGCATCGACGTGAACAATGTTCGAACGGCTCAGCAGACGACTGGCGACGGACGCCGTCAGGTAGTTCAGTCGCGATCGAACCAGGTCGTTCACCAGAACCAGGTGCCTGGCCGCAGACGCCATGCGACGAAAGAGTTCCACAGCATCCGATTCCTCCAGATGATGCAGAAACAGTGAACACGTCACGACGTCAAAGTCTGACGGGAGCTCACCAGCGAGGGCATCGACCTGAATGAACTCAACGGATGCCTGTCGAGCAGTCGCTTGCTCCTGCGCGTGACGGATCGCGACAGGGCTGATGTCACATCCCGTGATCCTGACGTCGACTCCATGCCGCAGTGCTTTGCGCCACAGGCCGATGGCCACGTCTCCTCCGCCGCTGGCCACATCGAGGATTCGCAGCGGACGGTCCGGCACTTCGTCAGCCAGGCGACGGATCGCGACCCACAGCAGGTGACTGCTGCGTGTGACAACGTTGAGCCGAGCCAGCCCCCTCAGCGCGCCATGATGCAGGCCTTCGTCCAGACCCGGGTCGTCCATCAGCTCCGGCTGGCGATTGCGCGTCGTCAGGTCAGGTGTCCATCGGAAGTTCATGGCGTCATCGTACTTCAGGCCTCGCAGGCGCATAAAGCCGGTGCCGTTCCACCATGAGGCAAAGTGCTCGAATCCTCGCAATCCCGACAAATAACTCATCCTGAGCAATCGAAAGAGCCGAAAAAAACTGAAGAACTGGAAAAATCGTCAGGACCGATCCCATGAAACGCTCGCTGACCCACGTGTGCCGCCTGCTCATCGCTTCCATTCTGGTGCTCTTCTCGACATCGCCGGCCGGGGCGCAGGGTGTCGTTCTGCCCAGTGCCGGACCGATTAACGGATCCATGGCGGGTGCCAGTGTCGCAGCGCCGATTGATCCGGCTGGTGCTCTCTACTGGAATCCCGCGACGATCTCCGCTCGGCCTCACTCCGAGTTGCTGTTCGGAGCTGACTTCTCGTATCCGCAGACCCGAGTGACTTCGGCTTTTCCGGCAAATGCGTTCATCCCGGGAAGCCCGCCGGTCCCCGTCTCCGGCCGGACCCGCAGTGACAGCGGAGTGATTACGCTGCCCAGCCTCGCGTGGGTTCACAAACCCGACGGTGGTGACTGGACTTACGGACTTGGCGTTTTCACGATCGGTGGTTTTGGTTCGAACTACCCCGGTGGCGCCGGCAATCCCGTCTTCTCGCCGCCACCACCCAACGGGTTTGGGCTCGGACCAGTTGCCACGCAGCTCAGCCTGTTGCAGATTGCCCCGACACTCGCCTGGCAATGGACCGAGACGGTGTCGATTGGCGTGGCTCCCACGGTGAATGTTGCCAACCTGCTGCTGGACCCGGCGACATTTGCTGCGCCGGACAATGCCAACATGGACGCATTCTTCTCGTATCCCTCTGCGACACACTCGCGATCGCACTGGGGACTTGGAGTTCAGGCGGGCGTCTACATCAAGCTCAACAACGGGTGGAACCTCGGTGCTTCCGTCAAGAGCCCTGTGTGGTTCGAGACGTTCGAGTTTGATGCCCGCGATGAAATCGGAGGACGACGGGATCTGAGTCTGAATGTCGAGTACCCGTTGATTGTCTCGTTCGGGGGTTCGTATACCGGATGCGCCGGGTTGACCGTCGCCGTTGACGTCCGGTACATCGATTTTGACAACGCGGACGGGCTCGGTGATCCGGCCGGTTTCGACGCGACTGGTGCCTCGACGGGTCTGGGCATGGAGAGCATTTTTTCCGTCGCCACCGGTGTTCAATATGAACTCACGGATTGCACGTCGGTACGCATCGGTTACCTGGCGAGTGAAAACGCGATCCCGGACGGCGCCGCCACCTTCAACGTGGGTTCCCCGACGCTGCTGCAGCATATGCTGGCGCTTGGAGTTTCCACTCAGCTGTCTCCGGCCATCAAGGCATCAATTGCCTGGATGCACATCTTCCACAATTCGATCGACGGTCCATTCACCTCTGCGTTGACCGGTCCTGTTCCAGGCTCATCTGTAGAAATCGACGCGCACAACGACGTGCTGGCCGCAGGAATCAGCGTCAGGTATTAATTATGGTTCACAGCGCGAAGAAGTTTTTGACACGAGCGACAAAAGCCTGCGGAAAGTGAGGCAAACGGGGCAGGTTTGACCTGGTCCGAGTCGAGGGCTGGCGCCAGGGTTTCTTCGCCTGCTGCGAAGGAGCGTGACGTGCGGCAATTGGATGATCCTCGACAAAACGTGCTGTTTGACGTCTTTGATGACATCCTGTCGCCAGTGGCTTATGGCAAGCTGCAGAGCGGCTGGCAGCACCTGTTTCGCTGTGCCATTCTGAAACTCATGCCCGTCGGCAAGCTGGCCGAACACTTCCATCCGCAGGGTGGCACAGGTTGCTCGCAACCTGTGTCGCGCAGCGATAAGAGGCGTCTGTCTGCACAGCCGATTGCCTCATGCGGCTGCGCCGCACTGGTTGCGAGCAACCAGTGCCACCCCGCGAGTCGGCGTCCGTGGTGACCATCGCCCAGACACCCTCAACTCCGCGCAGAGAAAAAGCAGAGAAAAAGTGCCACCCATTGATTGGAAGGAACGCAGAGGCGACGTAGGTGATCTCTGAAAGTTACGTAACATGCGTAGCTGAAGTACGTTAAGGTGATTCGTGCGACACACGGCCTTCAAATAATGGGTGGCCCCTTTTCCCTCCTCTTGAAGATTTCAGCTCGGAGGTTTCCGCGATTGAGGGCGTGATAAAGCCCGCCCGCTTCGTCAGCTCTGGGAGATCTTGGCATGCCAGGAGTCTATCCAACCTCGATCATCAAATCAAAGAGGCCTGACCCCTT
>CAUZFZ010000320.1:0-4775 GCA_963579025.1 Planctomycetota bacterium | reverse complement strand
GGAGCGCCACCTACGGGGCAACTCTGAGGGCCGCCTATCCCGCCGGACTGCGACCTTACGGAGAAAACAGCTCCCACGCTGCAAAAACCGCCGCATAATCCGCGCCCCACAGAGACTGGACCCGATCAAACTGCCAAGCGCACGGCGACAATACATCCCGGTAGTCTCGGGACGCGTCGTGTTGTCGAAAACCAAGGCGACTCGTCGAATGCTCATAGTGACAACGTGACCGGCTTCGTCGTGAGTGTCTCTTGGTGATCGCGATCACCGATCTGACTGAGATTCCGGACTACACCCGTGCCTATGATGGGCAACACGAGCAGACTATCACGCCTTTCCGTCAACTCGAACAACGAGCCAGAATCAGCTTGAACGAGGGTCGGACATCTGACTCGCCGGTCAAGTTCGTGTCTGCCGACACGCCCGAATGATTGTCGCAACGACGAGCGATCAGTCGCAAGTCCGGGCAGGTATAATATTTTCGGTCCATCTGGGTTTATCGTGGGTTTGGCATCGTATTGGTAGGATTCGAGTTTTCTCAGAGGAGGCGTGAGAGAATGGAAGATCGGGAGCTTTACCAGCAGCTTCTTTGTCTCGACTCGCCGTGGATCGTGTCAGATGTGGAGCTGAACGCCGAGACCGAGGAGGTCCGAATCCATGCCATGCATCCTCGTGGGACGAAGTTCTGCTGCCCGGAGTGTGATCGCCACCTGGCCTGCCATGATCATGCCCCGGAGCGACGGTGGAGGCATCTGGACTCGTGTCAGTTTCAGACCATCTTGCTGGCTCGGGCGCCGCGGGTGAAGTGTCCGGAGCATGGTGTCAGGACGGTGGGCGTTCCGTGGGCCGAGGGGAGCAGTCGATTCACTCTGCTGTTTGAACGCTTCAGCATCGACGTCCTGCTGGCCACACAGACGATCTCGGGGGCCGCGAGTGTGCTGCGCGCCACCTGGGATGAGGTCTGGCACATTCTCAAGCGTGCCGTGCAGCGTGGTCAGGATCGGAAACAGTCGCAGCCGATGCCGCTGATCGGCATCGACGAGAAGGCCTTCGCCAAACGTCACAAGTACATCACTCTGCTCTACGATCTGAATCGGAGTACGGTGCAGGCGATCTCAGACGGCAACGATACGGAAGCGGGAATCGCCTGTTTTTCGCAGCTTTCGAGCGAGCAGATCGAAGCCGTCGCGATGGACATGAGTGCGGCGTATGTGAAAGCGGCGATGGACACGCTTCCGGACGCAGCGGAGAAGATCGTGCATGATCGCTTTCACGTGATGCAACTCGCCACGAAAGCCGTCGATGCCGTGCGGCGTGGTGAGCACCGTGAACTGAAAGCTGCTGGTGACAATCGACTGGCGAAGACGAGATACCTCTGGCTGACCAACGAAGAGAACCTCACAGTAAAGCAGACGGACCACCTGGCTGCCGTCTTCCACTCCACACTGAACACAGGCAAAGCGTGGGGGTACAAGGAACTGCTGCGTGACCTGTGGAACCAGCCGGCCGCTGCTGCAGCGACCGTTTACTTCAAGAAATGGTATCGCAGCGTGATCCACACGAAGCTGGCTCCTATGAAGACACTGGCCCGCACGATCAAGCAACGCCTGGACAATGTGGTGAGCTACTGCACCCACTTCATCACTAACTCAGTGGCCGAAGGAATGAACAGTAAGATCATGTCTATCAAGCGCAGAGTTGGTGGTTACCGCAATCGTGAAAACTTCAAGAGTGCTATCTTTTTCCACTGTGGAGGCCTCGACCTCTACCCACGATAAACCCAGATGGACCGTTTCTTTTCACCGTCATTGACGGCTATCTGTGACAGAAAATGTGACAAGGGCCGAAATCGAGGTCAATCAGATTTCCGTAAGTCCTTGTCAGATATAGAGTGAGAGCGCAGGGACTTGAACCCTGGCCCTACGGATTAAAAGTCCACTGCCAGACTAGCCGCAGCCGAACCCGTAACCCGCTATTCACTCGGTGTTTCTGTCGATGAGCAGTCCCTTCGACGATCGCTCAACGCGTCCGAATCTTACAGGGTTTCGCGGTCTTGCCAACGCTATCTGTGACATTCTGTGACAGCCGAAGAGCAATGGAACTGCTTTCCGTTGCTGGCATCCGGCCCGATGGTCCAGAGATCATCACTTCCACTGCAGTTGTACCACTGTACCAGTCGCTGGCAGGTCGTGCGGAGAGCTTGAGCAAGTGGCCGTCTCAGCATTTGCGGTCCGGCAGTCTAAACGGTAAGTATAGACATCTACCGGTACTTCGCGTTGGACTGGCATTTCAATAACAACGCACGGACCAATTGTCGGGCTGGAGCCGGCAGAGAAGTACTCGTTACCTGCTCGAAGGCCGCCAAAGGCCTTGAGTACAGTTAGATGCTTCCCGTCTTCATCGTGCTGGCAGAGCACGATGATAATGTGATAATCAGCTACCATCGGATCGTCCGGCCGGCTAGAGACTGAAGGTCGTGACAATGTCATTCTCTGCACGCGAGTGCGAGAACCCCCGACAAACTGATAGAGAGTGGTTTCGATGACAGCTTCCCGTGACAGGTTCGCGTCTATGGAAAATGCGACAAGGCAATTGTCGTACCCTTCTTGACCCAACTGATTTAATTTGTCATTGACAAGAGCACGATCGGATGGAGTGGAGGCGGAAACGTGCACGTGGCATCTGGACCCCCATAAGACCGTTGCGACCAA
The DNA here is from genome assembly GCA_963579025.1 of Planctomycetota bacterium. GTDB lineage: Bacteria > Planctomycetota > Planctomycetia > Planctomycetales > Planctomycetaceae > CAUZFZ01. Next base: position 2,064 of record CAUZFZ010000320.1, on the reverse strand, counting down.
TGCGACCATCAGGCCAATAAGGCAACAGTATTTGATGTGGTGCGTCACTATCGTGCTTACCATGGAGTGGTGTCGAAGGGTGAGTCCACCGGAGCTGACGGTGCCACTGCTCGATCCGTCGGCGTCCTATTGATCTTGCAGCTCGCGATGCACTGCCCGCATGTTACAGGCCCCAAAGGGAAAATTGGCAGTATTGTGTAGGTGAGTGTGCAATCGTGTTGATAACGGACGCATCCCATCTGCTCACTGCGTCCGCCGATCCCACGGCGAAGGCCAATTGCACACACTTCGTATTCCTGCTTCAGCGAAGTGAGCCGACAAGGCGGGCAAAGTCCTAAAACGCCGACTGGACCAGCATCAGGACCTGCGCCGGGCCAGTCATCCCAAATTGCGGGCAAACCCGCCCGAGCAGGAACCCAGTCGGTACGACCACCCTTGGTGTTGCCAGGATCGTCATGGTGCCATCCAGTGTCACGCCAGAGAATCGGACATACGGTAAACGTCCGGCGCGAGCGCACCCATACGCGGAGCTTTACGCGAAGGTATCTAGTTTGCTGAACGTTCGTGGGCGTGAACTTAACTTGAAAGCTTGAGCAGCAGCATTCCGTATATCCCTCAGCAGGATGACACTTCTTGGATGTGAATTCGAAGGCCCCATCTCTCAGAAGTCCTGTTGGATCCGTGAGGTCAATCGGCTGGTTCGCGACGTATGAAAACCGATTGGGGCCGTCCAAGAATCCTGAAGGGTCGAGTGTCATCCATCGGCATTCATCGCTCAGAAGATGTCGCCGCCTAACGTAAAAGCGTTTCGGCTCATCGCGTTGATAGCCGGATTTTCCGACCCAAGTGTGCGGGGTCTGTGTCGTCCCCGTACGGTTCACTTCGTTGCCGAAGGCGGAGTAGCGAAACGTATCAGTGACAGTCTCCGCCGAATCGGTCAGCTCGGTCGTGGAGCCGAGGGCGTCGTAGTGATGGACGTGGGTCTGGCCGCCACGATGCTGGCTGATGAGGCTGCCGAACTGATCCGGCTCGCGGGTGTAGGTGGCCGTGGTCGCTCCGGTTTCGTCCGTTTCCATAAGGACGGCATCATCGTCCCAGATGTAGTTCGTTGTCGTGGCCATCGAAGCACTCTCTGATAGTGGGCTGCCAACGCCTGTTCACGATATCGTGTGCCATGCGGGACGCAAGACTATTCTGACGCGATTCGGTATGGCTGGGCCGACTTGAACAGAGGCAAATAATCTCGTTCAATGACGGCTGGCCAGGGAAAACGGCATTCGAATTCTCTTCGCCCGGCAAGTCCCAATTCGTTGCGCAGACCGGGAGAGTCCAGAAGGCTTTCCAGTTGGCGTGCCCAGTCGGTCGGGCTTCCCGGTTCACAAAGGAGCCCAGTGACGCCGTCTTCAACGCTGTACGGCAGGCCGCCGATGCGGCTTCCAATCACGGGTATCCCACAGGCCATTGCCTCAACCGATGTTCGACTCAGGCCGTCCTGGGCGATGGTCGGAACGACGCAGATATCACACGCCGCATACAGATCGGGAAGAGACTTTTGCGAAGTCCAGCCGACAAATCGAGTGAACTCGTCAGCCTCCCCGCGCGATTTACTCGTAACAACCAGTTCGAAATCGCGACGCCGAGTCCACAAGAGCCGACACGCCTCGTGCAGGACAGAGAAGCCCTTGATGGGCTCATCGACTACGCCCGCGAAGAGAATGCGGACAATGCCGGGTCGTTCGGGAATTACTGGCGCGGATGGACGCGGTCTGGGCCACGGAAAACGATCCGGATCCATGCCCCACGTGACGACTTCGACCCGAGTGCACCACGGCCGCACTACTTCAGCCACAGTGGGGTTCAGTACCAATACGGCTTTGGCTTCCTTCAGCGCGCGCCGAAGCAGTGCGTCGTATTCCGGGCTGCCAACTCCACTCAACTGTCGCTCCGCCTGGTGCAGTCCGCCGGGGGTGTGATCTCTCTGAGGCGACAACACGTGGGAGTTGTGAGTTGGAGTTCTTCGGCTTTTGCCGTGAGTTGAAGTGGTCTTGGAGAAAGCGGCGTCCT
>CAUZFZ010000319.1:0-4791 GCA_963579025.1 Planctomycetota bacterium | reverse complement strand
TGGGCTGCCCCGGACATGGGACAGGAAATGAAGTCCCCCCGCGACATCCAGCCGCCAACGCGGCAAACTCACACTCAACAACAACTTACGTCAGCATAACCACCGCCACGTAAAGGGATCACGCCCTGCCGGAAGACGCCAGTCGCGACGAGTCATTGGGTAATCCTGCGACCGTCAAACTGGTCCCGTTCGAACCAATCGAACCAGAAGAGGTCTTCCACAATGTGAGTCAGAACGCCGCACAACCACTGGCCCCCGCCCCGGCCAATCTGCAACCCGGGGCAATGGGTGCGGGGGGCGCATTGACTGCTCGCGTACTCGGATCAACACGCGATACTCGCAGCCTGCTGAGTGAAATTCGCCGCGCTCGAGCTCGTAACCGTAACTCCATTGTCGTCTTCGGCGAGGAGTCGAAGTTTCGTGCCGCGTCGGACGCGGCCAGCCTGTTGCGAAAATCGTCTTCTGCTTTGGGTATCGCCACTCAACGGCGAAATGCAATCACGACCGACCCCCGCATTCGCGGCGGTCGAATCGGACAATTGATCGCCTCGGGATCATACTGGTTCCCGGCTCGCCAGGACCTCGACACACTGATCAGCAAGATCGACTCGCGCATTGTCAGCGACATGATCATCGTCCGCGGCCCCTACTCGGCGTTGTATGGACCGGGATTCGACTTTGTGGACATCGAACTGCTCGGCACACCTCGATACGCGACGCCCGAGACACATGGCAATTCAAGTCTGGAATACCACACCAACGGTGAACGCTGGTACGGACGTCAGTCCATATTTGGCGGTCAGGAAGATTTCGGATACCGCGTGAGTTACGGTCACCGTACCGGCGTGGACTACGCAGACGGCGATGGCAACAAATTCCCTGGCAGTCACAAGTCGCGTGACCTTGATGTCGCGCTGGGCTGGGATCTGGACGACGACACAAACCTCGAATTCAACTACTTGAGACTCGATCAGACCGATACTGAATTTCCTGGTCAGATTCTCGACATCGACCTTCTGAAGACCAATGCCTATGAAGCGACGCTGATCAAAGAGAACCTGGGCGAAATCGATCGTTGGACATTGGAAGGCTGGTACATCACCAACGATCTTAAAGGCAGCGGAGTCTCTCCCGCTAAACGCCAACTGCATCCGCTGCTGGCGAATATTGGATTCTCCGCGGTCTCCGACGTCGAAAATGTCTCAAGCGGATTCAGCTCCGCCATGGAGTGGCATGACGGCTGCGCCGAACACACGCTCGGAATTGACCTGCGCCATCTGACTCAGTCGATTGACCAATTCCAGACTGCGGCCTTCTTCGCGCCGAATACCAACTTTCCGCTGCCAAAAGCAGAGTGGATCAATCCGGGCATCTTCTATGAACGCTACAACGAAGTGAATGATCAGTTCTCAGTTCGAATTGGCGGACGTATCGACCTGGTCGATTCGAATGCGCGCGATAACGCCGCGTCGACCAATCTACAACAGAGTTCCGTCCTGACGGGAATTCTGACCGACAACCTGGAACAGGTCCTTGAGGGTGACTTCAATCAACACTTTACACTTGGTCAGGCATTCATAACGACCGAATACCAGATGGACGACTACTGGCGAGCCAACACCGGATTGGGATTTGGCATGCGAGCACCGACGATGACCGAGCTGTACGCTGTCGGTCCACTGCTTTCCATTTTGCCGCAGTTCCTGCCAAACATCATGATCGGCAACCCACGGTTGACGTCGGAAAAACGATACCAGGCGGACCTCGGTCTGAGTGGAGAATTCGAGAACTTCAGTCTGGGAGTTAATGGGTTTTACGCGCTTGTCCAGGACTACATCACACTTGAATTCTTCAACCCGCCAGGTGGAGTTCAATTTGCGTGGACGAATACGGACCTCGCAAGCCTTTCCGGAATCGATCTCTACAGCGAGTGGGAAGCGAACGACTGGCTGTCAACGTTTGGAACCGTCAGCTATGTCTACGGGTACGACCACACTCGTAATTCCAACGCCGTGCTCAATGGAAACAACACGACGCAGTTTCGTGGACAGGTTGATCGAGACGGTGAATCCCTGCAGGGCATCTCTCCACTCGAATCGCGCTTGGGCGTTCGAGTGAAAGACCCGTCCGAGGATTCCCGGTGGTTGATCGAATTCAGCAGTCGACTTGTGGGTCGGCAGAACCTGGTCGCTCAGTCGTTACGTGAACTTTCGACAGATGAATTCGCAACCTTCGATCTACGGGCCTTCTGGCAGGCCACCGACAACCTGACATTGACCGGTGGCGTCGAGAACCTGACCGACAACCAGTACCGCGAGCACTTCGATTCGCGTCAACAGGATGTCTTTGTCGGTGGAGGCACAGTCAATATTGGCGGCACGGGCAATGTGTTTCAGCCGGGTATTAGTTTCTACTTCGGATCAGAGCTGAGGTACTAAGAGACTGGCTGGCGAATCCGCGACCACACGAGCGGTCTCGTGTGGGATTGCTCTGGATCGCATCGTGGATAATCTGACTGTCCTGTCAATTCTCCCGGATCGAGAGACTGCCTCTCGGTTCCGGGAGAATTTCTGGTTCAGGACTCCTCATAGGTTCACCTGGTCACGAGAATTGGTGATGTGTCTCCACTTCCTCGCCAGGTGTCTGCATGATTCCCGCTCGATATCCGTTTGCTCCCGGTCAAGTACCAGGCATAGCGGCGCAACCACCCGGACTTCATCCACAGCAACTCCACCACTTGATGACTGCGGCAACGGCTCAGGACCCTTCGGCTTCACCGCTTAAGGATCGGAGCGAAGTTCGGACCGTGGGGATTGTGGGTGGTGGATCTGCGGGTTATCTCACGGCGCTGGCCTTTCGCCGTTTTCGCCCGGAACTCGATGTGACTGTCATCGAGTCGACCAGAGTCCCGCCAATCGGAGTCGGTGAGGCCACCACGCACGAGATGGTGCCGTTCCTGCATAATATTCTGGGACTGGACATCCTCGATTTCTACCGCGAGGTCAAACCGACGTGGAAACTCGGAATTCAATTCGAATGGGGACGCACTGGCGACTACTTCTTCAATTACCCGTTCGACCGCGGCCGTGTGCTTGAATCGGCGATTTACGACGGTGATATTCGCTACTCCAGCATGATGTCGACGCTGATGAGTGACCGTCGAGCTCCAATGGTCCGTGTGGGGAACGGGCATTATTCACTGCTGTCGGATTTCCCCTACGGTTACCACGTCGACAACCACCGGCTGATCGCGTTTCTCAGACGACATCTCAAGCCGGCTGGTGTCAGACATATTGAACGGCACATTGAAGTCGCGCAGCAATCCTGTGACGGCGAGAGGATCGAATCACTGCTCGATAGTGAGGGTGAACATCACTCGTTCGATCTGTATGTCGATTGCACGGGGTTTCGTTCGTTTCTGCTCGAAGAAACACTGAAGTCGCCATTCGTCAGCTTCCGCGACAGCCTGTGGAATGACACCGCGATAACCGCCAGCGTTCCGCATGGTGGATTTCTGCAGCCGTTTACGACAGCGGAGACAATGGACAACGGCTGGTGCTGGTGCATCCCACAGATGGAGAATAACCATCGCGGGTATGTGTTCTGTTCTGACTTCGCGACGCCCGAACAGGCAGAGGAAGAGATGCGTCGCCGAAACCCGGAGATGTCCAATCCCCGTGTCATTCAATTCAAGGCCGGTCGGCACGAGCACTTCTGGAAAGGCAATGTTATCTCGATGGGGAATGCGTATGCGTTTGTTGAGCCGCTTGAATCAACGTCCTTGCAGGCGTTGCTACTGATGAATGTGTGGTTTCTGAACAACTTCCCCACATTCCTCGACGAGCCTGGACTGCGTAAAAAAATGAACGACCGCATGGCGTCGTACTGGGACTACATCCGGTGGTTTCTGGCAGCTCACTTTCGATTTAACCAGAGGTCCGATTCGAAGTACTGGCGGGCTACGCGCGAAGACGTCGACGTGTCTGGCGCAGACTGGATCGTGGAGATGTTTCAGGAAGGCGCCCCGCTTGTGTATCACAACACGACTGTTGGAATTCATCCCTGGCTTTCGTTCAACGCCCACGGATACGACGTGATCCTGTTTGGACAGGATGTTAAGGGCCGCACAAGACAGCCTCAGGAGTCGCGCGCACAGCACCGCGATCGAGTGCGGGCATACAGGACCTTGTCATCCTCTGCGATCTCTCAGGCGGATGCTTTGAATCTCCTCCAGACGCGATACCCTGGCTACTTAATGGACCAGGTGACGAATCCGCATAGCTGGCAGTCGCAAACTGGCGAGCTGCTTCGGACAATGACCTGAGTCGACATGTACTGTTGTTTAAGGTAGGCGGTTGTGGCCGTCAGTCCGTTGAACTGAATAGGAAATGTGAGTTAAATGGGCAGACTGAGTGGAATGTGTTGGGTTTCTGTTGTCTCTAGTTGAGGGTCCGTCTGATGAGCGCAATTACCTGGGGTGCGGGAGCGGCTGGTACTTTTGGTCCGACCTGGGGAGCGGCCGCTGCCGGTACCGGTCCCACGTGGGGAGCCGCTGCAGCAGGACACGGCCCGACTTGGGGTGCGGGAGCCGCTGGCACTTTTGGTCCCACTTGGGGTGCGGCCGCTGCAGGCACGGGTCCCACGTGGGGAGCCGCTGCAGCAGGACACGGCCCGACTTGGGGTGCGGCGGCAGCAGGCACGGGTCCCACATGGGGAGCCGCTGCAGCGGGACACGGTCCCACTTGGGGTGCCGAAGCCGCAGGACACGGTCCGACTTGGGGTGCGGCGGCA
>CAUZFZ010000318.1:0-4802 GCA_963579025.1 Planctomycetota bacterium | reverse complement strand
GATCAGCCCGTTGCTGCCGTCACAACTCCGCAGTCAGGGAACAAAATCCCAATCTTCGGCGGCTCGCCGTCTGTCCGGCCACCACCAATTCAAGACACAAACCAGTTTCCCGACGGGCACTAGCTAACGTCGGGCGACTTCGGCTACTTCAGACTTGGGACTGGATGAGTTCTCAGAGATTCCGATGTGGGGGCGTGGTGACCGATGCAGAAGGTCGAAACACTCGGCGGACTGACCTGCCGAATCGTGCAGCAACTGGACGAGTCTGTGTCACCGAAACTGGTCGTGATTCTGTGTCACGGCTTTGGGGCTCCGGGGACAGATCTCGTCGGATTGGGACCTGAACTGCTCGACTCGCACGTGTCGATCGCCGGCGCAGTGCAATTCATTTTCCCTGAAGCACCGTTGTCACTGGACGGCGTCGGGATGTCCGGGGCTCGGGCCTGGTGGCAGCTCGACATGGAGCGGCTGCTTGCGGCAGCTCAGGGCGGCACGTTTCGAGATCTCCGCAACGATCGTCCCGACGGCTTGCCCGAGGCACGCGAGAAGCTGATGGCCCTGATCGACGAAGTCCGCGAGCGGACGGGTCTGCCGATGTCTCGAATTGTGCTCGGCGGTTTCTCACAGGGTTCGATGCTGGCGACAGACGTTGCCCTGCGACTGGCAGAGCCGCCGGCGTACTTATGTGTCTGGTCGGGAACACTGCTGAGCGAAGACGTGTGGCGCGAACTGGCCGCGAAGCGAGGCCCGCTGAATGTCCTGCAGAGTCATGGACGGCATGATCCGATACTCCCGTTTGAGGCAGCCATCTGGTTACGGGAAATGTTCGACGAGTCTGGATTCGACGTCGATTTCATCGAGTTTCCCGGGATCCACACAATCCCCCATCCGGCGTTGGTGTCGTTCGCTCAGATTCTGGACCGTTTGTCACGGACGGCGTAATCGCAAAACGTGAATTCGACTGCGAGACTCGCCACTGTCTCCGGAGGGCGATCCACCTCCGAACGTCACAACGAGGCGGGGCCGGCACGTTTTCCGCCCGCTGGTCGCTTCCAGATGGCTATGATGGAATGAATCAACCGTCACTCGGACGTTGGTTTTGGCCTTTCCAGTCAATTCCCCGGAATCGTGTAAGTCTCGGCCGGCACGGGCTGTAAGGCGAGCGGCCGAAGAAACCCTGCGAGTACCGACATGGACAGCTTTCCTGCCACACGATCCAGCCTGCTGCTGCGTGTCCGCGACGGTGACGACACACTCGCGTGGGGAGAATTCGTCGAGGTGTACACACCGCTGGTTTACAAGTACGCCCGGCACCATGGTCTCCAGGATGCGGACGCCGCCGACCTGGCTCAGGAGGTTCTGCGAACCTGCAGCCAGTATCTGGGGCGGTTCGACTACGACCGCGAGCGGGGCACCTTTCGTGGCTGGCTGTATTCCGTCGTGCGGACGCGGTTGAGTAATCTTGTGGCTGGCCAGAAGAGGCATCCCAAGGGGCAGGGTGGGACGGACTTCATCCAGATTCTGGAACAGCAGCCTTCGCCCGGATCGGATGCCGACCGCTGGAACAACGATTACGAATTCCGGATCATCGAATGGGCGCAGGACCGCATTCGCTGTGAGTTCCGCGAGCGAACCTGGCAGGCCTACCTGCGAACCGCGCACAGTGGCGAGTCTCCCAAGGCAGTCGCCAAATCACTGGGCATGAGCGTCGGGGCCGTGTACGTCTCGAAGGCACGCGTGCTCAAACGTCTGAAGCAACGTATTGCCGAGATCGAAGACGATCCTTCCTGGTTTATTAATTAGAGTCCCCGGACGGACAGGAATCGGAATTGGAGCTTTGTCGTGGTGACGCGGACGACGTGCCTGCAGGCCGAACAGATTCTGGAGCTGCTCGAATCCCGGCTGCCCGAATCCGAGGAAGCCGAGATTGTCCGGCATCTGGACCGCTGCGACCGGTGCCGTCGTCGACTCGAAGCACTGTCGCCACGAGATTCTGAATTCGCCGTAATGGATGAGTCCGACCCGGCTTCTTTCGGGCCAGCGTATCACCAGGTGTTTGAGGCGCTCCGCCAGAAGGACTTCGAGGCTCGAGCTAGCGGGGAAGATGAGGCTGAAGACTCACTCGATTTCCTGCAGACGTCGTCAAACCCGAATCTGATGGGCCGTTTCGGCCGCTATGAGGTCAGCGAGTTTCTGGGGCGTGGTGGCATGGGAATTGTCATGCGCGCCCGTGACCCGTTGCTGGATCGAATCGTCGCCATCAAAGTGCTGGACCCGCGTCTGGCCGGTAAAAAGAATGTGCGACTGAGGTTTGAACGTGAAGCCCGTGCGGCCGCGGCGGTCAGTCATGAGAACGTTGTCCTGCTTCACGGTGCGTCCGAACGCGACGGACTGCTGTATCTGGTGATGCAGTATGTCCCGGGCGAATCGCTCGCCGAACGCATTCGCCGTGATGGAGCGTTGGGCGTGCGTGAGATCCTGCGCATCGCGACTCAAATGGCCTCCGGCATGGCCGCCGCTCATGCCCAGGGCATCGTTCACCGGGATATCAAACCCGCAAACATCCTGCTCGAAGACGGTTTCGAACGCGTCCGCATTACGGATTTCGGACTGGCTCACATCATCGACGATGCCAGTCTGACGCAATCGGGACTGGTCGCTGGTACCCCGTCGTTCATGTCGCCCGAGCACACGCAGGACGGATCGATCGATTATCGCGCCGACCTCTTCAGTCTGGGCAGCGTGATGTATGCCATGTGTACCGGCGAGCAACCGTTTCGCGGTGCCACCAGCCTGGCGGTCATGCGGAGTGTCTGCGACGACCACCCGCGGCCCATTCGCGACCTCAATCCGGCCATCCCGCGGTGGCTGGTTGAGGTCATCACCAAGCTGCACGTGAAGAATCGAGAACGACGTTACCAGAGTGCCTATGAAGTCGCCGAACTGCTCCGCGTGCGATTGGCAAATTTGCAGCTCTCACCTGAAGGGGGCGACACCGATGCGACGACGCTCGAATCGGGTGCACTCGATTCTCTGCCGGTGTCATCTCCGACCTGGCGTCACCTGCTGCGGTTTGCCTCGACCCCCGTGCTGAGATTCCTGCGGATCTTCCGCCGCCGCGACTGATCGCCGGACAGTGTTTCACGCGACAGGTTTGCGAAGTCGCCGCAGCTCCGCTCTGGTCAGATCCACGGAAATTGACCCCGTTATGGTCCCGCGTTCCCGCAGATGCGATTGCGCAGCGATGCAGTTCGCCAGCGTCGTGGCGTTGTGTCGAAAACGAGTCCGAAATGCATCAGAAACGTAAGTTCTGACGCTGCACCGTTGTAGTCCCCCCAAAGGACGACGGGTCGCAATCCGAGGAGCAGATTCCTGCAAATGGCGAGCTGGTCGCACCGATCCATCACATCAGGAGAACTGGACGATGAACGATCCCATCCGGAGTACGGAGCTTCCCGGAGCACCTGCCTGGTTTCAGTCGCCGCTACCAGGTGCACCTGTCTGGTTTCAGCCGTCCGCCGAGCGAATCGAATTCGAAACCGCTGCCAGTAAACCTCTTGATGACAAATGCAGCGGTAATGAGCCAGAATTCGACGAGTTGGCCCCCGCGGAGGCACTTGCGGTCGTACCGCCGGATGGCGCTTCGGGCCGCGCATCCAAAACTCGGTCATGCACTCTGGCACCTTCTGATGCACCAGGCATTCGGATACGCGATGTCATGCTCGGTGGCGCCGCGGCAACCGTCCTGTTTGCTGTGTTCTCGATCGGGTTTCTCTCCCGCGGATTGATGCTGCCGTCGGTTGGTCCGGATCTCGGGCCGCCGTCTGGAGCTATCGCTGAGATTCCTGTCCAACGACAGAGCGACGCGAATCGTCTGCCGATTCCAGCCGAAAGCGGTCCTGCGGCGCCAACCGTTATCGCGTCAGTCTCAGCACCGATACTGCCGCAATCCGGTGCCGGCTTCCGAGTCGAAGCCACAGCAATTGCGGCGTCTGATCAGCCGACAGCTGCGCCACAACTCAAACTGCCGGACGCACTGACTCATGCGATCATGGCCAGGCCAACACTCGGAAGTCTCAAGATGGCTGCCGCGCAGCCGGTATCTCTCAATCTGGCCAGCAGCACGATCGCGGGTCAATCGGCGGCGGATGGCCAGACCGGACAATGCAGCGGACCGCCTCAAGGACCCGTCCAGGGAACGCTGGGGACAAAGATTGCCTGGGCCGACACGCCGGACGAGTCGTGGCAACTGGCTCGCGACCAGGACAAGCTGGTTTTCATGATGCATGTGTCTGGTAACTTCGAGAAACCTGGCTTCACCTGAAACAACGCCCAGAAATACAGAGCAGGTGCTCTGTCGGACGAGAACGTCGCAAACTTTGTCGCACAGAATTTCGTCGCCAGCCATGAGCAGGTCGGCAACTTTGAAGTCAGGAACGTCAACGGCAACATCCAGAAGAATGGCGGCAATGTTGCGAGTTACTTCTGCACTCCAGACGGTCAGGTCATCAACGCCGTGGCCGGACCGGCCAAAGCGGACGTCGTACTGAAAGAGGCTCGCTGGGCGGTCAATACCTGGAAACAGATGCAGGCCCGGACAGTGAACGGGACAGACATCCTCGCGGCGGCGCATCTTGGTGCTGTCGGATCGACCAATGGAAACCAGAAGAAGGTACATCGTCTACTGGCGGATCAGCCACTGGCTCGACTCAGTGGCGTCCGGGATTTGTGTTTTTGAGGGAGGGTTTGTCGAGTGAGGCTTGTGGAAGGGTGTCGCGGATCGATGGAGAATGATCGCAGTG
>CAUZFZ010000317.1:0-4906 GCA_963579025.1 Planctomycetota bacterium | reverse complement strand
CGACCGCGAGGCCTACCCCCGCCGCCCCAAGTCGAATCAATTCAAAAAACGAAAACCAAAACGAAAACGAAAACCAAAACGAAAACCAAAACCCGAATGACTGAATCTAAACCAAGTGCCATTGGGCGTTAGCCCTGCGGCTGATCATTTCGGACAGTTATTGCCAGGACGATGCTAAGCTCTTAACGATTCAGCGCAAGTGGCCGTGTTTCGGGCGGTCAATCCTGTGGCATTCAGCTCCGTCTTGTGTGCAGATCGCGGCCTTACCGAACGAACCGTTTGGTCCCGCGACCGCTGGAGAGTCGATCCAGCGGTCTTCCTGTGCCAATGGCGGGACGCGCGACTCGACCGGATGGGGCACTGCGACTGTTTCACACAGGCTTCAACTTATTCCGTAGCCGATTCTGTACCACACGATCGTGGACGCATGAGTCGCCCCGCACGTCGTTGTCAGAGTTGTCGTCTCCCGCCCGGAACAACGGATGAGAGAATCCCTTGTGCCTGAAGTAGCATGTCCGGCTTTCGGAGAGGGTCGGGCGCGGGAGGCCTTGTTTCGAGCCAAAACGCTTTGCCGAAAGTTCGACCTGAATACTGCTCAGTGTCTGCGCAAATACGGGCCGGGAAACTGCATCAGCATGGGCGTCGCGAGCTGAGAATTCTATTTTCACTGAGCACGTCGCATGCGTGCCCGCTCGTTATGAAATCGTCTCAGTCCTGCACTCGGGGCATGGCCGGAGCAAAGCGCTGGAAGAACAGGTGGCTGGGGACATACACGAGTAACGGATACGCCACCAGCAGGATGCCCAGCCACGCCAGCGGATGCATCAGAGTCTGCTGCGTTTCACCCCAGCCGAAGACCTTGTTCACGTTGCCGGCTGTCGTATCTGGAGAAGGCAGCAGCATAAAGGCCGACAGCAGGACACCCCAGCACAGGGCGACCTGGGACTTCCACGCCTGACGGTCGTATCCCAGTCTCCAGACCAGCCACAACAGCAGGAACGGCATCCAGCCGTGGAACAGCGACAGGCCACGCACAAACAGCGCAATTTCCGAATCGAACATGTACGTCGCCAGTCCAATGAGCGGTGTCCCGAAGGTCATGTTCCAGAAGAAGTCGATCAGCCACAGAACCTGCGGAAAGACGATCGCGACTGCCTGCATGCTGGAGAGGTATCGCGATTCCATCCACAAGGCTACCAGCGTGACGATCAGAGCAACGTCGCAGAACCACAGGAAATTCCCAGGACCGTAAGCCCAAAGGTAGTACGGGACCAGAACACTCATAAACGCCGTGTAAGTAATCTTGAGTCCCAGCGGAATGCGGTTCCGACTGAGATCAGTACTGTCCGCTACTGCCATGTCTCATCTCCACACGTATGACTGACGGGGCCGAATTCCGGAGCAGGGCGACAATCGAACGCGGATATCACTCGAGTTTTTCAGATTCAGGTTCTCGGTTCCCCTCCACGTGATGATGTTTCGACCGGTGGGTACGATCAAGATCGGTCCGGCACGTGGGATCAAAGACAGGCACGGCAGACTGGAACTGATAGCGGCGAATCCAAATGAACGACGCCAGCCGAAACCATGTGATGCCAGACGCCGACATCGATTGTGCGTTGGACCTTGCGGTAGTATGTGGCTGGTGCCGAACCGTTGGCAGCCAGTCCGTTGTCCCGTTGTGTCAAAGGGCAGGTCGTGCGAATCAGTCTGATTGCGGTCGTGGGTCTACTCTCCGTCGGAACAACTTCCGTCGATGCTGCCGAACCGCTGCACCAGCAGATCGATGCGATCATCAACCGTTCGCTCGACGGTCCGGTCGCCGAGCGTTCGTCCGATGCGGAGTTCCTGCGGCGTGCATGGCTTGATCTTGCCGGAGTGATTCCGACTGCGGCCGAGGCTCGTGACTTTCTGGCCGATGATTCGGCCGACAAGCGGCAGAAGCTGATCGATCGGCTGCTTGCCAGCGATGACTATCCGCAGCGCATGCAGTACGCGTTTACGGTCATGCTGCTGGAACGCCGCACCGGCGCAACCGTGCCGATGCCCGACTGGGACGAGTATCTGCGTGCCTCGTTCGCGGCGAACAAGCCACTCGACCAGTTGGTTCGTGAGCTGGTCTCCGCGGACGGAACGGATTCGGCAACGCGCCCAGCGATGAAGTTTCTGCTGGCCCGCAGCGCGACGGACCATCGACTACTGGCGCGTGACGTTTCGCGGTTGCTGCTGGGACGAAATCTGGAGTGCGCCCAGTGCCACGACCATCCCACGATCAAGGGCTACCACCAGTCCGAATTCTTCGGGATCGTCGCGTTCCTGAACCGCAGCTATCTGTATAAGGACAAGAAAACGAACGAGTCGTTCTTTGTCGAAAAGGGCACGGGCGAACCAATCGAGTTTACGTCGGTGTTCACTTCGAAAAGCAGCCAGAGTGGTCCGCGACTGCCCGGCGGCGCACCGCTGGATGTTCCAGTCTTTGAACCAGGCGAGGAGCTTGCGAAAGCCGCCGAAGAAGGACAGCCGCCGCTGCCCAAATTCCCACTGAGGCCGCGTCTGGCAGAGCAGTTAACAGGCCCTGAAAACAGGGATTTTTCACGGAACCTGGCGAATCGGTTGTGGGCACTGATGATGGGTCGCGGGCTGGTCCATCCGCTGGATATGCGCCACGAGAAGAACCCGCCGTCGCATCCGGAACTGCTCGATGTGCTTGGCAAAGAACTGGTTGCCAGCGGATTCGATACCCGGCATTTCCTCCGAGAGATTGCGTTGAGCGAAACCTGGCAACGCTCGACTCGGCTGGGAGATCAGGCCGACAGCACACGGCCCGAATCGTATGCAGTCGCAAACCTGCGAGCCCTGTCGGCCGAACAGGTTGCTCTCAGCATGATGCAGGCGACCGGCAGTCTGAAGCGGGTCCTGGCGACACCCGCGGATCTGGAGGCGACGAAGAAATACCGACCGGACAAGGGACGTCCGATCCCGGCTCCGAATCTCGACAACGTGCTGAAGCTGTTCCGCTCGGTCTACGCCGGCCAGCCCGGAGAACCCGAGGATGATTTCAATCCGTCTCTGGCTGCGGCACTGTTCGTCGCCAACGAAACATTGTTGCTGGATTGGCTGTCTCCCGGTGATGGCAACCTGCTGGATCGGTTGATGAAGTGTGCCGATGACGACGTGGCTGCTGAACTCTACCTGTCAGTTCTGTCGCGAGACGCATCGGAAGAGGAACGACTCGCGGTCACGGGATACCTCACGGACAATCCCGATGGTCGTGAGACGGCGTTGCGTGAAATGGCCTGGGCATTGCTCGGCACATCGGAGTTTCGATTGAATCACTGAAATCCGGATCACTGAAGCGGTCGCGATGTGACGGCTGGCATCGTGAAACAGCGCGGGAGACATTCATGACACACGAATTCGGATGTCAGTCACCGGATCACGAACTCTCGCGCCGTCAGATGCTGGGCGGACTGGCGGGAACAGCCGGCACTTTCAGCCTGGCCGATCTGATGCAGCCCGTGCTGGGTGAGGAACTCAATCGTCAGCAAAAGCAGGTTCTGCTGGTCTTCAATGACGGAGGCATGAGTCAGTACGAGAGCTGGGATCCTAAACCCGGCACGGAATTCGGCGGTCCTTATCGAGCGATTCCGACATCCGTCCCCGGCATACACGTCAGCGAACTGCTGCCGCATACCTCTCAGCAGATGCACCACCTGGCCCTGGTGCGCGGACTTAACACGAAGAACCCCAGTCACGGCTCACGGGCTCAAGCGTTTGACGGCGAACCCAAGAATCGCGGAGTCAAGTATCCAACAATGGGCCCCGCTCTCGCGCGATTCATACACCAGCCGGATTCACCGTTGCCGCCCTGTGTGCTGGTGAAACCTTACAGTGGCGGATTCGATTACAAGGCGGCCGGGTTCCTGGGACCAAGCTGGGGAGTTCTGCAACTGGGCGAGGGACAACCTCCCGCACACATGCAACGTCCGGCATCAGTGACCGACTCGGCGGACGCGCGTCGCAACCAGTTTCGCGAGCTGGCGAATAACCGCTTCGCGGCGGGTCGACGGACTGCCGAAACCAGCGCGTACGCGCATTCATTCGGGATGGCCGAACAACTGATGCGTCGCCGCGACCTGTTCGACGAATCGAAGATTCCGGCACGCGACATTGAGCGTTACGGAACACACAAGCACGGACGACACATGCTGCTGGCTCGACGACTGCTGGATGCAGGTGTGTCGTTTGTGGAAATCCGGTCATACCACTGGGACACGCACTCGTCCAACTTCGATCTGCACTGCACGATGATGGGCGGATTCGATCAGCCGTTCGCGGCGTTGATCGAGGACCTGGCGGCCAGCGGGCGGTTGGAACACACGCTGGTCATTGTGCTGTCGGAATTCGGCCGCACTCCGAAGGTCAACGTGGGACTGGGCCGAGACCATTGGCCCCAGGCATGGTCCATGTGCATGGCTGGCGGCGGCATCAAGGGCGGCACTGTACACGGCAAGACAAACGCTCGCGGCACCTGGGTCGACGAAGGTCAGGTCGGGTACGCCGACCTGTTCCACACCTACTTCAAGGCCCTGGGCCTCGATTCCTACACGACTGAATACAACAACGGCGGTCAGCCACTCCCCGTGGCCGACCACGACGCCGGACCCATTTCAACCGTGCTGGCATAGTGTTCCGAACGCAAGTTCGTCGCATGGCCTCAGCCCGAAGCGTGAGTTTTGAAGTTGCACAGTTTTGCTGCCCCGGAGGGGCAAAGGCGAGTAGCCCGGGGTTTCAACCCTCACCCTTACACACAATTTTCGAGACTTTTGGCACGAGTTTTGCGCCAGCCAGGAGGACAAATTGTCCTTTGTTCTGACGCAAGGATCGTGTCATGCAGACGTGGATC
>CAUZFZ010000316.1:0-4921 GCA_963579025.1 Planctomycetota bacterium | reverse complement strand
GCTTCCATGCGAATTTCCATCGAGACTCCTTTCCCGGTCCGACTTCAACCATCAACCGGAAGGGAGTCTCGATATTTTCCCGATTCCCCAACACCCACGTTTTGGGATCACGCCCCTTCTTCATGGCCTTTCCACGGCGAATGAAACCAACGTGCCCGGCAATGAACCCGCTGAAACCACCGAATGCCTTTTTCGCCCAGTCAGCCGCGTCACACTCATCGTTCTGACTGAAGATCAAGCCATCCCGGAATTCGAATGTCGATACGATCGAGTTATGCACCGGCTTACCGGTGTCTCGAAACGTGTAGTCATCAACGACGACGGCCCGGCCCGTGGAGTCAATTGCGGTCAGCTCTTCGACAGTGACAACGATATCGCTGACAAGGCCGTCTTCCTTGGTGGGGGAACAGATCATGTCCCACATCGCATGAATCTGCTTTCGCCCGTTGAGCGTGAAGGCGATATCTCGAAACGTCGCCTGCTCGTGATAGCAGGCGGCCATCCCTTTGTGGTCGTGGTCATTCAAAAGCTGAAACAGCCGCTGCAGAAGTTCTTCATGGGTGTGCATCAGGAATTTCCGGTCTGTGGAGTGGAAAGGAAGGGAGCTGCTTCGTCAGCATCAGGTAGGTCAGTTAGTACGGTCGCAACGTGGTGCTTTTCCGCCGTCTGGGACGGCAATTCTGTGTCACTTCAGGTTCGGTGCATTGCTGGAATTCGCGTCCGCAGAATCCCCTCGTCGATCGGGTTTCGTGCGTGTGCCGCGGCGAGCGGCTCCTGCAATGATCGCCAGTAGAGCGACCAGACCTGCGTAGACCGCGACCACCCACAGGATTGTTGTGTCCGCGTCAGCTCTCGGTAACGTCCGCGAATTGCCAGCCTGTGACGTCTCCGCACGCGGATTTGCTCCGCCACGTGGGGCACCACCGTCCGGCAGATTACTGGCCACTGGCGGACGGGGCTGCAGTGTGCCTGAGTGGCCGGCCTCCGCCGCTGTAGCGTCTGACCGCCGAGCGGGACTCACGGCGGCAATCGATGCTGGCGTACGCAGCTCGCGTTTCTCGGCTTCGCTCAGGTCATCCCAGGTCCGCTTTAGACAGTCCCCACCGAGTTCGTCGAGCTGTCGCTTCCGGTCTTGCCACTCTTTCTCTGTAAGCCGGCGGATCAGCCCGTTCTCAATCGTTCGCCATGACGCAACCTCGACCGACAGCCGAACTCGCGTCGGATCATCCGGCACTGGCGGGGGAACGTCCCAGAGCCGCACAAGTCTATCGTGGCTCGCTGTGGCGAGCCTGCTGCCGTCCGGGCTGAATGAAAGAGAAACGACTTCACTGTCATGTCGGAGTGGCTCGCACCGGAGTTGCCCCGCCTGGACGTCCCACAGCCGTGCTTCCCCCTCCCCGAAGGAACCACTGCCGCTGGCGAGTGTCCGGCCGTCCGGGCTGAATGACAGAGCGACGACTCCCGAGTCGTGTATGAGTGGCTTGCCCCGAGGCTGCCCCGTCTGGAGATCCCACAGCCGTGCCTCCAGCCGACTACCGGTTGCGAGTGTCCGACCGTCCGGGCTGAATGAAAGAGCGACGACTTCGCCGTTATGTCGGAGTGGCTTGCACCGGAGTTGCCCAGTCGGGACGTCCCACAGCTTTACCTCTCCCGCCAGATTGGCCGCGCTGCCGGTGGCGAGCGTCCGACCGTCTGGGCTGACTGCCATTACCTTGATGTCATTGTCACTTTTGAGCAGTTCACCTTGGACCTGGCCGGTCCTCGGATCCAAGAACCAAATCATTCGGCCAGAGCTTGTGACGAGAGTCCGACCGTCCGGCGTAAATGACATTGAGCGGACATTTTCGGGATGTTTGAACGAATTGAGGGCGTCGCCGCTCCGCGCATCCAATAGACGCAGCGTCCCGTCTTCACTACCTGTCGCGAGTGTCCGGCCGTCTGGGCTGAATGCCACAGCGATTACTGGGGCGTCATGTGTGAGGGGCACGGACGGCAACTGGCCCACCGGTGTGTCGTACAGCCGGACGAACCCTCCGCTGGCGGTGGCCAACAGGCGACCGTCTGGACTGAACGATGCAGCGCGAACTCTGGCATCGTGTTGAAGCGGCATTCTGCAGGCCTGGCCAGTTTGCGCGTCCCAGATTCTAGCCGTGAGGTCGTCACTTGCGGTGACAAGCGTTTTGCCGTCCGGACTGAACGTCACTGCGTTAACCGAGCCGGTATGAGTGAATCGAGAGCCGCGGGGCTTGCGTGTAAATACGTCCCATAGCCGCACCGTTTTGTCGTTATCGACGGTGGCAAGCGTCTGGCCATCGGGGCTGAATGTCAGTGTGTGGATATAGGCGTCATGTTTAAGTGGATCACCGCCCAATTCCTCACCTGTTTGAAATGCCCAAAAGCGGACCTCGTCGTGATTGCTATCGAAGTCACGGGCAACGGTGGCGAGTGTCTGAAAATCAGGGCTGATCGACAACGCGGTTTGCGTGGGACTGTATGTGTCGATGGTGCGAATGTTGTTGAGTGCATCAACGATCTGCCTCCCCGTTTTTGCATCCCACAACTTCGCAGTTCTATCGCTACTGACAGTGGCGACGGTCAGTCCGTCACGGCTGAACGACACCGCGTTCACGCTGCCTTCATGTTTGGGTACGTCGCCGAAGCCCTGACCGGTCTCCACATCCCATAGCCTTGCGGTGTTGTCGTCGCTTGCTGTGGCGAAGCTCCGCCCATCCGGGCTGAATGCCACCGAATTCACATTGTTGAAATGCTCAACCGTTCTGCGGAGCTCACCGTTCTCCGCATTCCAAAGCCGGCCTTCGCCCCAAAGTCGGTACCCACTCCCTGTGGCGACGGTGCGACTGTCCGGACTGAAGGCAACAGCAAATACGTACCCTTCATGCTTCAGTACATTCCGGAGTTGACCATTCTGCACGTCCCACAGCCGGGCCTCAAAACTACCAGGACCTCCGCAAGCGGTAGCAATTCTCCGACTATCTGAGCTGAACACGACAATCCCCACCGCGTCATCCAGCAGTGAAAGCCGCGGCAGAAACCGGCTCCATCCTCCGATCAGTGACCGCGCCGCGAAACGCGAATCGAGCGCATCATCTCCGAACGTAACAAGGGCTTCTGTATACCAACGTGTTCCTTCTGGGACATCGCTTTCTTGGCGTATCGCCGTAGTACCATTTTGCAGAAAGATGTCTGCTGTCAGATTCCGCGATTCTCGCTGAGCCGCTTCGGCGAGAGCCTTGGCGTTATTAGCTTTCTTCTCTTCGCTGCGTGCGATGTCGCGCTGTTTTCCTGCCTTAACTGCGAGCATGTCAGCTTCAGCCGACTTGCGCCACGCAAACATTGCCAACGCGACGGCTGCGACGGCCAGGCACACCACCAGAGATAACCAGCGTCGGATGGCTTGGGCCTTGTTCTGCTCGGTTGCGGCACGGGCGGCTTCAGCGGTCGCGCGCGCTCTTTCCGCAACGGCTAGTTTTCTTGCATTCTCGAGTTCCTCAGTCTGAGCCTTCTCACGCATCAGACGCTCACGCTCGTGGGCCTCGACTGCTTCACGTTTGCGGCGGTCGGCTTCGGCCTGCTGGCGACGAGTTTCTTCTACTGTAATTCGAGCCGCCTGTTCGGATTCCGCACGGAACCGGGCGATGACCGGGGCTAGGACGTCGTGTGTCAGTTCAACACGACGGATGCCGCCTCGGTCTTCGAATGTCAGCAGCCTCTGATTAGCCAGATTCCGCAGCGTCTCCAGCGGAGCCGGGACCTTCGCAGCGTCCAGTTCCGCGACGGCCGAGTCCACGCTGATCAGTTCCCGGATTCCGGCCGATGAAATCAGTCGCTGTTCGACGAACCGACGGACGGCGACCGCGTGAGTACTCAGACATCGCTCACAGAAACTCCGCAGCACCTCTTCAGTTGATTGATGCACCTCGCTCAATTCAATGGTCTGCCGACCGGCGTGCAGGCGGCGGGCATTGAGTTGTTCGCAGATCAGACTCAGTAGCGGCGGGACGTTTTCGATCTCTTCCAGCGGCACGTCGGCCTCACGACCCGCAACCAGTCTGACGATGGCTTCGGCGGTCTCCACTGACACGATCGGCGGTCGTGTGCCGTCGTGCGAACAGAGCCGGGCTGGTTCGTACACCGCAAGGAATGCTCGTGGTCCGGACAGCCGCCGCAGCTCAAACCGATTCTCCATCATCGACGGCATCTGCCGCCGCGAGCGTTCCAGACAGTGCAGATAGTCGTCACGCAACGTCAGCACCACTTTGCACGGTCGCGCGGAGGTCAGCAGTCGGTCGGCGAGTTCGTCGTCGTCATCCAGCCGTCGTCGCAGGTCCGGCGGAACCCGGTTTTCGGCCAGACAGGCCAGAGCATCCAGGAACGACCGCGCATCTTCGGGCCGCTTGGCTTCTCCCAGCGTGAAAATCTCTTCGAACTGGTCGAAGATCAGGATCAGTTGCGGCGTGTCACTGTCGGTGAGGCCAAACTGCGGGTCATGGAACAGCTCCCACAGGGACTCAGCGTCCGTCGCTGCTGCGGCATTCGGCAAATTGACGATCCGGACGATCTCCAGCAGCACCTGTTGCTCCAGAGAAAGATCGAGCAGTTCGCCGTCATGAATCAGCCGGATGAGAATCGGTTCGAAACCCGCCGTACGCAGTTTCGGAATGACACCCGCTCGAATCAGCGACGTCTTGCCCAGTCCCGATTGACCAAACAGGACGGTCAACGGTCGACGCTGAATTCGATCCGCCATCTCGTGGATTTCGCTGTCACGACCAAAGAAGTATGGCTCATCTGAAAAAATCTGCAACATAGGATCGGAAGTACAATCCGCGGATCAAACCTGGATCGTTGGACATGCTTTTTAGTTTCCGATGCGCCAGCGTTGTTAGTTCATCTTTGGTTT
>CAUZFZ010000315.1:0-4923 GCA_963579025.1 Planctomycetota bacterium | reverse complement strand
GCGACCACAATCATCACGGCTTTTCAATGTGGCTCGCGGGCGGCGGTGTCAAGGGTGGCATGAGCTACGGTGCCACTGACGAATTCGGTTTCGCAGCGGTCGAGAACAAGGTCCACGTCCACGATCTACACGCAACGATCCTGCACCTGATGGGCCTCGACCATGAGAAACTTACATTCCGCTATAGCGGCCGCGACTTCCGTCTAACCGACGTACACGGCCGCGTAGTCCACGAGTTGTTCGCATGATGGTAGGTACCCGAGATTGAGTTCATTATGAAGCTGTTACATCTATTCTTGAGCGCCATCGCAGTTTTCAGCGCGGCCGGAAATTGCAGTGCTGCGGAACCGGCGGTGGGCCGCGCGTTCTTCGATGCGCATTGCGTCGATTGTCACGGCGCGGACACGCAGGAAGGCAGGTTCCGCGCGGACACGCTCGGTGGGCAATTCGACACGCCCGAGTCGGCTCTTCGTTGGAGTCGGGTAATTTCGAGACTGGAGGCGGGGGAGATGCCGCCGCAGGGGAATCCCCGTCCGCCAGCGGGTGAGATCCAGAAGTTGCTGCTTTCTGTGAAGCAACATCTTGCCGAAGCGGCCAAAAAAGCTCGATCCGGCGGTCGTGTACGGATCAGGAGACTCAACCGGCTGGAGTATGAGAACACTGTGCGCGATCTTCTGCAGATCGACACGGCCTTGCAGGATCTGCTGCCGGAAGATGATCTGGCGGATGGCTTCAGTAACAACACGGAAGCCCTCAGTATCTCGCCGGTCCACATCCATCAGTACATGGCCGCAACCGATCGCGCCTTGCAGGATGCGACGGTGCGACAAGTGCGACCCGAGACGAAGACTCATCGCTTCTCGTACAGCGACGAAGCGGAGAAGCCGTTTCATGGGCACGCACACAACAAGCTGCTCTGCAATCTGCGTGGCGAGAATCTCTACTTCTTCGGCCCCACGCACATCGAGGTGCCCGCCTATTTGCGTCAGTTCGCGGCGCTCACAAAACAGACACCGGGGCGATACCGAATCAGGGTTACCACCGAAGCACGGGATACGACAGAAAAAGCGGATCTGATCTACAGCGTCTGGCTTGCCGCCGGCGGGAAGCGGCGCGAGTTGCTCGGCTATTTTGACGCCCACTATCAAAAACCAACATCGATTGAACTGACCCGTTATTTCGAACGGAACCAGACGATCATTGTCGCCCCGTATCGCATGTCCAAGGTTCGGATCGACGGGGGATACAGCATCTACCTGCCGGACAAGCAGGAAAACGTTCCCAAGGGCTGGCACCACATCACGAATCCCAAACCGCCGATTCCGTCAGTGGGACCGGCGTTGGTGGTAAAGCCGGTCAAAATCACGGGGCCGATTGTCGAAAGCTGGCCGCCACCGGGCCATCTCCTGCTTTACGGCGACGCCCCGCTCGTGGCCGCGGCCGAAGCCGCAAAAGCAGCGAAGATTCCAGAATCAATTCGCCGTCCAGTACGTGGTTACACCGTGTTGAGCAATCCGGTCACCGTTCAACCGGCTGAAGACGACGTCGCCAGCGTAGCCAAAGCACAGCTTTCAAGTTTCATCTCGCGTGCGTTTCGGCGCCCGGTTTCCACCGAGGAAGTTGATGTGTATTTCTCACTCGCGAGTGCCAAGCTTGAAAAGGGTGAGTGTTTTGAAGTGGCGATGAATGCGGCCCATCGAGCCGTCCTGTGTTCGCCCGATTTCCTCTTTCTGGTTCAGGACAAACCAGTGCTGGACGATTTCGAGCTGGCGTCACGGCTCTCGTATTTCCTGTGGAGAAGTTCGCCGGACGCCACATTACGAGGTCTTGCGGAGAAACAGCAATTGTCAAAGGCGGATATCCTGCGTCGAGAAACCAACCGCCTGATTGCCTCACCCCGCTTCGAGGCGTTGGTTAACGATTTCCTCGACCACTGGCTGAATCTACGCGAGATCAACGCGACAACGCCGGATCGCGATTTGTTTCCTGAATACTTCACGAGTTACCACAGCGGCACACAGGACGGGCTGCTGCATGATTCGATCGTGAAGGAAACCCGGGCCTTCGTTCGTGATCTGATTGACCGGGATCTCGGAGTAGAAATGCTCGTGAGTTCTCACGACTCGTTTCTCAACCAGCGCCTGGCCGAGCATTATGATCTTCCCCCAATCAAGGGCGCGCAACTTCGACGCGTGACGCTGCCGCCAGAAAGTGTTCGCGGCGGACTGCTGACTCAGGCGAGTATTCTCAAAGTGACGGCCAACGGCGCGAACACGTCACCCGTTATTCGCGGTGTGTGGTTACTTGAAAGAATTCTCGGCACTCCAGTTCCACCACCTCCACCGAACGCCGGTTCGATCGAGCCCGACACTCGAGGTGCGACGACGATTCGCGAACAACTGGCGAAACACAAGAACGACGATTCGTGCGCAGTCTGCCACCGAAATATTGATCCGCCCGGTTTCGCGCTGGAGGCGTTCGATCCCATCGGGCGTTATCGCGACTTTTATCGAACGACGGAGACCGGAGAAAAGCTGAACGATCAGCGAGTCTTCTACGGCTCACACTATGGGCATGTGAAATATCTGAAGGGCGCGGTCGTGGATGCCAGTTCGACTTTGCCCGACACCACGGCCGTTTCCGATATACGCGACTTCAAAGCTCACCTTGCGACGAAGCCCGAGCTAATCGCGCGGAGCTTCGTTTCAAAGCTGGTCACGTTTGCAACCGGCAAAAACATTGAACCCGGTGATCTGCTCGAAGTGGAGCAAATCGTCGAACGAGCGAAAGACCGTCAGTATGGAATGCAGTCGCTGATTCACGAGGTCGTCCAGAGCGAGCTGTTTCGAAACAAATGAGTCACCCGTGGCGTAAGGATCGAGCGAAGAAATACTGTCACCATTAGCCGCAGGGCGTTAGCCGCGGTTCCGTGCAGCAACCGGGGCTAACGCCCTGCGGCTAATCTATAGCGACAGTTATTTCTCGCCCGATCCTAAGCTTCCAACTTGCGTATCCGCATCAATGACAAGCTGGAAACTTACCCCACGCAAAAGAAAGACAATCCAACATGCACACGCCCCTCCCGCGTCGTACATTCCTTCGAGCGTCCGGCGTCGCCATGGCGCTGCCGTTTCTGGAATCGATGAACCGAGCGATCGCTGCTCCCGCCACTGCGACCACCCCAGCGACCAAACGCATGGTGTGCATCGGAGTGCCGTTCGGTTTCGACCCGGCGACGTTCGTACCGACGGAATCCGGGCCCGATTACCAGCTTCCCTCGCACCTGCAGCATCTGGCCGAATACCGCAACGACTTCACTGTGATCAGCGGCTTGAGCCATCCGAACACCGGCGGCGGTGGACACAAGGCCGAAGCCGTGATGCTCACCGGTGCTCCCTACCCGGACTATTCCCACAACCTCAAGAACACGATCTCAATCGATCAGGAGTTCGCCGCCCGCGTGCGAGGTCAGACGCGTTACAACAGCTTCGTTCTGAGTACCTATTACGGATCGCTGTCCTACACCAGTAACGGAGTGGCCATTCCTTCGGTCAATCGCCCGTCTGAGATCTTCAAGAAACTCTTTCTTGCCACCACTCCGCAACAGGCCGAAGAAGAACTGCGACGGATTGACGATGGTCGCAGCATGCTGGATGTGGTCAGCGATCAGGCCAAGAGGCTCAACGCCCGCATCAGCCAGTCCGATCGAAGTCGCGTGGATGAATACTTCACGTCCGTCCGCGACGTCGAAAAGCAGTTGCAGATGGCGCGAGAGTGGGTCAACCGCCCGAAGCCCGCACCGATTGGAAACGCTCCGTCAGACATCAGCAACAACGCCCTGCAACAGAAAAAGCTGGAGTTGATGTTCGACATGATCCACCTCGCGATGGTCACGGATTCCACACGCGCGGTGACCATCAAGACGTTCGGTATGCATCATGACCTGTCGCATCACGGCAAGGAGCCGAAGAAGCTGGGTGACTGTCAAAAGGTCGAACTCCAACTGATTCGTGCTTATGGCGGGCTGCTGCAGAAACTGAGGACGGCGCAGGAGGGTGGCCAGAGTCTGCTCGACAATACGATGGTCCTGATGACGAGCAACCTGCGGGACGGCAACACTCACTGGACGCACGACCTGCCGGTGTTGCTCGCAGGTGGCGGCTTCCGTCACGGCCAGCATCTCGCATTCAATCAGCCGTACGTGCAGAGTCTGGCCCCGACGGAAGACGAATCCGCACCGGCCAACAAGCAGAAGAAGACAGCTCCGCAGATGGGCGTCAACCAGACACCGCTGTGCAATCTCTTCACGTCGATGCTCCAGCAGGCCGGAGTGGAAACCAGCCTCTTCAGCTCCGGCTCGGGAACACTCACCGGGTTACAGACTTAAGGCGTGCGGCAGTTGCATTGAAACCCAGACAGGAAACTTAAGATGTCAAACTTTCTGGCTCAGAATTGGCTGCTCAATCGGCGGCATGTCCTGCGTGGATTGGGAGTCTCGTTGGCGCTGCCTTTGCTGGAATGCATGAAGCCGCTGCTGGCTGCCAAACAGCGACCGAGACCGCGACGCAGCGTGTTCATTTACCTGCCCAATGGAGTCAACACGCAAGAGTATCAGATGACGTCGGCCGGCACTGAGTACCAGTTGTCGAAGCCACTGGCGTCTCTGGCGAAGCATCGGGATGTCATCACTCCAATCAGCGGGTTGTACCATCCACATGGTTTGGGAAATCATCACAACTGCAGCACGATCTGGCTGACGGGCGCGAAGATCGGACAGGCCGAGCGGAATTCCATTTCGGTGGATCAGCTCATGGCTCAGGTGACCGCGCCCCAGACACGATTCTCGTCGATCGAATTGAGCAATCAGGGACATTCGCTGTCGTACAACGCCGACGGCATTCAGTTGCCGGCGCAGGCGAATCC
>CAUZFZ010000314.1:0-5173 GCA_963579025.1 Planctomycetota bacterium | reverse complement strand
GGAGCGCCACCTACGGGGCAACTCTGAGGGCCGCCTATCCCGCCGGACTGCGACCTTACGGAGAAAACAGCTCCCACGCTGCAAAAACCGCCGCATAATCCGCGCCCCACAGAGACTGGACCCCTTGGAACGGCTGGACGCTCTCAGTCTTCCAACGGCAGGACTTCAGCTTTGCGGACGTGGACGATGCTGCCGGGATCGTGATGCTGAAATGCGAAGTGACCTGCCGGATACGTCATGGCGAAATCCATGTACTCGTACAGTTCATTGCCATCGACGGTGATCTTAATGCGGGTCATCTCGCGACCACGCCACACGTCGTCACGGACTTCGACCTCATATTTGAACCACGTGTCCGGCTTCACAAGCTGCTTGTAAACATGGCAGAAGCCGTAGAGCGAACCGGTGCGAATGGGGTCACGATGAGTGCTGTCGATCTGAGCTTCGTAGCCATCGGAGAAGCTGGGTTTGCGCGTCGACCGGAAGTACAGCCCCGAGTTGCCGCCATCGCTAATCTTGACCTCGGCCCGGTACTTGAAGTTTTTGTACGGCCCTTGTGTAGACACGAGCATCGATGCCGGCCCAGAGCCAGTCAGCGAGCCATCCTTCACCTCCCAGACGCTTTTCTCTTTGCCGACTTTCTCCCACCCTTCCATCGTCTTGCCATCGAACAATGAAACCCACTTCGCGTCGTCTTCTGCCTGCGTCGACACGACAGAAGCGAGTGTGAACAGCAGGCTGGCACACAGGACGGTCAACTGACTGAAACATTGCATTGATTGATTCCAGAGATCGATATTGAGGATTGAGACGACGTCACGGCGGTACGAGCACCGCTCGCATCTTCCGCCAGACGTCAGCCTCGATCAGCTCAGGTGCCAGGCCGCCGGAAGATCTTACCGAGCGTCGTACTCTACGCGGCCGGACTCCCGCACGGAATCGGGCCGCATCACCAGATTTCGCACCTTGCGATTCTTCTCCGAGCGAAGCCATTTCGAGTACGATTTCCTGCCCGGCCGAGGAACACACGATGTCTCAAGCTGGCCTCGCCGGAATGCTGAATACGGAACCTGCTTACGTGTCGCAAACAGGCCGCTTGCGTAAGAACTCAACTGGCGAGCCGTCTTTTTCATGATCTGCTTCTGGAGAATTCACCCAATGCGATCTTTACTTTGTCTATTCGCTGTTGCCGTTTTACTCGCTGGTGCCTCCCATGCCGCTGAACCTGTCCTGAAGAAGGGGGACCGGTTGGCGATTATCGGTGACTCGATCACTGAGCAGAAACTTTACAGCAAGTACATCGAAACCTATTTGCAGGTGTGTTACCCGGAGATGGAGATTCAGTGCTTTCAGTTCGGTTGGGGCGGCGAGCGGGCTCCGGGATTTGCCAACCGCATGGAGAACGACCTGGTTCCCTGGAAGCCGGACGTGATAACGACCTGCTACGGAATGAACGACGGTTCGTACCGCGCGTATGACGAGCGGATCGGTAAGACGTACGAAATCGGCATGCGGCAGATCATCGATCGCATGAAGAAAGCCGGGGCGACGGTTGTCGTTGGATCGCCCGGCGTCGTCGACAGCTTTACATGGCGACGCAATGAACCGGACTTCGATCAGATTTATAACGACAACCTCCGCAAGCTGGGCCAGATCGCGAAGAGCCTGGCGGAAGAAAACCACTTCCCACACGCGGACGTCTTTGGTGACATGGAAAAGGCGATGATCTCGGCCAAAGCTGCTTTTGGTCAGGAATATCCCGTGGCGGGTGGTGACGGTGTTCATCCTGGACGCAACGGCCATCTACTGATGGCTGGCGCCTTTCTGAAAGCTCTGGGACTCGACGGAAACGTCGGCATGATCACCGTGGATGTCAGTTCTGGCAAAGCTGACGCTTCAGACGGCCACAAGGTGATCAGCAGCAAAGACGGCACGGTCGAGATCGAAAGCAGTCGCTATCCATTCTGCTTTACCGGCAACGAAAAAGATGCCAATGGGACTCGCAGTATCCTGCCACATTCGCCGTTCAATCAGGATCTCAACCGTCTGACTCTAACAGTGAAGAACCTCTCAACCGCTCAGGCAGATGTCACCTTCGGCGCCGCCACGAAGACGTTCAGCAGAGAGCAACTCAGTAGTGGTATCAACCTGGCCGCCGAGTTCATCGACAACCCGTTTGTCGCCTCGTTCAACCGCGTACTCAACGAAGTGGGGCAAAAGCAGTCGGCCGAGACGTCGATGATCAAAGGATTCATCACGAACTTCCGCCAGCTCCGTGGCCCATTGGCGGAAGATGCCGAAGTAAAGGCCGCGCTGGCCACGATCCGTCGCAAGATGACCGAAGTTAACGACGCCGCTCACGCAAAGGCAAAAGCTGCGGTCGAACCCGTTCGTTACACGCTGGTTATCAGCCCAAAACCGTAAGAGTGACGCCTGACCGTCTACTGGTGCGACAGCCATTATCAGTCGTTCAATCTGGTATGCGATGCATTGAAGGTCTTGTGACTTCAGTTGAACACCCTGATCAACCGTCGTCCCCAAGCGAAGTCTTACAACACCGGCCACTGCTAGGGATCTCATGAAGCATCTGACGAACGCCCTCGTTCTCATCGTGATGGTTGTTGCTTCGGCCTGCGTCCAGGCGGCTGAGTGGGCTCCTGAAAAGCAGAAGGAGTCGGTGTTTACGGAGCGGACACTGGAAACGTTCCAGCACGGAGTCAAAGAGGAGTGGGGCTATGAGACTCCTCAGCGGGATACATTCCTGGTGCTCCATCCGCAGCGGGCACGAGCGAATACACCACTGTATGTCGTGCTGCATTCTGCCGGGCACGATGTCCACTCTTGCCTGGCCTGTACGACTCAGGTGGGCAATCACGACATCTACCATGCACCGCCGGACTTCTTTGCGCTGTATCTCGACTGCCGAGCCAACAAAGGGGACTGGTGGTGGGGTAGCAATAAGTACAAAGACTCCGAAGTCAGCCCCACCGACAAACGGGTCATCGACACGGTGAAGTGGGTCATTCAGGAGTACGGCATCGACAAGAACCGTGTCTACCTGTGTGGGAATTCGATGGGCGGCAGCGGTACGCTCGGCATCGGCGTCCGCCACGGAGATGTCTTTGCCGCGATCAAGGCAAATGTTCCTGCCAGGGTCGAACACGTTTCCAACCGGATGTACTTCCCACCTCATGCGTTGCCGGCAAATGTCACTCTGCCGGACCCACCGATCGTCATTGACTATTCGGGTCAGAACGACGGCTGGTCGAAAGGCCACGACGGTTTTTACGCGGCGATGAGTAACCGCAAGTATCCGCTGATCATGTACTGGGGACCGTTCGGTCATGCGAACAACCACGCCAACATCCTGAAGGTGAACGATCTGATCAATTCGTTCGACTGGCTGAGCGTCAAGAAGAACGAGGCTTATCCCGTGTTTACGAACACCTCGACCAATGACCCGCTGCCCTAGCCGGATCACGTTGACAGCAAGAAGCCCGGGCAGGTCAACGCGTTCCTTCGCTGGAAGGGCGTGGCTGAGACTGCCGACAGCATCGAGGTGTCGCTCTTTGTAATCTCGCCGTCGGAACTGAAAACCAAATTCACCATCCCGACGGAAACGACAGTGGACGTCAGCTTGCGTCGACTCCAGAAGCTGAATGTCGCCCCAGGGGCGATCGTTCGCTGGACGTTCAAGGCGGCAAGCGGAGAAGCTCAAGCCGATTCCACTGGATGCGTCACGATCGCGAACCTGAATATCACGTCTGAGCCAACCGTGTTGACGATTCAGAACCGTTAATGCCCCCTTCACACATGGTGATAGTTTTCATGCGCATCCCCTCCGCAACGTCAGTGATCGTGCTGTCTCTGCTTGGCACGGCGCCGGCCGAAGACCTGTTCTCCTCGAAGCCCGTGTGGAGTGGTCGGACGGGGAACTCCGGTGGCGACGGAATTGCACGCTTCATCGACGTGGATCGAGACGGCGATGCGGATTTCCTCACGAGTGCACCCAATCCGCGACGCTGGGTTCTGTTCCGCAATGATGGTGGAAAGATCGCCGACAAGCCCATGTGGGAATCGAAGACAACAACCGATTGCGATCACGTCGATGTGCTGGACTTCAATGGCGACGGCTGGCCGGACCTGGCGGGCACGCACGAGAGTCACTGCACCCTGTACTTCAACCAGGCCGGCAAATTCAACAAAGCTCCGGACTGGCAAACGGGGATCATCGCCAATGCAAACCAGATCGACTTCGGTGATTATGATCAGGACGGCGACTTGGACATGCTGATGGCCGCCGGCGATCCCGTGAAGGGCGTCGCTGTGTTTGAAAACACGACCGGCACGCCGTCGCAGAAACCCACTCGAAAGCTCGGACATTCCGAGTACTCAGAGACCGCCATCTTTGCCGACTTCGACAGCGATGGTGACCTGGACATCGTGGCCGGCTACCGAGCCGGCCGCCTGGTCGTGTATCGCAATTCCGACGGAGCCTTCGACGGCGGCACCGACGTGTTTGACGACAAACAAAGTCCGTGGACCCAGCGGCTCTACTGGCGTGATCTCGATCGCGACAAACAGTTCGAACTGTACTGTGCCAAAGGCCCGTGGGGACCAGACGGTAGAAGTCTGCAACTGGTCCGGCAGGCTGACTCGGCAACCATGAAGGTCACCTGGCAAAGTTCACGGCAGACCGCTTTTCATGGGTTCGAGTTTCAGGACATCGACAACGACGGAGACCTCGACCTGATCGGTGCGGACTACGGCCACGGCGGCAGCGTCTCGGTTTACGTGAACGGCGGTGGCAAACTCCCGGAGACACCGACGTGGTCCATCAAGACCAGCGGCCCGGCCCACGAAGCCGTTTTCGCCGACATCGACAATGACGGAGACCTCGACATGGCTGTCGGCTGCAGGGACCAGGCCCACATCTACGAGAACCTGTCCGCTGGCCGCGCGAAGTCGCTGGAGCAAAGCAGATAGCAGTTACGTCAGGCGGTTTGCGAGATTCTGCGCCGCGGCGGCAGGCCTACCGG
This sequence comes from Planctomycetota bacterium, assembly GCA_963579025.1. Taxonomy (GTDB): domain Bacteria; phylum Planctomycetota; class Planctomycetia; order Planctomycetales; family Planctomycetaceae; genus CAUZFZ01. Next base: position 134 of record CAUZFZ010000314.1, on the reverse strand, counting down.
TTTTGAAAGAGTTCCGACATGACGAGTTGTTCAAGGAAGCCGCTATCGCGGCGGGGCAACCGCAGCCTTGAGGGAAACTGTTGCTGTGCCGTGACTCGGGTTCCCTGGAAACAGTCGGCTGTGAATATGGTAGG
>CAUZFZ010000313.1:0-5210 GCA_963579025.1 Planctomycetota bacterium | reverse complement strand
TGTTTGGTTGTTTTTTTTTGTTTGTGGGTGGGGGGGGGGGGGGCGGTGCGCCCCCCCCCCCCCCCTCCGTTCCTGGGGGGGGGCCCCCCCCCCCCCCCCCCCCCACCCCGGTATTCAACGTGGACGCAGCACTACGCGACGCGGTCCTTCTCGACGAAGTCTTCGTTCAACTCGACACCAATTCCGCGACCTTCCAGAACTGCGCGGCCGCAGCAACCTCTCACCGCGGCGGCTGGAAGCCCCGCGCCACGGAAACAGTCAGCCGCGATGCAGTACGGAGATCACGGCGATTGCTGCAGTAGCTTCTGCAGGCGTTCGACACCACGGCGAATGTCATTGTCGAAGCGTGATGGCCAGGGTCGGTCGGTGACGTTGTCCAGCGTCTTGCGGGCTGCCGCGGGCTGCTTGCCCTTGATCTGAGCTTCAGCAAGCTTCAGCAGGTTGGTGGGTTCCAGGGCACGCAGGCGGGCGGCGTGTTTCCAATGCTCGATGGCCGCGGACCAGCGCTGCTGGGATTCGCGGTGGACGGCCAGAGCCGCGTGATGCTCCGATTCGCTGGGGGCGGATTCGACGATCGTCGTGGCCGCTCGTTCCGCCAGTTGCATGTCGGATGACATGCGGTTGGCCAGGTCTGTGTATAGAGCAAGGTTGTGACGGTCCAGGTCGAGCTGGGCGAGGACCGTATCAATGGCACCCTGCGCATCTTCGAGCGCGTCGTAGGCTTTGAGCAGTTCCTTATGCGTCTGCATGTCGCCGGGTTGCAGCTCGAGGGACAGTCTGAGCTGCGGGATGGATTTCTGATGTTCGCCCTTCTCGACATAAACGGCGCCGATCGTCTTTCGGAGTAGCGGGCTGGTCTGACCGGTTTCTTCAAGCTGCTCGTCCAGGAAAGCGACATAAGCGTCCAGGTCCTTTGCGGATGACAACACCTCCCGCAATTTCGCGATCGCTGCGGCCCGACGTTCGTAACGCGGACCCCAACTGATCACGGATCCGGAGGCTGCATCCACCGCTTCTTTGGTGTGACCCAGATGCGAGTGCGCATCGGCCAGATGTCGGTAATAGCTCGACAATGTGTCGTTACCGATGCCACGGTTCGGAGCCGTTCGCTGATGCAACGGAATCACTTCGCCATACAGGTCAATTGCCTGCTCGTACAACCCTATCAGGCGCGTGCAGTTCGCGAGTTGAGCGACGTTATGTTCCATCCAGCGACCGCCCTGACGGAAGTGCTCATTCGTCGCCACCAGCAGATCGTCACGCTGCTCGAACCGCTGCGTGTGGTGATAGGCAGTAATCAATCGGCAACGATAGTCCATTGTGTCGGGTCGCCGTTCGACCATCGGTTCCAGAATCGGGATCGATTCGGCATAACGGTCGTGCCGGTGCAGCCACTGGCAGAGAGTTGCCTGCCCGCTTTCTTCCAGAAGATGCTGCCCATGCGCAATCAGCATCATTTCAATCGCGCGGTCGGAGTGGACTTTGTGTGCTCGGGAATTACTGGCCAGACCGTGATAAATGTATTGCGCGATGTACTCCACATACCTGCGTGAGTGTTTCACTTCGGCATAGACTTCCTCAGCGACGCGTGCGAAGTCCGCACGTTTCTCGTGCCAGAAGTAACCGTAGTCGTCGTGGTACATGTACCGGCTACGCTGATTACGAGTTCGCAGGTCGCGGCGAAGTTCAGCCAGCACGATCTTCAGCAGCCGCGGTTCCAGATCTCCGAGTGAATCGCCAACCAGTCGACGCCAGTCGGACATTCGCCAGCCGAACTGCTGCCACGGATGTTCCCACGAATTCCGCAGTCGTTTCGGATAATTCTCGAACCGAGTAATCAGAAATTCCAGAGCCGTGCGTGTGTCGATCAGGTCTTTGACACGGTGGGCCGTTCGATCCACGATGGAGCGATAGTTGCTGGTCTGTCGTTCCAGGATTGGTGGGAGTTGTTCGAAGGCGTACTTGCGAAGGTCATCCTTGTAGTCAATGGACCTGTTCTTCGCCGCAGTGAAGGTGGACAGAATCTTCTGCAATGTCTGATAACGATGGTTCGGGTTATCAGTATCAGTCGCCTTCAACAGCCGTTTAAGCAGAGTTTTATACAGGGTCTCGCCACTGCCCAGAGACACCTGGCCATTGTGTGAAAGAGCGATGATATAGACGTCATCCATTCGCTGAGTCAGCCAGTAGATCTGCGATTCATTCAGTGGGTTTTCCAGGTGGCGATTAATGTAGCGTTCGGCGGTCGTATGGCGGCCAATACCGGTCAGCATGGTGACGTAACCACTAAAGACGACGTTGGCATGAGTCGGCCAGCCATCCGGATGCGTGGCTTCGTACTCGCGCATCGCACTCTCGACCAGAGCCAGTCCAGGATCGCGCAGTCCATACGACGAGTACTGGCTGTCGCCATAATACCAACCGATCCATAGCCGATCGTCGGTGCCTGGATCAGCAGTCGCGTAGAGGGCTTTGAACTCACGCAGTTGTTCGTCCGCCAGTTTCTGCTGAGTAATGCGACCCAGGTTCTTAAGCAGTTCTGCCATCTGACGCGGTTCACCGGCGGCCCAGTCGCGTTCGAAGGCCCGTTGCAGCGCGGCGACCGCAGCATCCACATGTGGTCCCGGCTGGTTGAGTACTTCCGACGCCCGTCGTTCAATCATGGCTTCCAGCAGATCCAGTGCCCGCAGATCGATCACGGTGACGTCGCGGCCGGGTTGCTCAAGCGTGTCCCGTAGTTTGTTGACCTGCCCCAGAATCTCATCAGCAGTGGATTCGTCGCGAACCTCCTCGAGCACGGTGGTGCGCAGCGAGTTCAGGAAGCTGTAGACCTGTTGCGGAGTCCGGCCGACAACCGAATCGGCCAACATGTTCAACAGCCGAAAGTCTCGGCATGCCGTGTAGAACTGCCGCAATTGGGACAGATATCCGCCGGGGTTATTGCTCTTTTCGAACAGCGCCTGAAACGCGAACAGAACGTTTTCGTCGAGTTCACTCGGCAACGTCTGATCGGTGCGTTGCCACGGATTGAGCTGTTGGTTGATCCAGCCACTGATCTGGTATTCCTGCCAGACTTTGAACGCTTCGATCTTCGACCGCTTGTAGCGATCCCGACGATCCACCACCAGGTACCAGTCGGACAGCACTGCATAGTCGGATGGAGACAGTTGCGAATCGCGTTCAATGGTCTCGTAGAGTCCAATAGCCTCATCGATTTCACCCTGTTCGGCGACGAGCTTCGCCAGCGACCGGCGCCAGGGAGTGGCATACTCATCAGTGCGAATCCACTCGCGCAGATCGCGCTCAAGCTGTTGAGGTTCATCCAGGGCAACGAGCATCTGGTACTTGATCGCCTTCCAGGCAGACGAGCCCTCGCCATTCCGATCGACACCAATTTGCACGTAATCAATCAGCCGTTTCCGTGACTCCGGCTTAGTCGATTTGCGCACCGCGAGATTCGAAACAATCGCAAAGGCTCGCTGTCGCAGAGCGGCATCAAACAATGGGAATTCTGTCGCGCTACCGTCGGCACCGGCACCCTCATTTATGCGGTCTTCGTCCTCGCCGGCTTTTCCCACAACAGGCGGAGCTTCACCCAGCCATGCCCAGCACTCAGCCCTGACCTGCTCGAAGTTTCGCGCGAGCTGCACATCGAGCGTCATGCGTTCAAGCTGCAACCAGTCCGCAAGGGAGTTGTTTACATGCGGACCGGACTTTTCTTTGTCTGGACCATCAGGAGCTCCGATCGCACGCAGTCGCTTCGTCTCGGTTGCCAATCGTGCTGCAACGCCCTCACGAGCAGTCACCAGGAATTCACGGTACTTCTGTGCCAATTCATGTCGGGTCAGTTCTTCAGGGTGTTCTTTGTCCTGCAAGGCAGACTTCGCTGCATCCTGTCGAGCGACCAGCACGCGATCGACCAGTCGATGCAAAGCTTCGACCAGGGCACCAAATCGGACGTCAGTGTTCTTATCCGAAGAAATCAGTGGCAGCAGTGTAAACGCTTCCGCTTCGAGTTCGTCCTGCCACGACTGCTGCAGAAGCAGGTTGAACAGACGCAGCTGTAGTCCGGCAATGCGTTCATCAGGAGCTCGCTTAATTCGAGTCCTCATGAACGGCATCTGTTGGTCTGCAAACCGGCTGCCGTAGATTGACAGCAGTGTGTTGCCCAGTGGACTACGAACGTCAAACTTATCGATCTCCTCCCAGCGAGCCAGGAGGGCATCAGCGATGGTCTTCCATCCGGCGTCAGTCGCTTCCGGAGTCGGGCCGTTCAGACACCACTGCACCAGCGAACTCAGGCGACTCTGTTCGAGCGTGGCGGCTTCTTCCAGCAGGATTCCGAATAGCCAGTTGCGGAGACCGTCTGCTTCGTGTGAATCGCTGAAGAGGTGATTGCCAATAATGCTCTGCGCGACGTCAAAGTTGTGTTCATGCCGCACGAAGAAGCGAGCGGTTTCATCCAGCGGTTTGAGCCACTTGGGATCCATGACGTGATAGTGACTGCCGTAAACGTATCCCGTGGCATATTGCGCGGCTGCGAAAAGACGCTGTCTGGTCGCGTCGTCGAGCTTGTCCGCGTCGCGGCCGGCAGTGAGCCATGCCAGACATTGCGCGTCGGCGTCGGCCGTTCGGTCGGCATAGATCAGCGCACCGAGATGCCGCTGGCATGCGTCACTGCTGTCCGGGCGCCTTGTCAGCCATCGAACCGTCAGCGGAACCAGTTCGGCATAACGACCTTCGCGGTTGAGCAGATCATAATACGCCGTGAACAGCCGATCGTACTCCGAGTTAATCCGCTCGACATCCATGGCAAACTGGCGATCGAACCAGGCATACGCTGCATCGAATTCGCCGACAATCGCCAGATCGTTGGTGTATCTGACCTGCGCTGCCAGATCCCCCGCTCCGGATTCCGCGATCTCCCGTTGAAATTTCACATAGTCTTCAGTGCGTCCCAGATTTCGCAGTGCCCGCGTTACGTGCTGCTTCCACCCTCGCAGACCCAGCAGATATTCCGGCTGACGCTCATGCACTGGTTTGATTCGATCAAGCAAGGCGAGCATCTCGTTAGCATCAAGGATGGGTGTGATCTCTCTGAGGCGACAACACGTGGGAGTTGTGAGTTGGAGTTCTTCGGCTTTTGCCGTGAGTTGAAGTGGTCTTGGAGAAAGCGGCGTCCTTTGCGATCCTGATTTCTGAACGGAAAT
>CAUZFZ010000312.1:0-5278 GCA_963579025.1 Planctomycetota bacterium | reverse complement strand
AGCCCCCAGTTGCAGTGCTGGGGGCTCGCTCCGCTCGACCGCCAGCCACCCGACCTCACTATTTGACGTCGACGCGTTCAGTCGCAGTACGAAGGAGCACTCGTTTCGTGATTGTCGGCCTTGGCACGGACATCGTGGAGATCTCGCGCATCGCGAAGATGATCGAGCGGCATGGTGAGCATTTCCTCAGCCGCATCTACACGAGCGACGAGATTGCTTATTGCCAGCGTCGCAAGCACAGCTACGAGGCGTTTGCCGGTCGTTGGGCCGCCAAAGAATCCGTCATGAAGGTCCTGGGCACAGGCTTCGTGCAGGGGATCGGCTGGAAAGACATCGAGGTTCTGTCTCAGCACAGCGGCAAGCCCGTCGTGCATCTGCGGGGCAGCACCGCCGAATTCGCCGAGAAACTTGGCATCAGCGATGTGTTGATCACGATTTCACACTGCCGGGCGTATGCGACCGCCACCGCCATCGGCGTCAGCGATGCACTCGACATGATTTGAGGACTTCGCACATCGGTTACTTCAACGCAGATCTCGCAGGGCGACTCCACTTGATTTTCCGGTACCGCTCCTCAAGCAGGCGCACTCGGCCTTCCTGCTCGTCGGGCCATCGATCGAGCTGCGTGACCGTCCCAAGGGTCTGTGCGATTGCCTGCCCCAACGATCCTGCAAAGTCGGACGGCAGTTGAAGTTCTTCCGATGGATCGGCCAGATCGCAAATGCCGGGAATCTCGTTGGCGTGTGGCGACGCCTGCACGATCAGGCTCCCATGCTGCAGGACTGCTCCACGGCGGCGGCGTTGAGCACTGCCGACAACTTTACTTCCATGGCAGAGGATGTCGTGCCGGTCACCTCGGACGAAACACAGAAACGGTTCGTCCGACCGGGACTCGTCTGTGCCCCGCATGGCAGCTTGAACTCCCATGCTGGCAAGCAGTTGGATGATTGCCGAGTGAACGGTTTCATATAGTCGAGTGGGGTCCGCACTCAGTGGATGCGTCGACGGGAGAGCCAGCGAATAAGTCAATTCCCGGTCATGCAGAATGGCGCCGCCACCGGTTAGACGTCGCACGGCGGGCAGGTCCTGGAAGCGATTCGATGAGCGAAAGTCAGCGGAACTCTGAAAGTAGCCCAGCGAGACTGTTGCCGTTTCCCAGGAGTAGATCCGAACCGTGCACTGTTCGGATTCGAGAGCCAGCTCCAGCAGTGACTCGTCGACCGCCATGTTCCACGAGCCCGAGTGGGCGTTCGGTTCGACCAGAAGCTTGATCATGAATTCGATGCGGACGTAGCTTGCGGGGCCGGAACAAGTGCAGCGATCACCTCGTCGGCCGCTCGGTTGCCATGATCGAATGCCTCTTCAAACAGAGCGATCCCACTGAGCGCCGAATGAGCAAAGTGTACGTCGCGAAACGGTTGTCGGCACGCGGCGAGTGCTCCGCCGCTGATGAGACCCGGCACGGGACGGACCATCGCATGTCCCCAACGCATGATGTCGAGCCGGTCGCAGAGCGAACGAATGTCGGGATGTGCCTGTTCCAGATCAGTCAGAATGACCTCGGACCATTCCTCCCAGGAAAGACTGAGCAGTCGCTGCCGGGCGACGGCCGGATCGTCGTCGCACAGCGGGTAGTAATAGGTGAATACAGTCGGGCCGTGGTCGATCAGGCGCTGGTGGGTCGCACAGACGTATCCCAGCGATGGGCTGTCAAACAAAGTGTTGTCCCAGCTCAGCGGAAAACTTTCGTCTGATAGAGCAGGTCGATCACTCAGGTGCAGATTCGCGACCAGCCAGCTCCCGAAAGTCAGCTCAGAGACGGACGCGGGGCCGTCGGCGCGATAATCCTGAATCAGGTACGGAGCCAGAAACGTCGGAGCGGCAAAGATGACTTTGCGGGCGTGCCAGCCAGCGACTTCGTCGCCAGCCGGCGTCTCGCGAAACGCGATCACGTCGGTGCGTGCCCCTTTGGAAGTCGACCCAGTGATGACCTGCGTGACGGCCATGCCGGTGCGAATGTGTTCGTCGGAGATCTCCCGCAGATGCCTGACCAGACGGGAGTTTCCCTCGGGCCAGGTGATGAATGGCTCAGAGTCCTGACCTGGGTTTCGCACGCGTGACGCGAAGTAAAACAGCCCGGCCCAGGCACTTGTCTGTTTGATTGTCAGGCCGTAGTCGTCGCGACAACACAGGTCCACATACCATCGCAGTCGACTGGACGCCCAGCCGTGACTTTCGACCCAGTCACTCATCGACTGCCGGTCGAGGGCAAGGACTTCGGAGTTGTCTGAGCAGGCACTGATGGGCAGGGTGAAGGCTCGTCGTCCGTCCGCATCCCGCCATGCGACCCAGCGCATGACTTCTTCGCGAAATGCAGCGAATTCGCTGACGTCCTGTTCGGCGGCGCCATGCAGAGGCAGCAGGCCGGCGTGCCACGCTCCGTCAATGAAGAGGCGTTCGTGCGGATCGCGACACAAGAACTGCTCGGCAACAACTGGCGAACCGTCTTCTTCACGACCTTCCAGAACATCGACGTCGTCGAGCAACTCAATCAGCTCGCGGTTGTGTGGATGCGGGACGGGGACGTAGTGGGCTCCCCAGGGGTATGCGACCAGATCCGACTGCCCACCGATCGATGTCCCGCCAACGCCGGATTCCAGTTCCAGCAGCACGAAGGTGAGACCCGTACGTGTCAACTTGCGTGCCGCGGACAGACCGGCAATCCCACCGCCGACAATCACGACGTCAACGTCGGACCAGCCATCTGCCGCTGGCTGCGGGCGAAAGCCATCGCGAATGCGGTGTCCGGTTTTCGCGGAAGCGCCGATGATCTCACCAGCCGGAGGCAGACGGGAACCAAATGCGCCACAACCGGAATTCAGAGCCAGCGGCAGGCCAAGGAACGAAGCCAGCAGTTCACGTCGATTCATCGTTCACAATGAATTCGTAATGACCGCATTGACGCGGTGAGGGAAGCAGTCGGTTTTTTCAGTCGCGTGGCAGGCTATGGCCGCGACCACCACCTGTCAAAACGGGGTCCAGGCCAGTGCGGTTCGATCTCCACGCGGATACAGCAGTGACTGTGGCTGGTAAGCTGTCATGATCCCGATGCGCAGAGACGGATCCGTTTTCTGGAACTCGAACGACCCATGCCACAGCTTGACCGCGAAGAGTACGTCGAACAGGCGTACTTCTGGAAAATGTTCCTGGAACGGATCGCCGACGGTGTTCCGGCGCAAGAGATCATCGTGCAGGTCGGCGAGGAGATCCTCAGCACGACGAAGCTGCCCATGGCGCTCGATTTTCTCCTGGGCGAGATTCGCCACAAGGGCCTGTTAAGCGACGGCATGTCGATGATGCCGCACTACTTCACGCCGTTCCAGGCGTTCCTCATGCGCCGCGCGGAAGACGAGACCGCGAAATTCGATCTGCAGATCGGGCTGCAAATCCTGCAGCACGAAGCCGAGTATCGCGCGACCGAAGATGCCAACCCCCGCGGTTTGTTCCTGTTTCTGTTCGAATGCCTGGCACGCAATCGGCTCGGATATCATGACGGTATCCAGGCCATTGCGGATGACTCGATGTTTGACTCGAGCTGGCGCGACTGGATGCTGTGGGTCAGGCAGCAACTGGGGACCACTGAATTCTGCGAGTTTCTTTATTTGCGTTCCGAGTTCGCCGTCGAGGAGAAACGTCGGGCAACCGGGGATTCAGACTGGCAACCAAACGTATCGATTCTGTTCGGCGTCCGTGAAGGTCGCATTGCGAAGGCGAATCGCGGCAAAGATCCGCTGTACATGTTCGCGGCCCTGCAGCGCCAACTTGGTTACCCGGCCGTTCCCAAACCGGATCCGAAGAATGACGAGAACGTCATCCACCCGGTGATCGAAGACCGGCTTCAGCTTCTGGAAAAACGACTGTCACTGGTTGAACAGGAAGTGAAGGAAGGCGGCATCGACCTGACCGAATTCTACAAGCGAGCCGACGTTCAAGACGGCTGACGGTGTGGCCCGATTGCCTGCTTCATCACGGGAGACGTAATGATGCGACTACGATCAATGATCGGCTGGTGCCTGTTCCTGCTCGGTGCGCTGACCACGATTCCCGCTGTCATCTACCTGATCTGGATTCAGCTCAACCCTGAGTTTGCCTCGGCGCAGCCGACGATGATCAGTGGTGTCATCCTCGGAATTCCTCCGATTGCCGCGGGATGGTACCTGGTCGCAACTGCAAGGCGGCGGGCGGCCGGCCGGGCAACGATCTCATCGGCGGCGCTACAGTCCGCATCAGATCGTCACACCTGATCGAACAGGGGACAGGTCACGCGCGCCGACCGCAACTGCTCGTCGCTCCACTGGCTGAACAGATCCGCCCGGATTGCTGCTTCGACACTTCGATCCAGTTGGCCGAGGATCAATGCGTGTACTTTGATCAAGTGAAATCCGCGAGTGGTCTGAATCGGACCAACGACATCATTGTCGGCTGCGGCGAATACCGCGGATTCGACGGCCGGAGACAGAGACGAGCGGCCAATCTGACCAAGTTCGCCACGCATATGTGCAGTGTCCGTGTCGATGGAATATCGCCGAGCCAGATCACCAAAGCTGGCCTCCTCATCCTGAATCTGTGCCAGGAGTTCCTCAGCCAGCGGTCGTTCCGCGACCAGGATATGAGCCAGACGGGCCTGGTCGTACGCCCGTCTGTGATCAGCAAAGTGCTGCTCGATGCGGTCCGGCGACGCGATGTCTTCAGTCAATCTCGCGCGCAGCAGCCGCAATTCGAGATAGCGTTCCAGGTCGGTGGCACTCCAGCCACGAGCGGTCAGCCATGCGTGCGTGTCGTCGGCACGATGGAGGTTCCGTGCGGCTCGAAACGTGTCGGCCGCCGCCTGAAGCTCCTCGTCGTCGATGCTCAGACCGCGTTCACGGGCGGCGCGTTCGACCAGCAGTTCGCGAGCGGCATCGATCAGAAATGCCGTGCCCCCCGTTTGTCCCAGCGTTTTCAGGACAACCGCCAGCGACACGTCTTCTCCGTTGATCTGCAGTGCTGTGATCTGATCCAGTGCGGTCATGATTGGCCCGTTAAAGTTTGTGTCAGTCAAGCGTCCGCGCACCGCATGCAAATACAAGAATACTCTGTTGGCAGAGAGAGAAACTTCAGTAGAGGTCGGCTGTCAGTCTACACGCGGAAACGGCCGAGAACACGCGTTCGCGGGGCTAGCGGACAGACTCGCCCGGTATGTCACGAAATCACAGTCCCTGTCATGAACCGACCTGAC
>CAUZFZ010000311.1:0-5457 GCA_963579025.1 Planctomycetota bacterium | reverse complement strand
AGAGTCCTGCCGAGCGTTTAAACAAATACCGCTACCACAACGACTGGCTGCAGAACCTGCTCATTTCCGCTTCCTGCGGCGGATACCGATACAAACAATCACCCCAGAATCCGTGACGGTCAGGAAAAAGCGAGCAAACGAGTTGTTGTGCAGTGTGGTTTACCTCGGGCTTGCCGAACCGAAGCTTCACTCAGTCGGATTGACGGGCGTGCATCCTACCAGGCCGTATCCGTCAAACTGGTCCTCGGCAGAAATCGATATGCCGACAGCGAACGCGCTGATTGATTGTCTCGCGAAAGAAGGTCATTTGTTGCGTGGTGTCGCGGCACCGGTATCGACTGGGGAAACGCCGCAGACGTCGTATTTCCTGTCCGTTGGGCTGAGTTCGCGCCCACACCAAACGATGATGATCCGGCTGCCCTGGTCATCAATGAAGCGGCAGATCCAGAAGCTTCAGCAGGCTGTGAATGAAGACGCGGCGGATTCGCTGGGAAAGATCCTGGACCAACCATTGCTGTCCAATTGGCACCATGTCGTTGCCGGGAAGCTGATTGGAGTCAGTGTCGAACCCAACTTGTACGAGCGGAAAGACGATCCTCATTTCTACGTGCGTTTCCGGCTGACCAATCGCACAAGAAAAGACGTCCATGTCGACCTGACTGACTATGACCGCGTCTTCTACCCGAATCAGTGGGGGTTCCGCGCGTCAGACGAACGCATCATCATTAACGAGAGACGGATCCAGTCTGACGTTCTCACTCCAGTGCAGAAAAAAGACCTCATCGACCGCGCAAGCAGCGATCGACTGACGCGAATTGCCCCCGGCCAGTCCGTCGACTATTTCCGTGAATTCAACCACGGTGGTCGCAAGGACGTTGAGGCCCAGCAGAAGAACTGGAAGTACTTCATCATCAGCGTCGACGGCCAATTACGCGCTACGGACGGAACTGTATGCGAGAACGTCGATGTCGAATGGCGCAACGAGAGTGCTAACGAACTGAATTCAGACGTGGCAATCGCGGCGCCAGTTCGTTTCGAGTTGATGCCCGCTGACTCCCGTATTGTCGAGCCATAATCGTTGTTCCACGGACTGTGACCGTGCAAAAGACGTGACTGGCCGTTGATGCCTGGCAGACAAATTCGCGTGCATCCGCGGTTGGCTTCATTTGACACGGAATCGTTGCAGTTTGCACCAACTGCCGCAGATTGCCCCGGTCATTCCAGCGACCAGTTACGAATCGGATTTCAGACGTTCCATGCCGGACCTGATTCAATAGACGGACTGACGGCTCCGACTTGAACCCAATCGGCGACAATTTTGTAGAATTCAGAACCCGCGAACTAAAGTTTGCCCTGAAATCGAATTTTTCCTGCAAGGCGTTCCGGAACCAGTAGTACCAGCCCGTACGAGGCTGCATGACGTCCCCTCCCGGTTCCACCGGTGTCAATTCAGCTTGCGGCAGCAGGTTTTGCAATGTGCTTGTTTTTTTTGACTGGCACACCAATTGCAAAGCTGCTGTACGCCTGAGTGTCACACCGTCCCAAACACTGAAGGTTGATCATGCGACGACGAATCCGTCTGGCCACCGAAGACCTGGAACCGCGAGTTGTTTTGTCTCTGACGAGCCTGGTCCCGCGTGATGCGACGCCGCCCGCGGATGAGAGCAGCAACTCAGCGGACGAAGTTGTGGACGAGAGTACCACCAGCGACGCCGATCGCGGTGTACAGGAGCCCGTCGCCGTGCCGGTCGACTCTGGCAGTTCCAGTGGTTCGAACGACACAGACACACGTTCGGATGTCCCCGACACGGATCAGGTCGATGGCGTCGCCGAGCCAGTCGACAGCGTGTCTCAGGCAAAACGCGTCCGGCTGGATGAGACGACGCAACCTCAGAGTCCCATAGTCGTTGCTGTTACCCCTGCGGTCATTGTACGCGTCATCGACACTATTGATGACGACGACAGTTTCACACGAGTGGACGTCGGAGTCGTGGAAACTGAACCCACACGATCGTCCACGAGTGGTTCGCGCGGTAACGCCATCGATACGGAACTGGATGACGTCGTCGACTCGCGAGACGATACCGACGACAGCGGCATCGAATCGGAAGAGTCGGCCGTTACGGCAAACAGGCATGACAGTGTGGAGTCCGCTGATATTCAGGCCGGCGACGCGGTGGCGCAATCAGATGCTGAACGTGGTGTGACCACGGAGACCGTTGAAGTGACCGAGGACGTCAGCGAACTGACATTCCTCGAAGTGGTTGCCGATGAACGTGACGAGGCGACTAATTCCGACGCGTTCTCAAGTGTCGCTGCGACCGGCTGGCTCAGTGCTTTGCAGGAGTCTCTGCTGTCATGGTTCACTACGACCACTAACGGCAACGATGCCCAGGTCGAGCCCCTGGCTGAACAGACAGCATCGGCAGCGGGCGTTGCCGGAGTGCTTTCTCTGATGGCGTTCGGGCGCAAAGGTCTGGGCGATGCGGATCGTCTGTCGGCGTCGCTGCGTGGATTGTTCGATGTGCGTGACTGGAAGCCGTCGCGATCATTGAGTCGTCGCCGTCAGAAATCGCTGCCTGGTCAATCGACCAGTCGGAAAGAAGCCGTTGCGGTCGCTCCTGCCAACCTGGCTGAACCGGAACTGAGCGACGCGTTTCTGATGTCTGTTGCCGTGCCCGTCAACCCGCAGTCATTCGCCATGTCGAGCATTCCTGCTGACGGAGATGGTTCGAACGGCGATGATTCCGACCTGACCACCACGACAGCCGTTGTGGCCGCAACAGCGGCAGCGGGTGGCTGGGCCGCTCGTCGGAATTCAACCGGTGCAAAGCAACAGTCGTCGCGGCCACAGATCGAATTCGGCGGAACAACATTCACACGACCGCGGCAGCACGTCGGATAAACCTGTGCTCGCCGTGCGCGTGTTGGGGACAGTCTTCAGGCGGTCGCAGGCAAACGCCTGAACTCCAACCAGGGCCCTGTTCCAATGAACGACCAGAAGCGAGACACTGACTTCCCGGATACTGCGACCATCCGCGTCGCGTCTTCCGACGCTGTGCTCGAACGGTTCATCGCGGCCTGGGAATGTGGCGATGAACCTCGTGTCGCCGACTTCGTCGGAGTAGCAGTCGGACCGACTGACAACGAACTTGCAGCCGAACTCGTACGCGTCGACATGCACGAGCGAGCCAGTCGCGGTCAGGCTGTTTGCCTCGACTCGTACCTCGTCGAGTTGCCGGAACTGAAGGAAACTCCGGTTGAAATCATCGCTCTCATCCTCGACGAGTATTCAATCCGCGCGGAATCCGGCCAGCCGGTTTCCCTGGAAGACTACGCTCGGCGATTTCCGGAACACCTCGACACGCTCCGCCGCGAACTGGACCTCACGGAAGAGCCCGACGCCCCGGGATGCTCCACAACACCGGCTGAAGTCCCAGAGGCCCTTCCACCTGCCAGGTTGTCTTCCCAGGGCGACGCCAACACTGACGCCGCGTTCGACTGGATTGCCAGCCTGCCCGACACACTCGCTGGACCTCGCAGCGAGGCAGACGCCGCACTTTGCACACGCTCGGAATCGACGCAAATCGGATCAGTCCCGACAAGTGGGCAACTGATCCCCGGCACTCGGATGGGTGACTTTCAGATCGAACGGCTCGTCGGCGAGGGTGGTCTGGCCCGCGTCTATAAGGCCCGCCAGGTATCACTCGACCGGATTGTGGCACTTAAGGTCACACCATCACTGGACGGTGAATCACAACCACGGGACGAGGGCCGCAATATGGCGGCTCTCGTCCATGATCACATTGTCCCGGTGTTCTCTCAGGAACGCACCAACGGATTCGATGTGCTCGCCATGGGATTTGTGGCAGGGCCGACGTTATCGGAACTGCTCGATGTGCTGGCCCGGGTCGGGCGTGTCAAGACGTCGAGTCACGCTTGCCACGAACTCATTCAGGATCTGAGCGACGCGGCAGGTCACACGGGGACAACCGAAGAGACCCGCCCGACATCCGGCCGGTTAGTGCATTTTGCCTGTCGCTTGATTCGGGACCTGGCCCGGGCTCTGGCGCACGCACACCGCAAGGGCATCCTGCACTGCGACGTAAAGCCGGCCAACATTCTGTTTGCGCCCAGCGGCCGAGCGATGCTGACGGACTTCAATGTCTCGGTCCGACGTGATGACGAGACAGACGGTTCGGTCGGCGGAACGCTGCAGTTCATGTCACCCGAACAACTCGCCGCCGTGACCGCCGCAGGATCGCCAGACGCGGTGAACGAGCAGTCCGATGTGTATTCGCTTGGTCTGGTCCTGTTCGAATTGCTGACGGGCGAGCGTCCGCACGCTGGCGCTGTCATTTCGAGCAACCCGCTGACGATGGCGGGTGAATTACTGGCCATACGGCTCTCGTCAGACCTGCAGTTTCCGACAACCGATCTCAAGCTGTCGGCGGCACTCCGATCGATTGTCCAGACCAGCCTGACGCCCTCGCCCGACAATCGGTATCAGACCGCCGACGAACTGGCCGACGACCTTGATCGGCTACTGGCGTCTCAGCCATTGAAGAATGCCACAGACCCGGATCGCGTGGATCGTGCGATCCGCTGGGTCAATCGGCATCGCGTCTCGAGCGTCGTCCTGCTGAGTGCGGTCGTTCTTGGACTCGTCGTCTTTCTCCGCAACAACGAGCGACCGATCGTCTTCAATGTGGCATCGGCGGAAACGAGTGTCCCGAGTGGCGAAGATAATCGGATCGCACTGGGACTGGATCAGCAGGGTCGACAGTGCCTGGAGAAAGGGCAATTCGGCCAGGCGGTTGTGTTCTTCGAGAAAGCGCTTGAGCTGAATCCGGAGCTAGCTGCCATCCACCACAATCTGGGTGTCACCTGGTTTCGGCTGGGAAGATTCGCCGACGCGCTGACGTCCTTTGAACGCACAATCGAACTCGGGCGGACCACGGGATTGGTCTACTCACACCGTGCCGCGGCGAGATTCGCTCTGGGGGACCTTCCAGGATCGCGGGCTGACTTTGAAAAGTCCCTGCAGGTTGCGGTCCCATCCGAGCGAGACGAGGTCGACGCAAATTTCCGGGAATTCGAAACTCGGCTCAAGGCTACGGCGTCGTGATGGCACATGACGCCGCTCCGCCCGATTCGCGTCACGGACCGTTCTGACCGGCGTTGGACTCCGCGTATTCGTCGAAGATTGCTTTGATCTTCGGAGTGGCTGTGCTGTACGCGGAATGTCCCTGTTTGTCGCGGATGTGCGGCGAGACACTCAGTTCCAGCAGCAGGCGAACCATGGGTTCATCTTTGACGGCTGCCGCCTAACTAGTGCCCGTCGGGAAACTGATTTGGTGCCGTAGAATTGCGTGTCAAAATCGAAAAACGCTCCTCGAAGAATCGAACAGAAGTCTGCTTCAGCGTGTTTATTCCAGTGACAAACGGAATTTCACG
>CAUZFZ010000310.1:0-5642 GCA_963579025.1 Planctomycetota bacterium | reverse complement strand
AGTCTGGCTTTTTTCATAATCATCCATTTCAGCGATACCCCGATTTTTACAACGCCAGAATCCTTAACGGCGTTGCCCGCAGGGGCTCATTGAAGCTCTCACCGCTTGTTTCCCGGGGTTGAAACCCCGGGCTATTCGCCTTTGCCCATCCGGGGCAGCAAAACTGTGCAACTTTAAAACTTGCGCTTCGGGCTTGTATTGTCGTCCAATGCGGCACTATCTACCTATGTGGCGTCGGCGAAGTGATGCAGGAATATGCCAGCCGCGACTGCCACGTTGAGAGAATCTGTGTTGCCGTGCATGGGAATGGTAATGCGGCGATCGCACAGGCTGATCCACTCTGGCGTCAGACCGGAATCCTCGTGCCCGAACAACAGGGCGCAGTTACCGGTTGGGCGTGCCTGATGCAGCGGCTCGGCGGATTCATCAAGTAACGTCGCGAACAACTCGAAGGCGTGTTGCTCGCGCAACTGTCGGAGCGTTGCTGCCAGACCGTCTCGGGATTCGATCACCGGGAGACAAAACGTGTTTCCCATCGAGACTCGTAGTGCCCGACGACTGAAGGGGTCGCAACTGCCTTGCCCGGTCAATACGGCCGTCGCCCCGAACCCGGCGGCAATCCGGATGATTGAGCCCATGTTCTCCGGGTTCTCTGTGCGGGGCAGGGCGACAAGCATGTGACGACGTTCGGTTGTCATCAGGTTATCGAGTGACGGCGCCGGCTTACGGATGCCGCAGCCGAGCATCCCGCAGTGGAAAGCGTATCCGACGAGCGACTGTGCAAGCGAATGCCGTAGCACGTACGCAGGAATGTCATCGGGCAGGTGTGGTTCCAGAAAAGCCACATGCTTATCGCTGGTCAGGATGGACTGAACCGCGAACTCGCTGTTGATCAACTGCACGACCAGCTTCTTGCCTTCGGCAATGAACTGGCTCGACCAGCGCGTCAGGTTCGTTTTCTTCACATGCCGGTAGACGTGCAGCCGCGGATCGTCGATGTCACTGAGTTCGATGAATGCCATCAGCAGCGACTCTTCGAGATGACTCGATCTTGCGTGACGCGGCCGCGCACGAGGAAAAGCCCGGCGACATCGTCTGATGTTCTGTCATCTTCAGAACGCCGGGTCGATCGCCTGGGAGAGATCAGTTGCTGCTGTCCGGTTCCGCAGAATCGGCCTCTGGCGTGACGGGAAGCTCACCGGTCATGCCACCCTGATTCATGCTTTCCTTCATCAACTTCTGCATGTCCTCCTGGGACGGTGGCGGCGGCGTTTCCGTAGCGGGCGCCAGCTCACTCCCCTGGCCGCCACAACCACCCACACCGACCAGGATCAGCGCCACCACACACAGACATTCCAGAATGCGTTTCATTTGTGTCTTCTCCGGATGTTGAACGTTTATTCGGTCGGCAGAACCTGAGTTGCCAGGTTCTGCCATTCGTCCGCTTCGCGTTGCCGGCCCAGGTGCCGATAAAACTCAGCCATTTCCGCCAGCGT
Source organism: Planctomycetota bacterium (assembly GCA_963579025.1). Taxonomy (GTDB): domain Bacteria; phylum Planctomycetota; class Planctomycetia; order Planctomycetales; family Planctomycetaceae; genus CAUZFZ01. The sequence goes on along the minus strand of CAUZFZ010000310.1, from coordinate 4,146 downwards.
CTTCCTCGACATCAAATTGACAAGCAGTCGACGTAGCCGGGTATGCAGATCGAGTTCCATCAGGCTATCGACGCGGCTGGCCGCCTCGCGGCATTCGGCCGCTTCGCCTTTGCGACCAAGGCGCATCAGACAATTTGAGCGTCGGTGCTGCAAGGATGCATCACAGTGTCCCGGCCAGATATTCACGGCGTGTGCAAACGCATCTGCCGCGCCCCGGTCGTCTCCTCGAACCTCTTCCGAGACCAGACCCTTCGACTTCCAGTAGTCGAATCCTCTGTCCGATTCCGGCCAGTGCTCGAACGCGGCCTGCGCCGCTTCGAAGTTCCCCGAGTTGATGCGTACCTGAACGACCGTCGCCAGGTAAAACGGATCGTCTCGTGCCGTTTCGATCGACTCATCAAGCGCTTCGCAAGCCAGTTCGTGGGCGCCTTCCAGATGGCACCAGGCCGCGAATGCCGCGTGTGCCTGAGGCCAGTTCATCTGCTCATCCCGAAATCGGTCTAACCGACGCAGTTCGATGCGTGCGTGCGGCGATTCGTCCGGGGACTGGATACCCATCATGCGATCAAGAGACGCATTCGCCGTCCCGGGGCTGAACTGGCTGAGATACCAGTCACGCAGCAGCGTTGGACGGTCCGCTCGATTGGCATGTTCGTAGCACTTCCAGAAATACGGCTCACTGAGGTGCGCCCGCATGGTGACGTCGAGCAACTTCCACATCAGCCAGTTGGCATCGAAATTCTCAGGCTCGACCCGAAGAGCGTCCCGAATACGACGTTCGGCATTGAACGGCTGGGTGAGCAGCAGGAATTGCAACCGGCCTGCCTGGATTCCGGCGGAAACTCGAAATTCCGGATCGGTCTGGGCGTATTCCAGATGGCGGATGGCATTCCGAATGACGCTCGCTTCGGTCTGCGATTCGTCCTTGATCAGTGCCTCGGCCATGTTCATCCGGGCTGCAGCATCACCGGGAAACCACGACAGGTAGCGATCGAGCTGCGACCGCGCGTCAGCAAACTGTCCAGAGGCCATCAAGTACCGGGCTCGTTCCAGACGCGACGCTTCGTTCCATGCAACGATCGACAGAATGCCGGCGAGGGGCACGACGACAAACAGAATTGATCGTGTGCGTCGCATTGATCAGAACCCGGAAGCACGCTTGGGGATACAGACTGGATCAGAATCAACCTGCTCGACGATCTGCCAGTAACGATCAATGACGAGATCATCCCATCGACTCTCGCGACCATCAGGCCAGTACACGGTGACCTTGCAGACACCCGATCCATCACCCAGCCCGATGAGCAGACGCGGGTCACCGGAAGAGAGGTAACTTCCACCGGCCGTTATCGGAACAACCTGTTGCCGGCCAGCAAACTCGACGACGACTCGTCCGCCAACGGGAGGGATGCGATTGGTTGAGCGAATCTCAAGGCCGAGAAAATGCCCGGTTGTCTGCGTGTCGTTTCTCAGGAGAGCGACAGGTCGATCCAGGTGGGTGACGACGATGTCGGAATCGCCATCCGAGTCGAAATCGGCGATGGATGTTCCGCGTCCCAGGCAGGGTTCCGTGAAGTACGGACCGGCCAGATGCGAGACATCATGAAACGCCTTCCCATCGTTCCACAGCAATTGCTGCGTCATCTGGTTCGGTTCGTGTTCGGGCCCGAGCACATGTCCGTTGGCGATGAAGACGTCTGGGCGACCGTCACGGTTCCAGTCCAATGGCACGATACCAAAGCCCAGAAAGTTGTAGCTGGTGGCAGCCACTTTCCAGCGGCGGCTGTCGTCGTCGAACATCAGCCCGCCCAGATTGCGGTACAGCGTGTTCTTCGACTGAAAATAGTGTGTCAGAAACAGATCGACTCGACCGTCCGTGTCGAAGTCCGCGGTCGCGATACCCATGCTGGCTTCGTTGCGTCCGGTGTCGCTAAGACCGCAGCCTGTTTCCATCGCGACCTCGTGGAAGAGCGGATTCGGGCCGGCTTGCGATCCGACCGACGTGCGCGTGAACAGGAAGTTCCGAGTCATGTCGTTGGCGACATAGATTTCCGGCTGCAGGTCGTCGTCCAGGTCCAGCACGGACACGGCCAGCCCTTTGCCGTCAGCCGCCAAGAGCCCCAGTTCCTGCGCTGACTCGCGAAAGGTCCCGTCGCCGCGACTCAGATAAACCTCATCAGGCACGGCCGCGTACTGCCCTGGTCCGCAGTAGCCTGGCCGGTTGTTGTAGCGGCAGGTGCGGCTCTGACTCAGATTGATGTCGAGGTAGTTCGTGACGTAAAGATCAAGCAGGCCGTCGTCATTAATGTCGAACCATGTCACGCTGGTGGACCACTGCCGACCAGCCACTCCGGCAGTGGCGGTGACATCTTCGAATGTCCCGTCGCCGTTGTTGTGCAACAGACAGTTCTCCCGCCAGTTAGCCAGATACAGATCAGTGAATCCGTCTCCGTCAAAGTCACCGGCCGCAACTCCCTGACCGTATCCACCGTGTGCTGTTGCCGCAGCGTGACTGACATCGACGAACTGGCCTCCGATCTGCTGAAACAGTCGATTGCCGTGTGGACCGGCTGATGGACCGGAATCGGTCAACGTGGTCCCATTCATCAGATACAGATCGAGTTGGCCGTCGGCATCGGCATCGAGCCAGGCGGCACCTCCGCCCATGATTTCCGGCAACCAGTAACGGCCTGGCACCGCATCGCTGAAGAAACGGAACTCGACGCCCACATCAGTCGCGACGTCGACGAACTGCGGATGCACCGACAGCTCAGGATCCTTCTGGTTGGTCTTCGGCTGGATTGAGATCGCTGACGAACCTGACTCGCTCGGTGACGCTCCAGCCTCGCTTAAACTGCCCTCATGACCTCCGACAGATTGGACGTCGGAGCCACCGCACCCGCTGAGCACGGTCAGGCATAGCAATGCCCAACGGCAAAGAGTAGTCGCGTATTTCGAATTCACCGGCATCGAACACGACGCTCGAAAGGCAAAGGGCCGGTCTTGAACCACGTCCTAAAACTCACCGGGAACCTCGCCGCCATTTCGTGTCCCGATGGCGAGCCAGGTGTTGTAGTCCGACGAATCGTTAATGAACCGAACCGCGCCGTCTCCCATCAGGACGTGAACTCCACCGGTGTGCATACTGGAGGCAGACATCAGGCTTGTGCCCATCCAGTCACCATTTCCATTTCGAGAATGGCAGGGTTTGTCATTTGGAGCCATGGTGTGTGAGTAGGTCGCTCCAACACCCGTGAAGGACCATGCCCACGCGCGTCCCCGCATTCCGTAGCGTCCACCCAACTGGCCTTGGCCTTTCGCCAGACAGTCTGCACGAACCTGTGCTGGAGTATTTCCACTGGCCCAGTTATGCACTGTATGCGAGCGCGGACCACTGTCAGCCTGGTTGTGTTCAATGACGAATTCGGAGTAAGCCGCGGTATTGCTGAGGCCGTCGGTGACGGAGGCCGCCGAGACTGGCGGTGAGCTTTTTGCGCGCTGGGTGGTCGTATCGTTCAGGCCGACATAGCATGAAAAACCGTTGTGGCGATCAGCATCCATTGAAGACATCGTGCTGTCCACAACGCCAACATTGATTGAATAGGTAAAATTGGCCTGCCCTCCATTTTGCTCATATGGCTGTGATGGGCAGTTAAAAACCGGCAGCCGTCCGCTCTGTCCCTGAATGTTCTCGCTCCCATGCCACCCGCCAGCGTCGAATGGGCGTTGCGTCCCGTCGGACAACCGGTATTCGCTCGCGCGGTCGAGATACGGCAGCAGGAATACTTTGTCCGAAAAATTCCCTCGCTGGCTGTTGTCTGGATGCCAGCCGATGGAGATCGGAAACTGATTGGCCATGTCGTGATAGTTGTGCATGGCCAGACCAATCTGCTTGAGATTGTTCTTGCACTGCGAGCGTCGCGCTGCTTCCCGAGCCTGTTGCACCGCGGGCAGCAGCAGGGCGATCAGGATCGCGATGATGGCAATGACCACCAGAAGTTCGATGAGCGTGAAGCCCAGCCGGAATCGAAATCGTGTTTTCATTGCCTTAGGCGTCGTTCGTAAATAAACTACCTAATTGGCATTGACCTTCTGCATTGAGTTGTTGCAAACTGTTTATATGCCGGATGCAACAATGGTCGATGG
>CAUZFZ010000309.1:0-5671 GCA_963579025.1 Planctomycetota bacterium | reverse complement strand
GCTCAAAGCCAGTCGCACCAGCCCCATCGTCCGAGCAAAACCCTCCTCACTCCGCTCTGAGCCCCAAAATCCCCGAGGAGACAGACCGTCCGGGAATTGCTGCTACACCGTTAAGGGTAAGCAAGGGCCGACACCCGTCTCCTCGGAGCAACTTGTCGATTCGATTCGCGCCGGGACGATTACCAGGAATGAGCGAATCTGGCGTGAAAACCTGCCCGACTGGATTTCCGTAGCCGAATCACAGTTCGCATCCGAATTCGTCAGTTCCTCAGACCGAAGTACATCAGGTCTGGCTGTACTCTCCGCTGCACTCGGCAGCGCCGGCTATCTACTGTTGATGCTGTGTACCGTGTTGCTTGTACTGGAGACGCGCCGCCAGCACATTACCGTGTCTGACAACATTGGAATACTCGCAATGGTTGCTGTCGATTTTATTGTCGGGATCGTCGCCGTGCTGCTGGGACATCTGGCAATCCAGAACTTTCGGAGAGTGCCGGGACGTCCGCAGGAGCGCTACGCGATTGTGGTTGGCTTGAGTTGTGGATACACAGCGATGGTCATCAGCATCCTTCTGGGAGTCGCGACTGCGGTAAGTTCCTCCGGAGCCAGCAGTGAGGTCGCGTGGATCATAGGTGTGCAGGGTTTGCTCGGTTGAGAGCGAATCACCGGTGTTACTCTACTGACTGTGATTTGCCTCAAGTTTATGGATTATGCACAACAATAACCCACGTCCCGCGCTGTCATGGAAACAAGGTGACTTCGAGCAAAGATTCCTCGGAAGTGGCGGCAGGTTCACCCGGGTGAATCTCCTTCGTTCAGCGATCGGGGCGTCGTTGCTGCTGGTGTTGTTCTACGGGGCGCTCGTTCCATTCGAGCGTTACGCAGTGGCCGCGATGTTCACTCAGCGTGGCCCGATTCCGTACGCGATTGTATTTTTTACCGCATGGTCGCTGGTTATTCTGTTTGTGAAGTGGCGGAAACTCAAGTTCCAGATGCGGGCACTGGATGATCAATACTGCGTCGTCCCGCGAGATCCCAGCTTCATTCTCGCCGCCAGTACTGTGGATACGGTTAAGAAGAACATCTACCAGCTCGTCGATGACCCGAGGTATTTCGTTCTGTTTAATCGGATCGACATCGCTCTATCGAACCTCAAGAATCTTGGACAGGTTCGAGATGTCGACGATATCCTGCGGTCGCAGGCTGCTCATGACGAGTCCATGATGGAGACAAGCTATTCCATCATCGGAAGTTTTGTGTGGGCAATTCCTGTGCTTGGGTTTATTGGCACCGTGCTGGGACTGTCGGACGCCATCGGTGAATTTGGTGGTGTTCTCCAGGGAGCGGGAGCGATCGATCAGATCAAGGCTGCGCTGCAGAACGTCACCGGCGGGCTGGCTACGGCGTTTCAGACAACCCTTCAAGCGCTTGTCGCGGCTCTGGCGATTCAGCTATTGCTGACCTTGATCAAGAAGTCAGAAGAGGAGTTTCTGGACGAATGCTCTGAGTACTGCGTCATCCATGTTGTCAATCGACTGCGCCTTCACGCCCACGAAGGAAGTGAGTAGTGGTATCAGACGCACACGAATCCGGTTTTGCAAAACCTGTGCTGACGGGAATGATCATCGCGACGGCGTTCGTTGTTCTGCTGACACTGATGCTGATCATGCTGACCGGACTTACTCCCGGTGCCGGTGCACAGAGTGTTGCCGGAGATGGGACCTCTCCAGATGGCGACCTTGAAGGAAGCGTGGCCTCAGAGAAAAGCAACGCGGATGAATCACCGGCCGACGAACAGGACGCACCACCGGGTGAAGCGGACGATGGTCCGGCGGAAGTTCGCGAAGACACGACTCAAACAGAGCCCGAGGCGTCGAGCGAGCCGGTACCGACCCCGAAGCCTGAATCACGCGAGGCTGTTCAGAAGACCGATCTGGCTACCTTTACCATCGCAGCATTACCCACTGGCGGTGAAGAGGTGCAAGCTCAGACTCAAGGAAGCAGTCGAGGCTTTTCGGACGTTGCCGAGCGACTTAATCGCGCCGGGGCGTCTACCGGAGACGTTCAACTCTCCCTCGCCTGGAACAATGGCAACGATCTCGACCTGCACGTAATCGCACCCGGTGGAGAGCGAATCATGTACAGGCATAAGAAGTCAAAGTGCAAGGGAGTCCTGGACGTCGACATGAACGCGGCTGGATCCGTCTCTCGTCGGCCGATCGAGAACATCTACTGGCCAACGGGCGTTGCCCCTCGTGGCCAGTTTATTGTGATCGTGCACCACTATCGTAATCACGGCAGTGCCGATCCAACACGTTATCACGTGATTGCAAAAGTCGATGGTGACACTCGTCGCTTCGAGGGAAGCGTTTCAAGGGGTGATCAACCCGAAATTGTTCACAGGTTCACGCGACAATGAGATCACGGCGCAAGCGTTCGTCACCTTTCTCGCTCTTCGCGTTTCAGGACATCATTACAGCCGTAACCGGCATTATGATCCTGATCACGATGACCCTGGCCTTGGAACTCGTCGCGAACGCTGTTTCTGCTCCTGCGGTGGTGACGCCGGCCATCGCGGATAAGGTTGCTTCTGCGGTTGAGGAGAATGCTCAGGAGATCACTCGTCTCCAGGAAATTGTTGATGAGTCGTCTGAAGCGATTTCGCTTGACGCGGAAACAGCGAGGAAACGCATCGTTGAGCTGGTTCAGGTTGAAGAAGAACTAAAGCGACAGAATGAATCTCTTGGCCGTGAACTGCTATCTGTCCAGTCGCGCAGGCAGACGGCCGATATGAATGCGCAGACCGTGTCGCAGGAGGTCTTGCAACGCGTCAAGGAAGAGCTGGAAGCGACACACGAACAACTCCGTGAGTTACGGGCGAGCAACCGGGTGATCTTCAATCGGCCCGATGGTGCCACGAAAGCCCCCTGGCTCGTGCAGATTGAGAGTGGTTCGATTCTGGCCGCCGAATCGGGGAAGAACGCCCGTCCTCGGCAATTCGCCACTCCCGATGAATTCATGACATGGGCTCGTACGAAGAGCAGCTCGTCCGTGTATTTTGTGTTACTGCTTAAGCCGGACGGTATTCAACAGTTCGGTCTGATTCGCTCTGAATTACAGAGTGCAGGATTCGACATTGGATACGACCTCCTTGAGGCGGAACTGACAGCCATCGACTCGCAAACCGGAGCGGATGTGCCATGAAGCGCAATGCCAGTTCCACTGGGGACAGCCTCGACCTGTTGCTGGATACGATTTGCAATACGTTTGGTGGCATCGTGTTCATTTCGATGTTGGTTGTGATTCTGGTCAATGCGGCCAGCTCCGAGATTTCGAATGACGCACCTTCGGAAGTTGATCATCGGCGGCTTGTGGAAGGACGTCAGCAACTCTCGCAAATGACCATCGAGCTGGCGTCACTCCGGCGGACCGTCCGGAATCTGCAGGAACAGCGTGAGCGGTTCACCGATTCGGCTTCGGATGAGCTGATTCGCGACTTAATGACCCGTCAGCGAACGGCCGCGGAGGAGCAGGATAAACGGGACGAATCCCTTGGGCACCTGGCGGAGAAACAGGAAGTAATTAATGACGTCACGCGTAAGACAGAACAGCTTCGCGAGGCAATGAAGGAAGCACGGAAAGAGCTTGCCGAAGCGACGCAAGAGCTTGAATCAGAGATTCGACTGCGAAGTCGCACTTCCAGGCTGCCTCGTCAAAAGACAACGACGCGTCAACAGGCGTCGTTCTTTCTGAGGGACGGTCGACTTTGCGCTTTCGCCAGACTCGACTCGGGTGGACGGCTTGTGCCTAACACCACCGAAACACGAGTGCGAGAAAACAACGGGAAACGATACGCCGAACCGGTGCCAGGTGCGGGCCTTCTCGTGATTCCCGACGGCAGCAATCTTGATGCTGTGGCTGGGGTGCTGGAGCCATTTTCGAGCAGCCAGTTCTTCATTGCAATTGTTGTCTGGGGTGATTCATTCGGGCACTTCCCAATCGTCAAGGAGGCCATCGTTCGGGGTGACTACGAGTATCAGCTCATTCCGCTCGAAAGAGATGGGAAGATCTACGTCGGCGAAGCACGTGAACAGAAGACAGTGCAGTGATCGGCCGCGTTTTCCGCAGAAGGAGAAGTCATCGATGACCAGCACAACCTCGTCAATCAGGAATTCCGCCACGTGATTCAGCAACCAAATGGCGCTGTAACGGTGCTCAAACCCTGACGCAGCTCGCGGCGTGGTGCCGCGCGCGTCCCCATAGATGTGCGCGACCGCGAACCCAATGCCATGGGGTCAAGAATCCCCCGGCTCGTGAGGACGGGGGACCACAGGACCGTCAATCCGTTGCTCAATCAGTCCGGGACATCGGATTTCTCAGCGCTACCTGCTGCATCCCGGTTCGCAGGAACACAAGGCCCTTCTGCAGAAACTCCCTGACGATATCCGGCACCACTGGCAGGAGATTCTCAATGCGAAAGGCTCAGAAGCCACCCGCATTCTGGAAAGCACGCGTAACCGCTTCGATCCGTTCTACGAGTCCGTGGTCCTGCGCCGCATGTTCGGCTCCACGGAAAGCCACTTTGATGCCGAGCGGATGATCCGCGAACGGCGAATCGTCATCGTCAATGTGGCACCGATGGGACGCATTCCGACGCAACTGGGTGGCACGATCGGATCGCTGATCGTCAATGAAATTCTGGAAACCGCCAGGAACATGACGACGCAGTACGGTAAGAAGTCGGTCGAGCCAACTTATCTGCTGCTTGATGAATTCCAGCGTTTTGCCGCCAGCCCGGACATAGAGGATGCTCTGCCAACAGTCAGGCAACTTGGTCTGCGCCTGATTCTTGCCCACCAATCGTTCTCGCAACTGGTGCAGGGGGACATCGATCTGACGAACATGATCTGGCAGGCCAGATCGAGGCTCATGTTTGCCAACTCGGCAGAGGATGCAGACGTCATCGCGAATGAACTGGCAATCCTGACGTTCGATCGATTTCAAGTCAAGAATCGGATTAACCACACGAAGCAGGTGGTGACGGGATATCGACGTGAGTGGCTGGAATCCGAAGGCGTTTCTGAGACCCACTCAGAAGGCAGCTCCGAACAGAACGCTTTCGGATACTCGTCGGCGACAGGTGATACCCGCAACGATCTCGGCCAGTTTGTGAGTCGCCGCGACACGTCTGGAGACAGCAGCAATCGAGGCACAGGATCGAACCGGTCAGACGGGCGTTCGCAGAATCGCGGGCGTTCGCAGTCGCTCGTTCCGATTCATGAAACTCAGGAGGAGCTCTCCAGCATCACGTTTGAGTCATTCGAAGAGCATCGGCTGGAGTGGATGAAACTCGTTCGGCAACTTAAGACCGGCGAAGCGTTCGGGCGATTCGTTGATGACGACCGGCTCTACCACCTCAACATCCACTACGATCCGTCCGTGAAACACGTTCTCAGCAGCGACGCCTGGAAGAACTGCTGCAACGCAACTTTGAGCAGGACATTTTTATCTCGGCGGATCAAGCCGATCGACTGGCCGAGCAGGATCGCCGTCGACTGCTGGAGATAGGCGTGCAAAACGGACCCACTTCGGGTGGCTGATCGGCGTTGAAAATGGACCCACCGTAGCAGTCTCAGGAAGCTTCGAACTTTTCCGGTTCGAGGCTTCGGAG
>CAUZFZ010000308.1:0-5791 GCA_963579025.1 Planctomycetota bacterium | reverse complement strand
GATCAAGACGTCTGCCCCATGTCACGCCCCCCGCGGGCGTGTGGATTGAAACCACGAAGGCGAAGCAGTCCGCGGCCCTGTCAAACGTCACGCCCCCCGCGGGCGTGTGGATTGAAACAACCAGTGGATGAGGCAACACATTCTCATCAGTCGTCACGCCCCCCGCGGGCGTGTGGATTGAAACAACGAGGTGACTCTGTCCATCGTCCACGGCAACGAGTCACGCCCCCCGCGGGCGTGTGGATTGAAACCAGTCGTCTATGAGTTTTTCGGAAGCCCCTGCCGGTCACGCCCCCCGCGGGCGTGTGGATTGAAACGCCACGCCAATGCTGTTTCGGATCATGTGATCCCGTCACGCCCCCCGCGGGCGTGTGGATTGAAACTGTGTCAAGGGCGACGTACGACTTATCCATCGAAAGTCACGCCCCCCGCGGGCGTGTGGATTGAAACATGGGGGGGGGAGAGCATTAAGTAGTGGTCAGTGGTCACGCCCCCCGCGGGCGTGTGGATTGAAACGTCTCGCCAGAGGAACTACAGGGCCGGTTCGCGCCGCGAGACTGCTGGATCAGGCTCACGCAGCAGCGACAGAAGCCTTGCGCTTGACCGCTGACGACCGCCTGTCCAATTACGTTTCGGGACTCGTTGCGGAGGCGCGGGCGGAAGCGGCAGCGATCCACCCGCTTGATCCAGTCCGGCAAAAGGAGGCCCAGGAACTCTTTCTCGACGCCAGGTCGCACTATCGAGCGGCACTGGCAGCGCACGACACGTCCTCGCCCATTGCCGTCTCGTCCTCAGGGAGACTGGCCAACATCCTGCTGGCGTCCACGGCCCAGACGTTGGCTCCGGAACTGTTCGCGGGCGACGAGATCGAGAACACCGTCGACGCGTCCCCGAGTCACATCGTCATGGATGTGAATCGACGTCTGGTGGAGCTGTCGAGTGCGAAGCCGTTTCAAGATGTCGCGACTGAACTGGCGAAAACTGATGAGCTGAATTCCGCATTTGAAACGCTTCGCGAGGGGACGCTCCGCCATCCTGACTCTGCATTGTGGACACGAATGATTGAAATGGGCATACGGGCCCGTCGGCCAGCTGGCGAGTTAACCGACCTGATCGACTCGGCCACAAACGTGAACGCCATTTTTGATCCGGCTTCTTTCCAGTCGCCTCTACTGCGGGCGATGCTGTCCATTCGCCAGGTTCAGCGGGAACTCGCAGAGACGGACCTGATCCTGATCGGAAAGGTCACGCTGACAGCGAATGAGGTCAAAGCGTCGACTGCGCGTTCTAAGCGGATGAGTCGGCAGCTGGACAGTGCTGTCCAGCTCCTGCAGGAAGCGGAAAAGCGACTGGCTGACGGTGCTGGGGGAGCGGATCCAGTACAGCGAGCACGTTGCCAGGCATTCCGATCTCTGGCTATCGCATTGAGCGTAGATCTCCAAGCTACGGAGGCACTGCCGTCACGAGCCTCTCTGGTGTCAACTTATACGACCGCGTGCGCCGCGTCGCGCCTCTTGAAAAAGCGATGGATGGCAGAGCCTGACAACGTCGTCATTGGCGAAGCACTCGTTGCTGCCCTGCAGGGACGGGGCTTCCTGGCGATTGCCGTCGAAGACGCTGACACATTCACGGCTGAGTCCATGAACGCGTTTGCCGCCGCAGTCGATGTACAGTCACGGCTTCCATTTGGTTTCAAAGACACTCGGCTGCTCGGAAGCCCCGTGGTTCGTACGATCAGGCGACGACCCGAGAACATCCTGATCAAAGTCGTCGAACAGGAACGACACGATCGAGCGACCATGCGGTATCTGGTCGACGGCGTGATCGCTCTCCATTCGGGAGACATCAATACCGCCGTCCGGCAATTCGAATCCGGTCGCAAGCTGGCCGGGCCTGGAGTCGGCAGGAGCGTCGGGCTCGCGCGGCCACTTTATCTGGCTGATTCGCTGAGCGCTCTTTACAGGGAGTCAGACGAAAGTATCGGCGACGTGCGGGAGATGCTGGACGTTTACCGCATCCTCGCAGCCACGGAGCGGACGGCGAAAGACCGGCAGTCCTCCGACCTGATGTTACCCGTTGTGACCAGTGATCCGCGGAGAGATCCATTGACGCTCGCCAGAATACTGCTTCAGGATCGGCCTGGTCCCTCCGGTCAGAATCCCCAAGACGACAACAGTTGGCTTGTTTCAAGGATCGGCACACCGTTGGGAGGATTTGTCGTCATCCGTGCAATCGAGGAGCGGATGTTGACGCTTGAGTCGATGAATCCGGAACGGGATTCACTCCATTCAATTGCTGATGCAGCAGTTCGGAGAACACTCGAACTGATCGAGGCTGAATCTTCGGGGACAGGTTTGATGATTGCGGCGCGTGTATCGAATGCCAGTCGGCGGATGATTGACGACACATATTACCGAGAACGAGCCTTGGAACTGAGCCACGATCTGCGGCTGTCTGACGCTGCAGTCGTGCTGCAGGACGGTCTGGCGCATCACCCGACGAAGGCCGAACTGTGGAAGCTCCTGCTGCAGAATCAAATGAAGATCGCCACGTTGGCTGGTCCTGTGGGAGGACCGGACCAGATCGCAGCCCTTCGACGGGTTCAGCAACTGGGAGATCTCTGGGAATCAACGACATCGAACGGAAAGACAGATCGAATTTTGATCGAGGGCCAGGCGAAGCTGGCGCTCGGACAGACCGACGAAGCGCGGCAGGCATTTTTTTCAGTTCTGGCGAGTACATCTCGGAACCGAATACGCGTTGAAAGTCTGGCCGGACTGGCGCTGTCCCGGGTGAAGAGCCAGATCGCCCCGTAACAATGAACGTGAAGGAGTTTTCAATGCGACAATGTGGAATCAGTACGCTCATAGCGTGGCTATCTCTTGTTGCGGCGCTGTCGGCGCAGGACCCGATCAAAGATTCGGAGACCGGAATTCTTCATAAGATCATTGTGAAGAGTGACGGAGCAGATCTGTTCGAGGCTCTGGAGGATGTCGGAGACGCCGACCTGCGTCTGCAACATTTGAACCCGTTTTCCATCCGCTATCAGTTTGAAGTGGATGAAGGAGACGACGGAACCAGGCGGCGCGATCAGAACGGCAAAAAGTGGATTCGCGTTGGGCGAACTGCCGCAAAAGTGGATGGCTGGGTTGAGGAATCTCAAATTCTAGTCTGGAAAACGCGTTCGGCACTTCGTCCCAAGGGAGTTCCGGGACGCCCCTTCCAGATTTTCGACAATCCGATGCTCGAAGGCGACGCTCTGGCAACGCATCTCGGCCAGGGACGCGATCATCACCTGTCTTTCGCGCTGATTCTGGAACCCGCCGAAGATTCAAAAGACCCACTGTATAAAGTGGTGTTCTACAACGGAGAGCTCGCTCGGCAGTCCCAGGATGACACTTCTGAGCACCCGACTCCAAGTAGCGACCCACCTGTGGAGATCGTCTTCGTCATCGACACAACAGCCAGCATGACACCTTTGCTGGATGGAACGAAGCTCGTCGCCAGCAGGATCGCAAACCTCCTGGGACAGCCTGGACTCGACAAGGCCCGTGCACTGATGAGATTCGGACTGGTGGAGTACCAGGATCTCGTTTTCGGTCTCACGCCAGCGGCCGTGACGATCCCGCTGACGGATGCGGCTTCGTTTGAGAAAAAGCTGAAGCCGGTCACGGTCGCTCGTATCTCCAGTCGAGATTCACAGGAAGACGTGATTGCAGGTCTGCATTCCGCAATGACCGAAAAGTCAATTGGCTGGACGCGCATCAGTTCAAAACATCTCATCCTGATGGGAGACGCGAGCGCCCAGTTGCCAACACGCACCGTCAATGGAGTGGTCACTCCAAATCCAAAATGTACGACCGGGCTGACGCTGGAGAAGGTGATCCAGCACGCTCGTCCTCAACTTGGTGACGGGCCGGAGGCCGAGAGCCAGAAATTCAATCTGCATGCGATTGTTGCCACAAACGACAACGACAAACTTGACAACGCCGTCTGTGCCATGCAGTTCAGTCTCGTCAGTGAAAACGCCGGTGGCAGTTTCAAGGGAGTTTATGACAGGCTCGATGCGACCAATGAATCTGAGCGAGAATCCGTCATCCAGAAACTTGTGAGCACAATCACTGAAACAGCCCAGGCGATACAGGACTCGGAAGCGTTCAGGAAGAGAATCGAAGGCGGAGGCTCGGTGAGTCCAACTGCGCTCGCCTACTGGAAGATTCGGCCCGGCCGGGCAGGAACCGGAGTTCTGAACGGCTGGTGCCGTACTCGAAACTCAAAATCTCAGGAATTTGCCGAGGAATGTCTGTTCGTTCGTTACGACGAATTGAGGCGTCTGAAAAGCCGGCTGACCCTTCTCGTTGAGGAGTTCGACCTGCTGAGGGAACGGCCAGAGGAACGCAAAGACAGCCGGCAGCTATTGTCAACACTTCAAGGACACTTTGGCCGCACACATGCAGGACAGGAGATCGTCGAGAACACGCGACTGACGGATCTGATTTCGGGACTTCCCCTTCACAACGACGTGCTCGCGACATCAATCATCGACATTGCTCAAAAAGACAATGAGCAGTTTGCGGACTGGCTGAGTGAGATCATTGTGTGCCGCGATCGAACGGAAGAGCTGCTTTCGCCTGACGGCTGGTTTGTCGTCGATGAAGATCGCAATGAGAAATACAAGTTCCTCGGTCTGCGGGAACTCCCATGACTTGCGACGATGAACAGGTCGATTCGCAATTCCTTCCCGAACTGGCTGGTACGAACGAATTTAACACCAAGGGCTCTCCGTATTCACTGAGGGTTTCCGGACTGCGTCAGGTCCTTCACGACTCCGTGACTGGAGATCGATTCGAGTTGCATGTTGAACGTGATCTCATCATTCCACGCGGGAGTTTCGTGGCCATCCACGGTCCCAGCGGGTGCGGGAAGACGACCTTACTGACAGTCATCGGGCTGTTGCGCTGTTGCACGCCGGACAGTGAATTGCAGCGATTCGAAATGTGGTTTCGACACAGTGACCGCCCGCTGGACCTGCGGGACATCTGGAAGGAAGGCCGTCAGCGGCAAGCCATGCGGATTCGCAGACGGCATCTTGGTTTTGCCCTGCAGACAGGTGAGCTGATCAGTTCACTGAACGTTGCGGAAAACATTGCGACTCCACTGCAGATCAATGGAGAGTCCCGGCGTGCCTGCCGGAATCGCGTGCTGACGCTGCTCGACGCATTCGGGATCAGCGGTCTGGAAAACCGGCGACTGAAAAACCTTTCATTGGGGCAGTATCAGCGTGTGGCGCTGGCGCGTGCGATTGCTCACGACCCGGAACTCATCTTTGTGGATGAGCCAACGGCCAGCCTGAACCGGGAGACCGCCCGCGCAGCACTGCAGGAGCTGAAAGTCCTGACAGAGGGTCACAGCACCGTGATGATGATCACTCATGAGGAGGATCTTGCTCGCGAGTTCTGCGATCTGATTATTGAATTAGAACCGGTTTCAGGTCATCCCGCCGGGCGTGTGAAGTCGTTCTTTCGAAATCCTGCACCCCGACGAATCGATGACGGGAGGCATTAAGTTGCTGCAACGCTGGCTCTTCTATCTGTCCCTTGCCTTCAAGGACCTGTACCGACTTCGCAGTGCCACACTGATTCAGGCGATGGTGGTCGCAGGAATCTGTCTGCCCGTACTCGTGCTGGTCATGCTCAAAAGGGGGCTGGTGGCCGACCTGCGGAATGACCTGGTGACAAGTCCAACCGGCAGGCAGGTCAAGCTCTACTGCAGCGGACACGGCCGTTTCTTT
>CAUZFZ010000307.1:0-5892 GCA_963579025.1 Planctomycetota bacterium | reverse complement strand
GGTCGAGTCGAACCGCGCGTCAACAAACGCAGACCGAAAGTTCTGGCTCTAATGAAGAAACCAAGACACCAGCTCAAGGCCGCCGCATGACGTAACCCCTTGCTACCAAACCGGCAGTGCCATTCGTACCTGCCGCATGATAAACAGTGGCCTTATCGATTGATGACTTTCATCGGTCGCTGGCCGTACAAAGAGGAACTGGTCCGGAAGCAATGGGGCGATCCGCCGCCGTTCGGAATCAAACGTCACGGGCACTATGCCTTTGGCTCGAAGGATGGGATTCATTGGCACGAGTTGAATCACAACGAGCCGGTTCTGCGCGTCTCTGACCGCAGCATGTTCTGGTTTGATCCTCAGAGAAAAATCTATGTTGGGGCTGCTAAGCGGAGCCATGACGGCAAACGGGCTCAGGCCTACGCGTGGAGCAGAGACATGCTTCAGTGGTCGGTCACACCTGACTGGGTTCATGTGGCCGACGACCGCGACCATCCCGGCGACGAGGCCGAGGCGGCCTATGGGTTTCCCTATGGCTCACAGTGGGTGGGCTTCGCCGAACTTCGTCGCGAGCGAAAGAACCAGACGGGCGTCGTGGACCGCGGCACCATTATCAACTGGGAGTTGCTGAGCAGTCGCGATGGTCGAGACTGGTCCCGCCCTTTTCGGCAGCCGTTTTTTGCGGACGGTCCAGAAGACACCTGGCGACACAAGGTCTTCAAAATCTTTACCAATCCGCCGGTCGTGCGCGATGGTCGTTTGATGATCTACTACGGCGGAAAGCTGGGCACAGTGCCTGTCGAGACAGGCGACCAGCCGTTCCAGGCACTTTGTCTCGCCACGCTCCGTTCAGACGGATTCGTTTCACTGACAGCCGGTGACAAGGTCGGGCAGGTCACCACGAAGCCATTCGTCGCTTCCGGCCGACGTCTCATGCTGAATGTCGATGCCCGTGAAAACGGCGAAGCACGCGTCGAAGTGCTCGACGAATCTGGCGATCCCATTCGTGGATTTGACCTCAACAGCAGCGTTCCACTTCGAGGACACGACGTGGAACAGGCCGTCGCCTGGAAGAATGAAGCCGATTGGGCTTTACTTGCCGGCAGCAAGGTGGCTCTGCGAATCCATCTTCGTCAAGCTGACCTCTACGCGTTCTGGATAGAAAACTCTCCATGATGAGCCAACGATTTCAATCGGCACTTGCCACACTCAGCGTGGGTGTGATCCTGACGTTAGACGTCGCCAGTTCCCAGGCGGTCGAACCGATCGACATTGGGGGTCGGCGAGAACTTTTCGTCGATCAGCATCTGATTGAGCAGCTCGACGGAGTGCGGCTGGAGCTGCATCGCCCGGTTCGTCGCGAAGTCGTATTCCGCTCTGATGCCGCGTGGGAAGGAAATGGCAGCGCTTACCAGAGCGTGTTCCAGGACGGTGACCGATTCCGAATGTACTACCGAGGCGGACATCATCCCGCTTCAAAGGCCTACGAGACGAACAAGAGTCCGTGGGAGTCATTGTGTGTCGCCGAGAGCTCGGACGGTATCCACTGGACTCGCCCAGAAGTGGGTGTTGTCGAATTCCAGGGATCGAAGAAGAACAACCTGATCCTCAACGAAGCGATGGTCAGCGAGATCGGTGGCAGTCCGGCGCACACGTCCGTATTTAAGGACGCCAACCCTGATTGCCCGGCTGACGAGCGTTACAAAATCGTGATCGTTGGCCGGAAGCCCAAAGGTCTTTACCTGCTGGTTTCCGCGGACGGACTTCGTTTTCAACTGAAGAGCAGAAAGCCGTTCGTGACAGAGGGAGCCTTTGATTCGCAGAATCTCATGTTCTGGGACTCGGTGGGCAAGGTTTATCGGGAATACCACCGTCAGTTCGATCAGGGCGTGCGTGGAATCATGACCGCGACATCCAAAGACCCGGGGAGTTTTCCGAAGCCGCAGTGGCTCGAATACCCGGACGCGGCGGAGCAGGCGCTCTACACCAATCAGGTCCAGCCGTACTACCGGGCACCGCATATCTTCATGGGCTTCCCGATGCGCTACAACGACCGCGGCTGGTCGCCATCGATGACGGCACTGCCCGGATTGGAAGAGCGACAGTTTCGCTCAAAACAGTCCGGGAGATACGGCACAACGGTGACCGACGCGGCGTTCATGACGAGCCGCGACGGCGTGACGTTCCAACGCTGGGGCGAGGCCTTTATCCGGCCGGGGCCGTCAACGAAAGACGCATGGGTCTACGGCGACAACTTCATCTTCTGGGGCATGATCCAGACGAAGTCACATCTGGAAGGTGCCGCTGACGACATCTCGCTCTACGCCACCGAAGGCTACTGGCAAGGCACGTCAACCAGCTTCCGCCGCTACACACTGCGTCAGGACGGATTCGTGTCCGCAACAGCCGGCTGGAAAGGCGGGCGGCTGCAGACGAAGCCAATCGTGTTTGACGGGACACAACTGGAACTCAACTTTGCCACATCCGCAGCAGGTTCGATTCGAGTTGAGATTCAGGACACTGACGGCAAACCGCTGGACGGCTTCTCGCTGGCGGACTGTCCGGAAGTCTTCGGAGACACGATCGCCCGGTCTGTTGTGTGGAAGGACGACAGCAAAGACGTGTCGTCACTTGCCGGCAAACCGGTGCGCCTGCTCTTTGAGATGAAGGACGCCGACCTCTACTCGTTTCGATTCGGCGGCAATGAGTAACAGGCGAATCGACTTGCACTCTGACGGAGCCAAGTCGAAATCATGATTCACCATCTCCGTTGGGCCACTACCTGGTTGTGGTTAGCAGGGTGAAGTGAATGCTCGGCCAGACGGTTGAATCATCATGGCGTCGCCAGCCCGCAGGATTCGTCCCGTTTTCTTGACGAACAAGCCGTTCTTTCAACGCCAGCCACCGCCAGGTAAACTGCCTTTATGAAATCCACGGTCGAACATCTGAATCAGCAGCATATCGAGGCACTCAGCCCAAAGGCACGTCTTGAACGCTGTGCCGCAATGCTGCAGTGGACTCGCGAAATGTTGGCTCGCCAGATCGAATCCGAGATCGGTCCGGTTTCATCGGAGCGACTGAAATGGGAAGTCGCCAAACGGCTTTATGTTGCTGATGCAACCGCGCAAATTCTGATCGACCGAAAGCTGGCCGATGTTTCCCATTGACGCCTTCCGAAATACGCTGACCAAAGCGGTCGCAATCTTCGAACGGCACGGCATCCACTTTCACCTCACCGGCGGTCTGACGTCGGTCCTGTACGGTGAGCCGCGACTGACTCAGGACATCGACATCGTGACGGATAACCGGGCGATCTCGGAAAACATTGATGCGTTCCTCAACTCGCTGAGCGAATCCGACTTTCTATTCGATGCACCGTCCATCCGGGAGGCGGTTGAGAATCGGCGACTGTTCCAACTGTTCGATCAGGCCGAGGCACTGAAGTTGGATCTTTATCCCCGCGAACTGATTCCAGATGAGCTCAGCCGGTCAGAGGAGATCGAAGTTTTTGAAGGGTGGCTGCTTCCTGTGGTTTCGCGCATCGACGCCGCAGGATCGAAACTTCTGTGGATCAGCAAGGGCAGTCACAAGAGTCGCCGTGATCTGCGTCAGATACACCGAATGGCCAGCGATGCTGATCGCGACCGAATGGGAGCACTCGCTGTCGAACTTGGCCTCGAAGCCCTATTCGATGAAGTCCTGGGTGAGTCCGACGAAATCGATTCGTGACTTTCCTGTAACGCCAGGAAAGAGACGTGGTTCCTGACACGTTCGAGACGATCAGCGGTGACGCCGAGTTTCGCCGCGTGCGGGCTCTCGCCTACGTAGATCTGAACCGGAACATCGGCGGAAGGCTCGACCCTGATTGGAAGCCGCGTGCCGGAGATCTTCGCAACGTAGGTTTGGAGCTCAGCTGCCGCCAAACACGACGAACGCGCCGGAGATTCACTGATGATAATTTCAGCGTTAGCCTTTCCTTCATCAACAAGAAACTGGTCCTCGGCTTTCACCTGCGCCGTGGAAAGACTGACTGCGCAGACGATGGTAAGAATTCGAAGCGGTTGCTTGGTGATGTTTCGGGCATTGGTTGACAAAAATGGAAACTATGAGTCCTGACCCCTTAGATCCAGCACGATTTCGTATCTCTCGATGCCCGGCGAAGTGCTGAATCATGGTCCGGTCGTGTCATTGATGGGGCTGCTGGCGATTCCGTTTTACTACGTGATCGTTGGCTATGTCCTGGCCCCCCGGTTCATGCAGCACCGGGTGACGAGTGCGTATGAACTGCTGGAGCGTCAACTCGGGGAGATCTTGGCATGCCAGGAGTCTATCCAACCTCGATCATCACATCAAAGAGGCCTGACCCCTTAGATTTATTCATGCTTCTCCCGATTAAATGCAACCCGTCTGGAGTTGATAGCGTTAGGTAGCGTCAATAGACGACAACTTTTCCGCGACCAATACTAATCCGCCAGTTTCCAGGCCTTTGCTTCGCCAGATCGAAAGGAGTTTCCGCCCCCGGCGACCAGCCATTTTCCGTCCCGGCTGAATGTGAGTGATCGGATTCGCCGCACGTCGAACGGAAACGATTTGATCTCTTTGCCCGTGGCAACTTCGTGGATGCTGACAACACGAACCCCGCCGAAGGCCAGCAACCGTGCGTCAGAACTGAACGCGGCGATTCCCGCGCCTCGGCGACGATTCATCGCGCGCGTCTCGGTCAGTTTTCCTGACGACAATTCCCACACGCGCAGCTTGTTGTCCAGACTCCCCGTCAGGACGTGTTTGCCGTCGGGATGGAAGATCACCGTACGCACGTTACACGGATTGTCCTTCACGGAAATCTTTTCATGCATCTTGGCCGACAGAATCTGTTTGCCAGTACCGATCTCCCAAACGCTGAAGAGCGCCGAATCCGGCAACTCGCCGCCCGCACCGAACGTTCCGGCAGCTATTTGTTTTCCGTCCGGGCTGATGGCGACGCTTCCGGCGCGATGAGGAAGATCGCCGAAGCTGCGAACTTCCTTGCCCGTTTCAGCATTCCACACCTTGACCACACCGCCCGGATAACCGTGAGATCCGCCGACCTTGGCGATGCTTCCTGCCGTGGCCAGCAACTTGTCGTCGGCACTGAACGCCATCGCATCGACCGTCGGACGAAACGGAAACTTGCGATCCCAATCGCCGTGCGGATTGAAGCTCAGCAGTTGCTTGTTCTTCTCGGCATCGTGAATCGTGAGCGCGTCAAAGCCTTCGATCGCCACCCGCTTGCCATCGCCGCTAATCGCCACGGCCAGGCTGCGAGCCTTCGTGAACTGGCCCAGGTCTTTCCCCGTCGCGAGTTCCCAAAGATAGTCTTCACGGTAACCGGCCGTCACGACTCGTTTTCCATCGGGAAAGATCGCGATCCCCCGGACTGACGCCGTATGGCCGAACGTCACCGTGCCATCGGCCGCGACCTTACTCGGCGACCGTTTTGCGGGTGGCGGCACGACCTTCGCGGGTCTGGCCACCGGAACGATCGTGAGCGTCATCTCTTTGTCCTCACGCTTCACGACCAGCTTGGTCTTTTCGCCGATCTTGAGAAATCGCATCACTGCCAGGAAATCGCGAAACGTTTTGATCTCGTTCTTATCGACTTTGATGACGATGTCCGATGCCTTCAACCCCGCCTTGTCCGCCGGTCCGTCTTTTATCACTCCCTTGACTTTCATGCCTTGGACCTTCGCGGCACTGTCCAGCATGATTCCGACATACGGACGCTCCTCAGCGGGGTGTGATCTCTCTGAGGCGACAACACGTGGGAGTTGTGAGTTGGAGTTCTTCGGCTTTTGCCGTGAGTTGAAGTGGTCTTGGAGAAAGCGGCGTCCTTTGCGATCCTGATTTCTGAACGGAAAT
>CAUZFZ010000306.1:0-5980 GCA_963579025.1 Planctomycetota bacterium | reverse complement strand
AATTTCCATCGAGACTCCTTTCCCGGTCCGACTTCAACCATCAACCGGAAGGGAGTCTCGATATTTTCCCGATTCCCCAACACCCACGTTTTGGGATCACGCCCGCGTCGGCCGGCAACTCGTCACCAATAAGGTTTGCCAATGATCAGTGTGAAGGACCGCACTCTCCGTCCGTTTTTCAGTTCGGCCCGCTACTGGCAGCATAGATACAAGTCAGGCCGCACGTCCGGTGCCGGATCACGCGGCGCAAACGCCGAATACAAAGCGGCGTTCATCAACGACTTCATCCGGTCGCACAGGATTGAAACGGCTATCGAATTCGGTTTCGGAGACGGCGTGCAGCTCGAAATGTGCGAGTACCCCGACTACCTCGGCTTCGAAGTCAGCCGCACGGCCATTCAGCAACGCCGCAAGCAATTCCGCGGAAACGCCAACCGTCGCTTCAAACACCTGTCTGACTATGCCGGCGAGACGGCCGACCTCACAGTGTCCCTCGACGTTGTCTATCACCTCGTCGAGCAGGCCGCTTACGAAGACCACCTCACGAAACTATTCGACGCATCGAACCACTGCGTGCTGATTTTCTCAACGTCCTTCGACTGCACTGCTCCATCAGCCCGACACGCAAAACACCGGAACTGCCTCGCCTGGATTGAGGAGAACCGTCCGGACTGGCGGCAAATCAGGACGGAAGCACCACAAGTCGACCGCCCCGATACATCAGCAGACTTCTTTGTATTCGAGCGACCAGTGGCTGTGGCTGGACGCGCAATCCCTCAACACGAAGAGCCGTGCGGCCTGCGCATCCTGGTAGCCGACGACGACGCAGGTGTCCGCAGTTCGCTCCACGCGCTGTTCACTATCAGTGGCTACGACGTTACGACCGTTGCGTCATGCGCCGAGGCTGCCGATGTACTGGCATCTGAGCCGATCGACATCTTCGTGTGCGATTACAACTTCGGCAGCCACACGGCCGAGAGTATTGCGGGCGACGGTCATCTCAATTCAGTGCCGTCAAGCATTCTCCTGTCGGCTTCCGAAAACGTCCCGTCGGCGGTCACCGAACGCTTTACACACTGTCTTCACAAGTCGGGTGATTCGAATTCCCTGCTTCGCGTCATTTCTGACACTGAAGGGGGCCTTCGTCGGAAACAGTCCGGCCTGTAAACGCCGCCGTATGGTTTTTGGCGACCTCGTCCAGTGCCGCCAGAGCAGACGCCGCAGCAAAGCGAATATGATCATCCTTGTGATACAGAAAGAACGCCAGCCGGCGGGCTCACATGAATCGCGACATAATGACGAGATTCGTTGTCCAAACTGAGCAGGAATGAGGATCACTGGACCGAACAATGCTCACACGTCTGCGGGAGCAAGCAAATTCCCCGTGACTCCGGGTAAGTCCGGAGTCGTGGCGAATCTGCTTGTGAAATCCACCAGGTCCACTGAGTCAAGGAGAGACCCTGTGTCTGCAACACATTCAGTCGCCTCGAAATGGGACGACGCGATCCATACCGAGGAGACGGTGTACGAGTTTCCGAGGCCGACTCGGGTTTCGCCTAGCGCGTCCACTGTTCGGACCCCCGAGGTATCCCGGCAGGATCAATTGGTCGGAGCGTTAGCAGAGTGTTTCAACAAGTGCCTTGCGACGATGCCGTTCCATCGGCAGGAGTTCAAGTCGCGCGTGGAACGATCTCGCCATCGACAGTTGCTCTCGAGAATCTCCGCCGTTTGCCGCGAAGTGACGCTCGGCCTGCAGAACAACAGGCAGTTTTCTGTCGATACCTGGCAGGCCGTGGCCTCGTTCTTTGAGCAGTGCGCCCGAGCGATTGGTTCCATGGAACGCTTCGGTCCCGGTTTGGCGTGCCGAGCAAGTTGCATTGAGTGTGCGCGGAACTGTCGAGCCATGATCCAATCGGCAACTGCCTGCTGATTTCACGCGGAGTGGCATTTGGGTGCTTAGATTCTTATCAGTGAAATCCTGCGCAAAATGCGCAGGATTTCTGACGTAGCGAAAGTCGCCAGGACTTTCGGCCGAAACGCCTGGCGAGTTTCGCTACTGATTGGTTCCGGCTCGTCCGGGTTGGGGGATCCGCTCTCGCGCCCGCGTCGGATGCCAGTTTATTTGCAACAGAATTGCGAATCTGGCCGATCGCTGTATCTTCTGGTCGGTTGTGACGTCAGGCCGTGCTGTGCTTTCGGGACGTTTCCGGTCCCCATTCACGCAGCGGAAGGCCGACGTCCAGCGCTGTCGCTGATCTCGCGGCAGCACGCGACAAAACCGGGTTTCCCGCCACGGCCGTGTCGCAAATACCCAGGGCCAGTTCCTCAGCAGGCGTGTTTGCCATGAAGTTGTTCGTCGTCGGTGACAGTGAGTCCAGCACGAGTCGCGTCCGCGCGGAAGTCACAAGGCTCGGATACGTGTGTCCGCCGTCAAACGTGCTCACGGTTGCTGCGGCGACCAGCACGCTCTCGGGGCAGAACGCGGACATCACACTTGTCGTCGTAAATGACGAACACGCTCCGGTATTTGAAACACTGGGCACCGGGATCGACTGGGGCACTCTGATTGCTGTGGGCCCGTCATCGAACGGCAAACTGGTGCTGCAGGCTCTCCGCAGCGGGGCGGCCGAGTTCGTGGATATCGACGAATTGACCACTGACCTCGCCGCCACCATCCAGAACCTGCAGAACCAGGGGGATGGCGGCAGTAAGGGTCGACTTGTCGCAGTGTGCTCGGCTGGTGGAGGGGCCGGGGCCAGCACACTGGCCGCGAATCTGGCCGTCCTGCTGGCCTCGCCAGACGCGCCCGTGGCGTTACTCGATCTGCGACTCACTGACGGAGCTCAGGCCGCGCTGCTCGACCTGACGCCCGAGCATTCACTCACTGACCTGACCGAGTCAAAGTGCGCACAACTTGACCTCAATGTCCTTCAGAGTGTGTTGTCAAAACACGACAGTGGCGTCAGGTTGCTTGCGCCTCCAGATTCGTATACGGATATGGAATTGCTGACGGCCGAACGCATCAGCGAAGTCGTGGAGCTGTGCCGCAGCTCGTTTGCCTATGTCGTTGTCGATCTCAATCATCCCGTTTACACCGAGCAGTCCGAGGTGCTGACCCGGGCCGACGACGTTCTGTTGTTGTTCCGCACTGACGTGCCGTCATTGCAGAACGCTCAGCGGATCCTCGAGTACCTGACACAAATGGGAATCGATCGGGAACGAATCGAACTGATAGCCGGGCGTGCGGGTCAGCCGATGGAAGTGGCACCGGCGAAGGCGGCTGATGCGCTGGGAATGGCGGAATTCGCGACGATTCCCAACGATCTGAAGTCCGTCAATCTTGCCACGAACGGGGGTACGCCGCTGGTTCTGCAGCGTCCGTCAAGTAAGCCAGCCAAAGCCATGAAACTGATCGCCAATCGGATTCGGTCTCGCGCTGAATCGTCGACATGACGGACAAAAAAACAGGCCACCTGCCATCGGCAGAGGGCCTGACTTCACGTTTCGTTGCGAAGAGAGTTCACACTCTATGAGTCGTCACGGCGAGGCGTCTCGTATCCAGAGAACGCCACGTCGGGGATCGCCCCATCACCCGGAAAAACACCGGGTCGGCCGACAGGCCTGGGAAGCGGTCCTGAATTCGACTCGTTACCAACAGGTTCCGGGTCGTTAGCTGTAACCGGACCCGTTGGATTCACATCGGTCCGTTTGGTGCCCCGGTATGTGACGATCATTGGAAGTTTCGCCGGGACTTCTGCGGCTTCCTCGACGACACGATTAACCAATTCCGGGTGTGATACCACCTGCACCTGAGTTGGCGGTCCTGTGACGCTCGATTGACGTGATTCGATGATGTCGTTGAAGCTGATGTTGATATCCGCACCGACGTCCTCGATCGAGTCCGGGTTTCGCAGTGAGAGGTGCAGACTTCCGCGGCTCTGAGCCAGATTCAGCCGTGCCGCCTGTTCGGGTTCCACGAGCAGGGTGACATATTCAACCCGGGATTTCTTGTTGGAAGATCGTTGCTCACCGTTTTCGGTGTCTTCGCGAACATAGTCCTGATTGACTGTCAGAACCTCGATGTTCTGCAGCAGCATGAGTGTCTGACCTCCGCCGGTCACGTCATCGCGTGAACGGGACTGCACCGTGAGCAACACGTCCACTCGATCTTCGGGAGAGACGAGTCCAGCCACCCCGGATGCGTTTGACGCCTGGATCGTAAAAGCCCGCATTCCGCTGGGAATCAGCGATGGCAGGCCCTGCTTCTGGTCGGCCGAAGCGAGCGCCGCTTCCAGAATGGTGCCCGGCGGCAGGCCGCCATCAATCGTTACCAGACGGCCCACCACTTTTTCGGCATCAGTCACAGCTCCTGGCGGGACGGAGTCCTTCGGAACGGTCTTCGTCTCGATCATGCTCGCTTCAATTTCCTTGCCGCGATCAATGTGTTCCTTCGCGACAACAATCTGTCCCGTTTCCGGGGCTGCCGTGCCGTCACTATTCAGATTCTTGAGGATATTCATGCCCACCGTGATGGAGCCGCCAAAAGCCAGTGCCAGCATGAGTCGTTTCGCCCACATTTGATTTCTCCTCGAATGATCGACTGCCTGTCGAAGTTGGGTTTGAGAGTGAGTAGTTAGATGACGATCACGTTCTCGCCGCTCAGTTCAGTCGCAGCACGCTCTCGGCCAGCGTTCCTGCCAGACCAAGGAAAAGCATGCATGCGAATGGGATCAGGTGTTTACGCCGATCCGCCTTCCTGGCGAGATCGGCGACTGTGACAGCGGTGTCGCGGAACGGATTGATGCGAAACATGACCTTGCGACGAATCTGCACGATGACTGAGGTAACCCCGAGGGCAACTCCAGCCATCAGCAGCACGTGCAGCGTCGTGGCTGGCCCCAGCCACGCTCCAATGCCGGTCATCAGCTTCACATCACCCGCGCCCATGCCACCGACCGCGTAGAGCAGTATCAAAGCGCCGAATCCAACCGTCGCACCAACGACCGACTGCGGCCATCCGTCACCAGCAGTCGTGTGAAACACGATTCCCAGAACCAGTAGTGAGACTGTCAGGCAATTGCTGATTTTCAGTGCTCGAAAATCGCTGACAGCAGCTGCGGTTGCGGCGACGCCGACGACCACGAAAGGCGTCCAGTCGAAGATAATGTCAGTCATTGCTTTGGCCCTGTTCTTTGAAGGCAAAGTCCGGTCAATCGTTTCTGACTCGCGTTACCGGTTGATTCGTGTTGATCACCGTGGCGGACATCACACGGCGTACGTTTCCGCAAAAGGCGTGATTCCACGGTGTTGGGGTCAGCGCATGCAAAAACGGTGGCTGACGGCCGCCGGAGATACCGGACAGCCTTCGGCCACCGTTTCGGGCAGCAGACGCGGCATGACGCGGATCAGACTCCGCCGCCGGTTACTTGACGCTCAAGCGGACCTGGCGACCGCCTCTTGGAGCTTGTCCGAGACTCTCGTGAACAGTTCGAGGAGCGCATCGCCCGAGGTCTCGACTGCGATGACGCAGACAAGGGACAGCAATCCAACGATCAGGCCGTACTCGACCATCGTGGCGCCGTTTTCGCTGACAGCAAACTTCCGCAGGGATTTGAGCAGTGACATGGTTTTCTCCTGAGTGTTTCGAGTGGTTTGTGTTTCCGGTCAGTTGTGTCTGACCCGCGTTACCGGTTGATTCGTGTTAAGCAGTGCGGCGGACTTTCGACGGCGTGTTTTTTCGGAAATGGTGTGCTTCCGCCGCGTTGTGAGGTCAGCGCATGCAAGAACGGTGGCCGACTGTCACCGGACCTACCGGAGAACCCTCAGCCACCGTTTCGGGCAGCAGACGCGGCGTGACGCGGATCAGACTCCGCCGCCGGTTACTTGACGCTCAAGCGGACCTGGCGACCGCCTCTTGGAGCTTGTCCGAGACTCTCGTGAACAGTTCGAGGAGCGCATCGCCCGAGGTCTCGACTGCGAT
>CAUZFZ010000305.1:0-5992 GCA_963579025.1 Planctomycetota bacterium | reverse complement strand
AACCCTCTCCCCCACGAATGCGGAGTACGTCGAATCTGCGTAGGAACGCTGATTCTGCCGCATTCGCGGGGGAGAGGGGGCTAAAAGTGTGCAACTTCAAAGCTTACGCCAGGGGCTATATGCTGTCGCCGCTCTGCGGCTGGAATTTGCGAGTCAATTGATTACCACTTTCTTAACGCGGATACACGAAATGAAAGTGCGGGCTGCCCGTGATTGGTCACAACACCAGGAAGTGGTGAATCAGATCACTGGCGATCAGAGCAATCGCGATCAGCAGAACATAACGTGCTCGTACGGGAGACCGATGCCACCAACGGACGGCAAACATGAGCATGACCACACCAATGTAACCGTGGTGAATGCGAATGCCACATGTCAGCACACCGATCGTGGATGCGGTGTCCCGTGTCGACTGAAGTCCCAGACCGAAACGTGAAATACACGTGAGTACTTCGAGAATCACCGTCAGCGTGGCCGATCGAGCCAGCCACTGACGGGTTGTCAGATCGGGCCGTTGTGGTGAGGGCTGTTGTTCGGTCAAGAGTCCATCCTGACGTGTCGTTCACTCATCCCTGATCCACGGTACTGCGGCCGAGTGCGACGTCGAATTCGCTGACCGCGGGAATCAGCATGGCGAAGGTCGTAAACCCATAAGCGACCGCGACCGACAGGCAGACACCCAGTGTCCCCTGAAGTAGAAATGTCGTGATCGCGTAGAATGTGATCAACGGCAGCAATCCGCCGGCCAGTCGCAATGCGGGCGATGGGTTGTGGTGCGTCAGTAACTGCACCAGCCCCAACCCTCCAGCCAGAATGAACAGCAGGAAGGCCTGAATCTGATTCGCAAACGATCCTCGCGTTTCAACCAGCAGGATCAACAGAATGAAGATGCCGACGAATAGAAAGAAAATTGTCCCCATGCTGCTGGCAATCGCCTGACGCGAGCTTTCTCGACCGAGTCCCGAATGCAGTCCGAGCATTGCCGCGAACGCGACCAGAACAAGAAATCCGAATGCCAGGTAAACGCAGTCTTCGGCCGAGGCTTCTGCCTGAAATGCAAACCAGCCGACGATCGCCAGTGGGATCAATGCCAGTTCGGCGGTGTTGTAGAAAACGCCCCCGAGCTTACCGTAAACGAATTCCTTGGCGGTGATGTCGGTGGCGACCAGCAGGTCAAGTGTCTTGCTGTCGCGTTCATTCGTAATGCACGTGACCGCCTGAGCGTTGATGAGCATCAGCCCGAGGATACTCAGGCCGACAAATGCGAACGCCGGACGCGACAGCATTCCCAGCACAAGCTCGCCGTTGCTGCCACCAATGATTGACTGCTGAAACACGAAGGCCGCCATCACCAGATAGGCCAGCTTGATGACGATCATTCGGCGTCCGTACGCGCGGGTGCGAATCTCTCGCCAGATCACCGGGTTCGACCAGATACGGCGGTGACGAACAACCTGCCGCAACTCACCGCCTGCGGATTCGTCGGTTGTTGTTTCCGGCTGAATGAAGACGGAACGTGATGGATTCCAGACGCGCAGTCGCTGGATGCTGACGCCGCTCATGATCGCTGCCAGCAGCCCTAGCGCCACGATCGAATCCAGTGCGGAAACGGCTCCAACGCCAATGGCCGATTCGTCGGCCAGGGGCGACATGATCCCGACCAATGCACGATACGGGCTGAACACGGCCAGCCAGTCCGCGGCAGCGGAATCCGGCGGCGCGATGGCGATCAACGATTCCAGCAGGCCCAGAAAAACGACCACTCCCAGAACGCTGGTCGACAGAGTTTGAAACGTCTTTTCCCGCCATAGAGCCACCATGGCGGCCCAGCTTCCGGACAGCATCGCGGTCACGACACACAGCGCGATCAGCCACAGGACCTGATCGGTTCCAACTCCGCCGAGCATCCGCAGAAAAATGAATACGGGCACCGACGCCAGGATTAGCGTGCCGACCTGCAACAGACTGGACAGCAATTTGCCGAGTACGATCTCGTGGTTCGAAAGATCCGTCATCAGCAGCAGAATCAGTGTCTGCCGGTCTTTTTCCTGGGCAATATTTCCGGCGGTGAACAGCAGCGAGAAGAACAGCACCAGCGTGAGCTGCACGAATCCGAGAATCTGAAAGACCAGATTTCCGAAGCTCGCCATCGCCGAGATGCCACGCACGTCCTGAAATCCAAACGTGGTTTGCCCCGCCGTCCAGATCAGGACAAACAGCAACCCAATGTAGCCTGAACGGATCAGGTAGTGGCGAAACTGCCGCGGCAGTGTCAGAGCCTCACGGGCGAAAATCGGACCGGCGAACAAGCTTGCTTTCCTGTGGATACCGAAAGGATGAGGGGCGAGTCGTACGTCGACTTATTTGGTGAGGGCTGCGGTCTTGTCGACGGAGTTTGCAGGAACGGGCGACTCGGGAACATCCGGATCCGTTGTGTTCAAATCCTCGCGGGCACGAAACAGCCGCGGTGGACCGCCCGACTGTGGGGCTCGGAATTCCGAGTGTGATCCCGGGGCCAGAGTGAACTCAACATACTCGCCATCGATCCTGCGTCGGAATCCCAAAGGATGAGCGATCTCATACTCGTGCGTCTCACCGGGCGCGAGCACGTAAGGTCCACCCCAGTTGCTGTACGGTCCGCGAGTTCCGTACACGAGGTCCACTTCGCTGCTGTTTGTGATTTTGACGCCAGGCGGCGAAAACGTGACACCCAGCCAGGGCGACTTCCAACCGACGTCGCTCAGTCGCATCTGCGTCAGTCCGAGTTCGATGTCCGGGACGGCCGTCCGTGAAGCGGGTCCCTGGCCAGCCCATGCCGTCCACGCACTGCGAGCGACCACGGCAAGACGATCCGTGTTGATCTCGTTGTTCTGTGGAGTGAATTCGGAATCAAACGTCGCTTTCGCTGTGATTGCCAGGTCCCCCGTCCAGTGCAGTTGCAGGGCTCGGTTCTGCTCATCCACTTGAACCAGTTCCGTCAGGGCATCCTGTCCAACGCTGACTGTAATTCCGGCGAACGGCTGCCACTTCTCGCTGGCCGCCTGACGCACTGCCACATTGATGGCGATTCTTGGAACCGCGAATCGCATGTGGTTTGTTTCGGGTTCGTTGCCGATTTCGATCGGACCGGCCAGTTCAAGTACGGAGGCGACTTCGAGCGATTTCCCGAATCGCTTGAGCTCCGGGAAAATCTCCCGCAGCACTTCGACATCATTGAACTCCGCGAATGAGAGTTCCGGAATGTCCAGGACGTGAATCCGAGCCACGTCGGCGTCGACCATCAACTGAGTCAGGTAGCCGAGCATTTGTGGAGCAACCGCCAGTTGCAGGTCTTCACTTCGCGAAATATCGGCGGGAGTCACCTGCGCGACGGTGTGAGACGCGGGCGTTTTCGGTGCCGCCCAGGGCTCGACCGCAGCGGCGGTCAGACCCAGCACAAGCGAAATGCCACTGTCGTCCGTTTGGAGTTCCTGCGGCCACAAGCGAACGCGGGGGTGATACACCGGCAACGGCCAGAAGCTGGACACCAGCTTGTCCGCTTCGGTCAGTGTGAGATTCTTCTCCAGCTCGGCGATCATCATGGGAATGACGTTGCGTACTTCTTTCTCGATCCGCGACTTATTGCCATACAGACCTCGAGTGAGTCCGTCGGAGACGTTCTGTCGAGTCATCCCCAATCCGCGCGTCCGTACCCATGCGGGATTGGTCACGTACCAGTTGTCGTTCTCGATGCGGAACGCGGACTCCACCAGTTTCAGTTTGAATTCCCGGTTTTCGATCTGAGGCTCAACGTCAAACGTCAGCCAGGCGGGCCGGCTTGAACCGATGACAATTTCGATCGGACCGGCAGACGCCGAATGATCACGGCCGATGACCGAAGTTCCACCGATGCGCAGTTTGGCTTTCGTCAGGCCGATCTGCACATTGATGCGGTTCCCGGCACGAGCCTTGACTCGCACACGCCACACTTCCGTCGCATAGGAGACGTCGCCAAACGTAATGCCGAAGTTCCGACCCTGGACGACCGTCGAATCGCTGATGTTCTCGATCTTCCCACTGAGCAGTTCTTTCGGCAGCATGTCCGGAACGGACATCGCCAGGGCATCCAGCATGCGATTGCCCAGTCGCACAGTCGCGGCACCGCGCAGGTGCATGGCCGGCACAAACTCGGATGCGTTCGCCAGTGGAAGATCCGCATCAAGACTCAGTGTGGTCGGCACGGAACTCTGGGAATCGAGCATCCACTGGATGACGTTCTGACTCTGGTAGACAGGACCGGTAATGTCGTGCTCGCCGCCCGGAATCTCGGTGTACCGCGGACTGGCACCAGAGTCGCGGAGTGCCGCGATCATGCGTCGAGACTGCTGAGGTCGAATGGCCCCATCGTTTTCTCCGTGAAATGCCCAGATGGCGCTGTCCTTGAGACGTTCCGCCCACGCAGTTTCACCGCCACCGGCAAGAGGCAGAATCGCCGACCATCGCGATGGGTCCTGAGCCGCAATGCTCCACGTTCCGTATCCGCCCATGGACCAGCCCGTGAGCACTCGCCGTTGCGAGTCGATCGAATATTCGCGTTCAACTTCTTCCAGAATTGCCAGCGCTCGGTTGGCATCCGGCGAACCCGCGAGCCAGCCGGTCAGATACCGACCCTGCAAATCCTCACACTGCGGAAACACGGCAACGAACGGAAACGTGTCTGCCTGCTTCCGCACGACAGGCCCCAGACCAAGCGACAGTTGGTGACGCCCGTCAGTGCCCCGCTCGCTAGCTCCGTGCAGGAACAGAACGACCGGCCAGTCGGTGTCAGGCGAATAGTCTTTCGGCAGAAAAACGACATAGCCGTGTTCGCCGTCGTCGTCTCGAAAGACACGATCCTCAAACCCGGCCATCACTGGAAGTCTGAGGACTCCCAGTAAGGTGATTGTCAGCAAAAGTCCTCGAAAGCTCGGTGCCGCCATGTGTTGATTCTCCGAATCTCTGGTTGATGCGAGATTCTTTCGCGAGTGATATTTCGCAAGTTGTATCGAGCGACCGCCGGGTGACGAAACGGAGTAGGGCACCAAAACGTCAAATGTGTGGTTGATTCTGCGACCGTCGGCAATATCTCAGGCGGTCGGCAGGTTTCCCCGTCAGCGCCATATCCCCATCCGATCGAGCCCGTCAGCATTATTGTTGACTGAAAGGTGACGCATCCGGATTCATGTGCACGTCGTCCAGCTTCTCTTTAACCCTTCTCCGTGACCAGATGTTGCATCCGTAGTTCCAGCCCGGGACCGGGTTCATCGACCTGTGGCTGCAGGCAAGGCACACATTCTCGTTTGCCAGCTCGGGACGCGGCTGGCAGGACTACGAAGAAAAGAGAGCGACGAATGCCAACAGACCGGACCATTGACTACGTCGAATTTCCGGCAAGCAACTTTGATCAACAGCAGACCTTTTATGCCGCAGTCTTCGGCTGGTCGTTCAAAGACTATGGTCCTGAGTATCGTGAATTCTCGGATGGCAAACTGACGGGCGGCTTCTTCAAGTCCGATCTAAAATCACGAACCGACAGATGGAGCAGCTCTGATCGTGCTGTGCGCGGACGAGCTGGAGGCAACCGGGGATCGAGTCACCGAACACGGTGGGAACATCTGTCGCGAGATCGTCTCATTTCCGGGCGGGCGGCGTTTTCAGTTTCTTGATCCGCACGGCAACGAACCTGGCGTCTGGTCTGACAAGTGGATCCAGGGCGTGATTGTCCGGCATCTTCACTGCTGAGGGACGCAGGCTAATTCTTCTGCGTGTCCAGGAGTTCGATGACCAGCTCAGGCATGTTTCCCGATTCGGGCACGACGACGAGTTTCTTTCCGACATATCGAGGCGTCGGGATTCCTGAGAATCTCTGCTGCGCCGGCGTCAACGGCAGATACAGCTCGCCGACGAATTCATAGGTGCCCGGCTCCAGACGCTCAGTCAGAAACTCGCCGTTCGCGTCGGACGCCTGGGCGTC
>CAUZFZ010000304.1:0-6034 GCA_963579025.1 Planctomycetota bacterium | reverse complement strand
AACCACAGCCCCGGAGGGGCGACGGCAATTCCGTGTCGGTC
The DNA here is from genome assembly GCA_963579025.1 of Planctomycetota bacterium. Classification (GTDB taxonomy): domain Bacteria; phylum Planctomycetota; class Planctomycetia; order Planctomycetales; family Planctomycetaceae; genus CAUZFZ01. The sequence continues at coordinate 5,993 of CAUZFZ010000304.1, read as the reverse complement.
TCTGCCGTCGCCCGTCCGGGGCTCATTGAAGCTCTCACCGCTTGTTTCCCGGGGTTGAAACCCCGGGCTACTCGCCTTTGCCCCTCCGGGGCAGCAAGACTGTGCAACTTCAAAACGCTGCGGCAAGGCCACGAGACGAAGTGCCGCTTTCACCTTGTCACCCCCTCACCCTGTCCCGCTGGAATATCCCTCGTGCATACATCACTGACCTGCGCGGCCTGTGGAGCCGATCACGCTGTCGATCAGCCTCAAAACCTCTGCACGGATTGTCAGAAACCGCTGCTCGCCGGATACGACCTGGCGGCGTTGAAAGACGACTTCACTCCGGAAGTCGTGCGGCGTCGCTCGATCCGTTCCATGTGGCGATTTCACGAGGTCCTGCCCGTCGAGGATCCGGCTCAGGCTGTGTCGCTGGGTGAAGGTGAGACGCCGTTGCTGCGGTGCCATCGCTCGGGAGTTTTTGCCAGGTTCGAGAATCTGTTCATCAAAGACGAGTCATTCAATCCGACAGGCAGTTTCAAAGCTCGTGGCATGTCGGCAGCCGTAACCCGGGCGAAGTCACTGGGCATCACAACCGTCGCTCTGCCATCCGCCGGAAACGCAGCCGGAGCGGCCACGTACTACTCGGCTCGAGCTGGCATGAAGTGCGCCCTCTTCATGCCTGAGGATACGCCCCCTGCCAACATCATTGAATCGGTCGTTGGGGGCGCGCAGGTGGCTTTGGTCAACGGACTGATCAGTGACTGCGGCAAGCTGGTCCGACAGGGGGCGGGCAGGTTCGGCTGGTTCGATCTGTCGACACTCAAAGAACCATTTCGAATCGAAGGCAAGAAGACCATGGGCTACGAACTGGCCTTCGATTTCGCGACTGTCGATGGAACGACGGAACTGCGGCTTCCGGATGTGATCCTGTATCCGACCGGCGGAGGAACCGGTCTGATCGGAATGTGGAAAGCATTCGACGAAATGGAGCAGCTCGGCTGGATTGGTTCAGAACGTCCGCGCATGGTCGTCGTCCAGGCCGAGAACTGTTCACCGATCGTGCGGGCCTTCAACGCTGGCGAAGAACACGCCCCGCTGTTCGAGAACGCTGCCACCGTCGCAGCCGGGCTTCGCGTGCCGATCGCGGTCGGGGACTTCCTGATGATTCGGGCCTTGAAAGAAAGCGACGGAACGGCAGTGACTGTTTCTGACGAAGCTTTGCTCCAGGGAGTCAGCGAGCTTTCCGCCGGTCAGGGCATCTACGCCTGCCCGGAAGGTGGAGCCGTCTGGAAAGCCGCTGAACAGCTACTCGCGGACGGCTGGATCGAACCGCACGAACGAGTCGTTCTGTTCAACACCGGGACAGGACTGAAATACAACCACCTCTTCCCACCCGACGGCCTGCCAGTGCTCGATCACAATGATCCGACATGTCTCGATCGCCTGATGTAAGACGTTCGCAGGAACGAGGCCGAAATAACCTCCCGATATTGCGTCAGCTCATGAGCCGTAGCGGTAGCCCGATTTCTCCGAAATCGGGACCAGACGACATCGCAACCTGCCGGCACATCGACCGCCGCTCAGTCTTGCCAGGTCCAGGGCAGCGGATTTCGGAGAAAACCGCCTACGGCTCAGCTCCGGACCAGTGCACAGCCTCGGCAGGCGTCAGCCGTAGCCTCGGGCCCGCGGCTAGCGCCATCGGCTCACAGGAATCGGGAACTTGTTTCGGCCCCGTTCCGTAGTGGCCGGATGCAGGGCCGTGGAAGTCCGGTTATTCCGATTCTGCCGGTTCGTGTGGTGGGCGAGTGTGTGACGCTTGCCTCCGGAATCCTCCGTCAAATCCGGTGCGTCGTCGATAAACCGCATTACCGGATTCTGCATGACGGTGCGGGTGCACCCTCAAAGTCATCCTGTTCCGAAGCAAATGGAGTTGATTCGATGGACGGTCAAAGATGCTGCCTGCGGATTTCCATGCTGGCCGCGCTCACTGCAGTTGCTGGGTGTGCTTTGCCGCACGGGGATCACCCTTCGACGTCGGGGCTCGGGATTGCTCAGGCGCTCAATCTTATGGGTGGCCAGATCAACAAGAGTGGCAAGCACCCGAATCTGGAACCGAAGCCGCCGCTGACCCGCCTCGCTGCGACATCCAATCGTGAGTCAAGTAACGCGGTCATCAAAAAAGCCGCGGATATCAAGCACGCCGAGGACCTGGCTCCTCAGAAGATCAAAGCCGTCCGGTATCTGGCGTCGCTGGGATGCGGTCACTGCTATGACGAACAGGGCGCTGTGACTGTCGGCGAGGCTCTGGTTGCTGGACTCAACGACTGCACGGAAAAGGTTCGCCATGCAACGGTTAAGGCGCTATATGACCGCGCCAAACACATGCAGGGAGACGCAGCCTGCGCCAGTTGCAATGGAAGCTGCTGTACTCAGGAGATCGTCGACAAACTGTGGGAACTGGCCTGCGGATACCGGGACGATGGGTGTCTGGTAGAGCCATCCGAGCGCATCCGGATACTGGCCGCAGAAACGGTCAACCTGTGCTGCCCAACCCGTTGTGAACCCTACTACGCCGTGCCGGAAGAAACGTCACACGACCAGACCGAAGACGCCGCAACTGTAGAACCGGCGCCGGAGACCGACGATAGCAGCAATGAGGCCTCACCACCGAATCCTCTGCCGGCCCCACTGCCAGAGACCTTGCCGGCCCCGGCTCCCGTTCCTGCGGCTGCCACGACTGGCGAAAAACAGGCGGACCTGTCGACCGACTCAGATGCCGCACAGCCCACAATTCTGCCGGCCAGCTTCCGCTCGAATGAGGCTGATGACCACGAGACAGAGACCGATGCGGAGCCGGCGGTAGCAGAAGACAACGCCAACGTGGAATCCACCGACGGGCTTGCTGACAAAGTGATCACGATCAGCGGCCGAATCGAATCAATCAACCGCGACCACGGCACGGCAACGGTTCGGTTCAAGAGACGCTACCTGCTGCCGCCAGGAGCCACGATGACGATTCATCACCGACATCAGTTGGGACGCGTCTCAACCACCGGCAACGTGCAGGTGCTCGACAGTCTTCCCGGTCAGGCCACTGTTCGGCCGATTGGGCCACTGTCAATCCAGCAGATCGGGCTGAACGACTCAGCCGTCATGAAGGGCAAACGAACATCCGACTGAGCCTGGATTTCCCACCAGGTCGTGTGCCCACCTCGCCAAACATCGGGTACTACTTCAGCCACTTGGCGCGTTTCGGATTTGCCTTGTTCGCATCGGGCGGACCACCCAGCGCAATGGTATTCGATTCGATTTCTGAGAGTTGCTTTCCGGCTTCTGCCATCATGGCTGCCACGCGGTCTGGATACATCTCACTGAGATTCGTCTGTTCTGCGGGATCAGTTGCGACGTTTACTAGAACTGGCCCCGTTGCTGATTCCGGCAGTTCTTTGATCTGATCCAGATAAAGCTTCCAGTCGCCGACCCGAATGGCCTGCAGTGTTCCTCGGCCATGCCAGAACAGCAGGTTCGTCCTGGGATGAGGCCGATCAGTTCGACCGATCATCGTGTTCAAAACGTTGACACCGTCGATCCTGGGACTTCCATCGGGCGGTTCATGCAGATCGATGCCGCAAGCGCCCGCCAGTGTCGGGAACAGGTCGATGGCACCGATTATTGCATCATTGACCTGGCCCGGAGGAATGACGTCCGGCCAGCGGATGACGCATGGAACGCGGTTTCCCCCTTCCAGCGAACTCCATTTCAACCCGCGGAAGGGATCGGAACGTGCCCACTTCTTCTGGCCCGGTTCCACTCCATTATCAGACAGGAACACCACAATCGTGTTATCAGCGATCCCGTGACCCGTGAGCGACATGAGGATTTCGCCAACACGGCTGTCCAGTTCTTCGACCACATCGCCATAAGCCCCGTTTCGCGATTTGCCTTTCCATACGGGATGTGCCTGGGCAGGGAAATGCGGCGCGCTTAGCGGCAGGTAAAGGAAGAATGGCCGATCGCGATTGCTCTCAATGAACCTGATGGCTTCCATCGTAAACAACTCGGTCAGACGCCGGTTGTCGAACGGATCCGCAACCAGCTCGTCGCCGCGCCACAGCTTTTTCGTCTGATTGTTGCTCTTGTTGATGTAAAACGTCGTATCAAAGCCCTGATTCATCGGCGCCAGCATCTGTGTGTCACCCAGATGCCATTTGCCGATTAGAGCTGTTTGATAGCCAGCCTGTTTGAACACTTCACCGATTGTCACGGCGTCTGGAGACAATCCGTTGTGAAGCTTGACGCCATAGCCGACGACACCGCCGCGCCAGCCAGATCGTGGCGGGTAGGCCCCCGTGAGCAATGCCATGCGAGACGGAGTGCAGATTGTGCAGCCAGCATAGAAGCTCGTCAGTCGAATCCCGTCGTGGGCAAGGTCGTCCAGGACCGGCGTTCGAATTGTCCGACTGCCGTAGCACGACAGATCTCCATACCCCAGATCGTCGGCCATGATCAGTACCACATTCGGACGGTCGCCTCGTCCGTCTTCGGCGGCAACCGAAACGGTGAAGAGCGAGAAAAGCCCCGCGAACCACGCGGCAATTCGCACGAACGCAATGGTTGACGGCTCTCGCATATCGGTCTCACAAGTCACGTCGCCCCGATACCTGGGTGCAGCAAATGTTAGAGTAAGTTGAATCACCTCTGGTCTCCGTCAATGTGTGGGGGCAACGTTAACGTGTCCTGCATGATGCGATCTGCAACTCCCAAGTCACGACTAACCTCGAACTTCCGTCATCGCGCCGGTGCTGTGCGAGGCGTGGGCCGAGCCCCGGAGCACGACGCTGTAGTCGAGCATGTTGTCCTCGCCCTCGGGCGTGAGCCTGGGTTTCCAGTTGCGACGTTTATCAGGGCTGGTTCCGTCACGGGGCGAGTGGATTCTGAAGTCGCGAGGTCAGGTCAGACGCGTCGCTGTCGTGAAACTAACGTCAACAGGACGACCGCCAGGACAAGGGTTATGACGGCAATCAGTAACCACAACAGCTCCGGCGTGTCGACCGGCACTGTTACATGCGGCGGCGGCGCTGGTGGTGTGGGAGTGACCGGCTCAGGTTCTGCTGGCGGTGGACCGTGCGTCTTCGGGTCCGGCGCTGGCGGAACAGGTTCGACCGGACCAGTGCTGGCCGCCACGTGGCGCGCCTGCAGCCAGACTTTGACCGTGCCATCCCCGCTGCCGGTCACCACGCGATTCTTCCCGGATGGATCGAATCTTGCCCCGAAGACGTAGCCATCGTCATTCAGAGACAGCAGTTGGGCCCCGGAGTCCGCGTCCCAGAAACGCAGCGTTCGGTCGGCGCCGCCACTGACGACGCGTTGGCCAGAGCTGTCGAACGCCACGCTCAGGACGGTGTCCTTGTGGCCCGTGAGTTGCCTGACAGCATCGCCTGATCGAGCGTCCCAAATCCAAATCTCACCCGACTTCCCATCCACATCGTCAGTTCCGCTGCCGCTGACGATCCGCTCACCGTCAGGGCTGAAACTCACGCTCCAGACCGAGGCCGTGTGTCCTTTCAGTGTGAGCGTCTCCTGGCCGGTCTCCGCATCCCACACCTTCAACGTGTTGTCATCGCTGCCGCTGACGATCCGCTCACCGTCAGGGCTGAAACTCACGCTCCAGACCGGGGCCGTGTGTCCTTTCAGTGTGAGCGTCTCCTGGCCGGTCTCCGCATCCCACACCTTCAACGTGTTGTCATCGCTGCCGCTGACGATCCACTCACCGTCAGGGCTGAAACTTACGCTCCCGACCGAGTCCGTGTGTCCTTTCAGTGTGAGCGTCTCCTGGCCGGTCTCCGCATCCCACACCTTCAACGTGTTGTCATCGCTGCCGCTGACGATCCGCTCACCGTCAGGGCTGAAACTCACGCTCAACACCGGGTCCGTGTGTCCTTTCAGTGTGAGCGTCTCCTGGCCGGTCTCCGCATCCCACACCTTCAACGTGTTGTCATCGCTGCCGCTGA
>CAUZFZ010000303.1:0-6068 GCA_963579025.1 Planctomycetota bacterium | reverse complement strand
AGCGCGTGGTATTTCGATCGGATTCCATCGACCATTGTTGCATCCGGCATATAAACAGTTTGCAACAACTCAATGCAGAAGGTCAATGCCAATTAGGTAGTTTATTTACGAACGACGCCTAACGATCAACGAGCAAACGCCCGGCATTATTCTCAACACTGTTGTCGCCGGTGCCGCGGGATCAGTCGCCGCACTCCTTGTCGGCTGGTACCAGCACCGGGTCCCCAATGTGCTGCTACCCGTCAATGGAATGCTCGCTGGTCTGGTTTCGATCACCGGTTGTTGTGATGCGGTCGACGTTCACACCTCTGTTCTAATCGGTATCGTTGGCGGCCTGGTGATGCTGTGTGCCAGCCGAGTTCTTGAGAGGTTTCAAATTGACGATGCAGTTGGTGCGGTCCCTGTTCACGCCTGTGCGGGAGTCTGGGGAACTGTTGCCGTGGCGTTGTTTGCAGATCTCAACACGGGAAAATCAGTCATTGCCCAACTGGGTGTCCAACTGCTGGGTGCTGGTACCTGCTTTGTGTGGGCATTCGGTGTTGGATTCGTGATGCTCAGTGTGATTAACCGCTTCTTTCCACTGCGAGTATCCGACGAGCAGGAACAGATCGGGCTCAACGTTGCGGAACACGGTGCCAGGACTGAGTTATTGGACCTGGTCACTGTGATGCACGAGCAGGCGGAAACGGGCAATACAAGCTTGCGGGCACCGGTCGAGCCATTCACTGAAGTGGGCCATATTGCTGACCAGTACAATCGTGTCATGGAAGCGCTCGCCGGTCGGGAACGTCTTTCGGCGCTCGAAGTTGAAGTGGGGCAATCACTCAACCAGCCGGGCGATGCTGCGGCGATGCTGCAGCACATTTCGGAAATGCTTGTGGATAAGCTGGCACTCAAACTGGCGCGACTGTGGACACTCGACGAATCTGACGAGACTCTTGAGCTGCAAGCCAGTGCAGGCATTCACACACATCTTGACGGCGAACACAGTCGTATCACGCTGGGTGAGCAATTCATTGGTCAAATCGCCTCACAACGCAGCGAGTACACTACCAATGACGCAACCAGCGTTTCTCGAATTCTCGACATGAATTGGGTCAAGCGTGAGAACATCATTGGAGCAGCCGGCTTCCCTCTGATCTGCGACGATAGCCTGGTTGGAGCGTTCGCCGTATTCGGCTCGCGGCCACTCACCGAGGATACGCTGCAGGCACTGCGAACACTGGCCGACGGCATTGCTATGACCGTCGACCGTAAGCGCACGGAACAGGCACTGGCTGAGAGCGAGAAACGGGCTCGAGCAGCCGACGTGGCAAAGTCCCGTTTTCTCGCCAACATGAGCCACGAAATTCGCACGCCGTTGAACGGTATCATCGGCATGACAGAACTGACGCTGGACACCAGTGTGACGGAACAGCAACGCGAGTATCTACAGCTCGTGAAGTCGTCGGCAGACTCGTTGTTGACCGTTCTAAACGACGTTCTCGACTTCTCAAAATCGAAGCCGGAAAGATTGAACTGGAGCATATTCCGTTTCGACTGCGCGATGTTGTGGGAGAAACACTGCAGACGCTCTCTGCCCAGGTACACCAGAAAGGAATCGAGTTGGCCTGCAGGGTGGAAGCGGCCGTTCCCGACTACCTGTCCGGTGCGCCAACAAGGTTGAGGCAAATCCTTATCAATCTGGTTGGGAACGCAGTCAAATTCACCAATCAAGGCGAAGTTGTGCTGACGGTCCGCCTCGATTCCGTCGAGACGGGTCGGGCGCTGTTGCACTTCGCGATTCGAGACACGGGGATCGGCATCCCGGCGGACAAGCAGTCAGCAGTCTTCAACGCTTTTGAACAGGCAGATGTTTCAACGACTCGAAGATTCGGCGGCACAGGATTGGGCCTGGCCATTTCAGAGCATCTCGTCCAATTGATGGGCGGCGAAATTTGTGTCCATAGCGAGGCGGGTCGCGGTTCGACCTTCTATTTCACTGCCAGATTCGAAGTCTGTGATGAGCACATCGTCGAGCACAGCGTTCCGGCACAGATCTCCGGGACGCGCGCATTGATTGTCGATGACAACGCCACGAACCGTCAGATTCTGACCGAGATGCTTGCTGGCTTTCAGCTCGTTCCAATCGATGTCGCAACCGCAACTGACGCAATCGGCGCCCTGAAACAAGCTCACCTCGAGGGCCAGCCATTCGACCTGGTGGTCAGTGACGTACACATGCCAGAAATGGACGGATTCATGCTGGTCGAGTGGATCCGCGGCGAGCCGGATTTCGCGAATACCAGAGTGATCTTGCTCACATCGGGAGGAAGCAGCGGAGACAACGAGCGTTGCCGCCAATTGGACGTGAATGGGTACAGCATAAAGCCGGTCAAACAATCGACCCTTTATGATCTCATTGTCGGATCATTGGTTTCACCGATACCGATGCACAACGATTTCACGCCAGTGGCGACGGACCACGGTTTGCCGCCATACCGACTCCTGCTGGCGGAAGATAATGAGGTCAATCGAATGGTCGCCTGCACGTTGCTCACACAATGGGGACAGCACGTCGAAACAGCCAGCGACGGAAACGAAGCGGTCAGGCGCGTGGAGAGCGAACAGTTTGACTTTGTGTTGATGGACGTGCACATGCCGACGATGGGCGGCCTGGAAGCAACAGAGACGATCCGCGTCCGAGAACGGGAGACGGGCGGCGCTCGCCTGCCGATCATTGCCATGACCGCCGACGCGATGAAGGGGGATCGCGAGCGCTGCCTGGCAGCGGGGATGGATGGCTATGTCACGAAACCAATTAACCGAGAGGCACTGCGGCAGGCCATCCTCGAATTGGAAATCAACAACCCGTCAACGCCGTCGTCGCACTGCGGATTCGATTGGGGTACGTTCATTCGACGAATGGGGAATGAAGAACTGGCTACTCGGATGGTCAAGGCATTTCTGTATGAGGATGAGCCTCGCCTGGAATCAGAACTGCAGGACGCCATCGATCGGAGCGACGGGTCCGGCATTCACCACGCGGCACACGCTCTTCGAGGTGCGTTAGGTGAATTGGGAGCGGCTGATGCCGTGGAATCGGCCTGGCAATTGGAGAGCATGGGAAAAGAGAGTGAGCTGCAGGACATCCAACAGACGTATGATGCATTCGTGATTCAGATTCGGTCGCTGACTGAAGAGTTGGCAAAGCGTGTAACCAAACAGTAATTACGTGTCCCGGCTGCGAGGCGCCCTTCATCGGGTTGGGAGCCCTTGCTACTCCGTCAATCAAAGGTTGAAGCCGTACTCGAGAGTTCGTGAATCACCCCGTGGCCACTTGAAAAAGAGGAGCGATCATGTCTGACGCACCGAAGCGAGTCCTGGTGGCGGATGATGTCAAAATGCTGGCACTCAGAGTATCCGGTACTCTGGAAGCAATGGGGTACGAGACGGCCATTGCGTCAAACGGCGAAGAGTGCATGGAGATGGTGGACTCGTTCGCTCCCGACCTGCTGATCCTGGACATCATGATGCCGAAGATGCACGGCATCGAAGTGCTGAGACGTCTGCAGTCGATGGACCTCGGCGTGATTGTGTGCACTGCCAAGGACTTTAGAACGGAGAGATTGACTGTCGACGCGCTGGGAGCCGTCGATGTGATCATCAAGCCGTTCGAGGATGCGGAACTGGCTGAGAAAGTCGACCAGTATTTCTCCGTCGCGGACGAGGACCAGGTGACGTTGAACATGCGGCTCCCGGTCAAGTCGGTGGCGACAGACTTCAAACACGAACTGCAAAGTTCGGTCGCCACCTGCCACTTGTGGGGGACACGCGGGTCCATTCCCGTGTCCGACCCGCAATTTGTGCGGCATGGTGGCAATACTTCCTGCATGTCGATCGAGTGCGGAGAGGACCGCTTGATTTTCGATGCTGGTTCAGGCATTCGCCCGGCGGGACAAGCCCTGATGGCTGAGGGGCCGCGACACATTCATCTATTCATGACTCATACGCATTGGGACCACATCCAGGGGTTTCCGTTTTTCGCGCCGGTGTACGTGCCCGGATTCAAAATCACCGTCTACGCGGCGGCAGGATTCGGAAAAAACCTCGAGGGCATCTTTCGTGGCCAGTTGGATCAGGACTATTTTCCCGTCCAGATGGACGACATGGCCGCCGAATTGGAATTCAAGCACCTTGGAACAGAACCCGTCCACGTTGGTGATGCGGAAGTCACGTGGGAGTTCGCCCAGCACCCCGGAGCGACGGTTGGATACCGCGTTCAGCTACCGGGGACGAGCCTGTCATGGATTCCCGACAACGAGTTTCTGAAGGGTTATCAGGGTTCTCCCTTCGACGTCGATCCGAACAGTCACCTGGTTGCCGATTACGAACCCATGATTCGTTTTCTGACAGACATCGACGTATTGATTCACGAGTGCCAGTACACGCACGAGGAGTATGCGCAAAAGACGGGGTGGGGACATTCGTCGATACCGAATGCGTGCCTGCTGGCGAAAATGTGTAATGCACGCCGTTGGGTGGTCACTCATCACGACCCGATGCACAATGACGAATTCCTGCAGAACAAGCTGAATCTCACGCGCCAGATGCTCAACCAGCTTGGCCACCGGATTGATGTCTCGCACGGCTTCGACGGATGGGTCGATCACTTTTGATTCATGACGGTGCTGGTTGCTCACATCACCGCGAGTGCAAGGTTCGTCGCGTTGAACAGCATGTGAGTTACGACGACCGTCAGAAAGCTGCGAGTCTGCTGGTATAGATACCCCAGAATCAAAGCTAACGGTAACAGTGGCACGGCGTCGGGCAGTCGGTGTACGGCCGCAAAGACAACGGCCACGGCAATCAGAGCCTCACGCGGTGGCGCGATTCGCTGCAGCCACGTCTGCAGAATGACCCGGTACATCAGCTCTTCGAGCAATGGGGCCAATACCACAGCAGCCATCACGATCCACGCCAGGGTTACGAGCGAATCGTCCTGCTCCAGCAGTTGCAGCAGTCCATGCTGACTGGTGGGTGTGCGCCACGGCAACGTTGTCGACCACGCTGCAATCACTGGAGCAACGCAGAGAATAAACCCCAGAACTCCCAACCAGCTTTGCTGCGGCCAGTTGTTCAGATGAAAGCCCAGGCTGGCATTTTCCGGCTGCTCCTGAGTCACGAGAGGTATCACCAGTCCCAGGAAAAGTAGTCCGCTGAATAGGCACAGTGTCTGGACATCCAACAGACTCGGTACCTTTCCACCGTCCGATGACGGAGCACTGGCGAGCGCCAGCAACTGCATCGTCACCCAGGCCAGCACAAGCACTGCGGATGCCCAATGGACGCGCGGCAGTTCGACCGCAGCGTCGCTGATGACGGACCGACCCTGCCAGATCCGAGTCCCGGTTAAAACCCACACCAGCAGGCTGCCGGTAATCAGAGTACCCAGAAGGATCATCGCCGGAAGCGTGACGTCCTGCATATCGGCTGAAGCCCCTGATTCCGGAAACGGCCTGGTGCGCGAATCACCGTCGGCGAGCAGTCCGTCGGACGAGCGTTGAATACTGGCGAAACTGCTTCCGCCCGTGGCCTTTGTCTTGGTCCGGGCTGCCGCACCGGCATCGTAATGACGTCGTTAGCCGCAGTCGCCTGTGCTCGAGTCGGGAACACGGTAGGGCGTCGTCCTGTCTGCCGCCCCGGATGACTCAGAAGCGCAACGGTTAATTGACATGGATACAAACCAACAGTTAGAAGCCTGCGAAAGTGGGCTGATTTGGCAACCAGCCGGCATGGCCGGACTGCCTCAGGAACGGTGCGCAAATAAGTTCCCGATCTGGAATCCGCGAGACCTCTGAGCCGTAGGCGCTAGCCTCGGGCTCGTGCGCCCGCGGCTAGCGCGGATTATTCATACGCATAGATCATGGTGGATTGGGCGTTTGATGGGGAGTGCTTTGGGTGGAATCAGGGCGCGCATGGTGTGGTCGCGCGGACAGCCCCCTTTTTCCCGCGGCTGGTGATGGCTGGAAGATCGCGACGGCCAGATTGTCTCGTGCTCACTCGTGTTGTGGGTGAGCGAGGGCGAA
>CAUZFZ010000302.1:0-6110 GCA_963579025.1 Planctomycetota bacterium | reverse complement strand
CGTGCAGTCGGCTCTTGTGTCGGCACTCCGGCCATGTTTCACCTCCTTGAGAAGAAGTGAAGCATGGCCTTTTCTGTCTACATCCGGGCAGGATCCAAATGTCCTCCCCAGGAACCGTGACGGTCAGAGTTTATCCATGGTTTTGATGAGAGGCAGGCAGTTATTACCGAAGCGGCGCGATGATGGCTATTGGAGTGGATATGGCGAAGTAGTCCAATTGAGTCTGACTTGCGCTCCGGGCGTGGAGTGGTATTCGTCAACGCTGCCGCTGCAGTCCAAAACCGCGAATCACTGCACAGCACAACCGAATTGAAAGTTTACGTTCGGGCCGCATCCACTTGAGCCAAAGCCCAGTCCAAATTACATCTTGAGATCGCTTGTATCACACTAAACCGACGGGTTGGATCGTATCGAGTCGTCCTCAGGATGATCAAGGGAGCATATCCGTCTGTGCATACGCGACCCTAGCGAGACCAACAGGTGCGATCAAGCAGTTTTCAGTTTGTCCGTATCAAATCCTTGTTCTTCCTTCTCAGAGTTGGAATCAGGACTGTCCGCCAAGCAGCCGTCGCGATTGACACTCCGCCGGCCTTCCCTGGAACGACGGGAAAACATCGGCTCACTGGATTGACGACTTCTCTCCAGTATGACCAGGCAACCGTATCCACCCGTAAAATCTGGTTATTTCAGGACTGACTGGCCAACGCTTCGGCCAAATCGGGGTCACCCGGGTACATGGAAAGGCCCGTTTTCCAAGTGTCCAAAGCGAGCTTCTCGTCACCCGCTCGTTGCAGCGTCCAACCCAACTGCAGCCACGTGGCCGCGTGTTGGGGTCTGATTTCAAGTGACTTGCGGTATGCCGATTCCGCATCTGCCCAGTCCTGCTTTTGAAAGGCCGCCGTGCCCAAATTATGCCAGGCGGCGGCATCTTCCGGAGACCTTGCAACGAGTTCGTGAAGTGCCGAAAACGCGCGGTCGGGACCAAATCGCTCAAACAGCAGACGCGTCTGTTCCTGCAGCAGATCAAGATCTTCCGGGAAGCTCTCTCGACCCGCCTCGATGAATGAAACTGCCTGATTCAACTCTCCCTGATGTTCGGCGAGTCGCGCTCGCAAGTAGCATCCGAGCGGGGAAGACTGGTCATCCTGCTGCTGAGCATGAATCAGGGACTGCAGATCGGGGATCTTGTCACACCGCATCAACAGGTCCGCCAATCCTTTGACAGCAGGTGGGTACCCCGGTACTTCAGAAAGCACACGATTCCATTGTTTGATGGCCTCCTCGGCCTGGCCACTTTCATCGTAAACGACTGCAAGATTGTGCCGCGCCTTGTATCCGCCGATTCCTGTGTCGACGCTGGTGAAATGCCGATCTTCACGCTCTTCCAGAACTCGCATGTAGCCCTCAATGGCCTCGTCGAATTGACCGAGTTCGTGAAGCAGCAATGCGCTGCGAAACAGTAATTCCTTGTCGTCAGAGAATAGACGCAGAGCAGTCTCGCAGATCGATTTGGCTTCGTCGTTGTTCCCTGATCGGGAGCAGGAGCTGATGAGGAGCGCATACGCCTTGCGCAGATGCGACTCCTCAGGTTGCGAGACCTCGATACATTTTCTGAGGAACTCAATAGCCTCTGCGTGACGCTCAGCATCAGCGTACGTCATGCCGAGGTTGAACAGGACGAACGGATGGTCCGGCTGATCTTCGAGTTCCGCGTGCAGAATCCGGTAGTCACGTTCCAGCTTTCGCTGGCGGCCTTCCTCAGTGCGGTCTGACCCGGAATGCACAACGAACAGTTCGGTAAATTCAACAAGCCCGCCAGCTCGTCTGATTGGTGGAATGATCTGCTCGTGAATCCGGCCTTCGAACGCGAGTCCCTTGTTGTTGCGAAACAGTTTGACGTGATCCACGACCGTCATGTCGTAGTCGCCATCTCCAGGACAGTGGACCTGCATGACATAGCCAAAGGTTTCAGCAGCATGCTCGCTGAAGGCGAGTTTGCGCAACCCCCGGCCGCACTCCTCAGGAATCGTGTCGTCCGAGTCCATCCAGAAGATCCACGCGCCAGTTGCATACTTGAGCGACTCATTACGCGCGGCCGAGAAGTCGTCGCACCACGGAAAGTAGTAGATGTGCGCACCAAATTCGCGGCAGATATCTGGAGTCCGGTCTTTCGAACCGGTGTCGACAATGACAATCTCGTCGACCCAGGGGCGAATACTCTCGAGGCAGGGACGAATCGTTGATTCGTTGTCGCGGACAATCATGCAGAGTGAGAGGTGAACGCGCCGTTCCGTGAGGAGCAGACCACCGTCTTCAGATAAGGTCACCGTGAGGTCGTTGGGTTCAGGGGCCTTCACGCCAGAGTGGCCCTCATCGTGTTGCTGTGGGTTCGGAGACGCTGCGTCGTTTCGCTGTGTCGACTCACTCAGCGGCGGATTCGCTTCACTCCACTTCTGCTCGAACTTCTGCTGGCTCGACTTCATCACCTGCGCGAAGTCGATCTCCAAAGCGCGGAATGTCACACTGCCAAAATGGTGAACGAACGCGTCGCGAGCGATCACGACGCGAAAACCGGCTTCCATAGCCCGGCGGCAGTAATCGTCGTCTTCGAAACAACCAATGCCGAACTGTTCGTCGAGCACGCCGATTTGGTCGATGAGCTGGCGCCGTATCAGGAGACAGAAGCCGACCAGGCGATCCGACTGCTCGATGCTCGCGTGATTGCGCTTGCCCCATTCCCACGCAAACCCGTCAAGGCACGACAGTCGGTCGTACGTGACTTGAATCTGTTGCTTTCCGCTGACGGCATTGGAACACGGACCGACGAGACCAATGCGCCCGTCCGACTGCAGAGCATTCAGCATCCGACGCAACCACCCGGTACAAACGATCGTGTCGTTGTTCAATAGAAGAATTTGCCCGCCGGTCGCTGTTTTTATTCCCTGATTCGCTGCTGCTGGGAAGCCACGGTTCTCCGCATTGGCAATGACCTGAACGTTAGCCAGCGAATCGAGATACCCGATAGTTCCATCAGTCGATCCGTTGTCGACCACAATGAGCTCAACGGGTTCATCCGTGAAGTGGCGGATGCTGGAGATGCATTGTCGCGTATAGGAGACCTGGTTGTGGGTCACGATGACGATTGATGTGACAGCATCGGCCGTCGGGGACTCTGTGATTGTGTCGGCAGGCTTTGGAGCCTCGATGCGCCAGGCTCTCCACTTTGAACCAGCTGTGCGCACTCGCGTGCCGTGTTGAGCGGCAAAGGCGTCAACGGCCCCAGCGACACCGGGATCGTCGTAGTCGTCGCCAATCAACACAGCGGCCGGGAACAGTTTACGGGCCAGCGAAATGTCAGCGGCAACGGACTCGGGCGCGTGATCAGCATCAAGGAAGATCACATCGGGACGAGCGCCGGATGCGGCGACCGTACGAAGCCCCTCCTGAGTGGTCTGGCGCACGGGAATGATCCGGTTGCGATAGTCCCAACTCATTGCCAGAAACGTCTCGTACAGTGTCGGCAACATTCGGCTCCACTGCGGCTTGGCCTGATGTTCCGGGCTGCCTTTCCAGTGATCGACGGTTATGACGCGGGCGCCCGGTGCATGATCGGCGATGAACCGCGTCGACATCCCGAGCCACGCTCCGAGCTCAAGCACGACAGTCGTTGTATTACTGAGTTCGGCGGCCAGCATTTCACGCGGTCCGTCAGCAAACCAGCCCGTTTCTTCGCTCGGAATCGGAACCGTCGGTCTCCGCTCGGGCCATGGAAACGCAGACTGGAGGGAGCTGAGTGCAAGCTCTTGATTACTCACTCGGCGTCGAGGTATCGCACACACGAGATACTGGTACGCGTGAAACTCTTCAGCTTCCTCCCGGCTCATTCCATTCAGCGTGAAGGAACCGACATCAATCTCACCGGGCGATCCTGCCTGTTGCCACTCGGCATACCCTTCACCGGGCACAAAGCCGATGCGTTCAATCTCGAATCCGGCCCGGAATAAAAGTTTCTCTATCTCACGGCGTGTGAAAAATCGGACGTGATCGTCATCAAGGAGTCCGGCCGCTTCGTACGTCCAGTTACCATCAAGCAAACCGGCAATGATTGTGTGATGACGAACGTTGGGGATACTCGCTACGATTCGCCCAGTGGCCGACAACCACGCTCGACATCGCGTCAGGAAGGCCCGTGGATGACGCAAATGTTCAAGCACGTCGCCGCAGACGATGACGTCGAATCTCGCGTCTTTCAGCTCGGAAAGCTCTGAGTCGGCGTCTGCCGTAATCACGTGGTCGAGTCGTTGCCGGGCGATTTCCGCAACGTCGGGCTCTCGCTCGATCCCCCAGACTTCGACTGTCTGCCGCGAACGGAGCGCTTCGCCCAGCCGACCCGCGCCGCATCCGACGTCCAGTACCTTTGTCGCAGTGTCAGGAATCAGAGAGAGCAGCTCCGGTCGGGCGAAGTCAAAGTAGCTCGTGTCTTTGCCGCCTCTGAATTCAGTTGGTGTTGATTGCGAATCTCCACTGTGAGCCGGAATGGTGCTCTGGTTTTGAATTGTCATGACTCGGGAGATTGCCTCTGCGGTCAAGGATTCATGATCTGATCGCACTGAAAGAGACTCTGGGCCACTGGCTCCGGGCAAGTCGGTCACAACGGCCGGAATGGAGCGATGCCGCCGTTCCAGCAGCAGCGTGAAGATCCGGTCAGCCTTCCGACGCAGCAGCTCATCCTCACCATAGACCTCAATGTACTTGTCGATTGCACTGCACCAGCGGCGATCAAACACGGAGCCCCAGCCAAGCAATGCCACGTGACCGCAGCCAAACAGATTCCCCGAATTCTGCATCAAGTGGCCAAGCTTGAGACCATGTGCAATTGACGAGGAGTCCAGGTCGAACGTCTCGAAGAGATGATCGATGTTGCCGACGATACAGTCGTCGTCCTGCGTGTAGATGATGTCGTGGCGGGCGTGTTTCGTCGCCAGAAATCGACCGTACGTCACGACATTCTTCGAGCTGTTGATGACCGTCACGTCGTCGCCTTCAATCACGAGCGGCGCGTCAGGATTGTTGTTCCACACGACGATGTCGTCGATCCGAGGGTGCACTCGGAGGTGTTCAACAATGGTGCGTACATTGTCCGGCCTCTTCCACGAGATAAGACACACGGATGCATGTGGAGGCAATTGCTCGGGTGACGGGTCAATCGACGAAAGCGCAAGTGTCCGTCTCTGCAGGCCTCGTTCAACCGACCGAAGAAGATCGACCATCCGGTGAAGATACGTGTGCTCTGATAGCACACGGGCTCGCCCGGCTCGGGCAATTCTCTGGCGTTCCTCAGAGTGCGTGAGGAAGTAGCGAATTCGATCAATCAACTCGTCAGAGTCGTGGTACGTTACAACGTGCGTACCGCTCTCAAACAGCTCGCTCTGCCCATTCTCAGCAAGGTCATTCGTCACGAGCAGCGAACCGCATGCAATGGCTTCAAACACTCGCATGTTGACGTCATTGACAACGCTGCGGTTAAAGACAATGCGCGACGCCGAGTAAACGCGGGCCATTTCGTCGCGATACGCATTCCCCACAAACGTGCGATCAAACTTGCGCCGAATAGATTCGATCAGCTCCAACCGTGGACCGGGAAACACGTTCCCGACGAAAGCCACATCGAACGCATGCTCAACATCATGTGGTCGGTGCAGCTCAGGATCGCAGGCCAAAGGCAACCACTTCGCCGATGCGATCCCGGCGTGCCTGAGGGCCGCGGCACCGTCTCGCTGTGCAGCGAAAACAAAGTCAAAGTTCCGCGCCTTCTTGAGCGACCAATCGAAATCAATATGCGTGTCGATGATCCAACAGACGCTGGGCTTGAGATGCTTAGGCCAGTCGTATCGAAGCCCGTCATCGACGTTGATATACAAGTCGAATCCGGAATTCGGTACCTCGCCCAGTTCTCCCGGCACAAAATGCTCGACCTCGATCAAACGGGTGTGATCTCTCTGAGGCGACAACACGTGGGAGTTGTGAGTTGGAGTTCTTCGGCTTTTGCCGTGAGTTGAAGTGGTCTTGGAGAAAGCGGCGTCCTTTGCGATCCTGATTTCTGAACGGAA
>CAUZFZ010000301.1:0-6138 GCA_963579025.1 Planctomycetota bacterium | reverse complement strand
GTCGGCTCTTGTGTCGGCACTCCGGCCATGTTTCACCTCCTTGAGAAGAAGTGAAGCATGACCTTTTCTGTCTACCTCCGGGCAGGATCCAAATGTCCTCCCCAGGAACCGTGACGGTCAGAAAGGTTTCACGATGGACGACGCCCGTCTGAAGCACGACATGAGCGAGACTCGCAGCCTCACCCGGAGTGGTTTGTGCAAACCCGCCTGGCACTACCAGCCGAATTACGTGAGTATCGAATGCCGACACCGATGAGAACGTGTAGTTTCCCTAAGCATCGTGCGGTAAATTACTGTCGCTATGCCATAGTGCGACAGTAAGTTACCGCACGATGCTTGACGACTGAGCGACGGCCACGTTGCTCAGGCAGACGGTCGCAACCAACGCAATGAGCCGCGATCGGTAACGGCAAATTCCCGCGACAGTGAAGAGCGTCCGCTGAGTCCACATCTTCGAAACAAGCATCGATAATCTCCGGAAACATCGAACGTGTACCAGGAACTCCGCGAATCGATTCGTTAGCACTTGCGGCATCATTGTCGGCGTATAGTTCACCCGAGAAGTTTGGTCACAACGCGGCCGGCGACGTCGGTCAGTCGGAAGTCGCGGCCCTGGTGTCGATGCGTCAGCCGAAGGTGATCCAGCCCAAAGAGGTGCAGCATCGTTGCGTGAAGATCATGTACGTGGACGGCATCCTCGACGGGCTTCCAGCCGAAGTCGTCCGTCTTCCCAACGACCGTTCCGCCGCGAATTCCGCCACCGGCCAGTAGCGTCGTAAATGCGTGCGGGTGATGGTCACGCCCGTCGCTGCCCTGGCCGAGCGGTGTTCGGCCGAACTCGCCACCGATCACGACGAGAGTGGAATCGAGCAGTCCTCGTTGCTTGAGATCGCTTAAGAGTGCGGCGATGGGCTGGTCGACTCCCAGCGAATTCTGTCGTAACCCGCTGTCCAGGCTGTGGTGATGATCCCAGTCGCCGTGGAAGATGGTCACAAACCGAACGCCGCGTTCGACCATTCGCCGTGCGAGCAGACAATTCTTTGAGAACGTGCGGGAAACTTCACGCGGCTTATTGTCCGCGGACGCAACGACGCGGTCCTTCAGATTGCGGTCCAGGCCGTATGCATCGATTGTGTGCTTCGTTTCCTCGCCGAGGTCCAGCAGCTCCGGCGCTGCGGACTGCATGCGAAACGCGAGTTCATACGCTTCAATTCGGCTACTGATTTCCGGGTCGAGCTTGCGTTCGAAGGCCAGTTGATTGGCCTCGCGCAGAGCATCAAGACTCGCGCGATGTGCGGCCCGGGGAATGCCTGGTGGCAGCGACAGGTTGAGGATCGCCTCTCCCTGATTGTGAAACTGCACGCCCTGAAACTTCGGTGGTAGAAATCCGTTGGACCAGTTGGCACCACCGCCGCGGACCAGGCTCCGTGATGTCAGCACCACGTATCCGGGCAGGTTCTTCGTCTCGCTGCCCAGACCGTAGAGCACCCACGAGCCCACGCTCGGTCGGCCGAACTTCTCCAGCCCGGTGTTCATTAGAATGTGGCCGGGCAGATGATTAAACGCCTCGGTGTGCATCGACCGAACCATCGCAATGTCGTCCGCATGACGAGCCGTCTGCGGCAACAGCGACGAAAACTCGAGGCCCGACTGACCGTGTTTTCGGAAGTCGTATCGGCTGGGGAGAACCTTCGCCGACGATCTAATAAACGCAAAGCGAACATCTTTGGTGAGCGATTCCGGCAACGTTTCGCCCGCGTGCTGGTGAAGCTTCGGCTTCGGATCGAACAGGTCGACCTGGGATGGTCCTCCGGCCAGAAAGATGTAGACGCACGCTTGAGCGGTCGGTTTGAAGTGCGTATTCGCTGCACCAGCCACGTTCGAGTCAGCAGCAACGTCGTCTTGATCAAGCAGCGACGCCATCGCGGCAGCACCGAGGCCGCTGGCGGAACTCGTCAGGAAGACACGCCGAGATGGGCTCTCCATTTCTGTCATTCCCGTGTGGTGAATTCGTCCAGGTTCATGATAGTCCGTGCGAGCACTGTCCATGCCGCATCGTCAATCGTGTATTCACGTTGTTCGACACCTGGCGGAGCAATGATCGATTCCGGCGAATCGGAATAAGCAGCCAGCAGTCGCCGGTGCAGATGCCTGAAGATCTCCGACTCGGAAGTTGTGGGGGCACGAGACAGGCACCGTTCAAACATTCCCTGCAGTCGAGTGTCAAACCCGGAAGTTCGCGTGGTTTCGATGAGGGCAAGGTTTGCCGCCGCGCTGACGAACAGCGGATCATTCAATTGTGCCAGCGACTGCATCGGCGTGTTGGACCGTTCACGCTGCGTGCAGGTCACGTTGGCGTCGGGCCGGTCGAATGAAGTCAGCAGAGGGACGGCGAGATTGCGTCGCGTCGCGATGTACATCCCACGCCGTAATTGCTCGTGGTGAGCGTCTGGTTTCCACGCAACTCTGAAGGCCAGCTTCGCGAGACCCTCGGGCAATGGCGGATCAAAACTCGGCCCGCCAATCTGGTCATTGAGCAGGCCACTCGCCGCAAGATACTGATCCCGCAGACACTCGGCAGCGATCCGGAAACGGTTCTGCCGCCAGAGCAGCCGGTTCTCCGGATCGCGTTCTGCATACTCGGGACGATTCAACGACGACTGGCAATACGTCGCGGAAGTCACGATTTGCCGAATCAGTTGCTTCCGGGACCAGCCGTTGTCCCGCAGCTCGCTCGCGAGCCAGTCGAGCAGGAGAGGATGCGTCGGCCGATCGCCCTGCGTCCCAAAGTCGTCCGGCGTCCTGACGAGTCCCTGTCCAAACAGAGCCTGCCAGATGCGATTCGCCTCGACGCGTGCAGTGAGAGGATTCTGCGGCGAAACAATCCATCGCGCGAGATCCAGTCGAGTTTCAACTTTGGACTGACCGATTTGCAGCAGGGCGGCCGGAATCGATGGCGAGACTTTGTCGCCACGTTCCAGGAAACTGCCCCGAATGTGGACTCTCGTCGTTCTCGGTTTCGACCGCCGTTGAAAAACGGATGCCGTCGTTTCGATGTTATCTCTCGCGGCGCGAAGCCCTTGCAGCGTCTTCTTGATCTTCTCCCGATCGTCGCCTTTGGCCCTCACGAGTTGTTTTTCGGCCTCACGAATCTGCTGTTCGTATTTCCGACGCGCGGTTGCGATTCTCTCTCGATCGTAAACGGTTACGGGAACTGTGATCTGCGACTCATCAACCCGGTCATTGAAGAACGCGAACAGACCATAGTACTCGTGCTGGACAATCGGGTCGTACTTGTGGGAATGACATTCCGAGCAGCCGACGGTCAGCCCGAGCCAGACTGTTCCCGTCGTGTTGACGCGGTCCACGATCGCCTTCACGCGATATTCCTCGGCGTCGATCCCGTTCTCCGTGTTCTTCAAGCTGTTGCGGTGAAACCCGGTCGCGAGAATCTGTTCGGTGGTTGCCTCCGGCAGCAGGTCGCCGGCAAGTTGCTCGATTGTGAACTGGTCAAACGGCATGTCGTCGTTGATCGCTCGGATCAACCAGTCCCGCCAGCGCCAGGCGTTGGGACGGTAGTAGTCCATCTCGTACCCGTCGCTGTCGGCGTAACGCGCGAGGTCCAGCCAGTGCTGACTCCAGCGCTCACCAAAATGCGGCGACGCAAGGACACGGTCGACGAGACGTACCCACGCATCAGGCTGCTCGTCGAGTAGAAACTCGCGAACGACATCGGGTGCCGGCGGCAAACCGGTCAAATCGAGGAACAGGCGACGGATGAGAGTGCGTCGACCAGCTCGCGGTGAGACGTCGAAGCCAGCGCCCTTCAGACGTTGCCAAACGAACGGATCAATGTTGGAATCCGACGCGTTGGAATCGGTCGCCGGGACGCTGGGGCGCTTGATCGGCTGAAACGACCAGTGGTCGCTGACAATCCGTCCGTCCGACGCGGACCTCTTCTCCGGCCAGACAGCCCCGGCGCGTATCCAGCTCCGTAGCGTCCGGACCTGCGATGGAGACAGCGCCGGTTTCTTCAGAGGCATCCGCAGCACAACATCGGACTCTGTCACTCGCTGAATCATGAGGCTTCCGGAAACATTCTTCGCGACGATCGCCTTCCCGGAGTCGCCACCACGCAGCGCGGCGTCTCGCGTGTCAAGCCGCAACCCGCCCTCCTGACGCTTCGTCCCGTGACAGGAAATGCAGTGTTCAACGAAGATCGGATAAACGCCGCGACTGAAATCGACCGCCGGCACGTTCACTTTGTCTTCGGAATCGGCGGGGAGCGATCCGGCAGCCAACAAGACACCAGCGATGGCAACGGTGTTAATCTTCACAGATACGCGACCTCCACTGCTTCCACGGTGCATTTCGTTTCTTGTGTTGTCGATGGTTGAGAATCGTAACGCGTATGACCGACGTGCTCAGTTCTATGTGATACCGGGCACGTGAATTCTGTCTCCGGTTCCCAGAGTGACAGACTGCAGAAGTTCGTTGCTGCACCAACAGCCTACCATCCGGACGGATGCCGGGGACCGACGTGGGTGGCGACGTGAAACGGTCAAATCACTCCGCTCACGACAGCAACCTGATTGTGACACGACTCCGCCCCCAGCAGCGAGCTCGTTTACTGGCCTGCGAAGCATCGCAGCTTGCCGTCTTCACCCGACACGTACAGCCGACCACCGGCGGCGGCCATTCCATCAAACACCGGTCGCGCATCGAGTTCAATTTCGCTCAGTTTCGTCCCATCGAGTTCGGAAAAACTCCAGAGCTTGAACGTCGTTGACGCCACATTGGTCCCGTCCAGAGGGTGTTTGTCGGGGCGGTTCACGATGACTGTCGTAAGTCGTGATGGCCCCCAAATGATCTTCGGCGTCTCGCCACTATTGGGCGGCATGCAACCGAGAGCAAAAACAGTGTTCCCGGTTTTGACCAGGCCGCGCGGGTGAATTGTCATAGCAGCCGGCCGATCAAGAATGTGGGCAATGCTTAATTTATTGCGAGCGTACGCGGCCTCGTGAAAACTCGGGGCTGGCGGACGCGGTCCTTCGGCTTTCAGAGCGAAACGGGTTCGGTAGTTGCGCATGGACAGGGATTTTCCGTCGCAAATCAACATCAGAACGGTTCCTCCTGCGGTCATCTGCTGGTGCCAGGCGAGTGCTCCGCTGACGCAATCGACGGCGTAAACGTCACTGCCACCGTCGACCTGGCAATGACGCCCCGCGGTGAAGTATGCCAGTCCGTCGTGTACCAGCACGCCTTCATCCACGGGCCACGCCGACTCGACTCGACCACGCACCACGATGCATCGAGGTGTTCTGGCTGCTCGAAAGCGCCACACGAGCTTGCCGCTCGAGGCGTCCAGGTTGTAAACATGACCGTCCGCCGAGCCAAAAAGACATGCGCCGTTATGGTAAGTCGGTGGGATGCGGACTCGGCCTCCGGCGGTGAAGCTCCAGAGGACCTTGCCGCTGACCGCATCCAGGGCCACGACCTTGTGTTCCTCTGGCAAGGCGACGAATACTCTGCCGTCAGCGATTGTCGGAGGGCTCGGTGTGCCGCCGACTGCCGTTGCCCATAACTCGCCGAGTTCGGACGGAACATGCGTGGAAGTCCGGGAGGTCCGGAGACCATTGCAACGGTATGTCGGCCAGTCATCCCTGCCAGTGGATGCTGGGTGCGGAAGGTGGTTGGAACGGAAGGCCGAGCCCATCTGAAGACGCGACGTGTCGCTGGGCGGCGTCGCCTTCTCGTTCAAGCCCGATTCGACGGCCATGTCTCCCTGCAGGAACCGTCCCGGCATGTACAGCGAGCTGTTGTACGTCAGTCCGTAGGCTACCCTCAGACCGATGAGACAACTGGTGTGCAGTCCTTCGGCACGCGGCTCGTACTTGCCGGTCTGCACATCCACGAACTCTGAATAGCCACCCATGAAGTAGCGAGTCGTGGCCTGGTCCGGAAAGCAGGACGCGCCGACTTTCACGCCAGACGGATAGGGGAACGTCTTCCTGACGGGTCCAGTCTCTGTGGGGCGCGGATTATGCGGCGGTTTTTGCAGCGTGGGAGCTGTTTTCTCCGTAAGGTCGCAGTCCGGCGGGATAGGCGGCCCTCAGAGTTGCCCCGTAGGTGGCGCTC
>CAUZFZ010000300.1:0-6155 GCA_963579025.1 Planctomycetota bacterium | reverse complement strand
CAACAGCATCCTGTTTGAATTCGTCACTGAACGACCGACGTGGTCGCTTCGATTTCTTTGACATAACGATCTCCTGAAAGGATTCTTTTCGATCCTCCCGGAGTCCACCAGTCATGGGCTGCCGCAGTGTTCCGGCTGTTGGGCATCCGCAATCTGGCGGGGAACGCCGAGCACTGTCTGAATGCGGGAGCGGTCCACAACGAGATGCTGACCGGCCAGGAAGGGCCTTTTCTGACGCTGGAAGCAGTGGCTCAGGGACCAGACCGGTTTTTTCTGTTCAATGGCTGGAACGGTCTGGTGTCGCATCCGCCGGCGTTCGGTCAACTGATGAAGTACGCGGGATTCGACGGCTATCTAATCGAAACCATCGTCACGGAATCTGCTCTGGCCTTCGTGAAGAAACACGGCGAGGAGCGACTGTTGCTGGTGAGGTCGGGTTCGGACCCGCAACTGGCACTCGCGGTGGCTCACGAGATCCTGACCCGCTTCCCCGACGCAATCGAGCGGCGATTTGTTGATCAATACGCGGACGGCGAATCCTTTGAGAGTTTTCGAACCATCGCGTTGTCTGACGAGTACGACGCCGAGGCGACTGCACAACGGATCGCTCCGGAACCCGAACTGACCGACCGTCTGGCCAACGGCATCCGCGACATCGCGGCAAAGCTGGCGGCGGAACAGACCGTGCCGATCAATATCCCGTCGGTCGGGCTGTCGCAGACGAAGGGTGCGGTCGCTCACTGTCTGTGGGGCAGTGTGCTGGCGATGGTCGGGAAGTATGGACTCAACGCGGACGGCTCCGTAGCCGGCGGGACGTTGCGGATTCCAGGTCAGGTCAATGCACAGACAGAAGTGCAGGGTCTTTCGCGCGGGTTCTTCATGGGTCGAATCCGGATGACGGAAGAGGGGATCCGTGAAGCGACGAGTCGGATGGGTCTGCCCGATGATGCGTATCAGACCGCACTCGATGACACGGCGCGCACGGCACTCGACTATTCAGATCCCAGCGACGAGCCCGAGTTGTTTGTGTGCTTTGGGACCCAGTTCGAAAGCAACATGCTGGGTCGACGCCGCTGGATTGAGAAGTTGCGTGCGCCAAACACGAAACTTGTCGTCGTTGATCCGATTCCCGATCCGTTCACGGTGGCGCATGCCGACCTGATTGTTCCTTCGCCGCCGCACGCGGCGGCGGCCAAGCTGTACCAGAACGGCGAATGGCGAATAACCCTGTCGATTCCAGCGGTTGAGGCACCGCCCGAGACACGCACGGACGCGACAATTGTGTATGACGTGATGGCGGAAACCTCACGGCGGCTGCGTGAGGATGCGGCCTTGCGCGAGCGGCATCCTGATCTCGCCCGGCATTCGGAATATATGCGCCGGCGCTTCGAATCGCCCGATCAAGGCGGAGAGCTGCAGCGCGTGGCGGGTGAAGTCAGCCGCCCGCAATTGTGGCAGCGGGTCACCGACACTGCTCGAAGACGTGCTCGCTGATCTCAGCCATCGCATGCGCGGCACGCAGGAAAAGTTCTACTACGAAATGCTGCACCGGCAGCAGACGGAATCGCGTATGGAACTCGAACGGCAGCGGGCGCTGTCGCAGATGGTGGCTGGCGTCGCTCACGAGATCAACACGCCGCTGGGCATCGTCAACTCGGGTGCCAGCCTGATCGAAGAACTGGCTGCGGACGAGTCCCTCTCTGTCGGCCTGGACGATGACGGCCGCATGCTGCTCGATGATTTGCGGGAAACAGCCCGGCTGATGCAGAGCAACATCGCTCGCGCCAGCAAGTTGATTCAGCGTTTCAAGACACTGTCATTCCACCATGCCGCCGAAGTTCGTGAGACGGTTTCACTGGTTGAGTACGTCGAGGAAATCGTCGAGCTGTTCGCCATCGAGGCCCGGAAGAACTCGTGCACAATCGATTTTGCGCATGAACTCTCCGGAGACGTGGCGTGGGATGGATTCCCCGGGTATCTGTCCCAGATTCTGCTCAACCTGCTGACCAATGCGGTCCGCCACGCCTGGCCGGAAGGGCAAGGGGGGAGAATGGAAGTCCAATTAACCGACGCGGGCACGGAAAAGTCTCGCGTCTTCCGGATCGCCGTCCGCGACTTTGGACGGGGCATCCCGGAAGAGAACCGTTCGAAGATCTTCGATCCGTTCTTCACCACCGGACGCGAACAGGGCGGCACCGGTCTGGGTCTGGCAATCGTCTACAACCTGGCCCGCGATTCCCTCGGCGGATCGATCGAGGTGAAATCAGAACCTGGTCAAACGGAGTTCGTTCTCACGATTCCCGCGTTGGTTGCTGAAGCATCGACGGCCGACAAATGAACCGTGCACGCCATGGCCGGAATTCGGGATACTGCCAGGTCCGATATTCTGCCGGAACGGTGCTTGGTGTATTGCGAAATGCGTTTTGAAAGTGTGTTTGATCTGCTGCCGGGTAGTCGCTCGATCGTCAAGTGGAGTGTCCGAACTCGGAGTCATACACGTGTCCCCCCACATTGAGAAAACGGACGCAGCTCATTGTGGTGCGGAGAAGAAGCGAATCAGCTGCTCACCGGATTCGTCGATCGGAGTCTGCGAGGACACGCTCGGCTTTCGGCAGTCCGAGGCCGAGAATTGACTCGAACAGGTTCAGGCCACGGACTCGCCATTGTCCGCCAGCCCGCTGCAGTCGCAGTGAGATGTCGATCAGCTCGTCTTCACACATCGATAGATCAGTTCTTCGAGAATCCATGCTGCCCGCGGCTACAAGCTGCTCTGCGATCGAGCAGATGAGTTCCGTCTCAATGTTCAGCAATCGCACAAGCCGTTTTGCGAGCCATCCATGTGTATCAACGGCTAACAACGCAGGGCTTGACAATACGGCGTTGAGAACTCGCACTGTTGCCTGGTCCGCCGGGAATGAGTTTTCGTAAAAAGCGACATGCATGAGAGCCTTCGCTTCTTCCGATGTCGCAGTAGCAGCGATTTGTTCGAATGCATGACTGGCGTTCTCTCGGCAGGCCCGATGTTTCCAGGCGCGCGACACGACCCACGCCAACCCCAGTCGCTCGGGAATTGCCGGGTTCCGTAGTAGTAGGTTCATCTCGTCGGTCGCCCACGCGTCGTCCGAGCGAAAGAAGTAGCGAGCAGCGACCAATTCGCCGTAGGACTGCCGGCCACATCCTTCTTCGTCCGATCGCAATTTTCCAAGAATGTCGCGTCGCACATGCTCGTCCAGGAAGTCCCAGAACGTCCACAACGCGCTGATGCCCAGCCGCGTATTCGAAATGTCTGGATACGTGCTGAACAGGTTTGTGGCAAACCGCGACACGCGTGCGACAGGCGACCTGGATGTCCTCGCAAAATCCAACGCGAGCATCCACCAGGTCCGTGGCGTGTCACCTCGAGTCAGATGTTTTTCCAGGACTGCAAGCCACCGTGATCGCGCAGGGCGACGTCGATCAAGAAGCGCATTTCTCAGGCTGTTCAGACAGGAATACGTGCCGTGCGGCAGAGTTACCATTTGCCCGCTCGAAAACAGAACGGACTCTCCGTCCTCGGGGACATCGTCAGGAAACTGTTCATCTCGTTCACTAATCGGCCAGTCGTCCAGCCATCGAGTGAGCATCTCGCACGCCGAATCTGGAAGTCCGTTGTTGCGAGCGGCGAGGTTTCTCAGCGCGAGACAGCAGGTCTCACGAAAGTCATAGTTGGTGAAGCCGCCGACATCAAAATCCGTGACAAGTTGCAGAATACCCGTAGCCGGGCGGCCTACCTCAACGAGCGCATATATCAGATGAGCGGCTGGGCGGGTCTGACCCGTCGGCCGAAAGGAGCGTGCAATGCGAATCGCCCGGTCAGGCGCTGACCGAGCAAATTGCTCAAACTCTCGCGATGCCTCTTCACTTCCACCAAGCATCCAGTCGTCAGGATGATGTTCGACGTCATCGGTCAGTACATTGAACAGGGCCAGTATCTCCTCGTCAGTTGCCTCCGCCATCTGAGCCGCCGACATCGGGCTCTCGACCCTTCGGAATGATTGTCCTGATCGTACCGGTGATCCGGACGGGCGTAACTCAGCAGACTCCCGTTCGATTAATCGCCGTGTCGACTGCAGCAGTCGTGCGTCAGGTAGGCCATCAAGAAGTTCCAATCGACCAGTTCGTTCATGCTCTTCCCTGATTGGCCAGACGTCGGGCTCAGTCTCT
This sequence comes from Planctomycetota bacterium, assembly GCA_963579025.1. Classification (GTDB taxonomy): domain Bacteria; phylum Planctomycetota; class Planctomycetia; order Planctomycetales; family Planctomycetaceae; genus CAUZFZ01. The sequence continues at coordinate 1,952 of CAUZFZ010000300.1, read as the reverse complement.
TGGACGCCTTGGCGATAGCCAGAGAACGTCAGAATGCCGCGTTCGAGCCGGCGAAACTGGTCACGGCGCAAACGGGGAACCAACGCCTCGATCGTCCTTCTTGAAACAGCATGCTCGTCTTCAATCTCACCAAGAGCGAGACGGCGATCGTCGGCAAGTAGAAATTCGAGGCACTCGGCCGGACGCTGTTGCGCGGCGAACATCCAGCCGTCAGTGAGCAACATCTGCACGAAGCGAGAATTCCTACGACCGTAGTTCCTAGCGAACCTCACATACTGAGCTGCATTGGTTTCCGCGAGGGTGCGTACCGCAGCCACGACAGCGGCAATAATGCCGTGCTCGCTAATTCCGTTGTCCGGAAGGAGTACCCAGTCGAGACGCAAATCGAGTTCATAGCTGCGACGATACTCGTTGCGATAGCGGTTTTCTGTTCGATGGCTCTGTTGCTCAACTTGCAGGACAAGTGGAAATACTTGACCAAGAAAAGCCTGCGGAGCAGCGGCAGCGATTTCGTCAGCGCCGTACCAGTCGTTCTCTTGTTTCGAAAACTGAAACCGATCGTTGGGATCATCCGCAGAGGCTGATTCGATTCGCTTGCGCAGCAATTCAGCGATAAGTCGTGCAGAGAAATCAGGGTGCGATTCACGAAGGTTCTTTGCGATGGACCGGGGCAACCAAGCGGCAACGTTCGATCGGCGGATCATCGTGCAGATCATTTCAACGATTTCGGTGGTCCAATTCTGAAGTTTCTCGAAGGCGTGCATCGAAAACTCGTCACGCGAGGGGTGCGGCAACCAGTTCTCTTCCAGCAACTTCAAACACCGGTCGTGGTCAAACTGCCACGCCTCGTTGATGACGTAGATCATCCACCAATTCAGCTCGTCGTCGGCCATCAGTGCCGGGAAGACCACGACCTGAAGCCGGTTGAACCACGCTCGTTGGCCGGTGATCGCACGAATGGCACGACGCCGTGTTTCCGGGTTTCGCAGAAATGCACAAAGCCATCGCTCTTCGTCGTCAGAGGGCTTCTGAAGTTCTCCGAGGAAGTCGATCAGAAGAAATAGAACATGAGCCCGCCACGATCCGCCCCCACACAATTGGGTCATTACCGCTGAGTACTCGGCGGGATCCGATTCCCGCAGCAGGTTCAGTGAAGTCCAGATTGTTGGCCGGACGAACAGACTGTCCTGATGTCGAAAGACGTAGTCGACCAGAGACTCCGAGCCAGTCAGAAACATACGGGCTCGCGCATGCTCATAAAGCGTCTGGTGACTGAACTCGATCCGCAGCCGACGGTTGACCATCTTTAGAATCCCTGCCGCGACCATCTGATCGACGAGTTTCGTTCCGAATCGATCGGTAAATCGAACAGTCGGGATCGACAGCTCTTCGCGATCTGCGATTTCAGAGGCAACTTCTTTCAGAAGTTGCACAGCGTCTGCATCGACTCCGTCGCCTTGAACCTTTTGCTTCCAGAGTTCCTCCAGCATCGCCTGCCACGATGTGAACCGCGGACATTCGTCGTCAGTGGCATTAAGTTGAAGGAAGACTTTGAGGTGCTGTGGGATTCGCAGAAGATCGCGAGCGTCTTCAGGCCACTGGTCCGTGTGAATACCGCGATCAGTCAGCACGGTGTCAACGTCTTGCCACTTCGGTAGTTCCAGATGGATGGCGTCAGCGTCAAGTCCAGCGAGTCGTCCGTCATAGGAGAACTCAAACTCCCGGCATGAGCAGATGACATGAACATTCGGAAGTCGAGCAATCTCATCAATCATGTCGAGTAGTACCTGCAGCCGGCTGGACCGTAGATCGACTAGATTCGCGAGGGTGTGATCTCTCTGAGGCGACAACACGTGGGAGTTGTGAGTTGGAGTTCTTCGGCTTTTGCCGTGAGTTGAAGTGGTCTTGGAGAAAGCGGCGTCCTTTGCGATCCTGATTTCTGAACGGGAATT
>CAUZFZ010000299.1:0-6225 GCA_963579025.1 Planctomycetota bacterium | reverse complement strand
TTTCCAAAGTCGAATAACCGTTCTCGCTCATAGCGAGCGGCTTCTCGCAAATCTAACAACTCGACTCTATATCAATGTTGCGCTTTTTTTGCGATGAGCCATAACACCGTCAGAATGAGAGACGGATGTCGTTTCAACGTCATGGTTCGTTCCGCTTACAAGCGCAATCGACCGTGCTGACTCTGTACGGCGCAACTTAGTTGGGAACGTGCCGATACTACTTCCCGATTTCATACCAGCACGAAGCGCAAGCGAGTGTATTTTCCCCAATCGCGGATACTCCGACCCACTCGCTTGCGCTTCGTGCTGGTATCGGGAACTTATTTCGGACGCGTTCCTCACCTGACCGCGTGGGTACCTGGGACACACATAAACTAATCCAGCTCACCCATGTCGTCGAACTCAAGTAGTGGCGACGGCTCGCCGCCGATCATGCGTTCAACGGACGCTTCGTCCTTGAAACCGGATCCAGTAACCAGGCACACCACCATCGCCCCAGAATCAATCTCGCCATTCTGAGCCGCCTGGAGTGCTCCCGCCAGTGCCACAGCGCCGGCCGGTTCTGTGAAGATTCCTTCTTCGCGAGCCAGCCGTCGTTGCGTTTCCCAGACGAACTCGTCTTCGACAAGGTGACCCGTACCGCCGGTCGGCCGACATTCCTGTATTACCAGGTGGCCATCGTTGATGTTCGGCACCTGCAGTCCGCTGACCCTGGTCGTGCAGACGCACTCCTGAGCGCGATCGGCGCCGTCCCGCAGCGGACCGGCCATTGTGTTGTTTCCTTCAGGCTGTACGCAGTCGACGGCCGGGCTTTGATCAAGCCTTCCCGTACGAACGAGACTGGCGAATCCCCGAGCAACCGCGACGCACAGACCACCACCGCTGGCCTGACAGAAGACGCGGTCGATCGGCCGGCCGAGTTCCTTAGTCTGTTCGGCCAGCTCATGGCTGATCGTCTCGACTCCGGTCATCCCTTCCGGGCTGTAAATGTACGAGCTGACCTGAATCGCGGAATCCAGTCGCTCGGCGATCTTCTCCAGCCGCTCGAACACTCGTGAGCTGATGTCGGGATCGAGTCCGAAGCCACGAATATGAAACACGTTGGCTCCATAAGCCATCATCTGACGCAGCTTGCTTTCCGGAGCAGTCTCGACCACCGCGATGTGACAGGCGATTCCCGCAGCCGCGCAGTAAGCGGACAAAGCCGAGCCGGTGTTTCCGCTGGATGTTGCGATACAACGTGTTTGCCCGCTGGCGAGCATGTGCGACACCGACGCCGCTCCCATTCGATCTTTGAACGAACCGGCAGGATTCGACGTCTCGACCTTGAACCACAGGTTTGACAGGCCTGCAGTGGGACCGATCCGTCTTGATGGAATCAGCGGCGTGCCGCCTTCCCCCAGTGAAACCCGGTGTGCTTCCTCAACGGGCACGATCAGATCTGCGAATCGCCAGATACTCACTCGATTCTCCCGATGGGGTTTTTCGGCTTACAACGCCGCTTCCAGCAGCGTGCGGCAGTCGTCTTCGGTCATCTCGCGCAGGTTCGTCGGTGTGGAGTGATCCGCCATTGCCGCGGCGGGAATTCCTGACAGGTCGTCGGAGGTCACGCCCATCTCAGACAGCCTCGCCGGCAGGCCGATGTCCTGGTTGAGTCGCTCGAAGACCTCGGGCAGATTTCGTCCGGTAGACAAGCTCATTGCTTCGGCCATTCGCTTTATCTTCCCCGAATCGGCTTCAGCGTTGAATCGCAGTACATGCGGCAGGAAGACGGCATTCAGTGTTCCGTGATGCAGCGGTTTATCCGGCAGGCCGCCCAATGGGTGACTCAGGCTGTGCACCATTCCGAGCCCCTTCTGAAATGTCAGTCCCCCCTGCAACGAGGCCATCATCATTTCCGTGCGGTGATGCAGACTTTGTGGATCGTGTACGGCCGCCCGGATCGAACTCCAGGCTCGCCCCAGTCCGTCCAGCGCGATGGCGTCGGCGACGGGGTTGACCTTTCGGCTGCAGAACGTCTCAACACAGTGTGAGATGGCGTCCAGTCCCGTTGCAGCGGTCAGACGCGGTGGAAGTTCGAGCGTCAGTTCGGGGTCACAGATCGCGATCGACGGAATCAGATGCGGGCTGATCAGGCCAAGCTTCGTGCCTCCACGGACGGTGATCAAAGCGCCGCGACCCACTTCACTGCCGGTGCCAGATGTTGTTGGAATGGCAATCAGCGGGGGCATGTTGGATGTAATGCGTGGCAGGCCACCGTTGATCAGCGCGTAATCCGACAGCGGTCCGGAGTGTGTCGTCGCCAGTCCGATGGCTTTCGCACAGTCAATCGGGGATCCACCGCCCAGTGCGACCAGTCCGTCACAGTCGTGTTCACGAAAGACCGCGACTCCGGCTTCGACGGCATCCTCAGTTGGATTGGTTGGAACTCCGGCGAATACAGCAGCGGGAGTACACGGAAGACGATCCAGAATGCCGAGGCTCAGCAGTCCCTCGTCCGTCACGACCAGCGGCCTGGTGATACTCAACTGCGACATCGCGTCGGATAGAATGCGGACGGCTCCGGCTCCGAAGCGAATGTCGGTGAGGTAGTTCATCACTGCGATTGTCATGGCTGCCTTTTACGTTGTGACGTGTTGTGGGCCAGCGATTGTGATCGGCTTTGTGCAGCGGTCCAAGGCAGCGTAGAACTTCAGGTTCTGTATCGCGTTCTGAAAACCCGGCAGGGAGACGAAACGATGACTCATCGACGTGAATTCCTCGGTGCCGCTGTTGCGGGTGCAGTGACCGCTGCAGCCACTTCCGTCCGTGCGGCATCGGCCAATGACACGGTTAATGTGGCGGTGCTCGGCTCAGGCCGCGGTCGTTCTCTGGCGCACCGGTTTGCGTCGCTGCCGGACTGTCAGGTCGCGGTCATCTGTGATGTGGACGAGTCGCGTGGCAAGCCACTGGCCGCGGCCATCGAACCGGTGCAGGGGAGGCGTCCTGAATACGTCGTCGACTTTCGCACGTTGCTGGAACGGCCAGACATCGATGCGCTGGTTGTGGCCACACCCGATCACTGGCACGCGCCGATTACCATTGCCGCCTGTCTGGCCGGCAAAGATGTGTATGTCGAGAAACCATGTTCGCACAACGTGCGTGAAGGACGCCTGGCAGTCGAAGCTGCCCGTAAGCACAAACGCGTTGTCCAGCACGGAACAAACCTGCGAGCCGCTCCGCATTACGAGCAGGCCTGGAAACTGCTCAACGATGGCGTCATCGGGAAAATCATGATGGTTAAGGCCATCAACAATCAGCGACGAGGTCGAGTGCCCGCGCGCGCCGATGAATCAGTACCCGGTGGAGTGGACTACGACCTGTGGATCGGCCCGGGACCGAAGCGGCCCTTCAATCGGAATCGGTTTCACAGCAAGTGGCACTGGACCTGGGACTTCGGCACCGGCGATCTGGGCAATGACGGAGTGCATCAGATCGACATCGGCCGCTGGGCAGCCGGCCTGAAAGCGCCCAAAGCAGTGTCCTGCAGCGGAGCCAAGCTGGGATCGAAAGGCGACGCCCAGGAGACGCCGGACACGATGGTCGTGACCTGGGAGTACGACGACCTGCTGTATGTGTTCGAGCAACGCGACTTCACCCCGTATCGCATGCAGGGGCATCGGCACGACAACGACAACATCATCTACGGCGATAAGGGATTCATGATGATCGACCGCGACGGTTATCGAGTCTTCTACAAAGGCGAGCGCGGACCTTCCTACGAAAAGAAATGGGTCGACAGTCCGCGGCATTACCAGAACTTCATCGACTGCGTGAAAAGCCGCCGCAGTGCAGAGCTGATCGCGGACATCGAAGAGGGGCACCTGTCTTCACTGCTGTGCCACATTGGCAATATCGCGTACCGCACCGGTCGCCGACTGGAGTTTGATCCGGAAACCGAGACGTTCATCGGAGATGCCGACGCGAATGCGCTTCTGACGCGTGACTACCGCAAAGGATTCGAACTCCCGCAGGTTTGACGTGGTCTGAAGCCCCTCTCCCTAACCCTCTCCCCACGGGGGAGAGGGGACTGTGGACTGGGCACGTTCATTAACGCAGTCGGATGAACTGCCATGACTGGCCAGGCGACATCGGCGCGACGGCCACGTACAGGCTGCGGTCCAGATAGGCCTGTGCCGCGGATCGCAGTGTCTCGATTTCTGTCGTGTTTGCATCCGCCGACACACGCCCGAAGAGAATCGGTGCTGACAGGTCAGGCGTGTTGCTCACGTAGTCGATATGTCGGTCGTGCGGGTTGTGTTTGATCAGCACAAGAGCCGGCGTCTGGTCCACCTGCTCTTCGACGACTCGATGGAATCGTTCGAACTGCACTCGCGAAAAACTCAGTTCGCTGATTCCCGCGTCAAGTCGCGACACGCCCCAGAACGGACGCAGCGAGACGTGATTGACAGTGACACTCGCGAGCAGCAGGAGGCACCACCACACTGGCATCCACGGTCGATTGCCTGTCCGGAACAGTTGAAACAGAAGCAGCGTGGCACCAGCCGCCAGCAGACACCACAGCACGCCGGATTCGAAGACGTAATGCCAGTGCATGATGCCATCAAACCAGTAGGGCACATGCAGCAGATGCAACGACACGATCGCGGCGATAATCAACCACCATCGCTGATCCAGATTTCTGGCCGCGCCGGCCAGAACAACAAACACCGAGACGATTAGAGCAACCGGTCCCAACGTCCATTGCCAGCTCGACAGCATGCGATTGCGAACATTCTTCACGGCCAGCGCGGTATCGAGGTTGTCTGCCCATTCGTCGTAGTGCGTGATGACGCGATCCGTCTGCATGGACTTAGCGCGTTCGACATTGTCGAAGCCGTACATGTGGCTGGGCGTCAACAGGTCCGTGTAGACCTGATACGGGCTCCGGAATGCATCGCCGGTGATCTCGTGGTTCTGCACGAGAATGGTGCCGAAACCCGCGACAAGCGGGATGGCGAATCCGACAACGATGGCCGTCGCCGGTCTTCGCATGGCCCGTCCGTTGCGGACGAGCCACACAGCAAGCAAGACGCCAAACGGAAGTCCGATGCCCGCCGCCGTCATTGGTCGACAGAGCATCGCAAAGGCCAGCCCGATTCCAGCCAACAGTGAGAGCACAACTGGCGCGCGGTGTTCGGCAGCCCGCTGGACTTCGCTCGACGCACCCGTGAGGGTGGTCTGACCCCCGTCGCCGGACCGAATTTCGCGAGACAGGCTCAGGCACCGCCGTTGCAGTCTCAAGCAGCAGTACACAAACACGCTCAGCCCGGCGAGCGTCGGCTGATGCGCCAGCAGCAGGTTTCCGAACAGCACCATCCCGGGAGACAGGGCGGCCAGCAGGCCGGCCAGTAATCCGACTCCGTTACAGGCCAGCTCGCGACCGATTGCAAACGTACACACGCAGGCAATCACCGTGGCGAGCCAGTGACCGGGATACGGATCTCCTGTCGCCTCGAACGGAGCGATCCAGAAGCCAGTGCCCGGAAAATATCGGCTGGCGAATCGGCCTTCGTTCAACACATGCATCTGGTCGAAGATGCGAGGCACATCCGGGTGACTGGGATGACTCCACTCGCCGGCAAGAAATGTGCGGGCCTGAAACAGATAGCTGTACTCGTCGTGAAACGCCGGTGGCAGGTCGCCGAAACGCCACGCATCGTTTGGTTCGGCAATGGTTCGTGAGACCCGTATGCACGACAGCAACGCCGTCAGCGCGACGAGCGTCGCCAGTATGGCAGCCCGCCGCCGAGTCCCACTGGCAGTGCTTGTCGGAGTCTCCGCCAGCCATTGCGCCGCTCGGCCAAACCAGCGTGGTGATCGTTCCAGAACATTCCGCCGCGCGAACCAGCAAACCGGCAGCACCAACAGCAGGAACGCAAAGGGTGTCGTGTCGATGTTGATGTCGAACAGCATGTCGAACGCGCGCGCGACCGGATCTTCCGTGTCGAACGAAGTCCATCGATCGAGTTCGCTGTAAAGAATCAGAACACAACTGAGCAGCAGGCCAATCCACCAGCCGACGCGGATGCGACGCATGTCTGGCGAAGAAGTGTCTGCGGGCGAGTCGATCACGGTGCGGCATTCGGCCTGATGCGGGAGCGAACTACAGTGCCCCTAACCCTCTCCCCACGGGGGAGAGGGGACATAGGAGAGTGGAAACAAAAACGGGGCGGCGCCCGCGGG
>CAUZFZ010000298.1:0-6302 GCA_963579025.1 Planctomycetota bacterium | reverse complement strand
GGACGCGTCGAGCTGGCAATCCCCGAAGTCACCATCCGTGGCTGTACACTCACTTCCAGAGGCCAGAACACTCCACGGTCTGTGGGCGGGGTCGATCTGATTTCCTCCGCTGCCGGCGATCCGATACTTCGTGCACACAATGCCGACGTGCTCACCCCTGACGCCCGCTCGCTGATTCTCAACCGCCATCTCGCCGAAGAGCTTGGTGTTGCCGTGAATGAGATCGTGACTCTCTCAGTCAGACGCAGTGCCGGATCGGAAATGGCCGACGTCACGCTGGAGGTCAACGCCATCATCCCGGGTGACTCCAGCAGTCGCGTGGGGTTCGTTGACTGCCGAACTCTGGACCGGGTTGTCACCTGGCAGCGCGGTGGCGGCGTTTCGGAGTGGAACTGGTCGCCGCTTCTACGAACGCCGCCACCCAGGTATCCAACGTTTCTGGTTGTGACCGAGATCATTGATCCACTCACTGAGGCTGATATTCGCCTGCTGACTCGCCGTGGATTTCTGGTTGAGCCAGTCGACCTTGCTCAGCTGCAAACGCTCTCGGATCTCTTGAAGCCAGGAGCCGGCGATCAGCTGTCGATTCACCGAATCTGGAAACCCGGTCCACGGGACGAGGGTGTTATTCCAGTAGCCGAGACTCCGGAGTCAATCGCTCGCAAAACGCCGGCCGGAGATATCGTCCTTCCCTGGTGCGAGCCCGTGGAGGCGAAGTTGAACGGTGAGACAATGCTGCTGACGGGACTGAGCCTGCCCCTGTACAGTGAGTGGTTTCGCGACATGCTGTGCAGAGAGGTCTTCGAGACCGGTTCGGATCCCCTTCAGGTGGTCATGAGTCCTGACGCCGATGGACTCCCGACAGACGCACGGCTTGAGCTGGGCGACGGTTCTATTATTTCGCTGGCCGTGTCTGTTGCCAATGGCGACGAGAATGTGGACCTTCAGCGAGCTTCTGCCAGCCGTGACGTCGACCGACGCGTTTCGCTGCCCGTCAGAGTCGTCCCCGCGAGTCTTCTCGCGCAAATTGAGGCGGCAAAACGTGGCGAAGTGTGTTTCGACCGTGGCATCCATGCCTTTGTTCCGGTCCCACCCGCACCGTCGTATGAAGAAATGAGACTCTACGGCCTGACCATCGATGACGTCCCCGGCATCGTGCGCCGCGCCAGCGAACTCGGTTACGGTTTCCAGTCGCAAAACACGCGAATCGAAGAGATTCAGTCGCAGGATGCCGCGCTTCGGTTGCTGGTCCTGATTGTGGGAGCATCTGTCTTCTCATTCGGCGTGTTTACAGTTGTGAGCGTCCTTGTCGAATCAACGGATCGCAAACGAAACATGATCGGGATCCTCAGGATTATTGGTGCATCCCGGTTTGGTCTGTTCTCTTTTGTCTGCCTCCGGGCCGCCCTGATTGGACTCATGGGTGGCGGTGTCTCTGTGGCGATGGCATTCGCAATCGCCAGACTATTGGGCATACCACAGGAGGCCATTACCGTTGTTCCGGAGAGTCTGCGTTTCATCAAGCCAACGGCTTCGGCGGTCATGCACATGAACGACTGTCTGGCGGTCGTTGGTGCAAGTGTTGTCTGCTGTAGCACAGGGGCTGTGCTGCCGGCCTGGCGCGCGATTCGTCAGGATCCCGTAGATTCCGTGATCGAAGGACGGTTTCAGTAGCGACGCACCGTGGCAATTCAATTCAGCAGAAAAGAGGCTCAGATGAAACGGCACTTTCAGATTCTCTGGCTGGCTGTATTGCTGACGCTGCCACGTGCAGGCTTCGGCGACGACCGGCCCGAACCACGTTCATTTGACGGGATCACGTTCCAGTACTGCCCGGCCGGATTACTTCCGGTCGTTCAGAACAAGCCTCCGTTTGAGTATCTGGATTCTTCAGAGGACGTGCGTATTGACGGATTCTGGGTTGCGGAAGCAGAACTGAGTCAGAAGCAATACACACGAATTGTCGAGCGTACAGCGACGATATTAGACAAGAAAAAGAACCTGTCGCCGCTCAGCAAAGTTAAACGTCGCGGTGCGGCACCGCAAATCGCAGCGATGTTTCCAGCTAAGGGCACCGAAGAGTATCCAGTATTCGGCCTGACTCTGGGGGAGGCCGGTTTGATCTGCTACCTGCTCAGCTTCGACAGCATCGTGTCCGTGCAGTTTCGCCTGCCGACCCGTAATGAATGGCAGTATGCCTGCCGGGGGATCATCTCCAGAGACGCTCAACCGGAACGCATCAGGATGCGGCGTCATTTCGCATTCTGGCCAGATGATTCCAATCGCATTCTCCGTTCTCTGGGACATGCGCAGGGAGGCATGGATCCATCCCTCAAGAGCAACTACCTGGATCTGCTGGAGATCACTAAAGATCCGACATATGAAGATTGGCTGCCGGATGCCGGACTGAACATCCTGCTGGACGCCGGTCGGAGTTCTGCCGATCCGGGACACAATAGCAAGCTCGTGCTCGGTGTCTGGCGCGTCTTTCTGGAAAACGCAACCGGCGGTCGAATACCGTTTGGACTCACGCGCACCTATGAGTCAGGTGGGTTTTCAATTCTCTCGACTGAAGATCGTTATCAACTGAATAACCTACAGAAGGTTTTTGACGGCAATGCGAATCCGTGGGGACTAAGACACGTCCACGGAAATGTGTCTGAGTGGTGTTTGTCACCACCAGAATCGGGCAGCACTGCAACGTCACGTTGGTGGCAAACTGGTCTCGACCTTACAGAACAGGGCGGTACGCGCTACCAGCGTTATTTGAACAAAGGAGACGTATTTCTCAGTGGAGGAAACAGTATGGCTAAAGACTGGAAGCCAATTCTGATCTGGAATGCTCAATCCGTATCGACGGAAAACACTCACGATAAAGATTTCGCTGCCGATCAGGCTGCTGGGCTTCGTCTGGTCGTATCCGGTGGCGATCTGGACTCGGAGTGGTTTGAGCAAATCCAGAACCGGGCGGCGCACATTGCAGCAGATGAATTCTCTCGCTGGGGGTCGCGGCAGCGGGATCTTCTGCAATGGCATCCCGACGACAACAACCGAAGACGATGCATCACAGTCTTGAACCTTTACACGTCGCTGCTGACGGCGAACTCAAATCAGATGGAATCTGCCGCAGAAGACATCGGTACGACCGGCGATGATTCGGCGTTCTACAAGGTCCTTGCCAGCGTACTCAATTGACCGGATTAGTCCTCAGCGAACGGCCAGAACCGATCGGGCAATGGCCTGCCGGGTCGAGGAATCGGCAGAACCAAAGCACTCACTCACGACTCTCGAAACTTTGCTGACAATTGAATTGGCCAGTTTTGCATTATCCTCGACAAGCATTCGGTCATGCATCCAGCGAAGCACATCGATCGACTCGTGTGAGTAAAACTCCTGAGATTCAAGAGCCTGCTCAATGAGCTGAGCGTCTGTTTCACGGCGTGCAACAAGTCGCGTCAGTACACCACTCTTTCCGGCCAGAAGTGCCAATTGAGATTTCAGCGAATCCATCAGTTCGGTCGCCACAATCTCCACTTCCTGGTCTGATTGCTCGTCGATTCCGAGTGTGATCAGACCGGTCGCTGCAAGAGACTGTCGGAACTCCGCTTCCGTTCGCGGGGACTTGCCGCCGTTCATGTGGAGATCGCGCGGGCAGACCCTGAACAACTGCCGGAACAATACCGCCTGGATCGGGCGCCCATGGCAGGCCCCGTCGCACATTTCGGCCAACCGCCGTGAGATATAGTTGCGCACTCGACGACCGCCATTGGCATACTGGATGTTGAGTTCACGTACAACCGGATCCTGATGACAGGCTTTGACGGACTTCAGTTCCACGAGCCGCAGCTCCGACTCTTTTTTATCCAGGCTCAGAAACTCTGCAGCAACTGACGCGAGACGTGTCTCTAGCTGATCACGGTTCTGCTGCAGCAAGAGCCGCGCTTCCTGAAGTTGTCTGCGGGCCTTCGAACGCTCGGGAGAATTCTCGCTGCGACCTGCAGGTTGAGTCTGTTTCCTTTGGGATTCCGGTGAAGCTGCTGCTGCGTCCCGAAACCGTATAAGTCGTGATTCCATATGTATTAATGGTAAGTGTTACAATATATTGTACAGTACTGCCGCCCGTGGCGCAATCACTTTTTTGTGACTTGTAACCCCAAGCGGTCGTTCCAATCTGAAATCCTGCAGGCCATGGGTACCACTTTACGCGATTTGCTGAGTTCTGCGTTGATCATTGAACGGAGTACGGCCAATAGAGCTGCACAATTTCACAAGACCAAACCGGGCCAAATATGCAGGACTCGATCAATACCGGCGCCGGTAAGCAGTCAGGTACTCTCATGGTTGATTCTGCGCTCTCTGGGATGATACATCCTGTGGACAGCTCTCAGATCGCGGTTCGTTACATGCGTGTATATTTGCGTGGTCGAGAGGTCGCTGTGGCCGAGGAGTTCCTGGATGGAACGCAGGTCAGCACCGTTGCGAAGCATCTCTGTTGCAAAACAGTGTCGCAGCGTGTGTGGAGAAGGAGAGACGGCGATGCCGGCCTTCGCGGCATACTTCTTGACCATATCGCGAATGGAGACGACCGACAGTCGGAATTCTTCGCCCGGCGGCATGGCGTTCTGCACACGGTTAGGAGTTCGAATGAAGAGGGGAGTGAGATGATCCAGCCTGCTTTCCAGGTATCTGTCAAGCGAATCTGCGGCGGCGTCTGAAAGGAAGACGACGCGCAAGCGTCCGCGTTTTCCGCGAACGGGGATTTCGCGAGTTTTGAGATTGATGTCTGTCCGATTCAGCGCACGAAGTTCTGAAAGCCGCAGGCCGGTTGAGAAGAAGAGATCGAGGATGGCCTTGTCTCGCTTCCCGAGTCGCGTTGATGTATCCGGCATCGAAAGAAGCCGACTCAGATCGTCGCTTGAAAGGACTGTGATCTTTCGCGGTCGTTCGGTGAGCCGTCGAATACGGTCGGGTGGAAGAACATCCAGTTCCTCTTCCACGGTCAGATACCGCAAAAAAGTGCGAAGCACCGTGAGATGGTGGTTTCGAGTGTTGACGGAAAGCTCTCGGCCGCGCTCCGTCCGGTACTCGTGAAGCTGGCGTTTCAGGTGCCGGACGGTGTCTTTGTCGATCTGCAGCGGATCGGTGACACCGAGCAGCTCTTCAATCGCTCGGAGCGACGCTTCGTAGCTTGCTATCGTCAATGACGCCTTGTTCTCCTCGGACTGCAGGTACGCGAGGTAGCGGTTGATTGCCTGCTGAAGCGGCGTGAGTGGCTCTGCCATGAACGCCGACACAATACAGCAGCCAGATCTGACCGTCCATAAGTTGCATTATAGAAACCTCGATCGACCAGTCCCCTGCTTGGGTGCTGGCGAGTTGCCGACATCGCTGGCTGCGCGTTCGGCATGCGCTTGTCAGGATCGGAGCGATTCAATCAGCATCGTCGTCAGCTGCATGGCCTGTCAGTTTCTCGCACAGGCCAATGATCGTCAGTTCCAGCAACTCTCTGGTTTCATCCTTCGAAAGCGGTCGGCACAGGGATTCAGAACACTGGCGAAAAACCTGACGCGCATCGGAAGTCGACAGAGCCGCATCAACCGGCTTGTCGGGCGGACTGTACAGACACTCGATCATCGCATCGATAACCGACAGCAGACATTCTGCCTGCTTTTCAGGCGGCAGGTCGCGGGCCGAAACAAGTTGCTCAAGCGGAATGAAGTCCGAATCTGTCATGAGCCGAAAATGCCGCATCCGGCCGGCGAGCGCAAACTTTTGGATCAATTACCGCTTGCGCAATCGGGACAGGTGCCGGCAGGATAGTCGTCGTGGACCGAAATCGGAGATTCACCGTAGAGAGTCTGGAAGCGCTGATCGGTACCGAAGAACTTCTCGGCGTGATCGAAAGCAAGGACAGCGGTGCCGTCTTCCCAGACGGTTCGGCAATGGCCATCTGCACGAACTGTGCAAGACGGGTAGTCGAAATCCTGGGACGTGGAGTGGTGTGGGGGTACTCAGTCCTCGACAACCCGGACACGAAGGCCGCGGATGGCTGCGGCGGTCACGATTTCGCGATCATCGACGATCGGTTCATTGTCGATGTGTGGATCAGCCTGTTCGTCGGGGAGTACCACCGGTCGGTCTTCGATTTTGAAGACCCAGGAAACGCGGCGGTCATCGTGGAACTCTACGGCAACCGCACGACGTGGACGCGACTCGATGCTTGAGCAGCCGAATCGTCATTGATTCGTCTTGCGCCGCGGCTGATTGAATGGCACGCTGTCTTCAATGTCGCTCGATTGCCA
>CAUZFZ010000297.1:0-6388 GCA_963579025.1 Planctomycetota bacterium | reverse complement strand
CGGTCCATCCGCTTCCATGCGAATTTCCATCGAGACTCCTTTCCCGGTCCGACTTCAACCATCAACCGGAAGGGAGTCTCGATATTTTCCCGATTCCCCAACACCCACGTTTTGGGATCACGCCCTCAATCGGGTTGCACCGTATGCCGTGATGAATGCGATACGACCGATGTTGACGGCTGTGTTGATTCCGGACCCGGTTGCAGGGATTACGTTGAATGGCGTAACCACCCATCGAGGCGGAAGTTAGCTGCAGTCGCTGCTACCGGCTGAGCATGTTCGGTGATACGATGAATGAACCCGAAGGAATCCGCCGAGCATGGACCAGAACCGCAACATCGACAACCCACCGGCACGGGCCGCGGTGGTCCATCTGGATCGCGCGTGGGTGGAGTCGTATGGATCGGGCGCGTTCCAGGAAGCGCTCTACGAGCTGTCGCAGCAGGCCAGGCTTGCCGTGCAGGCCCACCAGGTGGCCATCAGCTATGTGCCCGACGGTGACTTCCAGAAGGCCATGCACACGCATTCGTTTTCCGAAAAGTACGACAAGTACAACACGTACGACGTCATGCCCACAGGCAAGGGCATCTGGGGTGTGGTTGTTCAAAGCCGCCGGGCCGTCCTGATGACGGACGAGGAACTGCAGTCGCATCCACAGTGGAAGAATTTCAGCGACCTGAAAGATGACCGCGGCCTGGAACATCCGGTGATGCGAGGCTGGCTGGCCGTTCCGATCCTGCGCGGGAACGGTGGGTTCCTGGGCGTGTTGCAGGCGAGCGATAAGTATGCAGGCGACTTCACGGAGGCCGATCTCGACGAGTTCACGCACGTCGCCAACATGATCGCTCCCACGTTCGAGCTGCAGTACGTCAATCAGAAGCTGGAACAGCGAGCGGCCGACCTGGAAAGCCGGACCGCGGAACTCGACGAACAGGCCGTACAGCTTGAAGAACAGCGTCGGACCGCCGTCACGCTGGCCGAGGAACTGAAGAAAGCCGACCAGGCCAAGAACGAGTTCCTCGCCAACATGAGCCACGAAATTCGCACGCCCATGAATGCCATCATGGGGCTGACGGAACTCGTGCTCAAATCCGATCTCGACGACGTTCAGCGTGACTATCTCAGCACGGTCATCGATTCGACCGAATCGCTGTTGTCGGTAATCAACGACATTCTGGACTTCTCCAAAATCGAAGCCGGCATGCTGAAGTTTGAGCAGGTCGACTTCCGGCTGCACGACACGGTGGGCGACACCGTGCGGACTCAGGCACTGCGGGCGGAGCGGAAAGATCTGGAACTGGCCTGCTTTATTGATCCGGCGATTCCCGACGTGCTGGAGGGTGACCCCGGTCGACTGCGGCAGGTGCTGACCAACCTGCTCAGCAACGCCATCAAGTTCACGGCAACCGGCGAGGTCGTCATCCGTGTTGAACCGGAATCGGAGGAGAACGGCCACCTGCTGCTGAACTTCTCGGTGCGCGACACCGGCATCGGAATCGCACAGGACAAACTCGAAACGCTTTTCGAGCCGTTCGAACAGGCGGACATGTCCACCACACGGGAGTACGGCGGCACAGGTCTGGGACTGGCCATCTGCCACAAGCTGGTCTCAATGATGGGCGGCCAAATCGAGATCGACAGCGAACACGGTCGGGGCAGTACCTTCCGATTCACAGCCGGATTCGCCGTTTCGGACAAGGCGCGGCAGCCCGCGCCGATCCCCACTCAACTCAAAGGCGCACGCGTCCTGGTCGTCGATGACAACGCGACTAACCGCACGATCCTGGAACAGGTTCTGCTGGCGAAGGAAATGGCACCTGTCACTGCTGAGTCGGCACTCGAAGGGTTCTCCCTGTTGCAGGAGGCTCATCGCACTGGCCGGCCGTTCCGCCTGCTGATCTCCGACGTCCACATGCCGAAGATGGACGGATTCGGGTTCGTCGAAATGATCCGGGCCGATGCCAGCCTGGCGGCCCTCGACATCGTCATGCTCACGTCGACCGGCAAGCAGGGCGACCAGCAACGCTGCAAAGACCTGCGCATCGCCGCACAACTGACGAAACCCGCCAAACAATCCGAACTGTACAACATCATCCTGCGCGTGATGGGGCTCGACCAGATTGACGAGAGCGGCTGGCTCTCGACGCAGGCAGCGCATCCCAGCGAACTGCCTCCGCTCCGGATTCTGCTGGTCGAAGACAGCCTCCCCAACCAGAAGGTCGCACTGGCCATGCTCTCCGGATCGGGCCACACGACCGTCGTGGCCAATCATGGCCAGGAGGCCCTCGCCCTCCTCGCGGAACAGGAGTTCGACGTCATTCTGATGGACGTCCAGATGCCCGTCATGGACGGCATGGAGGCAACGTCCGCGATCCGTGCCGCGGAAGAGGGAACTGACAGGCACCAGCCCATCGTCGCGATGACCGCCCACGCCATGTCCGGCGACCGCGAACGCTGCCTGGCCGCCGGCATGGACGAATACGTTTCGAAACCGGTCCACCTTGAACCGCTGTTCCAGGCAATAGCCGTCGCCATCCGCTTCGAGCCCGGCGAAGTCTCGTCTTCCGGGTCTGTGTCTTCTTCAGGCATCCTGCCATCAGGACCAGCGCCAATGCTGGTGGACTGGACAGGCCCGTTGAGCCAACTGCGTGGCGACCACGCAATTCTTAAGGACATCACCAAGTCCTACATCGAGGAGACACGCGAGAATCTGTCCCGGCTGCCGGCGTTCATTGCAAATGGCAATGCCAGAGAAGCGTGTCGCATGGCTCACACAATCAAAGGGGCGATGCGGTTTTTCCATGCCGAAACCGCACAGCAGTGTGGATTGCAACTCGAAGAACTGGCTGCGAGTGGTGACCTGACATCTGCCCCGGAACTGTTCGAACGATTCAAGTCAGAAGTCGAACGCGTGCTGCCAGTCCTGCAACGCTTCGTCGACACCGGGGAGATGTGACCACGAGGGGCTTCGTGGCTGTCGGGCTGAAGTTGGGGCCTTCCAACCGAAGTGGCCAACCGAAGTGGCCTGCCGATTCGAAGTGTGCTGATCCGCAGTGGGAGTAGCATCCGTTGAGTGCCATGACTTCCCTGGGCCGACACATCGCGAAGGATCATCCTCACACGCAGAGTTGATGGTGTCGAGTTCATCGAACAGCATCACGGGGAATGGCCAGTGAAAGTGATGTGTGAAGTTCTGGAACTGTCGCGCAGTGGCTTCTATGCGTGGCGGAATCGTTCTGAGAGCGTCCGGTCGAAACGTCATTCGGATCTGACGTGCGAGATTGAAGCGATTCACACCGACCGGGATATGAAGGGCTATGGCAGCCCTCGTGTTCATCAGGAGCTTGTGGCTCGGGGTCATGAGGTGAGTGAGAACACGGTGGCGAAGCTGATGCGAGCGAATGGAATTCGTGCGGCATCGAGTCGGAAGTTCCGCGTGACAACGGATTCACGGCATTCGCTTCCTGTGGCGAAAAACGTGCTGAATCGCGAGTTTCAGCAGGAAACCCCGGATCGAGTGTGGCTGGCGGATATCACTTACATCTGGACTCGCGAGGGCTGGCTGTATCTGGCGTGCGTGCTGGATGCGTGCAGTCGGAAGATTGTGGGCTGGTCGATGAGCGACCGGATGAAGCAGGACCTTGTGCTGGATACGCTGCGTGATGCTCTGGGCCGACGACGCCTGGAACGGGATGTGGGTTTATTACACCACTCGGATCGCGGCAGTCAGTATGCGAGTACGGCTTACCAGGACCTGCTTCGCGAAGAGAACATCTCGTGCAGCATGAGCCGCAAAGGCAACTGCTGGGACAACGCGATGATGGAAAGTTTCTTTGCGACGCTGAAGAAAGAACGGATTCATCAGGAAGACTACTCGACGCGGGCCGATGCGCGATCAAGTGTGTTTGATGAGATTCAGTCAGGCGCGACGACGACTTCAAAGTCCGAGCCTCTGATCTTTCGGAGTTCTTCATGCAGCACAGGAATGCGCGGGTCAGGAGCAACGGAGATGGCCCAGTCGATGCCGTTGTCGGCGACCAACATGCCGTATCTCTTCAGACCCTTCAGGATTGCCTGGACCGGCGGTGTGAACCTGCTGATGTCGAAGTTTGCTCGGAGCCGCAGTCGCTCGCCCATGCGCGGGAGGTTCTTGTCCGTCAACCGGCTGGCGTAGTGAGTCGCCGGATGGACGTACGCGCGGCGCGAGCGTCGGACGGTGACGCGCATGGCATGCTCGACCACTCCACGTTGAATTTCGTCGTAGCGGACAACGGCCGGAAAGATCGGCAGGCCGGCCGCATCGGCTGACGTCCAGCCATCGGGCCGCAACGTGTTTGTCTTCAGGTCGAAGATCGACGCCTGACCGGCCGCCCAGCCGTCGGCCGTTTTCCCGAACGTGAAGAACTCATAGAGCCTGCGGTTGACTGGATCGACCACGATGGCGTGCCGGTCGCCTTCGTACTTCGCGGGCCGCTGCTGCACCTCGGCCAGAGTGAGCGATTGAGAACTGTCGCGTCGATAGAACGCCGGCCAGCCTTCGATCGGGATGTTATCCGGCACGGGATACGGTCCAGCGTCGGACTCACCGGGATACTCGACCAGCTTCACGGCCACACGCGGCTGTTTCGGGGGGACAATGACAAACCCCATGTCCGGGTTGTAACGAAACGGTTTGTCGGCCCCGATCGACGCGATGATGGCCTTCGAGTCGGAATGCAGCGGCCAGTCGTCAACAAGTTGATTGAAGGCGTTGTCCGCCGGAAACACTTCCAGAGCAGACAGAATGGCGTCAGCCTCAGGAGTGTCGAACATCACCGGCTGCGTGATCTTCGGCATCTTTGCCGCACGGATGCGGGCCAGCCTCGCCGGATCCGTTTTGACGCGAGTCGGCTGACTCGCCGGTTCCGCGTCACCACCGACGAGCCAGACGTCACTGAAGTACAGAGTCGGCGTCTGGCCCGGATGGCAGGCCAGGTACCAGTGCACGACATCAGACAGGTCCGGTTTCGAACCGTTGACGTTCCGCATTTCGCCAATGCTCAACCGCACTTCGTTCTTGCCGGGTTTGAGTGTGACCGGTACGTCGACGCGCGTCTGAAAGCCGGTTGTGCCTCCATGCCGCACGGCAAACGACAGCTTCACAGTCCGCTGTGACGGATTGAACGCTGAGAACTCGACGGCCGTGAACGGCGTCCAGTTCCGCTCGCTGGCACCGCGGCTCATGCCGAACGAATCGCCCTGGGCAAAGACAACCTTCAACGCCTTGCCACCGAGTTCCTTCGGTGCGTTCTCGATTGTCAGCTTCGACTTTTTCTCTAGCGCCGTGTCGTTCGGCAGTTTGTCTTTGCTGACGTTCAACAGAGGCACACGCCGTTCGGCGGCTGAAACAATGCCGATAAAGCCAGGCAGCAACACAGACACGCACGTGAAGTGGATCAACGATCGCATGCTGAATCTCCGGCCTCGTTAGATGGACAGCGCCACTATGGAACTCAGGATCGCTGTAAGATGTTGCAGTCGCTTGTTTAACCGGTCATCGTAATTCATCCGTGGGTCCGCGCTGCCGTCCGTGGGAAATCTGACAGGCCCACGGATGGCAGTGCGGACCCACGGATACCATTGAGGTCGGCCACTGGCCCTGACTTCTAAGCCTGCGCCGTGGCCACGCTCGCGAGGGCATTCCCGGGACGCCCACCGTCTGATGACAGTGGCTACGGTCAGTCTCACACATCAACGCTTGCTTATTTATCCTATTGATTCCACAAATGCATCAAAGTCGAGTTCGGCACCGGGTCGGCTCGGCGTTGGCGGGAACCTTTGCCACCGGTCTGTGATTCAAGTCGCACCTTTATGAATCGTCTGCTTACTGGCATGGCTCTGCTGTGCGTGGGACCGAGTGGTCTGTTCAATCTCGCCGCTTCAGCCGACGAAATCGCACGTACTGGTGAAGACTTTTTCGAGAGCAGGATTCGGCCAGTCCTGGTCAAACGCTGCTTCAAGTGCCACTCGGGCGACAAGCGCGAGGGCCAACTGCGGCTCGACCAGCGCGTGGCTCTACTGAAAGGGGGCCAGTCCGGCAAAGTCGTGCTGCCACGCGATTCGAACGGAAGCCTGCTGATTCGAGCGATTCGCCGAGCGGACCGTGATTTCCGCATGCCGCCCGACGACGCGGACAGACTCAGTGCCGAAGAAGTCCGCGACTTTGTGGCGTGGGTGAAGATGGGCGCTCCGTACCCGGATGCTCCCGGTCACGCGGTCGCTTCGCCCGTCGCCGATCTGCGCGAAGCTCGGAGGTTCTGGAGCCTGCAACCGATCACCAGACCGCAGCCGCCCGACGCCGAGCCGCATGACTGGCCGCGCAACGACATCGACAGGTTCGTGCTGGACA
>CAUZFZ010000296.1:0-6438 GCA_963579025.1 Planctomycetota bacterium | reverse complement strand
CGGTCCATCCGCTTCCATGCGAATTTCCATCGAGACTCCTTTCCCGGTCCGACTTCAACCATCAACCGGAAGGGAGTCTCGATATTTTCCCGATTCCCCAACACCCACGTTTTGGGATCACGCCCGTTGAGTGGTCAGTCAAATTCGGTCCTGCGGCTGAAGACTGAGAATCAATTGATTCCGATTCTCCTGGTGCCGAGAGTTATATCCCACGTGTTGCAGGGTTCTGATATGCGATTTGAACGATTGATCGTGGCCGTCATTATTGGCGTGTCCGTTTCCGGGATGACGCTGCCACGACGCGCGATGGCTCAGAACGAGCGACGTGCTGCCGGGATCGAGTTCTTCGAGAAGCGGATCAGACCGGTGCTTGTGACGCACTGTTACGAGTGTCACTCGGCCGACAAGAAGAAAAAGGGCGGGCTTGTCTTGACTTCGCGAGCCACGATTCGACGTGGCGGAGATACGGGTCCGGCCGTTGTTCCCGGCAAGCCGGGTGAGAGTGAGCTGATCGACGCGCTGCGGTACGAATCGTTCGAAATGCCGCCCAAGGGCAAACTCCCCGCAGCCGTGATCGCCGACTTCGTGAAATGGATTCGGATCGGCGCACCGGATCCTCGCGATGGTGACACCGGCCCGATCGAAGAGAGCAAAGCAACGTACGTGGAAGCTCGCCAGTACTGGTCTTACCAGCCCATCACACGTCCCGATCCCCCCGTGGTCCAAGCAACGTCGTGGCCGCGTTCAGACATTGACCGACTTGTTCTGGCGCGGCTGGAATCCGCGGGGTTGAGTCCGACCGGGGATGCCGCCAGAGACGTACTGCTGCGACGCGTCTATTTCTCGTTGATTGGACTTCCCCCGTCTCCTGAAGAGGTCGAGGCATTCGTCAGCAGTTCAGACCCGCAGGCATTCGAACGCGTTGTTGATCGGCTGCTTCAGTCGCCGCGATTCGGCGAGAAGTTTGGTCGGCACTGGCTGGACGTCGTTCGCTTCTCGGAATCCAGCGGCGGCGGTCGCACGCGAATCTTTCAGGAAGCATGGCGGTATCGCGATTACGTGATCGACGCCTTCAACCAGGACAAGCCGTTCGATCAGTTCATCGCCGAACAGATCGCGGGCGATCTATTGCCGACCAAATCGGATGCCGCGACCAAAGCCGCGCTCACGGCAACGTCGGTGATGTCCATTGGTCCGATCAACTACGAACTGCAGGACAAGGAACTGCTCGACATGGAAGTTGTCGACGAGCAGTTGACGGTCATCGGCAAAGCATTCATGGGCATGACGATCGGTTGCGCCCGCTGTCACGATCACAAATTCGATCCGATCCCGACGCGCGACTACTACGCTCTGGCCGGCATTCTGAAGAGCACGAAGACACTCAACCATGCGAATGTGTCGAATCCTGTCATGCGACCGCTACCGGCTAACGATCAGCAGAAAAAGCTGCTGGCGGAATTCGCCGCGCGAGTCGCACCGGTGCAGAAAGAGATCAAGACTCTGGACGCGAAGCTCAAGAAATTGACGGGACAACAGGTCGCGGCAAAAAAGAGTATCCCGCGTGATCAGGTCAACGGTCTATCCATTGACGAGACAGAAGCGCGACTGGTCGGCAAATGGGCATCGAGCGTCTTTGAGGCCGGGTTCGTCGGCAAAGCCTACCACCACACGAGCGATCCCAACGCGGCCGCGCACTACGAATTCAAGCCCGGTAACCGCGGTCAGGCTGAAGTGCGGCTGTCGTACACGGCCAGCTCCAACCGGGCTTCAAACGTGAGCGTCGAGATCTGGCACGCCGGCCAACAGACGGTGCGCAAGGTCGACATGAAAAAGGCGCCGCAAATCGACGGTTCGTTCGTCTCGCTGGGCACATTCGAATTTGAGGACAGTCTCAAGGTCATCATCAAAGGCACGGGCTCCAACGGGGTTGTCATTGCGGATTGTGTCCAGGTGCTGGTTGTGAGTGATGCGCAGAAGGCGGAGAGCCTTGCCAGTGTGCGCGAGGGCAAGGGAGTTGCGAAGAACAAGCCGGCTGAAGATGCTTCCGAACAGGACCGCAAGGAAATCGCATCAAAGCTCGCTGAATTACGTCAGCGCCTTAAGGACATGCAGAAAGAGGCACCCTCACCCGTTTCCGTCGTGATGTCTGTTGAGGAAGCTGCGAAACCGGGCAACTGTCACCTCTGCATTCGCGGCAATGTGCACAACCCGGGAGTGGAAGTTCCTCGCGGATTTCTGTCGATCATGACAGACGGCAAACCGGCCGACATTCCGGATGGTGCGAGTGGTCGGCGGGAGTTTGCCGAGTGGATCGCCGGTCCGGACAACACACTCACGTCGCGCGTCATCGCCAACCGCGTGTGGTACTGGCTGACAGGAGTCGGTCTGGTCCGCACGACAGACAACTTTGGAATCACCGGCGAGTCGCCGTCGCATCCGCAACTGCTCGACTGGCTGGCCACCGAACTCCAGTCAAATGGCTGGTCGATCCGACATCTTGTCCGCACGATCGTCCTGTCGCGCACGTGGCAGCTCTCCAGCGAACCGTCGCAGGACGCCCTGCGGCTCGATCCGAACAACCGGCTGTTCTCACACGCACATCGTCGGCGTCTCGAAGCCGAGTCCATCCGCGACGCAATTCTGTCCGTCAGCGGGCAACTCGACCTGACAGCCGGCGGATCGACGATTCGCCCCGGCAGCACGACCGAATTCGATTACAGATTTAATGACGTCAGTCTGGACGGTCGCCGCCGCGGTGTTTACGTCCCGGTTTTCCGCAACACGCTGCTCGATCTGTTCGAAGTTTTCGACTTCGCGGATCCCAATCTGACGAGAGGCCGCCGCACGACCAGCACACTACCCACGCAGGGGCTGTACCTGATGAATAGTCCGTGGGTGATGGAGCAATCGCAACACGCCGCCGAACGTCTGCTCGCAACCGAAAACCTGTCGGACAATGAACGTCTTGAGCGTGCTCACCTGCAGTTTTTTGGCCGCCTGCCAACTCCAACCGAACGCGGCCTGGCCGAGCAGTATCTGGCAGCCGCCACGAATGAGGCCGACCGAATCCGGGTCTGGCCTGAACTCTGTCACGTCATGTTTGCGAGCATCGATTTTCGGTATCTGCGGTAGAGTCGGGTACTCACGACACAACGTGTTGTTCATTAACGGGTGCCGCGGTGGGAGCCGAACAATCAATTCGCGGCGAGTTCGGCATTGATGTGCTCGACAGCCGGTATTTCCACGTGACTCACGGTTACGCCGATTGACTGCGCCGCTTCGACTGCTACGCGGATGGCATTCTCCAGATCAGTCGTGTCGCGATCGTCAACGACGATGCAGATTCTTCCCCCGGATCGAATGACGTGAGAATCGTCAAAGCCCGCTTCAAACAATGAGTCGGCCAACTCATCAGCTATCTCATCAACACCAAGTACCAGCCGGAATTCCTGTTTCATTCGTTCAGTCCGTCTGCGTCCGATGGCAGTGTCAAACCGACAGTGATACCGTGCCCGGGTGGCTCAGAGGATACCGATTGCTGAATTCCGTCAAAGGTATTACTGCGAAACGTCATGAACTGGACTGATATTCGAGGACATGCAGACCGCATTGAAATGCTGCTGCGCTCGCTGCAGCGTGGGCGATTGGCGCATGCGTATCTGTTCGCCGGACCGCCGGGTGTCGGCAAATCTCGTTTTGCACGCATTTTTGCGCAGTGCCTGCTTTGTGAACGCAATAGCGGCGACTCGCTGGATGCCTGTGATGAATGCTCCGCCTGCCGACAGATGAATGCCGGGTCGCATCCCGACTTCTTCACGGTCGGTTGCCCGGAAGGCAAGAACGAGATCCCCGTCGCCTTATTCTTCGGCAGCGCGGAGAAGCGCGGGAAAGAGGGGCTCATTCATGACCTGTCTCTCAAACCCATGGCCGGCGACCGACGGATTGCAATTATCGATGACGCCAATCGCATGAATGACGAGGGCGCGAATGCGATGCTCAAGACGCTCGAAGAACCGCCCCCGAATTCGCTGCTGATCCTGATCGGAGAGAACCTGGACGCTGTCCTGCCGACGATCCGCTCACGCTGCCAGCTCCTGCGCTTCGCGCCGCTGCCGACATCCGACGTCGCGGACCTGCTGGTTGAAAACGAAATCGCATCGAGTCCCGAAGAAGCTGCGGCCGCGGCCGCCATGAGTGACGGCAGCCTGCAGATGGCTGCTCAACTGTTGAATCCGGCCCTGAGATCGTTACGCGATCGGCTATTCCAGTTTCTATCAGCGCCGGATCTGAATCCCCTGGAAACAGCAGCCACAATGACAGCGGGCCTGGATGAACTGGGCGGAGAAACCGCCGAGCATCGCCGCAATGCCGGTTGGCTGATCCGGTTCGCTCAGGAGTTTTATCGCCAGACGTCGCTGTGTCTGTCTGGAGTGTCGACGTCTGCCGTTCCGCGCGAAGTCGAGCTGTATGCACGTCGCATGGAAGGTCGAGGGCATGCCGGAACAGAACTGGTCATGCAGCTGTTTGACCGTTGTGTGCTGGCAGAGAATCACATTGGCTGGAACATCAACCCGGCCCGCACACTGGAATCCCTGTTCGACGACCTGGCCGGACAGTCACGCCAGCACCTTCAGACCGCGACTGGCCGGTGACGTGATTTCAGTCCTTCGCAGCAACGGCGTAGAACTTGTCATCGGACAACTGCCGTTCGCCGTCCCAGCGGTACGCGCACAGGCTTCCGCCTTTGGCGACGCTGAAGTCCACGCAGGCGACGTTCGAAGCCAACCGTTCCGGTCGCTCGGCTCGCATCCAGTAATGTCCGAAGAATACTGGATCGGCGTCGCCGGGATACGGGACCACCGACTCGACGACAGACTCGGGCAGTGGCTCGTTCGAAAGACCATCGTCTGTTGAAAACGCGTAGCTGGCGAACGTCTCGCTGGCTGGTGGGCGATACCACTTAATGCGCATCGCTCGCCGTTCGTGCCCATCCTTGTCGAGGTAGAAGTTTCCATCTGGCAAAGACAGCTCCTTTCCCTTCAGCACATCTTCAATAGCCTGAAAGAGGGGGCTTCCATCATCGGTTGCTTCGCAGAGAAACGCGGTGGTCACACCGCCGTGCGACTGCAGAGCCCCCTCGATCACAGACATCTGCCGAAGATCCCAGCACGCATGGACAATCCGCAGGCCATCCAGTTCCAGCCACAGCGGCAACCGGCGGAACCACTCGAGATGGTCTCTAAGTTCGTCCCCCGGCACCTGCCGCAACGTCTCCGCATGCTGGTGCGTGTTCTTCTCGGAGTGTTGACGAAGGTGCCGTCCAGCGTGAGCCGGCGCTGGATCAGGTGTGTGATACGCCAGCGCGTTGAATTCATGATTGCCCATAACGGCGAGCGCGCTGCCCGCCTCGTGCATAGCGCGGACCAGCCGCACGGCTTCTGGAATCTGAGGCCCGCGATCCACGAAGTCTCCGACGAAGATAGCCGTTCGACTCGGATGCCTGAACGTGCCGTCACGCTGCTCGTAGCCAAGACGATCCAGCAATTCGATCAGCTCGGCTGCATGTCCGTGAATATCACCAATAATGTCGTACAAACTGCTCTCCTGGTCATTCGTTCGACGGCCGGTTGACGACCTGCACAAGGCCAGCGAAGTTCACTTCTGACCGGATATCCTATCACGCGTGCCGGTGTCATTGCGTCGTGACTGAAACGGTCTGACACTGCTGTTGTTCGACCGGCAGTCGGTCTGAGCCTCGCGAGCCGTCCGGCGACCGCCGTTCATCGCAACGCAATCGCCGCAGCGGTAAACAGTCCGCTGACAGTCAGCGCCAATATGCCCAACAGACGCTGTCTCAGTGTGCTCGACAGCACACTTTCCAGAATCTTCACGCGGCGCGCCGACCACCAGCAAATCACCAGCCCCTTAATGCCGGTCATCAACGCCATCAGTCGGATCAGTCCGGCAAGGTCCGATGTCACTGTGTGATCATGCGGGAGCACGGAAACGCTGAGACACAACATCAGCATACCAGTCATCCGGTGGGCCACGTCGTCCCGTACATGGCGCAGAATCCAGTCGGCAGCGTTCTGTGGTGCGATGATGAGCGGAAGTCCAATGACGAACTCCAGAACTGCGATCACCGCGGCAAATGTTGAGAGCGTCATCACAGTGACTCCGGTCAATCAGTCAGTTTGTCGTGCCGGTCACAACCGCTGGAGTATTGGCACGATCCCTGCGCTGAATCAACTCGGGAGCAGGACTGCTGCTTCCGGCGAAGCGCTGGTTCTGGAATATCGTGCCAGTGTCGAATGGCACTGCTGGTTTGGTAGCAAGGGGTTACGTCATGCGGCGGCTTCGAGTTCGGCCTGGAGTTGGTGTCGTGGTTTCTTCATCAGGGCCAGAACCTTCGGTCTGCGTTTGTTGACGCGCGGT
>CAUZFZ010000295.1:0-6445 GCA_963579025.1 Planctomycetota bacterium | reverse complement strand
CACGCCGGCCACCGGTTTGCACTCGCCTTGCTACGTCCTGTTTACTCCAGGAGAGGGGGACCTTTCGCGCATCGGGCCGAGACCTCTTGCCAGGCGGGTCGAATCGCCTCGAAATTGTTCGGCGGCGGCTTCCAAAAGACGCACGCGACCCGAAGAGTCAGCTCAAAGCCAGTCGCACCAGCCCCATCGTCCGAGCAAAACCATCCTCACTCCGCTCTGAGCCCCAAAATCCCCGAGGAGACAGACCGTCCGGGAATTGCTGACCAAGTGGCAAGACAATTGGTTGGCGTCGAATTCACTCAAGACATCCTGCCAACCGAAACGCTCAACGTCCCCGCCGAGAACGATTCGCGTTTCGCCGAACACTATGAGCAACGCCATCGAAGCTATGTTGTGCGATGAATTCGCCGCGGCTCGTACGAATCGGTTGTCTGCATCGAAGCACGCCGAAAGTTCATCTTCGTATCGCTCAATCTGCCGGCCCGACGGAGCCAGAGCCCAGATTTCGAAGTTGCCGGCGCCGCTGTCGCTGGAAAGGAGCTGCATACCGGTCGCCGCATGTCTTGGTATGGCTGGCTTGCCGGTGGTCTGCTTCTTTTCCTTCACGAGACTGAAGATCCTGAACAACTCTTCTGAGTCCTTGAGGAACTTGTCTGCGCCGGACTTCGTCGCGTCGCGGCGAACTGATTCGAGGAGCCATTCCAACCGTTTCCCAGAAAGCACAGCAGGTCGCCAGAACGACCGAATCTTGAACCGATCCAGAAGCTGGCTCATGCCACGAAAATGGTCGCGGTGCGGATGTGTCATGCAGAGAAACTGAATCTCCTCGACACCCTGCCCTTCAAGAAACTGATACGCAGCGTTCGTCGTCGGGTCAGTCAGTGACGATGCGAAGCAGTCAACGACACCCCACTCTCCGCCCGGAGTCTGAACGATGATGCTTTCGCCCTCTCCCGCGCCAAACACGTGGACTTCAAGGCGTTGAGTATCAGGCGTCGCCATCAAGAATTCCGTCTGCAAGCAAGTCTTCGACTTCCCGATGGATCGTCAGGTCGTCTTCGGACGTCAGTTCGTTCTCGGGGATTGCCTCAAAGCGGACTTCGACCGAGTTGTCGATCTCGATAGTCCGACACCTGAAGCGACGGTGTTCGAAAATGCCGAGGGCGGCAAGTTCGTCGGCAGGATACTCGCCGTGCAGTTCTTCGCCCGAGGTCGTTTCCAGCGTGACAAATGCCGTCGCACCCTCGACTTGATCAACGTAACCGACAAATTCATCTAGGACGTTCGGTTCTGCGTCAGTTGAGCCGCCGAGCGATTTAGACACGGACTCCAGCCAATGCTGAAAGCTACGAAATCCGGTTCCGGGATCAGGTGACTGCTGTAGACGGATCAGCAGCTTCATCAGAGCGTGATCGCTAACACCACTGGACAGAAGATTCGTGATCTCCCGCCTCAGGTTTTCCCGAAACGCCGTCTGCTGGGTAGAAGCCGTTCCGTGATGATTTACTTCCAAGACTCCGTAGTCAAAACGGTTAGCGCTCAACTCGATTGGAGTGACATACCAGCCACTATCATCCACGGACCCATTGACACTGGGGTGCAGGGCATCCTCATAGCTTTTCGCCGCAGCGTTAATCTGGCGACCAGGTGTAGGAAGAAGAGCTTCACCACGCAGCCATCCATTTGACGTGCTGAACACGTCTTTTTCGGTGTGCTTGCGCCTTGGTGACCAAGCCACCATTCCTCCGATATCAATCTGTGTCATCAGTCTTTTCTCCGAAGATCACAGAGGGAATATTCGCCGCCTGGCAGACGCGCCGTCGTGTTACCTGCGACTTTCGCAATGCACGATCACACTGTTTCTGAATCGTGCGAATGTCGTCTTCGTCTAAAGCAATGCTGAGACTGTGATTTCCGTCCCGATTGTCGAAATGTAATCGGAGAGTGTACGAAATAACCGCCGCATCAATGTCCAACTTGTCTTCTTCTTCGTCGTTGAAGACAGGGCGAACGTCGGTAAATATGCGCGCTCCCTGAAACAGATTCGCGTAGTCATACGATAATTCTGTTGCCTTGGAGACCATCCTGACCGCGTCACAGAGGAATAACGCGCGAAGGGGCGACTCGATTGCGTGCCATGATCCCTTTTGCTCAGGCGTCCATTGCTCCAGTCTATCGACCGCCTGACTCAGGCCTTCAATGACGCTGTCAACGTCAGTCGAACGGTTTCGCACAAGATGGTTCAGTGCGAGCAATGGACGAACAATTGAGTCTGCCAGTTCCGGATCTCCGTCGAGTACGCTGGCAACGAGCCGACGAAGCTCAGACGGACTCAACGGAAATCGCTCGACGCCGGAAAGGTGGTCGACGACGTCCTGAAGCACTGCGGACCCGAGGTCACGAATCCGTGCCAAGTCACTTAACTGGTCGTGTGGAATCCGAAACTGCGTAGGCATGGGGGTCTTTCGGCGGCGGAACGTCAGAGCTGCTGAGAGGTTGCGCGGAACGGAGCATACACCTCGTGGAAGACGATATCCAAGACGGAACGCGATTCCAAACGGTTCGATGCGAAATTATAGCTCACGCTTCATTGTTCTGTGGCTTTTTGGCACAGAGGCGATCAGGTGCCAGAGAGGCCGCTGACCATCCTCTACAACGAGCGTCCCACCTGGCTCGACCTGGCACACCGCAAACTGGACGAAGCCGTCTTCGCCGCCTGCGGCTGGGATCCCGAAATCAGCAACGATGACCTGTTGGCAAAGCTGCTGGACCTGAACCTCGCCCGCGCCGCGGAACAGGAAAAATCGTCCTGATCTGTCAGAATGTCTCAGGCTTCCTGAACCCGCAATTCGGACGATTGTATTCCTCTGGGGAATAAAAAACCGTATTAATTGGCAACACGTTCGCGATACCATGACTCTGTAGCGTATGTCATGGCATGGATGTTGGAGCGGACACCGCGTTTCGCCAGCACGTTCAAGAAGCTGAGCAAGAAGCACGGGAACGAATGCGTCAATGCTGTGGACAACGTCGCGCAGTACCTGCAGTCGCTGGCTGAAGACGCGAAACCGACACAAATCAGTTCGTTCGGGTTCGTCCACAACGCAAGGTGAAGGAGCCTACGCGGTCGACCAGTCAGGGCGACGCCAGACCAACAAGGAAGTCCGGGTCTATCTGTATCCCGACGAAGTCGACCGGGTGCTGTACGTCATCCTGATCGGCGATAAATCGTCACAGCAGCGGGACGTAAACGAAGTCCACGAATTTGTTCGGGACATCAAAGCCAATCACGAGAAACGAGAAGACAATGAGTAAGACACGGGACAAGCCCATTACAAATGTCGTCGATCTGATTCGGGACATTGCGGACGCGGATTTTGTCGAAGAATTGGAAGAACATTTGCGACAGGGAGCCATCCTTCGATCACTTATGGCAAAACGAATCGCCAAAGGCGTTTCTCAGGGAGACATTGCCGAGCGACTCGGCTGTTCACAGTCTCGCGTGTCGAAACTGGAACGCGGCACGGATGGTGACCTGAAGCTGGAAGAACTCGCGGCCTACGGCGAGGCGACGGGACATGAGTTTGAAATCATCGGCCACCGACTCGGTTCCCGTCCGGTGGATCGGGTGAAAGCGTACGTGCTCTGCATCCATCGCGAGCTGCAGAGCCTCACGTCAATGGCGACGGACGATGACCGGATTGCAGATGGTTTCACAGAGTTCTTCGGCGAGACATTCTTCAACCTGGTGAACCTGTTGAACGACGCTGCAAAGACTCTGCCGGATCGTCCACTGATCAGTATCCAGCTCGACGCCGATGTTGAGAATGAACCTGCAGCCGATCCCGCGCAGCCGGCCCGTCAACGGGCGCGCCGCAAGCGACCGGGGGAACGCGCGGCAACGTAGTTTTCTCCGGTCGTCTCGGTTCCAGACAAAGAAAAACGGCCGCATGCGGGAACATGCGACCGTTCAAATCTGGGCGGTACTGGATTCGAACCAGTGACTTCCACCGTGTGAGAACCAGCGTCTGCAGTGCCAAGCCGACTCGCGTTTCTACTAACCGCAATACAGTTATCGGGTTAGGACGTTTGCAACTATAGCGTTCGTTGCAGTCTTCGCAATCGGAATCACCCGTTTCAGGGTAGTCAGGGTGACTGCCACTGGCTCTTCGTGCCACTCAACAGATCACTCCAGGGTAGCCGGGGTATGGTCTGTCCCGGTCTCATGACTCGCACGTGAATCACGCCATTCGATAGCCTGCCCACCATTCGGAACCGAGAACCGGGACAGTCTGTGTTTTGGTGGGGTGGCTGTTTCGGTTTTCCCGGAAATCGACAATCCCGTTGCCTGTATCGTATGACAATGAGAAGGCACCATGATCAGCGAAACTTGGCGGAACGAACTTCGTGACTTCATTCAACACAGCAGAGCGAGCGAACGGGATCTAGGTGATGATGTCGTAAAGTTCTTTGAACTCGCCTTCAGTCGTACCCGATGCCCGGACCGAGCTTGGTTCGGTACGCACTCGCAAACGGCAAGTCTTGTCGTTGGCGGAATCTTCCTTGCAGCGATTGTGAGATCAGGCAACGACAAAGGGATTTGGCTGCTCGTTGATCACGACAGAACAACCGTTGAGAACTTCGAATTTCGCCCCGTCAAATCAACGAAGAATTCGGACGCCCAGTTGTTGTGGGCACATTCTGACTCCCTTGATTCTATTTCTGACGTTATCGCTGAACTGGCTCTCTGGGATTCATTCTCTGACGCAACAGACAAGGTCCTGACGTCGTCATTCGCTTCGGGCGATCGCGACTCTGTACAGGAATCTAGAAACAAAAAACGGCTCTCGGATATCTGGCCCGTACATCAAAACCCTGACGCCTCACGCCCCGGAACGAGTGAAAAGATACTGGCTGATGACTTACAGGCGATATTCAGTCAGGCAATTGAGGTCACAACCAGAGAGACACTGGTTAATGCCCGAATCGGTCAGGGACTTTTTCGCCACCAGGTGCTGGGTAACTGGAAGAATGCATGTGCTGTCTCTGGGGCACAAATGTCCGAAGTTATTCGAGCTTCGCACATCAAACCGTGGCGAGTCTCTGATTCGAACGAGCGGCTCGATCCATTCAATGGGTTACCGTTGACTGCAACTCTAGATGCTCTGTTTGACGCCGGACTCATTTCGTTCACCGATGACGGTAGTGTGCTGTTATCAAGGCAGATACCGGAATCCGAACGCTCACTTTTGAACCTCACTGACGTGGCACTTTCCGGTCCGCCACCACGGGAGTCGATGAAGTATCTGGAATATCACAGGACCGTCGTCTTTCAGAAGTAACGCCAACCGAGTTATGACCACGAAGTTCCAGCAAGATCGCCAAACAGGACAACGGATGACAGGCCACGCAATTCCGGCATCAGTAATCCCGGTAATTCGAACGTCGCCAAATCGCTCACAGAACACGATGTCGCCGTATTCAAACGCTGGCGTTTCGTACCGGCCGAACCTGAGTTGCAGGTGGGCAGGTAATGAATGATGAGCGGCGGACATCTCTATTCTCAGCTAATCGATCCCGGCTCCAATTGATCGCAGATACTCGTTGAGACGATTACGTCCCCTGAGTTTCCGGAAGTGCTCAGCATACCGGGTGTGCGACTCCTGGCAGGAGTCATAGGTCAGATCATGGCAGTGTCGACAGCCGAAATATCGACCCCTCAAGTACAGTTTGCCGACCCGTCGATTGCACGGCACGCCATCCGTGATCAGCGGGCAGGTCAGCCACCAGCGGACGCCACCGAAGTGCGGATGGGTTTTCTGCAGCCATATCGGAATGGCGGTGTCCTCCGAGTCGTATCGATAGTCGAGCCGCAACACTCGATTGATTTCGTCGGACGTCACCCGCAAACCGATCGAAGCGTAGTTTTCTCCACGCAAAGGGCTCGACCAGGAGATTGTGCTGACAGTTCCTGGCTCCAGCATTCGTTTCCGAGCCAGACTGACGACGCTGATTTCGAGACAGTCATTGCACGTCGTTTTCGCATCGATTCTGGTCCATGTTCCTGAGCCGGGTCCGCCCATGTTTCGTCTCCTTTTCTCCTAAATCATTAACCGGCCTGCAGCCCATTTTGATACGCTCACGCAAGTATATCCGATATCGATCAACTCCTGACGGCTACGCCGATGCGAGGTACTGATGAAATCGAACCACTCAACGTGGGCAGCGGCTGCAATTTGTCTCGCCCTTCTGATTGGTACTGTGAGCATGGGACAGGAAGAGACAAGACAAGTCGCGACGGACGATGCGATTCTTATTCTCTGACCGTCACGGATTCTGGGGTGATTGTTTGTATCGGTATCCGCCGCAGGAAGCGGAAATGAGCAGGTTCTGCAGCCAGTCGTTGTGGTAGCGGTATTTGTTTAAACGCTCGGCAGGACTCTGC
>CAUZFZ010000294.1:0-6469 GCA_963579025.1 Planctomycetota bacterium | reverse complement strand
CTATCGCTCCTGAAGCAGCATCCCGGCAAAGAAAGCATTGCCATGAAGCGCCGGCATTGCGGATGGAACGACAACTTCCTGCTCCAAGTCCTTGTCCCACAACGGAGTTAGTGTGCGCTGGCCCTGCCGTCCTACGGCAGGTAAATTCTCATCCACCGCACGCCTTAAGAGGCCTCGTTGCAGACAACAGGCTATAAACTGAATCAGAGATGGAGCATCAGTCGCAGGCCGTGCCAATTTCAATGGAGTTCAGCGATGAAGACGATCCCAGGGAACATGCTGTGTTGCGGAGTGATCATCGCGATGATGATCGATGCCGACTCCTGCCTCGCGGACGATTCGCCGAGCTACACGCCGGTGCCGGATTTTCTGACGCTGCCTGACGATGTCACTCTGGGCAAATGCTCGGCCGTGGCGATCAACAGCGACGGGCATATTTATCTGTTCCACCGTGGAAAGAAGCCCATCATCTGCGTCGACAAATCAGGCAAGTTTGTACGTGCCTGGGGAAACGACCTGATTGGTGTGGCACACGGCATGCGAATCGACCGCGATGACAATGTCTGGGTGACGGACATCGGACATCACGTGGTCTATAAATTCAGCCCGACGGGAAAGCTGCTGCTGGCGTTAGGGAAAGTCGACCGACCCGGTGCCGATCGCGAGCAGTTCAACAAGCCGACAGACGTCGCGTTCGGTCCAGACGGAGTCGTGTTCGTGTCTGACGGGTACGAGAACACTCGGGTTGTGAAGTTCGAGGCCGATGGTCGCTACGTAACGTCGTGGGGCACACCCGGGGATCAACCGGGAGAATTCAATCTGCCACACAGCATCATCGTCGACAAAAACCACCGCGTGCTGGTCGGTGACCGGGAGAACGATCGAGTCCAGATATTCGACCTGAACGGAAAACGGCTCGGTATCTGGAATGGGTTCGCGCCTTACGGAATGGCGATCGATGGGAAGCATCGTGTCTTCGTGGCCGACGGCCGGGCGAATCAGGTTCTGCGTCTGAAGCCGAACGGTCAGGTCGACCTGCGC
The DNA here is from genome assembly GCA_963579025.1 of Planctomycetota bacterium. GTDB lineage: Bacteria > Planctomycetota > Planctomycetia > Planctomycetales > Planctomycetaceae > CAUZFZ01. Next base: position 5,428 of record CAUZFZ010000294.1, on the reverse strand, counting down.
ATTGGCAGCAAGGGCCAGGCCCTCGGACAATTCAACCTGCCGCACATGCTGGCGTTTGACAACAACGGAAACCTGTACGTCGCGGAAGTCGGCGGAGAACGACTGCAGAAATTCCAACCGGTGAACCCGGATCGATAGCGGAGAAACCACGAAGCAACTTCTGTTACTGACTGTCTACACCGGCAGTCGGGAACTTTAATTCGAATGCGTCGGCGCTTTACGATCGATCGCTGGCAAACAGGCAGGAATAACGCTGTGCGAATAATTCACGTGATGGTGAGCCTTCTGGTCGTGTCCACCTCGGTCGTATGCGCGAGTGACTGGCCTCAGGCCGCGGGGCCGAACGGGAACTTCGTTGTCTCTGGAAAAGCTCCACAGCAATTCAGTGTCGCACTCGGCCAAAACGTGATCTGGCGGTCGCCGTTACCAAACACGGGCCAGGGGACGGCGATCGTCTCAGGCGGTCGCGTGTTTGTAACGAGTCATGAACCGATCACTCAGGACACCGAAACGGGTTCGATGATTCTGGGACTGTGTTTCGACGCGGGCACGGGGAAGGAACTCTGGCGTCGTGAAATTCCGGGCACACGAGTCACCGATCTCTCCAGCCTGTTCAGTGACAACACCGCCGCGTCTCCAGTAGCCGATACAGAACGCGTCCTGTTCACTAATGTTGGCGGCTCACTGCGGTGCTTCGATTTCGACGGCAACGAAGCCTGGTCTTACAAGTGGGGCCCGTTTGGCCGGCATCATGCACGGCAGCACGAACCCATGCTGCACGGCTCCAACGTGATCCTGATGCAGGTGCCGCGTGAAGATCTGCCGGTGTCAGTGACCACCAAACCCGGCGCCGCTCCACTCGGACGTGGAAAAGAGTACTGGACTCGGCTGCAGGCATTTGATCTTCGTAGTGGAAAACGTAAGTGGATCGCCAGGGCCGGGACGTCCGTGCATTCGACGTCCTTGATCGGAAAGACTGCCGATGGTGTCAGCGCCATCCTGACGGGTCGCGGTGGGGGACATCAGCCACCAGAAGAACCGTATGGGCTTTCACTGGTCCACGCGGATGATGGCACGACGATCTGGGACCTGGCCGTGGAGAAATACGGAGCTGCTCAAAGTGCCTGCTGGAACACCGAGGTCGCCTGTCTGTTCGCCGGCAGGGAGCACCTGACCGTCGATATCAAAACGGGACGAATACGCGACCGTGTCTCGATTTCAAATGACGTCTCGGTGTGTCGGTTTCGTGACGATGAGTACACCACGTTGACGCATCAAAAGCTGAGCAAGATTCGCAAGGCGATTACCAACCAGACGAACTGTCTGATCGGAGACTACCACTACTTTCTTGCACACGACGAATTCCTGATTGGACGCGTCAACATCCGCACGGGCTCCGTCGAGTATCTGCAAGTTCCCGTGCAGGTCATTCACGCGAGGACGTCAGGCGACCTCGATGAGATTCAGTGGTCGCAGGCGCTGAAGAATGACATGCGCAACGCGGAGGGCTTCCTGGCGACACAGGACAAACGCAATGCCGGTAACGGCTGGGGACATGTATCGGCAGCAAGTCCCATCGTAATCGGCGAGCACATCTACATGCCGACGATGATCGGCATGGTCTACGTGCTGCGCTGGAACGCAGAGAAACTCGACGAGAATGCATTGGTGTCCACCAGTGATCTCGGCCCTGCTGGCGAGACATGGTCGCTTTCCAGCCTCTCGTATGCCGATGGCCGAGTTTACGCGCGAACACTGAAGGAACTGATCTGCATTGGTAGCGACCGCAGATGACCGGCCTACGTCACAGTGCTCCGATTGGAAGTGCCAGACATCGGGTGATTGCGCTGGCGGTGTTGGCGATCGAGAAAGGCTCACCGGCGAAGGTCATGCAAACAGATGATCTCTCGTTGTCGTTTCCAGGAAGAAAGTACAGCAGGAGTCACCAAAACCGTGGATGATCTGAACGTAGAAAGGTAGGTTTTACGCAGTTAAAGGGAGATGCGCCGCACGATGGAGCCGCAAGCGCGTGCCATTTTGTGCTGATGCGCACACGCTAGCGGGTTCCAGGCCATCGGGGGCGGGCAATGACACGATTCAACTGGCTGGGCCGACTGCGTCGGCGAGTTTCTGGCAGACGACGGAATCGAGCAGCGACCGGCCGGGATCGACTAATCTCGGATCGAATTCGATCCGGACCTGAGCTTCTGGAACCCAAGCTCCTGCTGGCCGCCGATTTCGGTGACGCCCCGGACCTGGGACCTGGCACGGGCCCTGGTGACTACAACACAACCGAGGCTGACAACGGGCCGCGACACACGCTCGTGATCGATCCCATAGCTGTTTTGCCGACGGTCTACTTTGGCTTTCTTCCGCAACCCGTGGATACGGAAACTGACGCCACTCCGAACGCCACTGCGAGCGGAGACGACGCGACTCTTTTCGATGACGAGGATGGCGTTAATCCAGTTGACCTTTTGCTGACCGCTGGCGTTGCACCTGTCGTACGCATGACGGTCACGAATACTTCCGGTGCAACAGCCACGGTCTCGGGCTGGATCGACTACGACAAAGACGGTGTCTTCGATAACGCAACAGAGCGTGCGCAACTGTCGGTGCCTGACTTAACGATTCTTACCGAGGTATCGCTCCCGTTCCCTGCAGTGCCGAACGGTTTTACTGGACCGACGTTCGCTCGCTTCCGCATCAGCACGGACGCGGCCGCCGAAAACCCCACGGGACTGGCGTCCGACGGCGAAGTGGAAGACCACGTTGCCGGAGTCCCAGGTTTCACCGTGACAGAGTCCGGCGGCGGTACGGTGGTCACAGAGGCCGGATCGACCGACACCTTCACCGTCGTGCTGGACGCGCCGCCAGCGTCATTCGACGTCACCATCGAAGTGACAAGCGGAGATATCGGCGAAGCCACGGCCCTGCCGCTGCTGCTGACGTTCAACCAGTTCAATTGGAACGTCCCTCAGACAGTCACCGTCACCGTCACCGGCCAGGACGACCCGATCGAAGACGGGGATCAGACGACCGCGATAACGCTCTCCGTCGTCGATGAGATTTCTGACGACGCGTTTGATCCGCTGGCGAATCAGACGGTCATTGTCACGACGATCGATGACGACGGTGGCGGTGGCGGAGCTGAGATCGACTACGGCGACGCACCCGATACAGCAGCCGGCACTGGTGCCAATAACTACAACACCCTGTCCACCGACAACGGTCCGAGTCATACGATTGTTCTGGACGGACCGGTTCCCAACCTGCATATGGGCGCCACAGTGGATGGCGAAGTTGAGGCCGTGCCGAATGCCACGGCTACCGGCGATGATGTGACTGACGACGAAGACGGTCCGCAGGGAGTTCTGGTCTCCCGCACCGGAGTGCAGCCGGCCATTGATGTCCTGGTCACGAATACGTCGGGTTCGGCTGCCACGCTCTACGGCTGGATCGACTACAACGCCGACGGCGTCTTCGACAATTCCACCGAACGTACCAGCACTGCCGTCGCCAACAACACGAACAACGGAACCGTCACGCTGACATTCCCGTCCGTTCCTGCCGGCGCGGCGGCTTTAACATTTGCGCGATTTCGACTCAGTACCGATGACGCGGCGGCCAACCCCACTGGATCCGCAACCGACGGAGAAGTCGAAGATCACATTTTTGAAATCGACAAGATCGATCCATTACTGAATTCCTTTACTCGATCAGATCCTTTGGGCACTCCGACGAATGCCGACACTGTGAAGTTTCTGGCGACATTCAGCGAAGTCGTCAGTCAGGTTGACGCGGCCGACTTTGAGGTCACGGGAACGACTGGGTCCATCACATCCGTGACCACGACAGACGGTGTGGCTCACGTGATCACTGTGTCGGGAGGCAATCTGGCGGGATTCAACGGCAATGTGGGTCTGAATCTGGCGGCTGGCCAGAACATTGTGGATCAAGCCGGCAACGCGCTTCAGGCTGGGGAACCGTCTACGGATGACGTTCATTCGCTCGACAACACGGCGCCCGGAACGGCCTTTACTCGACTGAACCCCGCGACCAGTCCTACCAGCGTGGACACGCTGGTCTTCCGTGCCACGTTTACCGAAGACGTTGTCAACGTAAACGCGGCCGACTTTGCCGTCAGCGGAACGACGACAGGGACTGTGACGGGAGTGGCGCAGGTGTCCCCGAGCACTTACGACGTCACGGTGTCCGGAGGAAACCTGGCGGAATTCAACGGACCTGTCGGTCTGGACAAGGCCGCCGGCCAGAATATCGTTGACCTGGCCGGTAACGCTCTGCCAGCCGGTGAACCAGCAACGGATGAATCCTACACCGTTGACAACGCGGCACCCGTGCGGACATCGGTCACGCGTCTGACTCCGACGACCTCGCCCACCAACGCGGACACCGTTGTCTACCGAGTGATCTTCAACGAGCCGGTGACAAACGTTGATGCCGCAGACTTCGATGTGATCGGCTCGACTGCCTCGCCGACAAATGTGAATGCCTTCAATGCCAGCAGCTACGACGTGACCGTGTCTGGCGGCGACCTGGCCGGGCTGAACGGTCCGGTGATTCTGGTGCTCGACGTTAATGAAAATATCATTGACCTCGCTGGCAACGCTTTGTCCCCCGCCCCGCCTGGGGTCGATCAGGATTACATCATCGACAACGATGCTCCGGCACTGAACTCCATCCTGCGTGAGAACCCGGCGTCAGAAGCGACCCGCGCCGACACACTCATTTTTCGCGTAAGGTTTGATGAAGACGTGGCCAATGTCGGCGCAGCCGACTTCAAGGTGACAGGGACCACGGCGACAATCACAAACGTCGGCTCCGTCACTGGAAGCACGTATGACGTGACGGTTTCTGGTGGCAACCTGGACGGGCTGAACGCTGCCGTGGGAATCGAACTGGACACTGCCGGCCAGGACATCACCGATCTCGCTGGTAACGTATTACCAGGCACGGCACCACTTATCACTGAAGCGTACGTGGTCGACAATACGGCCCCCGTGTTGGAGCAGTTTTTCCGGTCCGATCCGTTTAGCGAACGGACAAACGTCGACTCGGTCGTGATAACAGGATTGTTCAACGAAGCGGTCAATGCCGTCGCTACGGACTTCACTGTGACTGGTACGACGGCCACGATTACAAACATCGAACTGTTCGGCCCATTCGTCGACATCACCATATCCGGCGGTGACCTGGCCAGCCTCAATGGTACGGTCGGGCTGAATCTGTCTGGCTCACAAAGCATCACAGACCTTGCCGGCAACCCGTTGCCTGACGGTGAGGCGTCGTTCGTAAATAAACTACCTAATTGGCATTGACCTTCTGCATTGAGTTGTTGCAAACTGTTTATATGCCGGATGCAACAATGGTCGATGGAATCCGATCGAAATACCACGCGCTCGTTAAC
>CAUZFZ010000293.1:0-6494 GCA_963579025.1 Planctomycetota bacterium | reverse complement strand
GCCTCAACGGCACGCACTCGTATTTCCAAAGTCGAATAACCGTTCTCGCTCATAGCGAGCGGCTTATCGCAAATCTAACAACTCGACTCTATATCAATGTTGCGCTTTTTTTGCGATGAGCCATAGTCGCTGTCAGCCAACGTAGTAACATCGCCAGTCTCAAGTTCGACAGTGATCGTTGAGGTGGAAGCTGCCGAGAGACTGACGGTGAATGTTGCCGACGTTGTTGTTCCTGCGCCACCCTCTGGTGTGACCGACACATCATCAATCGAAAGTGTTGGTCCGGATATTCCGCCATCATCGTCGCCAATGGTGACTTGCCCCTGCGAGTCTTCTATCGAGGCACCGACCGCATTACTGAGGTTGATCAGAAAGTTTTCATCTCCTTCTGCCAAGTTATCCGCGAACGACGTGACGGTAATCTGTTGCGTCAGAGTTCCAGGAGGAAACGTGAGAGTACCCGAGATTGGACGGTAATCTACGTCGGATGTTGCAATGCCGTCCGCTGTCGTGAAATCGACCGTAACAGCGGTGGTGGATGGAGTAGAGAGACTAACGTCAACCGTACGTTCCACGGTGCTGCCCGAATTTCCCAGAAACACGGACACTCCATTGGCAGGAGCTGAGCTCGTCACGGCAACATCCAACTCGGAATCACCGTCGAGATCAATGACACTCACTTCCCGTGCAACTCCAGTAGCGATGGGGATATCGATTCGACCTGGAAAAGTCCCGTTACCTGCATTCAGGAAGAGGGAAAGGTTGTCGCCCGTTCGGGTCGTCGCGAACAGATCCAGGAATCCATCATCGTCGAAATCGGCAAACGCCACTGAGGTGGCGAAACCAGGCACAATGAGATTGGACGTCCCACTGAAGGTCGCATTGCCGCTATTTCGTGAAACAATAACACTGCCCGTAGTTCTATTCACGGCTGCGACGTCTGGATCGCCGTCGCCATCAATATCCCCTGTATCAAGCGTCCCATAACTTCCTATTTGGACAGCGCCAATCGGCGAACTGAGTGCTGGTGCAAACGCTCCAGACCCATCGCCAAGAAATGCAGCAACACCGGCATTAAGTAAGTCGCCGGCGAGAATGTCGATGTTGCCGTCATTATTGAGGTCGTCGAGACTCAGCACACGTGCTTGGCCCAATACTGCCAACGTTGTACCCGTTGGAAACGCGCCGGTTCCATCGTTGAATACGACATCTATCTGAAAGGCAGCCGCGACAACGAGGTCGACAAAACCGTCTCCGTTGACATCCGCAGCCTCAATGCCGAATGGGTTCCCTGCTGTCGGGTTGTAAACTACCGTACTCTCCGGGTTGAACTGTCGGCTACCGGCGTTGAAGAGGATTCTCCCCTCTCGGGGAGCGCCAGCTCCCGTGATGCTGTCAGTGATCGCCAAGTCGAGTAGTCCATCACCATTGAGGTCCGCCGCTACAATGTCCTCAACCGGGGAGCTTGTGAGCAGCGAGACGACCGGCGCGGAGAACGTACCGTCTCCGTTGTTATATAGAACGCTTACGGATGCCGAAGTAGATCTGTCTACCAGTATCGCGATGTCGATGGCACCGTCCAAGTCAAAGTCGCCTGTAGCACTTGCCCTAACTGCGCCCGGCGCGATGGGGTAGAATACCTCAGAGGCGGTAGGATTCCCCTCGGGAATGATATCCAGATCTGAGATCGTCAATTGGACGGTCGAAGCGGCGGAAGGGGCTGCGACGTCATCGCTGCGGATCAAATCATTTCCAGCGCCGCCATCAAGAAAATCTGCTTCGCCTCCGCCGTTGATCGTGTCGTCGCCACCTTGTCCGCGTACCCGATCATCACCGAAAACAATGAAGAGTGGAGACAGCGAGTCTCCCGCCAGCGAATCATTTCCTCCGCCGCCAAGTACAGTGTCATCGTCCGCGCCGCCCTGAGCGGTATCACGTCCGCTTCCAGCATTCACAAAATCGTCTCCCGCGCCACCATCAATTGAGTCGTTGCCCGCACTTCCGTTAATCGAGTCGTCTCCGGCTTCTCCGTCCAGCGTGTCGTGACCGCCTTGACCATCCAATGCGTCGTTACCATTTCCTCCGTTAATTGAATCGTGTTCCGAGCCGCCGAGGATCACATCATTGCCCAGACCGCCGAGAATCGTGTCGTTGCCGGACATGCCATTGATCGTGTCGTCGTCGTCGCCGCCATCTACGAAATCGGCTCCCTGACCTGCGTCGATCGTGTCCATTCCTGAGCCACCCGTGACGGAATCGGCTCCATCTCCAGCGTCAATGTTGTCGCCACCATCACCACCATCGATCGTGTCATTTCCATCGTCGCCGTCGAGTGAATCCGCTCCGAGTCCGCCGGTGATCAGGTCATTGCCGTCGCCGCCGTCGATCGTGTCGTCGCCACCCTGACCGTCGATCGTGTCGTTGCCATCGCCGCCCCTGATGCTTTCTGCGAAGTCATCGCTGCCCGTGATCCGGTCGTTCCCGTCTCCTGATTCGATTGAGATTGATCCACTTGTGGACAGCGAACCGAAATCAGCGGCGGAAACAGCGCTCACGTCCAACACATTGTCGTCGCTACCAGCAAACACGTTCAGCGCCGTCAGCACGCTGGACTGAACGCTCGGAATCGCAGTTGCCGGTGAGCCGTTGGCGATCACCTGGACGTTGCCGGTTGCCGGGTCGTTCTGGACTGAGACGTCATCGCCATCGTCCACGAACACCGATAGTTCGGTTCCGATCAGGACGCCGGTGACCGTGAGCATGGCCCGGCTTTCCAATCGTTCGGTCGTTTGCAGGCGACGGGACGAAGAGTGCGAGCGAAGGCGATTACGAAACCGGTTGAGCCACGATGAGAGCTGCATGCGAAGGTCCAGTCAGGTCGACATCGGAAGGATGTTGCCAAGCGGCAACTGTTGCTTCCTGTAACCTGGCTCACGTTTCGTGACTGGTCCGCGGCACCTGTCGTACCGGCACGTTAAGACAAGCCTTTCTCAGCTGACATCGGTTGTTTGTGACATTCGTTGCCAAGCCCTGTGACCGGCACAACTAGAACGACTTGCGGTTCCCTACGAGAGTCGGCGAGTGAGTCCGCAAAGCGTGGGGCACGGGCCACGTCGCCCCTCAAGATGCTCCAGACCGGCGTCAGTCACCAGCGGATTGAAATCGCTCTAGTCACAATCATCTCGGGTGGTAAAACGCATCGTGCGGCAGACTGCGGCAGTTTCATGCTCTATGAGCGAGCGCTACCCATGAGCGAACAAATTAAGGCGATCGAACGGCCAATTTGTGGAGCAAAAACGCGGTCCGGTGGTGCATGTCGTTCAACGGCCGTGATGAGGAACGGTCGCTGCCGGGTGCACGGCGGCAAATCTCTGAGCGGTACGGCGCACCCCAACTGGAATCATGGTCGCCGGTCGAAGTACCGATTGCCGAACCGGCTACAGGCGGCGTTTGAGGCGTCGGTGGACGATCCGGAGCTGGTATCGCTCAGGTCAGAGCTGGCGTTGATGGATGCGATGATCAACGAGGTTCTGCGTGAGCTGGATGGCGTGGAACGCACAACGTGGCCGTCACTTGTCGCGACATCGGACGCCATCGACGCGGCAGCCGCATCCGGAGACACGAAGGCGCTACGGGTAGCCATCGACGCACAGCAGGCACTCATCAAGATCGGCGCACGTCATGCCGCCATCGTGCTGGACGTCGCCAACATGCTGGAGAAGCGGTCCCGCATTGCTGCCCGTGAGCATCGCCGGATGGTCAAACTGGATGCGATGGTAACCTACGACGAATTCCTTGCCCGCCTTGTCCTCATGATGGGGGCTGTGAGGGAGTACGTCAGCGACCCGTACACAATCTCCAGGATCGCATCCGCCTGGGATGATCACTTGGGCACGCTGACGAATGGCAGGTTAGTCGGCCGGAGTTGAGCCAAAACGTGCCTGTCACGTTCGCGGCACAGCAGACAGTTTCTCGTCCCTCATGGGGTAGCGCTCGTGCAACGGGGCACCATTGCTGGATTTCGCCAGGGGAACGTGAATTGGTCAACGTCGATTCAGTCACGCTGATGCGTCAGATTCTCGACATTCCAGGAGCCGTCCGGGCCGATGGCGAGAAACACTGGGACCCTTTCCGGATCGACTCAGACGCTAAGGAGCATGGGGACGCTTTCCGGATCGACTCAGACGGTGCGGACACCGGCATCGTCGTCATCGTGACACCGCAGGTCGTCGAGTTCCGGCTGCCGACGCTGGAATGGACGTCTCCATACGAGGCTACCCCGACAACCCGGCTCTGGCGTCGCGAACCGATCGCGAAGCTCACACAGGAACGGCTGGCCGAACTGGTGACGGCTGGAAAGCAGGCCCGGCGCAACGAGTTTGAGCCCTGCCGATTCTGCGGCCGGAAGTTTCCGCCGGAGCTCCGCCACGACGACGACGTCTGCCACGGCTGCGCTGAGAGGGAACTCGGGATCGTTCATTGAGAGCGTGAGCGTCATTCCTACGAGGTACGGGAACTCGGAAACAGGCTCTCCGACTTTTTGTGGGCATCTGAACGCAGTATCATCATTCGAGTCGAAACCGCTCAGATGATTCGGAGGGCGTTCGAATGGGCCACGATCGCGAATATAACTGCCCAAACTGCGGGGCAGCGATTCGCACCGCGATGATTCGCTGCCGGGAATGCGGCGAACTGGTGCTCAATGAGGAACTCACGCTTGAGAATTCCTCCGACGATTCGGCCGCTGACGCCGGGTTTGCGGCGATTGTCGCAAGTGCCGCGTCCACCGAAGACGAATCGAGTTCGCAACCCGATCAGGGTCCGGCTGACGCGATGATTCTGGAGATGGAGCCGGACGATTCAGCGCCGGTTGAGATTCAGGCATCGGACGATCAAGCCAAAGCTGCCAGCACTGATGATGCCGACACCGATGTGCGAGGCAGTGAGACGCAAGCACCAGACACAGCGGAGAGTCCGGCTGGCCCCGCCTCCGAATCGAAGCGGGAGCGGATTCGTCGACTCATGGCCGCTGGAGAGTCTATCCCGTTACTTCCGGCTGCGGTGACAGTCTGTGCGGTCAGTATCCTGGTTGCGGGATTCCTGTTGTTCCGTGGAATCATGCGATCTTCGGACCCCGCCGATATGCAGTTGGCCACAGTCGAACCGACTGCGACGCCGCAATCGTCAGCCGTCGAGCCATTTGTCGAAGACTCGCCCGAAGTTTCCGAGTCGGTCGCAGTACAGAGCAACGACGCATTGATTGCCGTTGCTTCAGAGACTGTGGATATCGAAGTCCCTGAAACCCGGCCCGATGCTGAGTCAGTGTCGGTCGCTGAGCCAGTAGCGGTGGACGCGGCCGTGCCACAACGGTTCGAGTCCCGTGATGCTCTGGTCGCGAAGCTGATTGAGCAGGTCGAAAGGTCGGTGGTCACGATTCACGTTGTGACGGAGGACGGTGCAAAGGTCACGGGAAGCGGGTTCCTCTGTCGCAATCGAAATACAGTCGTAACGAACTTTCATGTGATCGAAGCGGCGATCAGTGCCACAGTCCGGTTCATTGACGGTACAGAATCGACGGTAACCGGTTTTGAAGTAGCGCTGCCGAAGTACGACCTCGCTGTGATTCAGACTCAGGATTCGTTTCCGGACTCTGAGCCCCTCAAGCTGAATCAGGGCGAAACGCATCGTGGCTCGGATGTGTTCGCGTTCGGGGCTCCACGTGGCCTGTCGGGTACTGTCACATCCGGGCTGGTCAGTGCGGTGCGGGAATTCGGCAAACTGGCAGACGGGTTTGAGGAAGCATCGGGGAAATCGATTCGGGGCCAATACGACGACGCTTCGGTCTGGGTTCAAACGACGGCACCGATTTCATCAGGAAACAGCGGCGGACCGTTGGTTCTACTGTCGAGTGGTGACGTCGTCGGCATGAATAGCTGGTACCTGGTTGACGGTCAGAACCTCAACTTCGCTCTGGCCGCTGCAGACATCGCCCGGTTCCTCCCGCAAGCTTCCACACCGGTCCGGTCACTGGTCCAACTTCCTCAGCAGCCAAAGGCACCAGTCGCGAAGGCCAGCAGTGACGACAAATGGCTTGCTCGAATCAGGGCCATCGATGTCGAGCGAATCGCGTTGCTCAACAGTAAGGCGTTGGTTGACACAAAGCTCAACCTGGCTGAGCAGCTCTACGGCCGATGCGAAGTGAACCTGGTTGCAGCTCAATCAAAACTTCAGGCCACGAATCAGGACCTTGCTCAGATTGACTCGCAGGCAGCACAGGTCCGTCGGCAACTTGGGACAACCGTTGATGCCCTTGCACGCACAAGTCTACAGAGACAGTTTGATAGCCTTGCGACGACGTTTCGCATTGGGAGGGTCCAGTCTCTGTGGGGCGCGGATTATGCGGCGGTTTTTGCAGCGTGGGAGCTGTTTTCTCCGTAAGGTCGCAGTCCGGCGGGATAGGCGGCCCTCAGAGTTGCCCCGTAGGTGGCGCTCCA
>CAUZFZ010000292.1:0-6562 GCA_963579025.1 Planctomycetota bacterium | reverse complement strand
CGCCTATCCCGCCGGACTGCGACCTTACGGAGAAAACAGCTCCCACGCTGCAAAAACCGCCGCATAATCCGCGCCCCACAGAGACTGGACCCTTGCCAGAGTGGTCCTTTGCGACCTTCGCGGTCTTCTGTTTGATTTGACAGAAGGCCGCAAAGGTCGCGAAGAGAACAGGGTGTGTATGTCTCACATTGACCCGCGCCTGCCGGAATGTCGGTCCCTGTTTCGTGACATGTCTACTCAGGGCAGGAAACCGCGATCTCGCAGTTCCTGAACGTTGTCCGGGGCGCTGCTCATGACTCGCTCGGTGGCGTACTTGAGTATCGCGATGCCTGTCATGTCTGCCGGGGAGGTCAGGATCGCGACACGGTCTTCTTCTTCCGCGTCGAGCTGACGGTTCAGGCGGGCGACGACTTCCTCAACACTGTCACTGACCAGTTCCTCCGGTCCGCATTGATTGGTCAGCTTGAGGTTGGAAAACGCCATTGTGCGGGCCAGCAGGAACTGGACGAGTCCGTCGCCCTCGGAATCTTCGAAGAAGTTGCGAAATTCCGGGTGTACGTTGTCCGGCGTCAGAATCAGCGGACGGGCGATCTGCACCTCACCTTTGCGGACACGGACGAGGTCGCCTCGCTTCTTTCCGTCGCACACCAGATAGTACGGCAGGTCCGAATCCCCGAATGTGAACAGACCGAGTTCCACAGAACGTGCGATCTGCACGGCTTCCCATGCCTGATGGAATCTCAATTCGTCGTCAAAACTGGAAGGTAGCATCAGGCGCAATCCACGGAATTGTTGACAGGTGAGCCATGTGCCAACGCGGCGACTGGCACAGGAACGAGCTTATCGTAGCGGTTCCGTCGACAAAACCCTCGGTCTGGACGAGGGTTGATGCTCACTTCGATGTGGATCAAATCATCAGCTATGACGGATTCAGAGTCAGTCGATCGGCCCGAGGAAAACAGCGGCATCGAACAGCCGTCTGCGGACGGTCCGTCATTGCCGCCGCAGGAGAAAGTCCGCGAGTTTCCGACGACGCCTGGCGTCTATCTGATGAAGGACGAACTGGGCCGGGTCATCTATGTGGGCAAGGCCGTCAATCTGCGCAGTCGTGCCGGCAGCTACTTTACGGAAGCGGCTGCTCAGGACCGCCGCACGGCAGACCTGGTTCCGGAAATCTCAGACATCGACTTCCTCTCCACAGACAGCGAAGTTGATGCCCTGCTGCTGGAAGCCCGGTTGATCAAGGACATTCAACCGAAGTTCAACACGGAGCTGAAAGACGACAAGACGTTTCCGTATCTGCAGATCACGACGCATGAAGATTTTCCACGCGTCGAATTCACGCGCACGCCAATGTCGAAAGGGGCGAAGCTGTACGGCCCGTTTACCAGCGCGAAAAAGCTGCGTGGGACCATTACCGTGCTGCAGAAGATCTTCCGCTTTCGGAATTGCACGCTCGACATTGAAGAAGACGACGAGAAGTGGCGCTGGTTCCGGCCGTGTCTGCTGGCGAGCATTAATCAGTGTACCGCACCCTGCAATCTGCGCATCAGTCGCGAGGACTACCGCCGCGACATCCGCCGACTGCGGTTGTTTCTGGACGGCAAGAAGGACCGCCTGTTCAAAGAACTCCGCAGTGAAATGCTGGACGCTTCCAGGGAGCACAAGTTCGAACGGGCGGCCAGAATCCGTGACGAGATCAAAGCCCTCGAAGACCTGAATCTGCGAGGAAACCTGGAAGAAGACGCGCAGCCCGAGGTGTTCTACATCGACCCGAAGAAGGGCGTCGAAGGCCTGCGGAGAACCTTCAAGTTGTCGGCACCACCACGACGTATCGAGGGCGTGGACATCGCGCATCTGCAGGGTGGCGAGACTGTTGCCAGCCTGGTGCAGTTCATCGACGGGCTGCCGTTCAAGCACGGCTACAAGCGTTATCGCATTCGGAGTGTCGAGGGAGTCGATGATTACGCGTCAATTCACGAGGTGATCGCGCGGCGTTTCCGGCGACTCAGCCAGGAAGGCGAATCGTTCCCCGACATCCTGCTGATCGACGGAGGCAAAGGTCAGCTCAACGCGGCCATGGACGCGTTCCGCATGCTTGAGATCGATCCGCCATTCACGCTGTCACTCGCCAAGCAGGAAGAAGAAGTGTTTCTACCCGGCGAGTCGGACCCGCGGCGTCTGAGCCGGCATTCCTTCGGGCTCCGCCTGCTGCAATATGTTCGCGACGAAGCGCATCGCTTCGCGCAGCATTACCACCACATCCTGCGCCGCAAGTCAACATTTGACGAGTGATGGGCCGCGTTCGGTCCCGACTTCTGGGGAGAAAGAAGTCATCAATGCCAGTCGTCGTATCGATGCTCGCAAGTGAATGAGCCCGGTCAATTCAATCGGTCGGCGAGTGTTCCTATTCTCGACAAGCATGATTCAACAAGACGATCTTCTGACGCGGAGACGACACATGGCGATCGTTGGTGCCATTCTGATTCTGGCTGGCTCGGTACTCCTCGGCGCGGGGATCGTCTCAACCACCGCATATGCAGCCTGGGGATTCGTGCTCGGTGGTATCGTGTCTGTGTTGGGGATTGGTGTCCTCATTGCCGGACCACTGAAGCGAGGCTGGGATGCGATCCCAGTCAATGATCAGACACCGTCCGATAACGACATCCGCTGAACGTGACCGAAATAATCAAACAGGGGACGTCGGGGTGGCACGCGATACCGTAATGGAACGCCTTGTGTTAGCCGACTACGGTCTTGCTCCGTTGACGTAAGGCGACTGGAGTAGCGGTCGGCGACGACTGCCGATGTTCGTCAGCTCTCCGTTAAGAGCCCTGCAGTCCAATCACCATTCAAAGGAAACGTTTTATGACCGATCCATTCACTGCTGCACTCGTCGGCGCTTGCATTGCCTTAGTTGGCAGTAATGTCACGCGCTTGAACCGCCTGGAGAATCGAGTCGCGAAGCTATCGCGAATTGAGGCAAAGCTTGACGCTTTGTTGGCTCATTCCGGTATCGAGTACGATCCCTGCGAAGGCGTTGAGGACCAGATCATCGAAGCTCTTAAAGCTGGCAACAAAATCGAAGCCATCAAGTGCTACCGGGAATCGTCCGGCGAGAGCCTGAAAGCCGCCAAGGAACACATCGAAGAGATTCAGCGAAGAGGTAATTTCACCGGGTAATGTGATCGACCACAGCCCACGTCGAACTCTTTCTGGAAGCAGACGAAATAGCCACTCTCATAACGTTGCGGAATTTCGGCGAGGATGGCGAAGTGACACGGACGGCGAACCTGAAATGCCGCGTGCATCCAAAGGATTACAAGCCGCCAGCTTCTGAATTCTGAACGATCACCAAATCCGTCGCGCGGCTACTCAAGTGTGGCACTGGCTTTGCCATCAGCAGGAACAACGATGACGAAGCGACTGCCGGGCTCGATCTCTGTCTTCGATTCAATGAGCTGTTCGGTATCCCCACGGACAATCCGGATCGACTCGACGGTTCGAGCGAGGTCGCCAGTGAGCAGCGACAGTTTTTCGCCGGCACTGATGTTCTCAACCTCGGCTTTGCTGGTTCCCTGCGCCCCACCACCGGCATAGCCCAGCGTGATGTAGACGGAACATGGCGAGGTGCCCTTGTTTTCGACGGTAATCTCCCACTGCGGAGTACTCCCGCATCCTGGCAGCGACACCGCGGCCGCAGCGGCGATTGCAAACATGCGTGTTGTCATCACTGAAGTTTCCTTCGGGATACAGTCCTGATACTCGGGCAGAGTCCAATGTGAACTCCTGCGACCACGATAATGGAAATCACGAGAGAGTCGACAAGCTTCGGGCTCATGGCCAACTGGAACAGCACACGGGCAGACTCTGATTCATCGAGGCCGATCTCTGCTCGTAAGCTGTCGGCGGGTGATCTCGTTCACGATGTGATTGATGTTGATTTCCCAGTTCCCGTCGAATGTCTTTCCCTTGGCGAGGAAGTCCTTCAGACGTCGGACCTTTTTCTCATCGGTAACTTCCAGCGGGTGGTTGTTGCCGGGTGCGCGTCCCCAGATGATCCGCGAGCCACCTTGTGTTGTGACTGTGAATTCCAGGTCTTCATATTTCTGATCCGCTCTCTGACGCGTCGGAACATCAATCGCCTTGAGCTTCCATTCTTCCCAGTAGGGCATCAGTACGACGGCCAGTCGAGCGGCACCGATCACACGCGCATCTCCCCACGCAGCTCCGAGCCCTCCCACCGGCGGACTACGCATCCCGGCAATTCTTGGATACCGATCCAGTTCGGACGGCGGAAAGTCACCGGGCGGCAGCAGGACACCTTCGTCATCGACCGGATAGAACCCGTCGCTCACTTCGACCATGGCCACCGGTTGCCGGTATTCGAACACGACTTCGATCCGGGCCGGAACGGAACTGCGGACTTCGACCGGGGCCTGAATCCACGGGTGCTTCACAAAAGCCGCGTGAATCTTCTCAACAAGATCCGGCTGCAGCACGCTGACTTCCTCTGGCAAACCAGCGTCGTGCAGGACTTTTGAGGCCAGGTCCGACGGAATCCACCGCGGTGGATCGGGAATAACAATGTCGGCCGTGCGCAGTTGGTACTCCGGTCGAGTCGACAGATCAGGCAGCACTGTCCTGAAGGCAGGAAACAGCGCGACACCAGCACCGATCAAGGCGACTGGAAGCAATAGAGACGGTCGAACAACCGAGCGCAGGATCCGTTCACGACGTGAGGGAAGCTCGGATTGTCCGGCCTTTTTCTTCTTTGCTGCCTTTTTCTTCTTTGTGTCGGCCATGCAGTGTCAGTCCTCAGATGAACACAGTGCGGGGCGATCCCGTATCCTCCTTCGAGTCCTGGAGGCCGTTCGTTGAGTAGAATTCTGCCGTGCTGACAGTTCTCCTGTGCGCCGCGTATGGAGAATCAATCATCCGGGTTCAGCCAGCAACAACAGGTGATCCCATGAAGCAGCTTAGCGCGACTGTCTTTTCATTCTGCCGCCTGACATGCCTGATTCTGGTCATACCAACGATCGGTCGCGGCCAGGGACACAACGATCAGAAGCCAGGCCGGACTTACGACAATCGGCTACGGCTCATCAGCACGCCTGAACCAATACTCGCCGACTATCCTGAATTCGTTGCTCCGGTCAAAGAACGGCGGCGATTTGAGAGCAACGCTCTGGTGGTCGACGAAGCAGCCAATCTTCATGTTCGGGCGTGGCGGTTCTCGTACAACGCTCGGGGCATCATCGAAATGCCCAACCATCTGCGTGCTGCCGACACGGCCGTCATCATGGTGCATCCCTGGGGCATTGATGACGGACAGGGCTGGAACACTCCTGAACCCAATGGTGTGGCCGACTTCTGCACGCCGGAGAAAAACCACCTGGCCGCCCGTCACACTCGAGCGGTGATCGATCCGCTGCTGAAGCGCCTGCGGCCCCATGTGAAGTTCGTCATGTACAGCCTGCCGGGAATTGAAGATCCGATCCGGAAGAAGCTGTACCGCTCTTTCGCAGGCCATCCGACGGCGGCCGATCGACGTGAAGGCGCGCGGCTGCTGGGCGCAAAGCTGAAGTCCTTCAAGTACCGCGGAGAACCACTACCGGCGACGTTGCAACTGACGTCCGACACACCAGTCATCGACTACTTCCGCCAGTTCCCGGGTCTCGACGCTGGCCCGAAATACAACAACAAGGGCTTCTGGGATTTGCCCATACCAGTGACGCGCGACGTCACCGTCGATCCGGACGATGTCGTGATTTATGACGCGGCCGGCTACCAGCCACTGAAGGCGTTCCTCACGAAACACGGCGTGCGTCACGTCATTCTCACCGGCTATGCGACTGACATGTGCTTCTGCCGCACGACCGCCGGTTACGAAAACCTGTCACGCGACTTCAATGTGTTCCTCGTTGGCGACGCGACGCTTGCCACGTTTCCCGCGAATGTCAGCCCACAACACGCGACCAACGCGGCGATTTCTTTTGCGTCGCTGAATCAGTTGATCACGCAGGTGTCGTGGATTCGCGTCGATGACTCCGCCGCGCACAGAAAAGAGAAGTGAACGTTGGTACTTTTGCAGTGCCGGTTCACCGGACGGGTAGCAGAGCTGCACAGCGCCACTTCTGGAGTGCGACGATGCATCGTCGCTTTCAAATTCTCTATTCGCGGCGTAGCCGCTTTTATCACTCCGACTCGTAAGTGCATGATCGTCGACACATCGCCGAATGCGCCTGCGCTGCGGTGAAAATGGGAAAGCGGTGATGCATCACCGCAGTCCAAAGTGGGGCTGTCCAATTAGGCGCGGTCAGAGAATCGTAGCTGGATTTCTGTAATATCATCGGTGCGGCGGAAGAAAGCGTCCAGCACGTCGGCGTCGAAGTGGCTTCCGTGCCCGTCCTTGAGAATCCCAAAGCACTTGTCGTGGAGATAGGCGTGCAAAACGGACCCACTTCGGGTGGCTGATCGGCGTTGAAAATGGACCCACCGTAGCAGTCTCAGGAAGCTTCGAACTTTTCCGGTTCGAGGCTTCGGAGGCGAAGGATGCTCA
>CAUZFZ010000291.1:0-6597 GCA_963579025.1 Planctomycetota bacterium | reverse complement strand
GCTCTGGATTCGAGTTCCCCTGACTTCTGATGGCGTACGCACTTTCATTCGCCGATGACTTTTTTCTCGGCACCCTTGACGCAGACCCATTGCCGCGAACCAGTCGACCGACGAGTGTTCTGCAGGCCATCATGAGTCTCAGCGACGAGAATCGACGAACAATCGCTCAGGATGTCCTCGGGGGCAGGGTGTCATTCCTGAGCGACGACAGGATTTATCAGCAGGTCATCGAAACCGACACATGCACAAACCTGACGACTCCCGTTGAAGTCTGGATTGACAGAGATGGCTTCTACACTTTGCTCGTGTACGACGAAGAGACCGTTACCAGTTGATCCACAGTGATTCGCACCGCCTTTGTTTGCGTTTGCCCTGCCCTGAGTTATTGGGCATGTCGAAATCCAGTCTCCGCCAGTCATGCAGCCAGCGGTCGTAGTCAGGGCTCCGATAACCGCTGATTGCTGCCGGGCCTGAATGTGCCCTGAGGGCCGAGACGAGCCAGAAGTGCTGCCAGCGTGTCATTTCAAACGGTCCGTACGCCTGCTTCGCCGTACGTGTCTCTTTCATGTAGGGCGGATCGGCATAGATCAGCCGGGACATCCGGTGTCGACTTTCCCAGACCGTCCACCAGCAGGCGTCCTGAGTGACCTCGATACCGCGCGCCCGTGCAATGATCTGGGGCAGTGACTTCTCACGAAACGTGTCCCACGAGTTTTCGTCTCCGGGTTTGCCGCCGCGCTGTCTCTCCGACCAGGCGAACGTCTTACCCAGTCCACCTCGTGAAAAGCGACTTCGAATCAGAAACTGGATCGACGCGTCGACGTCAGTTTCTGCGTTGCAGTTCCTCGCCGCCTCGAATGAGTCTTCGCGATACGACACGGCGGCCAGACCGTCGGACAGAACTGCCGACAGACGCTCATGGGCCAGCGTGCGCCAGAGCTTCACGACGCCTGGGTTGATGTCACCGAGAATCTCGCGTCCGAACCGAGGCATGGCGAGAAACACGGATGCCCCGAACGCGCACGGCTCCAAGTACTCTGTCGGCTTTCCTGGCGCAGAGAGCAAAACGGGAACGATCTGCCTTGCGAGATAGTACTTGCCCCCATGAGCCTTGACCGGAGGCCGAATCCGCCTGATCCGGCGACGAATCTCGCCACACACAGATTCAATGGGAGTCGCCGGATGCTCGATCGGCGGCGGTGCATCCTGCAGCCGTCTCGATGGACCTTGATCGTCCTCGCCGAATAAGAGAGTGAGTTGATTCCGCGCCACGGCAGCCAGCATACATCATCCAATGGCTGTGTGCGGTTTGTGAATGCCGGAAGATTCTGCCGATCAATGCTCACGACAACGACACTGGCTCTTCTCAAATCTCTACGGCGTGAGGCGGGCGTTCGGCATACGTGCCGACGGGCAACTTCAGCAGGAATCGGAACTTCGTGCCGAGCGATGAGTTGTCCAGTACGTCGGCGAGACTGCGATACAGCGGAGCGAGCAATGGTCGAGCGGGCTCGATGTCATCGGCGCCTGCCAAGAATCTCCTTCATGCGACGACGCTGCTCAACCCGCCGGTTATAGAGTGAATTGGGACGGTACTGATACGTGACCGGCCGGCACGCTGAGCTCGTGCAGAAAACTCACGGCCGGATTCGCCGGGAAATCGAAGACTCAGTGGCAAGATGCGGGGTGATCAGAAGAGGTCCTGTTGCGTGGGTGGTTCGTTTCGTGGGAGGTCTCCGTGCGATGAACTGTTCGAATCGAGTTCGCCGCTGTCTGCCTCCTCACAACTGCTGCTCATCGCCAGGTGCCGTTCGAGTCTCAAGACCGACCGTGGGATTTCGATAATTCCGGGCGGCAGCGATTCGACCGGTTGCGATTCGGATTTGCCTCCCGCAAAGAGCCCGCCTGCCTCACTCCGCACGTGCTCCGTCGCCATCATCACCGGAGCCAGTTCAGGCGGCACATCGCGAATCACGCCGCGCCGCAGACCGTTCGGTGATTCGTGAAAGAATGAGCCGACCCGATACGCAAACTGCGTTTCTCCCGAAAGCGAATTCCCGCAAACAACCCAGCCGTAACGACCGCGAAGACCGAGATTGATCGCCGAAATCTTCGCGCAGCGCGCGTCGATGTCGACTCCAATAAGCTCCGCATGCGGGTTGATATTCGATGCTTCAAGCAGCATACGACCTGTTCCGCAACACGGGTCGCTGATGTAGACAGGGCGGCCTTCGACCGGGTGAGCGTCTGGATCAACCGACAATTCCGCAAGCAGCCGCGCGATAGATTGCGGACTGAAATACTGTCCTGATTCCCCATACGTAATGCTGCCCTGGAAGAGATCGCCAAGGATATCCGACTCGTTCCGGTCCATGGCGGCGATCAGATCGGCGAACATTTCAGGCATCAAGTCGATCCCACGCTTCCCCGTCTTCCCGCCTTTGTGACGCTCAACCATCGCCAGATACTCCTCTTCCTTCGTTTCGGCTGCGAGTGCGCAGACCACGGCAGTCAGCAAATCCTCGAAAGCCTGGCCCCGGCTGACGCCGGATCGCTGACTCAGTCGCTCCAGCTTCTGAAAGAGGGACCTGGTCTCCGAGTGGGTGAAGTGCTCACGCGACATGTACTCGTGGGGATGGGATCAGAAGAGTTGACCGGACGACGGCCAATTCCCGGCCGCAGGATCTTCGTCCCGAATCATGGCCGGACCGTCGGACTCTGATGCTTCAATCGCATCGCCCGGTCCTGGAGCGTGAAGCGTTCGACGATCGGCATGTCTCGCCGCTGCACAGACTCCGTCGGCCGCCATCGAGGTGTCGCTGGCCGCGATCGAAAGTTCGCCCCCGTCCAGCCCACACAGCACGTCGCGTAGTCGTCGCAGCTCAAACGTCAGACAGTCCTGCAGGTCATCGATGGCCGTGCGAAGTGTTTGAACTTCGTCGGCCAGACGGTCAACGGCTTCGTCTGAGCAGCTGCAGCATCGATTCGCGGATTCGTCCATTGAAGAGACTATGCCGCAAGAGACAGTCAGGCGCAATCACGACGAGACGAATGTTACATTGCTGCGTGACGATTCCATGGTGGCCACTACCTGCTGAATGAGTGACGGCGGCTTGAGCGTAGCGAGCGAGAACGGTGGGCTCTTTGATCCGTCGATCATCAGCCGCATGTACGCCGTGTACCTGGGCAACTTCGTGAAGTCCTGCGCCGTCAGATTTTCACCGAATGCCCTTGCAAGAATCTCCGCGTCGTCTGCTCCGACCTGAAAGCTGAGAATCGTCCCGACATTTCCCAGTACCGCCTGCAGAAGTCGCGTGTCTTCAATCTGTCCGAAATACTGATGGGCCAGTGTCAAACCGAGGCCGTACTTGCGAGCTTCAGAGAGCATCGTCTCGAAAGACCGTGTTGCGAAGTTCTGAAACTCGTCGATGGTAATAAAGAACGGTCTGCGTTCAGTCGCCGGGATGTCGGCTCTGCCAAGCGCCTCGATCTGCAGTTTGCTGACAAGAAGCGATCCGAGAAGCGACGAAGCACTTTCCCCCATTCTGCCCTTGCTGAGGTTCACAAGCAGAACACGGCCCGTGTCCATGATTTCGCGGAGTCTCAGTTGCTTCCTGTTCGGCCCTAAAACCGAGCGAAGCTGCGGGTGTGTCGAGATGTGATCAAGCAGATTGAGTGCCGCGGCAATGCCTTCGCTCCTGTACCGCTCGCTCCAGCCGAGAAAATCCTGCCAGAAAAGCAGCACTGGCCGGCGATGATCGCAGCACGGTACGCCACAGATGGAGTCCTTAAGACCTCGCAGTGACGGTTCACTGGACGTTCCCGTTCGAGCTCTTTTGAGCAGGACGTTGATCTGGCGGTTTCGAAACGCCGGATCAAGCAGCAGTTCCTCGATATCAAGCAGACTTGTTCCGGGAGACTCTGTCAGCGTCAGCACGCAGTTTCTGATGATGCGAAGCAGCCTCGGTGTTCTCCCTGGATCAAGTCCGAAGACCTTGGAAAGTGTCGTGATTACTGCATCCGCAACGAGCGCACGGTTACCGTCCGTAACGTCTGAGAGAAGATTGAGGCCGTACGGAGTGCGTTCATCACCGGCGTCGAAGCAGATGACGTCGTCCCGGCGGTGTTTCGGGATGAACGGCAGGATGTCTTCGTAGAGATCGCCGTGCGGGTCGATGAGGCAGAGTCCATTTCCCGACGTAAGATCGCTCACCGCCATATTGAGCAGCAGAGTCGATTTTCCCTGACCGGTCTGGCCGATGATGTGCATGTGGCGCAGGCGGTCGTGCAGGTGGATCCCGAAATGATCGATGCGGTCGCGATACTGCGTCCTGCCCAGCGGAAGAACATCGTAGTTTCTGCAGTTCGGGAGAACGGCCGGCGGCTGCATCTCTCTGGCGGGCGTCGCATCAATGTTCGCCGCTTCAACGGAGTGCGTCACCGGATGCCAGAGAATGCTGGCCTCCTGTGAGGAGAGCAGGAACGGTCTGAAACGCCTTCCGACTGACCACTGCGGCATCGGCGGAGACGCGAACGGACCAAAGCTGCCGACGATCGACTCCAGATGCTGCAGTGCCTGCCGTTTTTTCTGCGGCCTGGATGCGACGGAAATCGAGAGTGTCGCCTCAAACAGATGATGCCCCCGGACTTTGTCGCGTCCACTCCCCCACTGAGCGGGCGCACCGGAGAGTTCAAGGAGCGGCAGGAGAATTCGCGCCGGGTAACGAATGCACCTGTAGGGGCTCGTCGCCGCGCGGGCGAAGGCTTCGCTCAGTCGCGGTCGATGCAGAAGCGCGGGTCTGAGCAGCGCATCCCGCACTCGGCTGGCGTGCAGGCGTCGGCGTCTTGATGCCGGGCGCAGCGTGAGTTCAACGCGCGATGGAAATGTGTCACTTTGCAAGCGGTGCAGGATGCCGGTGATGGGGTCGACGAACTCACGGTTTAAGAGGTCATCGAACTGTAGCTGCAGTGGAAACACGTCGGGGCGTAGTGTGAGCTGTGTCTTCTGCACGCTCCAGCCACTGGGAAACGCCAAGGCGTGACCCGGCAACTTCTCCGCCCGGCACCCTTCGTATCCAGACAGCAGACCCTGCTCCAGGGTCGACTGCAGTGGCTGTGGGACGGCGCAGCAGAGCCCGACTGAGTGTTGAAAGCGGGCAAGGATCAGCGTGATCGGCAGACGTCGGCGGTTCCCGAGGTGGAGAGCGTCGAGAATCTGCCTGACGTACTCAGGTCCTCTGTTGTTGTCCCGAAGGACAGTGACCTTCAGCAGCATGGGCGGAGCTTGCCAGCTTCTCTCACCGCTGCCAATCAATTCCGGTTGTCAGAGACGTACAACGCTTTTGAAATCCCCGCCCGTCTGAGGTGCGCGGCTCGTCAAGGCGGGACCTGCTGTGGCTCACATCCCGCTCACCGCTGTGGACCGCGCGACGAAACGTCGGGCGGTCGAGTGAAGTCGATCCGTCACTCACAGGAGCATCGGCAGTCCTCGGCAGGAACCTGACACTAGCGCAGCCTCGTGGGGTCGGCAATCAGATCCGGTTGATACGCGGCCGGTCGGTAATCTGAGCAGTGATACTCCGGCAGAAGCGGAACGAGGCTGCCGTCCTGGGCGAGAAAGATGCTCTCCCGGAATGGGTTTTGTACCCGCAGCAGCAGGTCCAGCGTGGTTGCCAGAAACAGCTTTCGCCTTGGTTCAATGACCGTGCTTCGGACCGTCTCCATGAACTGCCGGACGCGACGCGGACCCACAGACGTGACAAACGGAACGACGAATCCCAAGCCGGCCGCTTCGACCGCGTAGTGCCTTGCTTCGTATCGCTTGATCATCCACGCAAGGGACTCTTTATGAGCCGTCACCGATCGCTGTCTGCGCGTCCCGCGGTCAAACTCGAAGCAGTAGTGAAACCGTCTTCCGGTGCCACACGCAACGCAGCACGTGAAATCCGGTATCAGCGCTCGACCGCGCTCACCGGAGTCCAGCACAACGGCCCCATCCGGCCGACAGTCCGTGACAAGCAGGCCGCACTCAGGAGCACTGCCAATCATACGCACGATGATCTGCGCGAGCCCGAAACTGTGCTTCTCCAGTCCGAATGGGATTTCGCCAAAGCTGTAGTTCCCGGGCGGCAGCGCAAACGCATCACCAGTCAGCAGTTCGTATCCGCGTTCGGCAACGCGGTAATACGACGGCCCGGTCGAAACAGTCGTCCGCGCGTACGTGTGCCGCGAAATCCAGTCCGTGCCGGGGCTGCAGAGTTTCTGCAGGCGACGGTTCAGCGTCTTGAAGTGTGAAAACGGCGCCGGCCAGTGTCGACAGAAACTCAGGATCTGCGTGGTGGTCAGCGGCGAAAGATAGAGCGCCTGCAGCAGCCACCGGTCGCGGGCCGTTGGTTTCGGCTCAGAAGCATTTGGCATAGTACAAGAGCACGGGTAGCATCGAAGCTACTATCCTATTGTTATCACTTCGATGTCCAGCAAGTCTGAAGCCTACCGGCCAGCAGTTCCCGGGCTGCTGGAATTCGCGGGAAAACGAGCGATTCTGAGGATCGTGTTCGTAGATGAAGACCTGCTTGTGGGCAGACGTTTCTGGCGTCC
>CAUZFZ010000290.1:0-6831 GCA_963579025.1 Planctomycetota bacterium | reverse complement strand
CCCCAGTCGAGCGTGCCCCAGTCGAGCGTGTCCCAGTCGAGCGTGCCCCAGTCGAGCGTGCCCCAGTCGAGCGTGTCCCAGTCGAGCGTGTCTGGCAATCGGAACGCACCGGCTCCGTAGTGACCGGGCAGCGCTCCAATCGTTACTATCGGATTCCCCGGTGCGATCGCTTCAGTCGAAATTCCCGTCAAAGTTCGCCTGGGCCCCCAAGTTTGCCCCGTCGGCATGTCGTCGGTTGCTTCATCGGCTGGACGGCCACTCCGTCCGGCGAGAAACCGTGACTCGCTGATCCCCCCTACTCACGTTCGAAACGCTGTCCCGCCGCGATGTCCCTTCCTGTGACTCACGCCGCTTCGATTCCTGAGCCCCCGCAAAATTGCGGACCGGTTAACTACGGAAGTCTACGACTGCCGTCGCGTTACCTGCTGTCGCCACTCGCGGGATTCACGAACCTGTCGTTCCGGAGGATCGTGCGGCAGATCGGCGGAGTCGGACTTGCGACCACGGACCTTGTCAGTGCCAACGCGCTCGTTCATCTCAACGAGAAGACGCTGAAGATGATCGAGACGCATCCGGAAGACCGTCCGTTCGCCGTGCAGATCTTCGGGCAGGACGCCGCCACGATGATCGACGCGGCTCAACTGCTGCAGGACCGCGGTGTCGACACGATCGACATCAACATGGGCTGCCCGGTTGAGAAGATCGCGGGTGGTGGCTCTGGAGCCGGGATGATGTGCGATCTGAGCGGAACACTTTCGCTCGTCCGCAGCGTCGTCGAATCCGTGCGTATCCCGGTCAGTGTGAAGATGCGCCTGGGTTGGGACAGCACGCAATTGTCCGCGCCCAGGTTCGCTCGCGAATTCGAGCAACTGGGAGTCGTCGCTGTGGCGATTCACGGCCGAACTCGCGAGCAGGGCTTCAGCGGACGAGTCGACCACAACGGTATCCGTAGCGTCGTCGAAGCAGTTGATTCGATTCCGGTCATCGGCAATGGCGACGTCCGCAATGTTCCGGACGCGGCCCGCATGATGAGCGAGACTGGATGCCACGGCGTCTCAATCGGTCGCGGTGCCCTCGCGAATCCGTGGATCTTCCAGCAGCTTGTGCAGTGGGAGCAGACAGGCCAGTGGGATCCGCCCGGCAGTTTCAACGATCGACTTCAACTGCTGCTCCGGCAGTTCGGTTACATGCAGGACCAATGGGGTGACACGGCGTACGTGCGTTTTCGCAAGATGGGGCACTGGTATCTGAAATCCATGCGCGTCCGTAAGCCACTGCGTCATGTGTTTCAACAGGCACGAAACCAGGACGAGTTTGACGCGGCGATTGCAGAGATCGCAGCAGCGGGACCGATCGGGGGCAACCGCACGGGAGTTTTGCCGGACATGAACGTCCCGGTCCCCTCCGGCCCCGTCGACCGCTGGTAAGGCCGGTCCTTTTTCACTTCCTCTTAATCTTAATCCTACTCTTAATCTTAATCCCCATGATGAGAGACCCGAGGTCACGACGCCCACGCCATTGTGTCAAAAGGGATTAAGATTAAGAGTAGGATTAAGATTATGAGTTCAAGTTGGTGACGCTGACCAAGTTGGTGACGCTGACTCTGTGGGCTTCTCTGCCGCCCGCGTCCATCCGCTTCCGCATTGAGAATGTACACACCGTGACTCGCTCATGTTTTTTGACGACAGTCCTGTTCACGTCCTGGATCCTGCAATCGTCGGTGTCGGTGACCACTGCCCATGCCGATCACATTCGCGATCTGCAGACGCAGGCTGCCGAATCGAAACGTGCAGCATGGGGATACTGGGGCAGTGACCCGACGAGATACTCCACGTGGACATCGCACACAAATCGGCTTGTTCCGGTTTACACATTCGGCATCGGCCTGGAGGCCGTGCGTGGAGAGAACTCCGTGAACCGGTCGCCGGAGCGACTTGAGCAGCTCTACGGTCGCGTGCCGGATGGAACGCTGAATCCCGAAGCCGAATACTTTGATCAGACGGACGTTTATCACCTGCAGAGAATCGCTGCGGAACAGGGAAAGAGACGGATCATCCTAGTCATCTTCGACGGGATGGACTGGTGGACAACGTGGCTGGCAGCAACGCACCGGGCCGGACGCGTTGCTTATCGTGAAGGCCGTGGAGCGGGCCTGTTCTTTCAGGACTACGACGGAGCACCGACGGACTATGGCTACTGCGTCACCAGTCCTCATAACGAAGGCACGAAGGCGGACGTCAATATGCAGTCCGTCCTCAATCCTGGTGGGACGCGGTTTGGCGGTTACGCATACCGCGTGGCCGGCGAAACACCCTGGGCGAAGCCGATCGATCTACTGTATCCGGTCGGCAAAGGCAGCGATTATTCGCACGTCTATGCCGACTCGGCATCCAGCGCGACATCCATGACCAGTGGAATCAAGACATACAACGGTGCGATCAATGTCGACTCCCGTGGCCGGCAATCCGAGCCGATTGCCCGATATCTCCAGCGACAGGGATTTGCTGTCGGAGCGGTGACCAGCGTCCCGGTGAGTCATGCGACTCCCGCCGCCGCGTATGCCAATAACGTCAACAGAAATGATTATCAGGATCTGGTGCGTGACATGCTCGGCCTGAAATCGATCGCTCATCCGGACACCCCGTTGCCCGGGCTCGACGTACTGATCGGTGCCGGAGTCGGTGTCATTCGCGAAGCTGACTCGGCTCAAGGAGACAACTTTGTTCCAGGCAACCGATATCTGACGAGTGGCGACCTGCACGCAGTCAGTGCCAGAAATGGTGGCGCGTACAGAACAGCCATACGAACAAGCGGTGTGTCAGGTAGCCAGAACCTGGAGAATGCCCGTCAACAGGCGATCGAAAACCGACAGAGGCTGTTTGGTTTCTTCGGAGTGTCCAATGGACATCTGCCGTTTCAGACCGCTGACGGTCAATTCGATCCGACCGTGGGAGCACGGCGCAACAGCGCCGGCCAGACGGTTACCGCCAGTGCGGAGAAGTACTCAGCGGCGGACATAGAGGAGAATCCGACTCTGCCTGAGATGACGTCCGCGGCGCTGAATGTTCTGGCCGGTCGGTCAGATCGTCTGTGGTTGATGGTAGAAGCCGGCGACGTGGACTGGGCCAATCACTCCAACAACATCGACAATTCGATCGGAGCGGTTCACAGTGGTGACGACGCGATACGGACCATAGCGCACTGGGTCGAGGGCAACGGTGGATGGGACGACACGGCTCTGATCGTGACTGCCGATCACGGGCATTATCTGACGCTGACTCAGCCGGAAGCCCTCGTGCCGGCAACGGAATGACCACCGTCGACACCCGACGTCGCGCCGTCCGCGATGGACGCTGCGCGACTCGGTGTCAGTGGACGCGGTGACTAAACCTGATCCCAGTCATCACCGAACGCCGTATCCACCAGCTCGTCATCGAACGAACTAGCACTGTCGCCATGCAGGTGGATCGCATCCGCATCGAGCACTGTGTCGCCAGGCTTCGCGGCCGCGTACGACGACTCGATGACCAGGACGTCCACAGTCGAAATCGACCGACGAATGCCCGGATCAATGAACGCCACCATCAGGTCGTTCGGATAGACATCGACATCAACGTGATCGGTAGTCTGACCCAACGCAATGCTGTCACCAATGCTGGTGACAAGTACTGACGATCCATCCGGCTCAGATTCCACACTGCTGGCTTCCACACTATTAGCGAATCCGGCAAACGCAGTCGTGAATCCGATGGCATGACCGATTTCGTGCGTCAGCACACTCAGCAGGTCGTAGCTCGACGAGTCTACAGGCGATGCGTCAAGACCGGTGTACCAGCCCAGCCCGGCCGCATCACTGTCAATGACGACCCGACCCAGTTCGGGCAATCCGTCCGCCCCGACAGAAATGATGCTGCCATGCCCCAGTTCGGCGCCAGGCAGATCAGCAACAACAAGCTGAATCTGCGGCAGGTCCACGTCGAGTGCTGCGTCCCAGTCGGCGAGTGCCGTGTCAAAGACTGCGGTCAGTGAGTTCTGCCCGTCCGAGACAATGTCAGAACCACTCCATCGACGCTGGAAGCCCGATGGTAACTGCAGCTGATCAGCCGACCTGCGGGTCAGGCCGAAGTTCTGGCTGAACAATGTCACATCGCCAAAGCTGACGACTCCCGAACGATCAAGGTCCGTGTACCACGTCGCAGCCGTGTGGGAATCTGCCACCGTCGTCGAGAGGGCCGCCGCGAGGACGGACAGATCAGAGTAACCAATGCTGCCATTGTCGTCGAAGTCGTAAACAACGGGCCACAACTCAGTATTCTGAGCCTCATTATCGAGTCTCGGAGTGACGCTGCTACCATCCACCGTAAAGGTCGCGTTCGAAACATCGATGCCCAGATCGTAGGGCGTCCCGCTGTCACCGATCGGAACCTGGTCGTTATCGACAGACTCAAAGTGGATGCGTCCCAGCAAAACGTTCGCATCGCTCGCAACGTTGCCAACAATCTGACCGCTGACACCGCTGATCAGACCGACCTGATCATCAATCGTGATTTCCGTGGATGCAGTTCCGTCACCGTGGGAAAGCGCGGACCCATTCTCAACAGACGTCGCAGTGAAGTAATCACTGTTGTAGTTGAGATCGAATGCAGCGGCATTCAATGCCCCGCTGCCCCCCGAGCCCCAGACCTCAACCCAGAACGAATCCCATTCGTGAACCCAGTTCGTACTGGGCGGAACGACTGCGGCGGTCCCATCCGATTCCAGCGGCATCGGCTCACGAACAACGGTTGTGGTGATCGTGGGAGAATCCGCGTTGGCAACGTCGGCTCCGACCTGAGTTCCGAACTGGCCACCTGAGCCCTGTATCACCGTGACGCTAGGGCCGGGCAAAGAGGGGTCGCTCGAGCCAAGCGAAACCTGACTGAAATCGATATTGCCAGACGCCCCCGCATTACCCGCACCTCGCGCGGGATTCAGAAATTCTACGCCTGAGACCGCGGCGTTTTCTGCGGAAATATCTAAAGTGAATGTTTGATCACCATTGCCTTCAGCGTCCACGAATATAATTCCGGCACGAGCAAAGTTCACAACACCGACGCCCCCAAGATTGCCTGTACCAGTCTCGTCAACACTGAAGCCGCCGTTCCTGAAATTGCTCACGAGCCCATCGGTGTCTAGATTCGACCCGCCTCCAATGGATGTCCCAAACGCGCTGGCGCCAAACCCGTCTTCGGGGAAGAATTGACTCGTCCTGACGGAGTCGGCTTCGGAAAGCGAGGCATCGAAAACGATGTTTGTAGAGATTCCGGCAATGCCTGTTGACGTGTCAGCGTCGTCAATAGATGTCTCGTTTGTCCCGGGAGCGAACAGGTCGCGGAACCAGACCTCGATGAAATAACGGGCGTCTGCCGCGACGGTCGTAATCGAGACGGGAAGTGTCGGGCTAATCGGAGGTGCGGCGGCGTTAAAGCGGTTGTCCTGGCCAGCAACGACGAGGAAGTACTCAAGCGTCTTCTCGGGAGTGACGGTCACTGTGAACACGTTAGTGGCGTTAAGTGGTGTTCCGGTTGACGTTTCGGTCGCAGTCAGAGTGATCGTCGCCGGAGTTCGGTCCTGGGCGGCGAAGTAAGTCGGAAAAGTGAGCCGCAACTTGTTCGTTGGATTGGTCGTGGACTCGACGGGATTCATATCGTTTGCATCGACGAAATCTGCGACAACCAACGCATCGTTACTACTCGCCACCGTGAAATTCAGCTCGTCGTTCTCTGCATCCGAAAAGACGTTCCCGAGCGTGAACGTTAACGGTGCGTCGCCGTCTGCCGGCGTCTGATCACCAACCGCGGCCGCAACGGTCGGTGCATCATTGATCGGCATAATGTCGATCGTCACGGAATCGGAACCTTGTTCACTATTCGTGTCCGCTGTTCCACCGTTGCCTTCCGCTCCCGGGTCCATCCCCGTTGCGCCTCCATCGTTCACAGTTATTGTCAACACAGTGCTCGTCGACGGGTCTTCGAGTGTCGCGTAATCGATCGTTCCTGTAGTCTCGCCGCGCCCAAGAGTCTGCAGTTCAACCGCCGTGCCAACCAGCGTGATCGACGATGTTCCGCTGTTGCTCACGACGACACCAGAATTGCCCGCAGTCGCAGTAATCGTGCCTTCACCGACGGTCAGGATTGTCGTCAGATCAGCTCCGCGATCGTCTACATCCGAGACTGAGAACTCCGCATCTCTCAAATCCAGTACGGTGTTTTCCGGCAGGGTACCTGACACCGTCGGTAGAACGACGACTGGTGCGTCGTTGACAGCTGTGATGTTGATCGTCAGGGAAGCAGTACCCTGCTCGCTGTTGGTGTCTGCTGTTCCACCGCTCCCTTCCGCTCCCGGGTCAGTACCCGACGCACCACCATCATTGACCGTCACAGTCAACATTGTACTCGTCGATGGATCGTCAACTGCGTCGTACGTGATGGTTCCGGTAGTCGTGTCACGTAACAGGGCCTGCAGTTCAGCTGACGTGCCGACAAGCGTAACGGACGATGTCCCGCTGTTGCTGACAACGACACCAGAATCGCCGTCCGTGACGGTGAGTGTGCCTTGGCCGACGGTTACGGTGGCCGTCAGATCCCCTCCCTGATCGTCCACGTCCGAGACGGAAATCGTGCCGTCCGTCAGATCAAGAGGTGTGCCCTCAGTTGCTGTGACTGGTCCAGCCGGAAGAACGACCACCGGAGCGTCATTGATCGCAGTGATGTTGATCGTGACCGACGCCGAATCCTCTTCACTGGTGGTATTGGCCGTGCCACCGTCGCCAGCCGCACCCGGATCGTCACC
>CAUZFZ010000289.1:0-6847 GCA_963579025.1 Planctomycetota bacterium | reverse complement strand
AACAGGCACGCGACCCGATGAGTCAGCTCAAAGCCAGTCGCACCAGCCCCATCGTCCGAGCAAAACCCTCCTCACTCCGCTCTGAGCCCCAAAATCCCCGAGGAGACAGACCGTCCGGGAATTGCTGCAGTGGCTGCAGGACATGGTAGGCACCGATGATGGTAAGGCAACGTGGCAGATTCTAATGATGCACCATCACCCTTATAAGTACTCTTACCCAACAGTTTCTGAGGACATTTCTGCGGTCGAAGAAGGCTCTGAGCTTCTCGACATCATCGCAAGCAGCGGCATTGACGTCGTGTGCCACGGGCATCGACACCAAGCTGCCATGTTTACCCGCGTCAACAACGGATGGTCATCCCCGAAGACCTTTGTCTGTGCCGGAAGCGTCGCAGTTGGCGCGAACCACCGTCGTGCCGGCGAGTTTCCCAACATGTGTCATATCCTCACGCTCGAAAGCCGTGAGGAGACGACGCGGGCGGCCGTTGGGACGCTCGAGTCATTCGCCTACAATTCCCGTGATGGATGGCGGCCACATGAGTACTCGCCACTGGTTCAGATTGACGGGCGTCAACACTTCGGCTCAGTGGCGACTGTCTCGAACGTAAGGGACGCACTCAAAGTGATCGTCAGAGACACAATGTCAACGGTTGGTGATGAAATCGCCGAGCTGCCCGATTTTGCGGTCCTGCCCCTTTCGCTCAGATGCCTTCCAAACTCAGACCTGAATGATCTCCTCAAGGACGTCATTGATGCTGAAGAAAAGGGTGCAGTCCTGATCGGACAGTTTCCTGAAATGACGGCTATTCGGAGGGCAGTTCGATGAGACTCAGCGACAAGTTGAAGGGCTACCAAGGGTTGAATCCGTTCCGAGATTCGCAATCGAAGATGTACGGCGATGAAAAGATCGCTGCAGAATTCTCTCCAACCACGACGTTTTGGTCACTGTTCAATGAGCAGCACGAGATTCTGTTGGGCAGTCGCGGTAGCGGTAAGACCGTGCTCCTACGGATGCTGTCGTTTTCGTGTCTCCGCCAATACGCGGAGAAAAACGGTGACCCGGCCGCAGTGGAGTATGTGCGTAACAAACGATTCATTGGGTTCTATATTCCGATGCATTTGGAGTTTGCCGCAGGGTTACCAGACGGCAGCGCGTCGGAAGAGGAAGGAGTAGCCTACTTCCAGTTCGCCTTCAATTGCATGGCTGCTCAATCTTTGCTGGACCAAGTCGGCTCGCTGCTCATTGTTGCGGAAAACGACTCGAAAGAACGGCTCAGACAATTATCGGCAGTTCTCGCGACGTTTCAGAAATGGTGGTTTCCATCATGCAATGTGTCATTCAGCTCTTTAGATGACGTCCGCGAAACAATCATGCATTTGTATAGCGTGCTTGGCCCATCTGACATTAGTGGATGCGAAGACGCTAGCCAGTTCGCCAAGCCTCTTCTGCGGCCGATTCTGCATGTTCTTCCGGTGATTACGAAGGATTTGCAGATAGACACAGACAACACTAGATGGCTTGCGTGTATTGATGAAGCTGAATTCCTTCATCCGAAGTACATAGAGTGCATTAACACTTTTCTGCGAGACGAAAAGCGGCCTTTGGTTGTTAAAATGGCGACGTTACCGTTTCGACACAGTACCAGATGTACGCTGCACGACGGAGTAGAGATTGAATCGAATGGCAGCGACTTCAACTATCGTTGCATCGATATGGGATGCTCGTCTGATGACTTTGAGAATGTGACAGACCACATAACTCGTGTCCGGCTACAACGGACGGGACTGAACGACCTTGACGACGAGCACGTCACGCTGGCCGCGTTTGTCGGGACGGTCGGTAGAGATGAACCACTGGACTACTTCCGGCAGGAGATGGAATCGACCTATGGTGAGTGGGATGAAGACAATGTCATTAATGACATCGTTGCGGAACTTGGGGCTGCTCGACAGGCACACTACGAACGCGTGCGGAACGAACCGCAAAAGTTCATACAGCCGGTTCTAAAGAAGTTTCGACCCATATACTTCGTCCGAAAGATGAAGGCAGAGCGGTCGCAAGGCAATCGGTGGGTCGGCTGGTTTGCAGGGGCTGAGAACATCCGACATGTGGCTGACGGCAACCCTCGGACATTCATCCAATTGATGAACGCACTGGTAGATGCCAGTCGCGGACGGGACCTGACACCGAAGAATCAGCACCGCGTTCTGATGCAATTTTGCGAGCGACGGCATGAAGCAAGCGAAGGGCTTCCAGAACATGGGGTTACCGCCAAAGCACTGATTGATGTAATCGGCCGGCTGCTTGAGGATCGTGTCCACGGTACAGATATGGTTGATAGTGGATGCCATTTTCGCGTGTCGTCAGAACTGCTCGAAGACGCAGTCGTTCGAGAGGCTCTCGCCGTGGCAACGGGGTACACACACATTCTTGTTGACCACTCCAGTCTTCTGGAAAGCCTCTCGCCCAAGACGGACTTCAGACTATCATACTGCTACTGCGTGGCGTTCTGGCTGCCCATGCGGCGGGGGCAGTCGCGACTGGTTGGACAGCGCGAGCGGCGTCTGTTCAGCGGAGAGCAGTTGGCACCGTCGCCGCCAGTAACGGCCAATGAAGCACACGAACTTGTAAGACAACTCAGACTTGAGTTCACTGATGATGAAGCCGCAATCACACTTGAGATTGACTGACCGAGCCACGGTCACGTTTGATCGACACGCAAACCAGCTTCGGGACGCAAATGCGGTCCGTAGATGCCTTGTAGCGGTAAGCGGCTATGAGTCACGAAGCCGGCACTGGGTTTGCAGTGCGTTGCAGCAACGCGTAGCGATTCAGGATGCATTTGAGGTACGACACGTCTTCGGGATGACGGAACACCGTGACGTCCTTTCGCGACCGGAGAATGACAAGTTCTACTCTGAGCAAGGGCTTGTGCCACACTTGATCGATGCGGATGAGTCCGCCGCATTTCTGTCCATACTGGCGGACATCGTTTCGAGTTGTGTCGATAGCTGCGAAACACCGTGTGAGATCCACGTTGACTATTCTTCTATGCCGAGGTCGTGGTACTGCTCGATTCCCCTGCTCTTGGATTCAAAACTGCGGCCTGGGGATTCGGGGTTTCTCTGGTACTCTCCCGGAGAGTATCCCGACAGCGAGTATCCGACAGTTGGAGTCAATGATTTTCGAGTCATGAGTGGTCGGGCCTCATTGAATCCACACTTTCGGACTCATCTTATGGGATTGGGGTTTGACCGAATTCGGTCTCAAGCCATTTGGGGAGTGATTGATCCCGAAAACCTGATCACGTTTTATGCAGATCCGGCGTCCCGACCCGACTATGTGCAGACTGTTCGTGAGCGTAACGAAGATGTCTTGCGGGCGGCCTCACATGAGTTGCCGCTACCGTTGTTCGATATTTCGAAATCACTTGAGACGCTCATCTCGACCGTACGAGAATTCAGGAGCCTTGGTGACGTGATTATCGTTCCGGACGGTCCTAAGCCCTTTATACTGGCTTCGTCCATGTTGCCAGACTTGGTTGGGTGTGAGGGAGTCGTGTGCTTTCATGTCGCTCGGCGAAAAACGCGAGCAATCGAGCCGGTGGACGTAGTTCCACACGGTGACCCATTTGCCTTGAGGCTGAGTTCGCCGTCGGATGTGGCCGACGCGACCTGTGGTCTCGCGCTGCCCGGTTCTGATGGCGACTCTTAGCCTTGGGATGCTCGATTCGCGAGGAATACGAGTCGATCTCATCACCCCACTGGTCCCAACCGTCTCTATTCATACGGGCAAACAGCTCAAGGTATCTGCCGGGGCTGCAGGACTCGATCACGTCATAGAGTTCATCGGGCATTCCGAGAATGCTCACGCTTTCTCGTAGCGATCATGTTGACGTGGTGCGTGCTGGCGGGCCAGTGCGAAGCGAGCCCCGAATTCCGAACAAGACAAGTTCCGTCACGTTGCGGAAGTAGAATCCGACCCCGCGTCCATCAGGCCATTCGCGTCCTGCAGCTCGCACAGCAGCACGTCGAGGCCTTCGGCAAGGCGTTGGTTCGCACGCCACGGGCATCGATCGCAGCCACGAAGTCCTTCGAGAACTTCGTAACGAGATCGTGCATGATGATCTCCGGCTTCTTCCCGCGGCCGCAGGTCTCATCGAGAAACCGGTCCGTCTGCTCCACCACCCACGCTGAATTCGGATGCTCGGTCGACTCGGAGCAGATCAGCTCGCGGGTTTCCAGACACAGAAACGCCATCACGTACATGTGTCGCAGCCCCCGGGCCGTCACGGCACGCACGGAGAAGAAATCGACGGCCCACAGAGTCTCCTTGTGACGCTCAATGAATTCTGTCCACGAATCTGACGTGCGATCCGGCCCGGGCTCAATCCCCTCTTCCTTCAGAATGCGACGCACTGTCTGCCGGCTGATCTTCTTGATGCCGAGCTTACGGAGTTCACCAATGATTCGCGTGTAACCGAACCCGGTGGTCTTCGCGATCTCGATGACCAGCTCCCGCAGTTCTTTCGGCTTCCGCTGACCACCCTTCGGATTGGCCGTTTTCTTCCCGTCGTTCTCTTCGCGAATCCAGCGATAGAACGTCGACGGCGACACGATGGTGATCAGCTCCTCAATGGCCCGTCCAAGGGCCTTACCGAGCTTCAGGAGCCGCTCACGCTCGCTCGGGCGGGTATGCACCTGCCCCGGAAGACGAGCCCGCAGAATGCGATTCTCTTCCTTGAGGTATTCAACGGGCAGAGCCTGGCCACATGGCGCTGCCGCGTGGCCAGAGCGAAAGTCGCGGTTCCCATTCGAACGCGGCAGAAGTCAGCGAAGAAGACAGTCCCGTCGAGATCCGGCACACTCTCGAAGAAGACGCTTCTGCGGATTCCACCCCGGTGGATGCGACTGCCACACCCGTTCTGGTCAACTCACATACCGGTCTGTATTCGGTGTCACAGGCAGAATTGGAAGAAATGCTTCAGGACACACCTGGCGTTCGGCAACAGTCTGAGAAACGTTCGCTCGCAGAGATCACTGCATCATCTCCGTCCGCTGCTGATGGACGTATCCGGTCGAGCCTGCCTATGGACGATCCGGAATTCTGCGAAATCGTCTGCGGCTTCGTGCAGAAGCTGCGCAGCGAAGTGGCAACTATGGATGAGGCCTTACGGAACGGCGATATCAAATCCGTCGCCCGCCTGGCCCATTGGCTGAAGGGATCAGCGGGAACAATGGGTTTTGAGGAATTCACAGAACCCGGCACCAGACTGATGACGCTGGCTCGGCAGGGACGGATTGAACGGATCGAGCCAGTCCTGCGGCAGATTGTAGAAATGACTGCGGCAGTGGATGTTCCGAATCTGGAACTTAGCGCGGAACTCGCCTGATCTCAAAACCGATCCGTTGATGAACAGACCTTACAACCGTTGAGAACGTCATCAAACATGGCGACACAGGCTCCACCGTCGCCCCCTGTCTGCGTTCTTTGAGACAAGTTTCAATTGGAAAGTAGCGCGCGTTCGCAGTCGGCGTGAAGCACGCGGACGCTCAGCGGACTCGCCTGGTCGCCAGGGACAATGCACATGATTGCACACGCCGAAACCACGAACAGTAATCTGGATCAGACTCTGGCAGATGTCGGACTGGCTGCCGGTGCGCCGGCAAGTAAGTCCGCGGCCGAACGTTCAGTCAACAGACGGTCCGACACAGATCCAGACGATAAGCTGTCCAGGTCGAAAATCATGATCCTGGACGACGAAGCGTATAACGTTCTGGTCGTCAAGAAGTTCCTGAACCACGAAGGTTACAGCAACTTCATTACGTCGACGGATCCCAGGAAGGCGATTCGGCTGATGAAGCAGGAGCTGCCGGATGTGGTGTTGCTTGACGTGATGATGCCGGAAGTCAGCGGGATCGACATCCTGACGGAAATGAAGCACAACCCGTGCCTGTCCACGATTCCGGTTATCATCCTGACGGCATCCCCGGAAGCTTCGGTGCGCATGCAGGCGCTGGAACTTGGAGCCACGGACTTTCTGGCCAAGCCGGTTGAACCCGTTGAGCTGGTGTTGCGCGTGCGTAACGTCCTGGCCGCCAAAGCTCACTTTGATCACCTGGCAAACTACTCGCTGAACCTTGAAAAGCAGGTCGAAGCGCGTACGCGTGAACTGGCGCACTCGCGCCGGCAGATCATTACCTGTCTCGCCCGAGCCGCTGAGTTTCGAGATGACGACACAGGTGAGCATGTGATTCGCGTGGGCAAATACGCTGCCGTCATCGCGGATGAATTGGGTTTCGACGGAAAGTTCATAGAGTCCATCGACTTGGCGGCGCAACTACATGATGTGGGTAAGATCGCGATTCCCGACAGCATCCTACACAAGCCTGGCAAGCTCGATCCGGAGCAGTACAGTTTCATGCAGAAGCACTGCAGCTTCGGGGAACAGATCATTGATTGCATGCCCGGCGACGAATGGCGGCAGCTCCGCAAACACACGGAGATGGGAGCGCGGATGCTGCAGGTCAAATCATCGTCGATTATGTCGATGGCAATGCGAATCGCCCTGACTCACCACGAGCACTGGGATGGATGCGGCTATCCATTGGGGCTCAAGGGAAAGGACATACCGATCGAAGGTCGGATCACGGCTGTGGCCGATGTGTACGATGCCCTCAGCAGTGCCCGGCCCTATAAGAAGGCGTTTTCTCGCGACAATGGAGATAGGCGTGCAAAACGGACCCACTTCGGCGTCGAAATCGGACCCACCTTGTGAGTGTTGGACCACGCGGATTGGCGTGGTCTCAGGCTGGCCGTCGCTCAGGACTGGCTGCCGGGGTTCTG
>CAUZFZ010000288.1:0-6952 GCA_963579025.1 Planctomycetota bacterium | reverse complement strand
GGATTGTCTGATCTCGACTTCCCGAGGCGATACGCTTGCCATCCGGGCTGAAACTCACGCTGCGGACATAATCCGTATGTCCCTTGAGCGTGTGGAGTTCCTCGCCCGTCGACGCGTCCCACAACTGGATTGTCTTGTCTCGACTTCCCGAGGCGATGCGCGTGCCATCCGGGCTGAAACTCACGCTGTTGACATCATCCGTATGTCCCTTGAGCGCGTGGAGTTCCTCGCCCGTCGACGCGTCCCACAACCGGATTGTCTTGTCATGACTTCCCGAGGCGATGCGCTTGCCATCCGGGCTGAAAATCACGCTGCTGCCACCATTCGTATGTCCCTTGAGCGTGTGGAGTTCTTCGCCCGTCGACGCGTCCCATAGACGGATTGTCCGATCATTACTTCCCGAGGCGATGCGCGTGCCATCCGGGCTGAAACTCACGCTGAAGACCCAATGCGTATGTCCCTTGAGGGTGTGGAGTTCCTCGCCCGTCGACGCGTTCCATAAACGGATTGTCTTATCAAAACTTCCCGAGGCGATGCGCTTGCCATCCGGGCTGAAACTCACGCTGCGGACCTCACCCGTATGTCCCTTGAGGGCGTGGAGTTCCTCGCCCGTCGACGCGTTCCATAAACGGATTGTCCCAGCAGACTCGTTGCGGCTTGAAGTTACTGCTCCTGAGGCGTCCTGCAGTTCAACTATCACTGAACTTCCCGAGGCGACGCGCGTGCCATCCGGGCTGAAACTCACGCTGTGGACAACCCCCCTATGTCCCTTGAGGGTGTGGAGTTCCTCGCCCGTCGACGCGTCCCATAAACGGATTGTCTTATCAAAACTTCCCGAGGCGATGTGCTTGCCATCCGGGCTGAAACTCACGCTGGTGACACCACGCGTATGTCCCTTGAGGGTGTGGAGTTCCTCGCCCGTCGACGCGTCCCATAGACGGATTGTGTTATCCCAACTTCCCGAGGCAATGCGTTTGCCATCCGGGCTGAAACTCACGCTGTTGACATTATGCGTATGGCCATAGAGGGTCACATCCGAGCCCTCGAATTGCCGACGCGCCAGATACCATTCGATATTTCGATGCTGTTGAGGCACCCTCTGGAGTAGCTCGCGAGCGGCCACCGCACGATTGTTGTCCCACCTCGCCTGGGCCAGGAAGTGGTTGGAACGTGCCAGTATCGCTTCCGTTTTTTCCTGGGACGCAATCGCAGACGCTGTTTTCGTCTCTGCGATGCCTTTCTGCTTGAGGGCGTCTGCCGCATTCTGTTCGGCGATGAGCTTCTGCTTTTCGACGAGCCCCTTCTGTTTCACCGCCTCCGTCGCGTTCTGTTCGGCGATGCCCTTCTGCTTCTCCGCCTCCGTCGCGTTCTGTTCAGCCACGCCTTTCTGCTTGACGGCCACTTGTTCCTGTCGCTCGGCTTCAAGCCGTGCCTCATTGATCGACCACGCAGCGCCGGCCACGATGACCACGATCAATACCGCCGCCGCCGACAGGCCCTGCTTCAGGCGACGTAATCGCCCCTGGCGGGCGTTGCGTTCGTCGCGCGCTGTGGTCAAACGCCGAATGGCATCCCCGTGCTCAGAGACCGACTCATCCAGTAGCGACAGGCCCAACTCGTAATCTTCTTTTTGCTCCGCACACAACGCGTACGCCTGACGGGAACGTTCAATACCCTCTACTGCCAATGCGTTACCTGACCACAATTGCACTGCTTGGCCAAAACCAAACACGGCCTCGGAATACTCGGTGTAATTACCGCTCTGCTCGGCGGCATCCAGGGCTTCCTCAGCACGGGCGGCCAGCGTCAGGCTCTCCTGATGAGCTTCAAACTCACGTATCGAGTGCTGAAAATCACCAACCGTCTGGTAACGATCCTCCGGGGCCGTTTCCATCGCCTTCAACGCCACGCTCAACAGCTCGCCCGTCGGATCCAGTTCCTGCATCCGGTCAGCATCCGGAGTGAGGATCTCGTTCTTTGAGACTGCTTCCAGAGCACTACGTGCGGATTTCCCCGCATGCGGTGCTTTCCCCGTCAGGAAACGGAACAGAATCGCGCCCAGCAGGTAGACATCGCTTCGCGGTCCCACCAGAAACGGTGGATTGATCATCTCTGGAGCCAT
This sequence comes from Planctomycetota bacterium, assembly GCA_963579025.1. Classification (GTDB taxonomy): domain Bacteria; phylum Planctomycetota; class Planctomycetia; order Planctomycetales; family Planctomycetaceae; genus CAUZFZ01. Next base: position 4,830 of record CAUZFZ010000288.1, on the reverse strand, counting down.
GTAACTGGGTGTACCACCCGCTGAAGCATTCACTTCTTCGCCGGGTTCGGTCAGGACCGCCAGACCCCAATCCAGCACCAGAACTTCACCAAAACCACCGGTCATGATGTTCTGCGGTTTCAGGTCACGGTGAATCACTCCTTCCGCATGAGCAAACGCAATCGCATCGCAAACGTCGATGAGGATCTCAAGATTCTGATCCAGTGTCAGACGGTCGATGGTCTCGTCCCACGCACGACCTTTGACATTCTTCATCGAATAGAACAGTTCACCGCCAGTCGACTCGCCTACTTCGTAAATCGGAACGATGTTGGGGTGCTCCAGCTTCCCCGTCAGGACGGCTTCCGTCAGAAACTCGTCACGCACCGATTGCTTGCGGCTGGATCGCTGATGAATCTGCTTCAGGGCCACCTCGCGCCCCAACGCCACCTGACGCGCCAGGTGCACCGTTCCCATTCCGCCTTCGCCCAGCTTGTCCAGCGTCACATAGTCCAGACTACTGTCTGAAGATTCGTCGGCAGATGTCACACCCTTGGAGTCCACACGCGTCTCACCAGGCTGAATACTCCGAAGACGCGCAGAGCCCGACTGTGACGGAGAAAAAGGGCCGGATTTCTCCCGGCCAGTTGCGGGCTTCAGACTGGTTTCCGCCAGTGTCTGATTCAGATCCTGATGCTCTGGCACCAGAGTTTGTGCAAACACTTCCAGGTTCTGCTCCAGAGTCCTTCGCGAATCGGCAGGCTGTGCACCGCCTTCGTACGTCTGCTGATCGCCCAGGCTTTCGTCGTCGTCACGTGGCATTCGTCGGTATTTCCGTGTGCGGGTTTCGTGAAACGCGTGCCCGCAAGCCTACATCCCGTGCATGGCACCCCGAAACCATGCCGACTGCATCGGCAATTATTGCGACGCCGTTCTGGGCGGTGAGATCGCCACTTTCGCAGCCTGCTGGCACAGTTCGGGCTGACGCCGAAGTCCAGACGCGGGCTGGCTGCGAGTGATCCGGGTGAGGCGGTGTGAGCACACCAAGCCGCTGGATGCGTTGTGACAGATTGGCGAAGGATCAACCGGCTGAGATTACGATGTTTCAGATTTCGGAAGTGCAAGAATCGCCTGCATTTAACGGTCGGCGGAGTTTATTGGCCCTACGCCATCCACCGACGTTGACGCTGGCAGATACATTTTCTCCGTCAAATCAGCCGGCATGATGTCCAGAGCCGCGACGAAAGCCGATTAACCATTAGCGAGCGGGCCAGTGGCAACTCTCAGGACACGCCATCCGCTCCGAAGTTGCCCAAGAGAATAGTGACACTGTCTGCACTCCCGGCAATGTTCGCATCCAGTGCTGCACATCATGCAGTCGCGGATTGCCATTGCACGGTTGCCACCTCGGTCGAGTCCTTCGACAGACGGTGCGAACGGGCGCAGGTCAGGCCACGGCCGGAAGCTGACGCACGTCCAACCGGCGGCGGATTCGAGTAGGACGTAAGTGCGAGGACAGAGCAATGCGACAGGCAACACTCGGGCCACAGAGCATGATGGGATTTGCCGAAGTCCGGGACGGACACCGGAAATTTGAAGTCTGTAACTGTGGCGACGACGACGGACGAGGGGCAGCGCTTTCGCTGCGTCGGAAGGGGCACATGGACCGGCTGAAACTGCGGGCCGGTGAGGGGGCAGTCATTTGGATCGGCCCCGGCAAATGGAACATCGTCAACACGTCTCAGAAAGATGACCCGCAACAAGCGACGGTGATCTGGCGCGCGTTGAAGAACGAGCACCTGTCATGACCTCAGCGATTCGCGCCTGCGACAGATCACGCCAGCGGTTCCATGCCTGCCTATTTCCTGTGCTCGAAGGGTCAAAAAACTCCGCCCACCGTTAAATGCAGGCGAATTCTTGCACTTCCGAAATCTGAAACATCGTAATCTCAGACGGTTGATCCTTCGCCAATCTGTCACAACGCAGCGAGCGGCTTGGTGTGCTTCCACCGCCTCACCGGGATCACTCGCAGCCAGGCCGCGTCTGGACTTCGGCGTCAACCCGAACTGTGCCAGCAGGCTGCGGAAGTGATGATCTCGCCGCTCAGGACGGCGTCGCAGAAACTGCCGATGCACGTGGCTTGGTTTCGGGGTGACATGCAGGGGATGTAGGCTTGCGGGCACGTGTTTCACGAAACCCGCACACGGAAATACCGACGAATGCCTCGTGACGACGAAAGCCTGGGCGAGCAGCAGACATACGAAGGCGGTGCACAGCCTGCCGATTCGTCGGATCGCAGTCTGGGTGATCGGTCCACGTTCAGTGGCGGTGCGGATTCGTCTCTGTCGGATATCGGTGGCCTGACCGGTGACGCGGACCTGGACTTCGCGTTGACTGACATGGTTCCATTATATCGATGAATTTGCCCCAGCCATTCCAGTTGTCCAGAGTGCGGCATGCCGAAGATTGGTTCCGAATTGTTGGTTTCGACTGACTGGCAGATCGCGGAGAGCAAGCCAATTCAGCAGTTCACCGGACGCAACAAAACGGAAGTGGAGATTCGGCACTTGGGCGCCGAGGCTATTAACGTCCCTGGACCCGCGACCGGGTGGGGGGGTCGGGTCCGGTTTCGTCACGGCAAGCTTCGAACTTCGGTCGACGGCAACGCCACGATTGTCGGCATGGCAACTCGTAACGCGGTCGCCTCCCGCTGTGTGTGCTGGCAAGAGGCTCCCACGTCGCCCGTGCAGCGTGGGAATCGTCTGGACGGTCTGTTGGTCATCTCGAACCCTGCCGCCTCAGAAGCGATGCTACAAGTGACAGCAATTGACAGGATTCCCGACGGTCGTCACTGCTCAGATGACATTAGTCGGCGGACAGCTTCGGCCTTCTCTTCGGCTGTCAGCGGCAGTGTGGCAATCATGGCCAGAGCAGCGGCGAAACCAGTGTCCGTTCCGATGTCATCCGACCGGGTTTCGTGACCGGTTTCCGACGTTTTGGGGGAAACCGTGGCGGAACCCTGATTACCTGTCGTCGTAACTTCAGACTGGTCACCACTTAGAACCCTGGTCTCGTGCGATCACAACGCAGAGGTCGTGGGTTCGAGTCCCCCATCGTTACCCCGACGCGCATAACACGGAGACTCCTGATCACACCTTGGGGCGGCCTCCATTCGATTCGCCTGCATACTTGTTTCGGCCATGCGACCAGCATACCGATGGCCGGTCTAGCCCCGTGAGATCAAGCAGGGCATCGTATTCGTGCCCCCACGGCCTCCCAGCCCTGTTGCCTGCGCATGACCGTACTGGTCGTTGGCTGGCACCGTCTGGCAGCTTGCAGGACGGTACTGGGTGTGGACCTGATGCGTGGCCTCCTCGGAGAACCACCTGAAAGTGACGCACGGGACTGAATGCCGGTTACTCGCCGTGTTTGTAGTGGGACTGGGCGGTTGCAGTGCGATCAGCAACGACTGCCCGTCGACTCCACCACGACAGACGCCCGTGCCTCGATCAGAGACGCCATCGCCGCGTGAAAGCTGCCCAATGGTTCCTGTTGCGCATGCCCGGAGTGATTGCCCAGTCCGTACAGACGCCACTCCTCACACACCCGCCCGATTTTCGGCATCACATCTCGGCACTTCGCCGGCACAGAACCGTGCTGATATGTCACCGTCAGCAGGTCCAGTTGGTCCGCCAATTCCGTCTGTGGCTGGATCGACGACTCGTGATCCTTCCAGTGTTCGTATTCGTCCAGAATAGTGTCGCACGTGTTTACAATGGCCTCGGTTCTATCCGTCGCCACTGCCGCCTGTTTTGCTCCGCTCATAGTGCTCCGCCTCCGTGCATGATTGAAGTGTGCCAGGGCTCCTCTGGACCGACGTCATAACCGCATATCCTGTCGTATGTTAAGTGCTCCCTTCTGCCCGTGTGTTCACCGTGAGTTTTAGGCCGGCGCAACATTCCCCTTTTCAGACTGCTCCTTAGCACGTCCTCGATCCGCTCTTTCGGCAGTCTGCTGGCGACGTCTGCCAGCTCGTTTTCGGCTGCAGATCTCTCCCCCTGTTCGCACTGACCCAGGCACTGCTTCGGCCACAGGAATCGCGGTGCCACTGACTGCAGAATCCAGCACTGATCGTAGTAGTGGACAAGCACTCGGCGTCCGATCCGGTCTACGATTCGGCCGCTTCCGGGGATACACACACCCAACTGGTGATGCTCGCTACACCACTGCATCAGCTCAAGTCGTTGAAACAAGGCGGAGTGGGCGGGCCAGCCGTTTCTGCTCTCACCGAATCAGCAGTTCATCCTGTGGAACCTGACCGGCTGGCGGCGTGAGAACGGGTGCCGGCGTTTTCGGCGGGCGTACATCACAGCGGGCCAGTCACTTCCGCAGCCTGCTGGCACAGTTCGGGCTGACGCCGAAGTCAACACGCGGGCTGGCTGCGAGTGATTCGGCGGAGGCACACCAAGCCGCTCGCTGCGTCCTGCACTACGGCACCTGCGGGCGGGCTCCGCCTGCGCCCTCCGGGCCTGCGTTACGGACTACGCTCGCTTAACTGGTCCCGCCTCCGGCGACTTTACTTGATGGAACTGCGGAGCACACGAAAGCCCAGGCCGTTGCGCCGGGTGTCAGGCGTGCTCCTGCCGCGGATCGCCGAACGGCAGTTGTCGGAGAGGCGATTCCAGCAACCGCCCCGGAGCACCCGGGACGAGCCCTCTGAAGGACCCCGCGGATCCATTCCGCCCTGCTGCAACAGTTCTGCATGCCAGTCGCCGCACCACTCATACACGTTCCCGTGAATGTCGTGCAGCCCCCACAAATTTGGCTTTTTCATACCGACTGCATGTGCAT
>CAUZFZ010000287.1:0-7013 GCA_963579025.1 Planctomycetota bacterium | reverse complement strand
AGAAGAACCCGCTCAGCGGCGAGAAAGAAATCGGCCTGCGCGTCGGCAAGGTCATCGGTCGTTACAAAATGGAAAAGCACTTCGAGCTGACCATCACCACCAACAGCTTCACTTACACGCGACGCACCGACAACATCGCGACCGAAGCGGCGCTGGACGGACTGTACGTCGTGCGGTCGAGCGTACCGTCCACACAGATGACGTCCGAGCAGTTAGTAGAAACATACAAAAGCCTTGCGACCGTCGAGCGTGCCTTCCGCAGCATGAAGACGGTCGACCTGCATGTGCGTCCGATCTATCACTGGAACGATGATCGCATTCGGGCTCACGTGTTCCTGTGCACGCTGGCGTACTACGTCGAGTGGCACATGCGTGAGCGACTCCAGGAGGTTCTCTACGAGGACGCTGACCACGAGTCCGCGCAGGTCTCCCGCCCCTCAATTGTGGCCCCGCCCGATCGCTCAGACAAGGCGCTGAGTGACGAGTGGATGTGGTGAATCAAAGAGAATGTATCGCCTATCCATCCGTGTCACAGACGAGCGGCACCATTGAAAGTCGCAATGGTCGGCTGCCTGTCATCGTTCATTGAGACCCGCAATCGAATCTGTCCGACTGATCGAGGTACAGCACGGTGCATTTTTGTCATCGCCCGAATAGTCCGCTCTACGCTCCTATGTCGTCGCGGCGGTTTTTGAGAGGGTGGCCATGCGGTGCAGTATAGGTGAGGCGTACGGGATTTGAGTCTCCGGATATCTGCCTCTGACGGAAGTGGCTTCTTCCCGCGCGTAAACGGCGTGACAAACGATAGTGGTTCCGGTTTCAGCAACGCCGACCAGATCCCGTCGTGATCTCCGTTTCCCGATCCATGATGAGCCAGCTTGATCGCGCCGCATTTTACTTGCGGTCTGAGCGGAGAGTTCAGAATCGCCTGCCAGCCACGTTCCGGATCACTAACGGCTTCAAGATCGGCTCCAAGCAGGATTGAGGATGTTTCTGATTCGATAATCAGCGCGACGGATTGGTCATTGGGTGAACATCTCGGAAAACGTCTGTTTTGCTCTGACACCGACGGCAGCAGTTTGGCGAAGTTGGCTGCAGCGTCGGTAATTGTCTGTGCGGACGGACTCAGGGCAGTCACCGCAACATTACGACAGCCACTTGAGCGATAGAGTGGAGAGCCATCTTGTGCCCACTGATCCGGTCCGGACTGAGAAAAGGTAGTACCTCTCCCTTTCCGTCGATGGTTCTCGCGCAAGATGGTCAGGATTTCGGATGCTGACGAATCACGGGTCACGGATCGCACTTGCTCGGAGGCTGCCACGATGCCGAAGAACTCTTTGCTGTTCAAAGCGGCGGAACAAACAAAGCGTGCCGAATCTGCAGCGCAGAACAGTTCGCCCGAGCCTCGAATATGGTCATCGTGCCAGTGGGTCACGACAATCAGCTTGATCTGGCTGGCGACGTCGACGTTAAGCGACTTGAGGTACTCAAGAGCAATTGGTTCGGTTCGGCTGTCGTTTAGGCAGGAATCAACAACCATCCATTTGCCGTCGCCGAGATGCACGACCACGCACTCTCCGAAGCCGGGGCCAAACACCGAAACTTCGAGTTCATCAGAAGCCGGCGCATCGTTAATGCTGACCGTGGGTTTCAAAAAGTTCCTCCGCACGCTCAATCACCCGCCGGATTGTCTGTTGCGTCCATCGTGGTGTACGACGCATCCGGATCTCTGAGATGCGTCGTAGTTGCCCCCCGGCACTCGTTTCGTGGCCAATCGACCAGTAAAAGATGCTTCCTGATGCCAACAACGATTGGTCGTCCTTGGGCACTTCGTCAATCGGGATCTCGACAATTTCAATCGGCTGACTCGAGTCTCCTAGATCCTGTAGTTCGGCGAAAAACGAATCTGCAGCGACTTCGGTGACGACACCTTCCCATTGCTGGAGAACGAGCATTCGTTTCTTCGGAAGAGTGCCCTCGGGGAGTCGGATCAAAGGTTTTGCCAAGTGTACAGGTCGAACACTGGCAGTTCCCTGTTCTTCCTGACTGTTCCAACCCGTGCCAGACTCGAGTGTCGGCGCGAGGAGCGATTCCTGAACGATTCCACCAGAAATGTTGAGCGTTGAATCAACGTGATCCGCGCCAAGTTGTCCATGTGTCTCAGCTTCCGAGATCGGTACTCGCTCAGGCAGTGTGAGTGTTGTCATGACGGCGCAGAGCCTTCTCGCAAGAGGTGTTCGGCAGTCGTCCGCGAGAATTCGAGAAAACCATCCCAACCTTGTTGAAGCCGTTCAATGAACGCTCTGGCGGAATTGGTCGAACCTGTGTCCTCAGAAGCGTCGATTTCGTAATGCTCATTGATGATAATCACCACGCCGTTCGACACGCTGGAGGCGGCTGGTTGGATCGAGATTTGGATTCGGTCAGCGCTACACGATCCACGTTTTCCCTCCATCGTCACCTTCCTCATACCGGGTTCATCCAAGATGGCATCCCACGACTGTTTCGGGGCGAAGTGGTGTCCAACGCGGTGCCACGCATCGACGGAGTCCAACTCGAAACAATTAAGGCTATTGAAACCGAAGGAACTGATTGGAGTGTGTTCAAGTATGTCAAACGTGGCCACGACCAAGTCGCGGAGGGGTTGAAACTTAGTTGGATCTCGCGTCTCCAGCGAGAACCGTTGATTGGTCGCTTGGATGTTGAACCACTCGGACTTGACGACCGTAATCTCTGTGCTCACGACCTCAACTTTTGACTCTTCCGCTTCCGCTTCCCGGATCAATTTGTGTTGAGCGAACCAAGCCGGGTGAAATATCGCAGGATTGAACGACCCCACTGCGACGATCGTCACACCCTGCCGCTCTGACTGCTCGAATTCGCCCATCGCTGTGTTCTCTGCACCCCGACTCAAGTGAACTGACATTCTGCAGTCGAGTAGATCAGGCGCCAAGCGAGTCGGCACACATGGCGCTGGACCGCGTGTCTTTGGGGTAACGGTTACGCGGGAGCCGAACCCGATCTCGTGATAGCTCAGTCAACCCTCCATTGAACGCTTCGGGAATCCCACGTCGACGTCATGGAGCGTGTTGCGAATACTTTGCCGTGATTCACCCAAGGCAACAAAACGGAAGTGGGAATTCGGAACGTGGGCGCGGAGGCTATTAACGTCCCTCGACCCGCTGAGGGGTGGGGGGGTTGGATCCGGTTTCGTCACGGCAAGCTTCGGACTTCGGTCGACGGCAACGCCACGATCGTCGGCATGGCAACTCGTGACGCGGTCGCATCCGGCTGTCTGTGCTGGCAAAAGGCTCCCACGTCGCCCGTGCAGCGTTGGGATCGTCAGGACGGTCTATCGTTCATCCCGAAACGCCGACGCCTCAGAAGCGATGCTACGAGTGACAGGAAATGACAGGAGCCCCGACCGTCATCACTGCTCAGATGACATCAGTCGGCGAACAGCTTCGGCCTTCTCTTCGGCTGTTAGCGGCAGTGCGGCAATCATTGCCAGAGCGGCGGCGAAGTCATCAACGGCTGCGGTTTCATCGTGCGATTCATTGCCCGAATCGGAAGCGGATTCAGCCACGTTTCCGTGACCGGTTTTCGACAATCTGGGGGAAACCATGGCGGACACTCCGTTCGCCGATGACGTAACCTCAGACTGGTCACCACTTAGCCCGCATTGCGCACCGTTGATTCGGTTGATTGCGTTTCGGTGTTGGGCGGGTGGCGGCGGCGGTTCGGTGGGCGGCGGACGGACAATCGGTCGAGCTTGACCGTTTTTTCGACTCCGAACGACCGATGAGGGCCATTTTGGGCAGAGGCGGCGCGGATTCTCCACGCTGGCACCAGCCCTCCGGGCCGATTCCATGGTCGGAGCCGCGGCTCTCACCGAACCTCCTGGGGGGCGAATCTGATCCGCGGTTCCCGACAGGGGTCACGGAATTCGGGCGTGAGGATCAGACCGGCCGCCGCCCACTGCGAATGCAGTTCGTTCACATAGCTCTCCACTGCCGCGACCGCGTGCTGGTACAGCTCCCGGCCTGGCCAGTGACTGGCGACATGGAACCAGATACGACGGGCCGTCGACTTGACCAGAGCGCCGACCTTGAAGACCCGCACCCGCGCCGTCCCCACTTCCATCCGCCCGAGTTCCGGATGCTCGGCGTTGGCTTCGCGGAACAGTGCCCATAAGAGGTACGCCAGTGTGTGGACCATCAGCTTCTGCGCGTTGGCCAGGAAGCGTGGAGAGCTCAACCGGTCCATTGCAAGGCCATTCTTCAGTTCGCCGATGGGACGTTCTGGAACATTGCCGCGTTTGATGTAGAAGTCGCGGTAGATACCCGCCGGGTGACCACTCATATTCGTCACCACGAATCGCAGGTTCTCGCCGCCGGTCGCCGTGATCTCGGCCTTGGCAATCACGCGACGCGGACGCGGCCACGATCCGGCCTGGTAGTCCTCGAACACACAGAACGCCTGCGCCGGGCGACGCGTCATCCAGCTCAGGAACTTCGCTTCGTGGATCAGTTCCTGCTCTGCCACGCGGCGTTTGAGCACTTCGTTGGTGCTGTAGCCAAACGCGTAGAAGAGGCCCTGCGTCTCGCAGTAGTCGTACATCTCCGGCACACCCAGGCCCCCGTCGCCCCGCACGAAGATCGTGATGTCCGGCCAGTGATCACGCAGCCGCTCGACGATCTCCTGCAGCACATCCACGGCTCCGGTGCTGGCATGCATCTTCCCCGGACGCAGACACGCCGCCAGTGGCATCCCGGTCTCACCCTCGAACACCATGAGTGGAAAGTACTGATGCTGATCGTAGTAACCATGCCAGAAGGTCAGCTGCTGCTGACCGTGAGTCGGGTCGTCGGTGGGATCGAGATCGATGATGACATGCCCCGGCCGCTTCTTCCGCGTGCGAACGAACGCATCCACAAGGAACTCGTTGAGCTGCCGGATGCGTGCGATCTGAGCGTCGCGGCACTCGAAAAGGACCGTACGGTCTTCCAGCGGTTTCTCTGCTTCCCGCCGCGTAAACGCATGCAGAAAGCGATTGACAGTCGAGCCGCTGGCCAGCGACTGCGAGTTGTCCGGAGAACGACCGATCAGCGTTTTCATCAGCGGATCATCTCGCAGCAGTTGGGCATCATTACCGTCCGGATACCCCGCGAGGATTTGATAGACCATCTGCGAGAGGATGTCCTCAGTCGTGTGCGTCACCAGCAGTGAACTGCGAGGATCGGGCAGACGTCTGGCTGCCTCCGCCAGAATCCCAAGCTGCTGATCGAGCTGACGCAGAGGCAACAACCTGGCATCCGTGACGACGTCCCCGCCCTCGAAATCGACAGTCACGACCTGGCCTGATGAAATGGATTTCCGGGTAGGAAATAGATTGTAAATCAGGCTGCATTCGCGAATTCGGTGTAGGCGGCGTTGCGTTTGGCGGCGAGGGTGGTTTGCAGGTTGGTGCGGACCCAGGTTCGCATGGCCGAGACAGGGACGCGGGCGAAGTTCTCGCGAATCGAGTCGGCGGTCGCCGGTTTGAGTAAGGCGCCGAACGCTGCCAGCAGACTCGTGAACCCGCCCTTGCTGTGCTGGCCTTCCAGTTGCTTGAACAGGCCGAACGACGATTCCAGGATCTCCGTGCTCAGCGGAAGACGTTCGCCGGGTACCAGTTGCTGCTCCGCTGTGCGGACGAATTCGATCAGGCGGTCGGCCACGTGGCTGGCCGAATCGCACGTTCGCAGCGGATGCAACACGGCCGCGAGGGCATCGGCCGCGTCACGGAACACGGCCTGTTCGTTAATGAACGTCAGCGACGCCGACACCACACTCTGACAGGCGAGCCAGCGTCCGATGTCGTCGCGGTACTTTCGCAGCCAGCCACGCTTCTCATTCATCCGCGCGGTGGTCATCTCGCGGCGGGCATTCGAATGCGGATGGCTCAGATGCCACAACACCATGGTCGCCCACTTCAGTGTCGCCGCCAGGTTCATGAAACGAGCTTTGGGCTTCTTCCCTGGCGGCGTCAGGTGAGCGAGTTCCGTTTGTTGAATCGCCGATCGCGTGCGGCCGATGTGCGACAGAACATCCGCGAAACGGTCGTCGCCGCCGACGATCTTCTTCAGCACGTTGGCCGCATAGTGCTTGAAGTCGCGCAGCACGATGCTGTCTGTTCGCTGTGTTTTCAGGACGTTCGCGCCTTCACGCAGTTCGACGGCTCCGTCCACCAGCACGGCGCGGGGTGCTCCGATGCGTGCGGCAAGCTGCTCGTACGCGTCGGCCATGTCTTCGCGTTTCCAGTTCGTGCCGGGTTGAACCAGCAGCGTGCGGACGTTCGCATGCGTGAGAGGCGTGCCCGGCGGCGGCATCTGCGAGGCGCGGAGTCCCAGCACAACCAGTGCTTTCTCCGGGCCGATCTGGTTGGAATGATCGGCCATCCAGATCCAGTCGTCGGCCTGTTCCACAGGTTCTTCGATCGCGGCCACTCCGACGCGCATCAACCAGGTCCGCACCGTGGTCCAGTCGGGGATCCTGCAGTTCACGCCGAGCCACTCGAACACGATCTTCAGGCATCGCACGCATGGCCGCAGCCCCACGGTTCGAGCCAGGTTGACGCACAACGCGATCATCTTCGCACCGAATTCGTGATGGGCCGAATTCGTGATGAGGAAATCGCGGGTCATCGGGCAGCACCGGCGGCTGTTGTCGTAACCGACTGTTCTCGACTTCGAGTTGTCTCGTTCGCAGCCGGGCATCGGCAAGGTCCTGTTCGAGACGCGCGATGTGCCGCTGCTGTTGTTCGTTGACCCGTCTGAGTCGGGCGATTTCTTCTGTCTTTTCTCTGGCCCGCTTCGCCTGAGTCTCCCGGCTGCGAAGCAAAACCGCCGCCACAACTCGCACCGGCGACTTGAACCGACGCACCTGAGTAAACCATGATCCAGCCACTGTTGCGTTCCTTCGCTCGAGTGAGAACTCGTGTTACTACACACGAGGGAGCGCAACAGTTTTTC
>CAUZFZ010000286.1:0-7108 GCA_963579025.1 Planctomycetota bacterium | reverse complement strand
TTTCCGTTCAGAAATCAGGATCGCAAAGGACGCCGCTTTCTCCAAGACCACTTCAACTCACGGCAAAAGCCGAAGAACTCCAACTCACAACTCCCACGTGTTGTCGCCTCAGAGAGATCACACCCTAAACGGATTGGGGAACTTCGCCGCAATCGCGTACGGTTCCGTAACTGTACCACTCGATCCGGCCGACCCGAATCGCAGGAATTCCGTCAACGGTGTCTGCCCCGCGTTTGCTCGCATCACGCCACCATAGCTTGTGAAGTGTTCACAAATTGCGCCGAGCTGAATGGTGCTCCCAGATGATTTCCAGTCAAAGCTGGCCGCGCCGACCATGACGCCCTGAACATCGGCTTTCTCTTTGGGAAGGGTCCCATCAATGATCCGGGCGCGTACTCCTCCCGCTTTCAGCTTCGCGACGGCCGACGGAAACAGACCGTCCCGCGACGTCGACCGAATATTGCCGTTGCGGACGTAGTAGATTGTCCCTTTCGGGTGAGTATTATCGGCGGAGACGCTGCGTCGCAGGTACGCGATCGATTCGTCGACCGACGTTCCGCGTCCGCGTGTGACCGCGAGAACAGTGGAAAGCACATATCGCATACCGCCGGATTCGAAGGGCTTTCCGTCCGGCCCCCAACTCTGGCTACCGCGAAAGCCGCGTGACGCGTGAATGGACAACGTCTGTTTGTCGATCTTGTCGAGCACGCTCTGAAAGTCGTCGCGTCCACGGAGGGCCTGCAAGTCGTCGTCACGTTCGGCATGTCGTCGATTCCACCAGCCGGATGCTGCTGAGTCACGCAATGCCGCGACTGCGTCGTCAAGGCGACCGCTGTTTGCCAGGCAGCATGCGAGGTTGTAGTGAAGCTCCGAGTTCCGCGGATATGTCTTCAAGAGACTGCGGAGTGTTTCTTCAGCTTCCGCCCATTTCTTGTCGCCGGTCGCGGCCTGCATTGCTTCGGTGTAACGGCGAAGGTCAGCTTCAGTCAGTTGACGAGCTCGGTTTCGAATCAACAGTCGACGAGCGTAGCCATTGACCTGTAGCGACAGGTACCGCGCATCTTTTCTCATGACGAGCTGATACAGGTACGTCAGTCCGTTCAGGGATGCGACCGGAGTCAGCACTTTGTGAAGTTTCCTGTCACCGATGTCCGATTTGACATTGATTGCAGTCGGGAAGTCGCTGGACCACGCGACGCACTCAATCTGGTTACTCAAACCGCGCTGCTTAATCACATCAAGAACGGGTCCCAGGAGCTTTGATCGGAAGTCACCCACGTCAATCGACTCTGAGTCTGGAACCTCCGACAGACGGATAACGTTCCCGGCGGGGATCTTCCGCAGACGGACATACTCGTCAGCAATCTGAGTGGACGAGTTGCTGTCAGCGTTCACGACGACAGCGACATTCTCCGGACCGATACCGGCTACCAGTTGACCTGGTTCCGTGGCCAGAAAGACCGTCGCGATCATCGGGACGACGCTGTGCGTTAGTCGCCATGAAATGCGGAACCCAGATACCTTCATACCAGTTACCATGCTCCGCCTTGTCGTGTGGATGACCTTGCACCAGTTTGCAGCGCGACACCGACCCCGTGGCGCCTTTCAGTACAGTATCAGTCGTCTTTTGAGGAGTAGCCGAAGTCGACAGACTTTGGCCGGACCGGGGAAACCAGACGCTGGTGAGTTCGGCTACTTTCATCACTTCACGGCTGACGAAGCTGGATTAGTTGGACAGCGCCACTTTGTAGGGTGTGACAAGCGGGCCGATCAGTCATCGTGGTGTGCCGGCGCGGAGATCTCCCGGAAAACGTTGCGGTTCAGGCGATTGGAGGCCGCCCGCGCCGGCACACCGGATGAACCGCTCGCTCCGCTTGTCACACCCTACGTCCCTCCGCAATCGTCTTAAGCTGGCCGAAGAGTATTACTGCTCCGAAGACAATCCAACATCCGAACCATGTCCAGGCTCGGTGATCGGAATCTGAATGCACACGTCGAAAGTCATCCATGTTGTGAGTTGCCACGCCGAAGGGGAAGTCGGCGATGTCATCGTTGGCGGTGTTGCTCCTCCGCCGGGTGACACGTTATGGGAGCAGCGGAATTTCATCGCTGATGACGGATCCCTCCGGCGCTTTGTGCTGAACGAACCGCGAGGTGGTGTCTTTCGCCACGTCAACCTCCTTGTGCCTCCGAAGCATCCGCGGGCGGACATGGGGTGGATCATCATGGAGCCGGAAGACACTCCGCCCATGTCCGGGTCCAATGCGATCTGCGTTGCGACTGTGTTGCTGGACACGGGAATTCTTCCAATGACGGAGCCTGAGACGCGTCTCGTGCTCGAAGCGCCTGGTGGGCTTGTGGAGGTACGAGCACAGTGCCGTAACAACAAGGCAGAACGGATCACTGTGATCAATGTTCCGTCTTTCGCCGACAAGTTGGGGGCAACTTTGGAAGTTCCAGGGGTCGGCACACTGACGGTCGACACAGCCTACGGCGGTGACAGCTTTGTGATTGTCGATGCGGCCGCACTGGGTTTTGACATTGCGCCGGACGAGGCTCGGAACGTCGCCGAGACCGGCGTCAGAATTACAGCTGCCGCCAACGAACAGCTTGGGTTCACTCACCCGGAAAATGAGGACTGGGATCACATCTCGTTCTGTCAGTTCGCTGGCCCGTTGGCCCTTGAGGATGGAATTCTGACGGGTTCCAACGCAGTCGCGATTCGGCCGGGCAAAGTGGATCGGTCGCCGACCGGCACGGGCTGTTCCGCTCGAATGGCGGTGTTACGAGCTCGAGGACAGATGAAACCGGGTGATCGGTATCTGGCGCGTTCGATCATTGGCTCCGAGTTTGATTGTCGCATCGAAAGCGAAACGTCCGTCGGTGGCAGACCAGGCATTATCCCGTCCGTCAGCGGGCGCGCGTGGATCACGGGAACTCACCAGCTCATGCTGGAGCCGACAGACCCGTGGCCTGAGGGCTATCGCATTGGAGACACGTGGCCCATGCAACATTCGTCCGAGCCGACAGACAATCAGCATGAAACGCCGTAGAAGCGAATTCTGTGCGATGCTGGTAGCCCACGACACGCTGCTCCATTTCACTCCTCATTCGACAACGGCATTTGGAACTCGGGGAAGCAGAATTCGTGTCGCGTGAGAGGTTCCGTGATGCACTGACTGCCTGGCAGCGACGAGTTCTGTATCGGCGTTCTGATTGGCTGCCGTGTTGTGGTTGCGGTCGTAGTTCGGGAAGTCGGAACTCGTGATGTCCAGCCGGATGCGGTGCCCGGGTAGAAAGGCATTCGAGGTGGGGTTCATGCGGATCGTGTATCGAACAACCGTGTCCGGCTCAATCAGAGAAGGTCGGTCAAGACCACGACGGTATCGCGCACGGACCATTCCCAGGGACACATCGCGAGCCATGCCGTCAGGGGCGACATCGATCAGGCGAACGAAGAAGTCCGTATCCGGAGCCGATGACGCGGCGAATAACTCCACCGTCGGATTGCCGGTCACCTCGAATCGCTCAGTCAGTGGCTCCGTTTGATAGACCAGAACATCAATGCGCTTCGCCAGAGGCCGCTGATCCGTCGGGATCACATACAGCGGTGGCCCATGCAGCGACGGTACGGGGTTCTTCGGGTCATAGACGTACTGATCGGTGCCGGACTTCTGCGGTGCTTGTCGGACAAGCTTTCCATCACCCGCGGGAGTGTTGGCTCCGCCGCCGCCCGTTATGAAGAGCGTGTGATCCTCAGCTCGCTTGAGCGGCCACTGCGGCTCGTCCCGCCAGCGATTCTCCCCCATGACGAAAATGCGAACGGGGGCCGTCATTGCGATTCCGTTTTTCCGGCCCTTCAGCCAGTAGTCAAACCAGCGGATCTCCAGACCGACCGTATCCAGATCGGCAGCGGGGCCGAAATCAATGTTGCCGTAGCGTCGCCGCTTCGCATGTGCCCACGGTCCGATGATCGTTCGAGAACCCGACCTGGCAACTTCGGTACGGGCTTCGGTCATGATCGCCTTGTCCAGCATCATGTTCCCGTTGCAGTGATCGGACCAGCCGATGAGGTTGAGATTCGGTACGGCGATGTCTTTCACATCTTCGTGCAGCTTCCAGGGATCGGTATGCGGGTTCTTCAACCATTCGCGGACGGCTGTCGTTTCGTCTTCACAGGCGTCCCGCGGCAGTTCCAGCCACGGCAGGAAATTAAGCCACTTTTCCGACTGACCGGCGTCCCAGAGTTTCCGGATTGCCGCCTTCGAATTCGTTCCCGGTCGCCCGGCCCGATGACGCATATCCGGAGACATGCTTGTCACCCACCAGTGCAGACGCCGCCCCGGACGGATCGTGCCGGGCCCCTCAAGGTCGGTATACCGAGCGGGAATGCTGAACGCCGCCATCGCCACCAGTGAAGGCGGCCGCAACGCTGCCAGTCGCCATTGCAGAAACGCATTGTACGAGGCCCCGAACGTGCCGACTTTTCCGTTCGAACCCGGCAGCTTCGCCGCCCACTCCACGGCGTCGTATCCGTCTTCCGCGTCGTGTGTATCGAATCTAAGAAATGACTCCCACTGGCCGTCCGAATCGAATCGTCCCCGCGCATCCTGGGAGACGACGATGTAGCCCGCTTTGACATATCGATCCACGCCGCCGGTGCGTTTTCCGTAGGGCGTCCGCATAACGAGCACTGGATACGATTTGTCGTCGTCCGGTCGAAACACATTGGCACGCAGGATGACTCCGTCCCGCATGGGAACTGCAACGTTGCGCTCTGTGACAACAGCGATCTCGTCAGCTGCGTCGGCCCCGGCACAAAGTTGCGGCGCGACGATCGCGAGAATCAGCGTCAGCGACTGCAAGCGAGACAGCCACTTACTCATGCTATGAGGCAACATTGAAACTCCGATCATTCCTGACTGTAGGCCGGTAACAAGGAGCGATAGCGACGCCGTTCCGGCACGTAGATCTCCCGCGACACTTCATGTGCCGGAACAGCGCTGCGCTCGTTCCGGCCTACTGAGTGAGCTATTCAACTGGCCGTTTATCCGTCGTCGTCCAGCAACGCGTCCATTTCTCGATTGAGACGCTTTACGACCTCAGAGGCATCCTCTCGACTGACGACATTCGTCATTTCATAAGGATCGGCCTGCAGGTCGTAGAGTTCGTCCATCCCGTCGAGTTCCAGGTAACGAATGAACTTCCAGCGTTGTGTTCTGATCGCTCGATATCCCATCGTTTTCACACGAGGAAACACCGTGTCTGTGTTGTACTGAATCAGGAATGATGTGCGCCAGTCCGCTGGATGCTTTCCCTTCAACAACGGGAACAGGCTGCGTCCATCCATTTGCTGACTCGACTTCGTGCCTGCCAGCTCAAGCAGTGTGGGTGCCAGATCGATACTCAGTGCAAACTCGTCGATAACGCTGCCCGGCCGGATCAGCGACGGAAATCGGATGAGCAACGGAATTCGAATGGCCTCCTCGTAAGCGAGTCTGCGTTCGACACTCAAGCCGTGCTCTCCGTACCAGTAGCCGTGATCGCTGGTGAATACGAACACAGTGTTTTCGAGTGTTTCGTTGGCTTTCAAAGCGTCCAGCAGCAGACCCACGCCGTCATCAACACCGGCAAGCATGCGCAGGCGATCCCGAACGGTCTCATCGTCCGTGCCGGTTGCTCGACTGAGCGGCGGCAGTCCCGCGATATCCCGCAACAACGCGGGTTTACCCTGCAGCGTGTCCGTGACATTCAGGCGTCTGGGAATCGCGGCGTCCGCATAAAGTTCGCTGTGTCGCCGGGTGGGGAGAAATCGGGCCGCTTTCGGATCAGTGATGCTGCCATCGTCGCGCTGCGTCAATTCCGGATGGAGAGCTTTATGAGCTACGTACAGGCAGAAGGGCTTCGCCTTTGTGCGGCGGACGTAGTCCACAGCCTGCCGGTTCAGCACGTCGGTCGTGTGTCCGGTGAACTTGATTCGCTCGCCGTCGACGTTCAGCACGGGGTCGAACGACGTCCCCTGACCTTTGATGCCGACCCAGTGATCAAATCCGGGCCGGGCCGTGTCGTCGTTTCCCATGTGCCACTTGCCGACGTACGCGGTGGTGTAGCCTGATCGCTGCAGTTCCTGAGGAAACGTTTTCAGGCGGTGGCTTTGCTCACTGCGGTTGATGTTGTCGAGGATTCCGTGGTGATGAGTGTGCAGGCCAGTCAACAGGCACGCTCGAACTGGCGAACAAAGCGGCGTCGTGCAGAAGGCGTTTCGAAACCGCACGCCTTCGCGGGCAATCCGATCAATGTGTGGAGTCCGCACAAACGGATGACCAGCGCACCCGATGTCGTCCCAGCGCAGATCATCAACGAGCACAACGACAATGTTCGGGCGGATGCGAGTGTCGGCGGCCTGCACCTGGAAAGTGACGACCTGCATCAACAGAGTCGTCGCCGCGTAAGTCAGGGTCACCAGCCGGCACCATTGACCGTGTACGATGCGCCGACACGAATACCGATTCCCTGACTGCATCGCACGACCTTTTTCCATCTGAAGCACTTCTGCCTGATACCACTTTCAAATGATCCGTGGGGACGTTGCGAGCTACTTTCCGAAATGCTGGCTTAAGAACGTACTCACCTTTGTTCTCGCCAGCTTCGACTCGGGAAGCTCGTGGTTGAACACCTGAAAGATGTGCCACATGCCTTCGTAAAGGTCAAGCTTTACGGGGATGCCAGCTTGATCGAGGGCCTGGTAATGCCGCACGGCATTACTTAGAAAAATCTCCTTCGTGCCCGCTTGAATCAACGTCGGAGGGAACCCCTGAGAGTAGTCTCCGTAGACGGGAGACACGTACGGATGCTTCTGGTCGGCCGGCGCTGCATAGGCATCGGCACAGTGCTTCAGGCTCCTTGGGTAGTAGAGCAGCGGATCGGCATGCTTGAGCGTCGTGTAAGAGTCTCCCGTTTCGGTAATGTCCGACCATGGTGACCACGGGCGTGATCCCTTTACGTGGCGGTGGTTATGCTGACGTAAGTTGTTGTTGAGTGTGAGTTTGCCGCGTTGGCGGCTGGATGTCGCGGGGGGACTTCATTTCCTGTCCCATGTCCGGGGCAG
>CAUZFZ010000285.1:0-7258 GCA_963579025.1 Planctomycetota bacterium | reverse complement strand
ACTTCTCGAACAGAAATGCGTGGTCGCCCGGTTTGGCACCCAGAATAAAGCTCATACGCTGTCGGATCAGTTCCTCGATATGAGGGGCATTACTGGCCAGCGCATCTTCAATCACGATCAGTTTCAAATGCCGATGCTCGCGGCGAATCTTCTCCAGCAGACGCCGGCACGCGTTGCGTTCGCAGTCGCTCTTACTGTTTCCATCCTGCTTGATGATCGGTTCCGGAGCCAGCGGTATCACCTCGCGGAAGTCCGGATGCACAATCGCCGCACCCAGCAGCTGATGGTGGTAAGTGGTTACGCCGGTCCGACTGTTGACCTTTTCCAGGCAGGCCGGGCAATGCACTTTGAGAGAAGTGAAATACCCGGTCCCGTCGAGTGCCAGTAGAAAAGCCCCGTCGTGAAATGCGAATGGTTCCAGCGCCTTGCCGCGCTGCAGTGCCCGAAGGATATCATTGAAGGCCGCCCGGATGTCCTCGGGTTCCACGCCGTCGAGAATTTCTCGCAACTGAGTATCACTGGGGACCTGCTCGATACCGAACAGTGCGCGCAGGTTGCGTTCGTGACGGCGCTCATCAAAAGCCAGCAACGAGGGGTCCTTCAGAGCAAACAGCGCCAGCCCGGACAGGAGCGCATCACACACAGGGATGACGGGATTCGGGCGGGGATCGGGAATCTTCTGGAACCGCTCCTTGATCAGAGTCAGCAATCCGTCGGCGGAGAGATGCCGCCGGGTCTTTGGCAGAGTCGAAACTGTCAGAAGCATGACACGTCCTTGTGTCGCCAGAGTTCCAGAAGCAGGGCGGGTCGCGACGGCAGGCTACCGGACCTGTCCCGTCCTGCCCGGGGCGACTATGTCCCCACATCTCGCCCATACGGCAACACCAATCCTGCCCAGACGCCAGAGACGCCTGCCCACGAGCAGGTCTTCATCTACGAACACGATCCTCAGAATCGCTCGCTTTCCCGCGAATTCCAGCAGCCCGGGAACTGCTGATCCCCTCAGGTAATCACAATCACAGAGAGAGATGCAATATCCTCCTCGACTGGCGTCGCGTGTAGCTGAGTGGAATCTGAGTTGGTGTGAATGAGTGCAAACTGCACTCGGTTATGTCAGTGTCAGCCACAGCCTTTCACCGTACGGAAGCTGATGGCGGATGTAAGGAGCGGCGGTCGCGCGTGCCGCTTGGTGCAGTGCAGGAATTCGGGTGTGTCCGTCACACGACAGAACCCTTTGAACATCCGGCGGTACTGCCACTTCCTGAGACCCTGCTTCGGTCCTGCCGGATTCGCGAGCAGTCCGTCTTCGGGGGCTTTCTCGTAGTACGTATCGTCATAGAAATCGGCGCACCATTCGGCAGCGTTCCCGGCGAAGTCGAAAACTCCCTCCGGCGTTGCACCGGCCGGGTGGGCATCGACACTGGCATATTCTTTACCAACGAAATGGCCGCGCGTGTCGTCCGGAGCTTCCTTGCCCCATGGGTACGTCCGCCCTTCGGCGCCGCCAGCCGCGAACTCCCACTCGGCTTCGGTCGGGAGTCGTCGCCCCATCCACTTCGCATAGCCCATTGCCTGATACCAGTTCACACCAACGACCGGTCGCTTCTCGTGACCTTCTGCAACCGCGAACTCGCCTTCGTCATTGCGGGTGATGAACTGATTCCACGGCGCCCAGTTCCAGTAGCCGGGATTACCAGCGTTCAGAAACTTGCAGTATTCCGTGTTCGTCACCTTGTACTTGTCGATGTGGAATGCCGGTACGTTGACACGGTACTTGTCTCCGGTGCGTTCCCCCAGTTCTGCGCTTTGCGACGTGAAATAGCGTCCGGCTCGCTCGAACTCACCGCCCTTGATTCGGACCATGCCTGTCGTGCCGCAGATCTTCGCAATTGAGTTGTTGACTGGAATTGCCTCAGGCTCAACACCGGTCTCGGCATATCGTCGACCGAGCAAATCTCGCACCAACCACGACAGTGTGAGGCGGGATTCGCTCTGCTGCGGAAGGCTGCCGAAGAGCTCACGGCACTTCGCTGAGTCCGCGTACAACCGGACGCCCGAAGCGTCGACGAACAGTGACTCGTTGACCTTTGAACGGTCAACGATCTGAATGATCGCACGGGCCCGCAGGTCGAGCTGTCGATGCAACTCCTTCCAGTCATCGCCCGTCTGCGGACGACTCAGCAGCGACCGATCCTCGGGACACGTCAACAGATAGACTGGCCCGGTGGCGACCTCTTTGTCGGCTTTGGTTGCCTGTTCGTCAGCATGGCTGACCCGGGACATTGCTCCCGTCACGGCCAGAGCTACGAGTGCACCAAGCATATGCAACTGGATTCGATTCATCTTCAGTTTCTTCCCCGTCTCGAGGTCGTAGTTTTCGCACGTAGTTTTCGCGACTTCGTTTTCTGTCCTGAGGTCGCCGATCCGTTGTCGCAACAAGCACTGTCCGCTTCGTCACAGCATGCGGCGGATTGCCCCGCGGTCTCCTCAGGCACACACTCCGTCAGACACAGCCCGCGCTCCAGGAGTACGGGCACACACGGATCCACGATGTGGTAATAGATGCTCGTGCCCTCGCGTCGCGACGCGACGATGCCGCGATCAACCAGCCGCTGGAGCTGATTCGACACGGCCTGCGGTTTCATTCCCAGCGCACTGGCCAGGTCGCCGACACACAGCTCTTCCTCGCGAACCAGAGCGTGAAGCAACCGCAGTCGCGTCTCATTCGCAAAGATCTTGAACAGGCGCGTCAGCGTGGTCGCTTCATCCAGAGAGATCAGCGCACGAGTGCCGACCGGTTCTGTTGCGTCCGCAGGAATCACTTTCAGCACAGCCATTCAACACTCCGAGAGTAATACACGTATACGTGTAATAGTGCCCGAGATCGCGTGAGACTTCAAGCCCCTGTCTGAACGGGATCCCGATGTCAGTGGTTTGCCACCGAGGCCTGGCTGGTTCCGTGTCCGATCTGGATCGTCATCTTCGTTTCCTCACCGTGCGCGGTCGGAGCGGCTGCGTACCAGAACAGCAACCTGCCGTCGCGGAAGACAATGTCAAACGACATGAAGGTACCGCTGTCCCAGGCTCCCGGTTTGCCGACGTTCAGGACAGGTGTGTCACCGGACTTCGTCCAGTCGATTCCATCGGGCGAAGTCGCATGTCCGATGCGCCATGCAGTTTTTCCGTCCATTGGGCCACTGCCCAGGTACCACATGTGGAATCCGTCCGGCAGTTTCAGCACGCACGGCCCGGCGTGAGAACCGGAATCCCACGCTCCCTCGGGGCCGAGTGGCACAACCGAATTCGATTCCTTCTGCCATGCCATTCCATCTGCCGATGTGGCCATGTGCGTCTTGAATTCCCACACCTGTTTGCCGTTCTTCGTCTTCTTTCCACCACCGCAGTAGTACAGGTGAAACCGGTCTTCTGCGACGCGTACGACACACGGGTCAAGGATCACACCGGTGAAGACGAGTTCTGGCTGACTCCAGCGGAAGCCATCCTTCGATGTCTCCATCACCAGGCCACGGCGGCCGGCCTCGTCTTTGCCGGGATGGTACAAGCGAAATGTGTCACCAACCTTGATGGCGTACGGCATGCTGCCTGGGAACAGCGGATTCTGATCGTACTTGGTCCAGCTCACGCCGTCCTGTGAGGTGGCCATACCGATCTTCTTCGGCTGGCCAAACTGTGTCCCACCGGAATAAAAGTAAAACCGGTCACCGTCATCGAGCACGGTGAAGCAGCCCAGCGTCTGGTCGTCCCAGGCACCTTTCTCGCCGATTCTGATGACAGGCTGATCGCCATGGCGCACCAGACTGCGAGCGAGCTTTGTGTAGTTGACGGCTTTCTGCGGGGCGTCAACTACAGCAGGAGATTCTTCAGACTCCGTGTTGGCGGCGACGGATTCTACATCGAGGTTGATTACGAGCCGGCAGCCGAAGTCATTGATCCACGCCGTGACCCCGTCGCCATCGCCAGCGGGATAATGGAACTTCCGATAGGCGCTGCGGCAGTATTTCGCGTAGCGAAACCACGACCCGCCGCGCACAACCCGGAAGCGGCCGGCCTCCGGCCCCGCTGGATCAACCAGCGGCGAATCGAAATAGTAGTCGGCGTCGTAGCGGTCGGCGCACCACTCCCAGACGCCACCGTGCATGTCGTACAGACCGAAGGCGTTTGGCTTCTTCGTGCCGACATCGTGGTAGAAGGCCTTGCCCTGAAAAGCCGGTTTGTTGGGCCAGATCATGTTCCCTTCGAACCACGCGTATTCGCCGAGTTGTGAGGCATCATCGCCAAAGTAGAAATCCGTTGTACTGCCGGCACGGCAGGCATACTCCCACTGAGCCTCGGTCGGCAGGGCGAACGCGTGCTCGGGCGATTTCTGTTTCAGTTTCTTGATCAGATTCTGGCAGTTGTTCCAGCTGAGCACATTCATAGCCTTGGTCGGGCCCTGCATCAGGTTGTCGCCTTTGGTGAGCTCCGTCAGGAACTTGTGCGGCCCCATCACGGCCTGCCACTGCGACGTCGTGAGTTCGTGGCGCGCCATGTAGAACGGTCTGGAGATCACGACGCGGTGAATCGGTCCCTCATCTTTTGAACCGTCGTTCGACCCCATCAGAAACGTGCCCGCGGGGATCAGAACGAATTCAATCTTCACGTCGTCGTTCAGTGCGATCGTCAGTTCCTTCGGCAGGTCCTGTTTCGCACCGGCCTTCAACGCCGCCACGACTTCTTTGGAATCCGCTCCGGGATCGCGTTTTGTCTGTCGGCGTTCGGCATTCGGATCAATGGCCGGCGGAATGCCTTCGACGTCCTTCAGTCGCATGGCAACTCGAAAACCCTGGTGCGGATGCTGAGTCGATCGCTGAGTGATCCGCATGCGATACACCGACTGCGCACCCCAGCGGCCCCAGTCGAATGAGCCGGTCCGGATGATGCGACGCATGTCGCCCTTCTCACTTTGCTCGGTCGGTCCGGTGGGGTCATTCAGTGGCGAGTTTTTGTAGGTGTAGCGATGCCACCAGTCGGCGACGTATTCCCACACGTTGCCATGCATGTCGTAAAGACCGAAGGCGTTGGGCTTCTTCTGCGCGACGCGACTCGGCCGGTCATGCTTCTTCTGCTGGCCATCGGACACAAACATGTACTCGTGGCCCAGGCGGTCGAAGTCCTCGAAGTTGCCGAAGCTCCACGCGGTCGTGGTTCCCGCGCGGCAGGCGTATTCCCATTCCGCTTCCGTGGGCAGGCAGTATTCGACACCTTCCTTCTTGCTCAGCCATTTGCAGAACTCGACACAGTCGTTCCAGCACAGGTGCAGCACGGGCTCGTCGTCCTGCTGCTTCAACTTGATCCACACCATGGGCTTCCGCCATGTGCAGATCGGACGCCGGCCCTTGTAGGGCTTGCCGCCGTTGAGTCCCTGTTCTGCTTCGGTCTTGTAACTCGATTCGTCACAGAACTGACGAAAATGCGCAACGGTGACCTCCGTGGTGCCCATGTAGAACGGCCTGGTGATACGAACCGGGTGAGCCGGCATCATCAGCATTTCCCACACCGGGAGACGCGCAGGATCGAGACCGGCCTTCTTTCCAGCTTCCAGAACCTCTTCGTACTGCTCCAACGTCCGCCCCATGGTGAACTCACCCGGCGGAATCAGCGACAGCTTCATACCGATCGAGTTTGTGTAGACCTGGTCCTTCCCAACATACTTTGCCCACCGCTGCTGATACTCCCGGGCCGCGCCCCCGTCGAATGGAGCACAGGCCATCGGGGGTTGATCAGCAGCGCTGACCGCAGCCGCGAACAGCAACAGGCAAGATGAGATTGTCTTATTCATGATGATTCCCTTGTGTCGCTGGTAAACGCTCATCCGCCGCTCGGTTGATTCACCGTGTCTTCCGGTGTGGCATTCTTCACGCAGCGGAAGCTGACGCCTGCGACAGCATCCGCCAGCGGCGGACGGCTATGGCGCTTGGTGCAGGTGAAGTATTCGGCGCGGTTGGCTTTGCACTACCCCTTGAACATCACGCGATACTTGTACCAGGTGTTGGGCTGGTATGCCTGAGCCGCTCCGGTGGGATTGATGACCACGCCATCGCCCGGAGCTTTCTGGTACGACGCGCTGTCGTAGTAGTCAGCACACCATTCGGCCGAGTTGCCGGCCATCTGAAACACCCCGTCCGGTGTCGCACCTGCCGGGAACCAGTCGACCGGGACGGGATGTTTGTACTTGATTGGAAAATCAAGCCGTGTGTCGTCCGGTGGCTCGTTGCCCCAGGGATACGTGCGACTTTCTTTGCCGCCTGCCGCGAATTCCCATTCTGCTTCCGTCGGCAGTCGCTTTCCAACCCAGGCGGCATAGCCTTTGGCCTGATACCAGTTGACCAGCACAACTGGGTGCCGGGCCAGCGAGTTGTCGGCCGGAGCGAACTTACCGCGGTTTCGTCCCAGAGGAGCCCGGGAGATCCTCGTGTTCCAGGGCGTCGCGTAGCCCGCGTTCCCGTCGTTCAGAAACCGGCAGTAGTCCTCGTTGGTGACCTTGAACGGGTCGATGTGGAAAGGCGAAACACGCACCCGATACGTGGCGCCACTTGACTTCTGAGCGGTGCCATCATCAAGAATGGTCAGGCCGCCGCCGCTGGAGTCGTAGTACTTGCCGGGGCGAGTGAACTCGCCGCCAGAAAGTAAAATCATTCCCTCAGTGCCCGCCTCTTGGCCTTCGTCACCGTGTACCGGAATGACGTCGGGCTCGACACCGGATGCCATTAGTTGTCTAGCGACCATTTCCGTGACCGACAGAGCCGACGACGGATTGGCCGCGAGGTTTCGGACCCGCTGCCTTGATTCAGTAGTGTCGGTCCACAACCGCAAACCGGCCATGTCCACGAACAGGCTCTTGTTGAGTTTCGACCGATCGACGACGTCGACCTGAATCTGTGGACCGTTCGGACCCGGCGCAGCACGAAGCAACAACGCCTGACCGGTCACGGACTCTGACTGATCCGCAGACACTGCGAGTGACGAAGTCATCACAAGTGCCGCTGCGATTTGCAGAATTTGCCTCATCTTAGAAGCCTCCTTATCGGTGCACTTCACTGGTCGGATTTCATTCGGACTCGGTCTTCTTTCAAGGGTCCAGTCTCTGTGGGGCGCGGATTATGCGGCGGTTTTTGCAGCGTGGGAGCTGTTTTCTCCGTAAGGTCGCAGTCCGGCGGGATAGGCGGCCCTCAGAGTTGCCCCGTAGGTGGCGCTCCAA
>CAUZFZ010000284.1:0-7273 GCA_963579025.1 Planctomycetota bacterium | reverse complement strand
TGCCTCAACGGCACGCACTCGTATTTCCAAAGTCGAATAACCGTTCTCGCTCATAGCGAGCGGCTTATCGCAAATCTAACAACTCGACTCTATATCAATGTTGCGCTTTTTTTGCGATGAGCCATACTGGCTGACTCCCTCGGTAAAGGATCGCAGGCCCAGGTAGGGAGCTTCGGGAGTCACGTCGGAAGCAGCGTCCGATTCGACAAGTTGTGGCTTCGAGGTCGTCACGCGTTACCTCCGTTCTTTGCGAGCCACGCCTGCTGCAACTCGTGAAGTCGCCGGCAGAGGGCGTCATCGACGAGCCCGTCCAGAAAGACCGGTCGATGCACTCCCGAAAAGGCATAGGGCTCTCTGCGGACGCTGCCGGGATCAATGTGGTCGATGATGACAGGGTGATAGAACAGGTCTCGATCGGCATCCGAGAAACGCTGAGCACGCTCGGCGGCCCAGTTGCGTTCGAGATTGGCGTACGACTCGGACTGGGCTTCGGTCTGCTGCGAGATGATCGACACGAACAGCGAACACCGCTGCCGAATGTAGTCTTCGATTCTGTGGTTGAAGTTCATTCCCGACTGCATCCACTCCAGGTCGAGCCAGACATCGCAGCCGGCTACCTGCAGCCGACTGACGAGACTGCGAACGGCCGCTTCGTCCTCACGTACATACGAGACGAAGATGGCCCCGGGCCTCATTTCCGTGGAAATGGGATCGATCGCCCGATCCGCCGGGGCCTCGGCTTCGGGGGGATGACGTTCCTGCCACCGACGGGCGAGTTCGCTGACAAATTCCCGAGGCGGCATGTCGAGCACCTTGATCCGCCTGGCGACCTTGCCGAAGAACATGACCACGTTTTCCGACTGGCTGACTTCCGGGGAATCGACCAGCCAGGTATTGGCCTGCTCACGCGATGTCAGACGCGTTTTTCGAATGACTCGCAGAAAGAACCGCATCAGCCAGTCCGAAAAGCTCACGCCGATCGCCAGAATCTCGACGTTTCTGTCCTCGAGATCCCGCGACAGGTTCGGCATCTCGTCCGGTCCCAGGCGGCTGTTCAGTTTCAGAATGAACTCCAGCAGGTCTTCGTCCCAGACGACGAACCCATCCACGTCGTTTTTCGCGATCCCGAGAATGTTGAACACAGTGGA
Organism: Planctomycetota bacterium; assembly: GCA_963579025.1. Classification (GTDB taxonomy): domain Bacteria; phylum Planctomycetota; class Planctomycetia; order Planctomycetales; family Planctomycetaceae; genus CAUZFZ01. Next base: position 6,125 of record CAUZFZ010000284.1, on the reverse strand, counting down.
CTCTCGTCGCTGACACAGTTCCGACAGACGTCCCGGCGTATCGAGAGTTGGGGACACCGGCGAGAACTCGCAGTCCCGAGTCACTTTCCGCCCGCCGTATCGCTCGGCATCCAGTGCCTGAGTCAGCAGTGAATCGGGCGTCATCGAAATCAGCAGCCGCAGTCTCGTCACCATTGCCAGTCGCCGGAGCGTGGGACCTGGTACCAATTTTTCGTCCCGCAGAATGCGGAAAATGGCCTTAAAAGCACCGTCGCGGGGTTCACCACTCATCACATGCCGCGTGACCACGTCGTTCAGCGAGAAGTCGGCTGGCAGGCCGTTCACCGGAACACCCAGGCGTTCCGCCAGACGCTTCGCCAGCCAGGGCGCCAGCAGCGTGTCGTCGTCACCGAACGTGGTGACACCCCAGCCGATGAATGGCAGCACGCTGCCGGCCTCAATTTGCTCAAGCAGGTCTTCCCAGAAATCGTTGTCAATCATGATGTCGATTCAGGTGGCAGGGTTGGTGCTTCAACATGCCGTTGCGGCGTCTCGGGCCGTAGCCGCTTTGGTGACAAGGACAGCGATCTCGTGGCCGTTTTCTGCTGTCAGAGACTTTTGTGCGACGTCTGCGGAAAGGCCGTTCAGCGGTTCGCCAGCCAGCAGCCGAGTGCGGTAGTCGTTGAGGTCGGTTTTGATTCTGTCGAATCTCGCCTGGAGGGCTCGTCGGGCTGACGCATCCAACTGGTCGTCCGGGCCTGTGTTGAGGGTCAGGGCGTCCGGCCAGGGCTCGTCTTTGTCCGCGAGGTACCTGGCGATGAGGCCGGCGCAGCCGCCGTAGCCTCCGAGGATCAGGACGGGTTTGTTCTGCGCCAGCGAATAGCCGACTTCTTCCAGGATGCCGGGTATCCAGCCGGATGAGCCTTTGATTTTGCCGGCCCAGACAATGCGCAGGTCTGAGTCCCGCGTCGATCGCTCGCGCATTTGTGACAGGCTGTCGCTGGTGTAGACCCGAGTTTGCGGATCCGTTTTCCAGTCCTCGGGCACGTGCTTCAGTTGTTCGTCCGGGACGTCCGGCGGGTTGATGTCGATGAACTGGCAGACACCTACTTGGTTGGCTCGCTGCTCCTCGCTGATGAATGTGTGGTACGGCCAGGCCGAATAATTCACCAGTGGCCAGGTCTTGGGGTTTGTCACGTCGCCTTCCTGCGCGGCAGCGTTGTCCAGCCAGTTCTGGGCTGTTTCGATCAGATACTGAGTGAGTTTCTTTTCACCATCTCCCAGTGCTCCGCCGAAGGACAGTCTGTTCCCGGTACTTAGTAGTTTCTTTGCCACACGCACCAGCAACTCGTCGACGTGCTCCATGCCCAGCCCACGCTCGGCGAGTTCATCATCGTTGCCACCGGCCGACAGTGTAATCAGTGGTATCTTTCTATTTGTGGACTCTGTCATTGCCAGGCCTCCTCGTAACTGACCAGCTCGGTGTGAGGATGGAATCCACTGATGACCGGTTTCAGTTCTTTTTCCTCCGCGGTTGTCAGTCCGTATCCAGGATACACGATCCGGCGGACTCTTGACGCCTGGCGTTTCAGTGCCTGTCGGACGACTGACAGCGTCCAGGAGTCCGGTACCCATGTGAGATAGCAGCTTTCGAGATGAAGCCCGCGTTCTCTGTCGCGTGACTCAAGTTCCTCCGCGACTTTGCAATGCACGCGCGTCAGCAGCACTTCGAGCACGAGCCGGTCGACGATGCGTGCAATCTGGCTGTCGGGACGGGACGTGTTCCATCCGATGCGCGGCACACTTTCCAGCATGGGAATACTGCGTGCCCAGCCCGACTGCGGGCGATGGACGGCAACGACCGGTTGGACGTGCCAGATGCGGCAGCCGCGCCGTTCCGATAGCAGTGCAGGAGTTCGAGCCAGCTTCGCTTCCCGACGACACCACGGGCGAGTGGGGTACGCGTCGGTCACCGTGGCGATCATCGCGGCTGTGCCCCTCGCCGCGGCTGTCTCCATCGGCGATTTCCAATCCGCTCCATACGGCAGGTCGTTCGCGTCGTACCAGGCCACCAGTTGACTGACCTGGCGAATGCCGTCTCTCAGCGATTCTGCAATCTGCTTTCCATCGCGTTTCGCATGGCTCAGGAAGACATCCAGCGGTTGAGGATTTCCGTCGTCATCGGCTCGCAGGACACGCGCAATGGATTCAGTGGCCGATCGCCGCAGGACTGCCTCCTGCTGCGCCGGGGTCAAGTCCAGCAGGCGAATGGGGTTGAATTCCTGGTAGAGTGGTCCCGTGCGGTAAAAGCTCTCATGCAGCGCCACCGGCAGGAGTTGGACATAGCGATCGCCATCGCCCGTTTTTCGGGCCTCGGCAATCTGACTGGCCAGATCGACGACCGCCTTCAACCACTCGGGCTGTGCGACCATCCTGTGGTCAACCAACAGAATGACGACGTTGAGACCGGCGTGGTCGAAATTGATCTTCGGAACGAACTCTTTTTTGGCGAGTTGCCGCCGGAAGTAGACCGGAAGCCCTGCAGCACCACCGCTGGATTCGCCAGAGAGGCTACTCAGTCGAAACCAGTGAAAGAGGCGACTTGCCAGCTCTTTGGCTTCCTTGCATTCCGGATGATGCACTACGTAGATCGTGACAGGGGTCTTCACCTGCGTTCAGCTCCAATGGTGATCGTCTGGGTGATTCAGGATTAGCCAGTCTGCCAGAGTGCACAGGAATCTGCCAGTACCATCCTGTCTTCAGACAATCTGTCCATGCGTGGACGCGATCCTGAGGTTCCGCGTCTTCGAGCGGTTTGCCCGCGACGGGAGCACGTGGCTCTTGGAGCCCCTTGCCCGTCGTTCCGGTAACGTCTCTCCTTCGGGGTGGAGACGGAACGAATTCGAGAACTGAGAAAGTGGGAATGAATTGATTCCCGATGTGCCGGTTTGCGGCGGCGGCATCGAGCCACAAAGCGGCGACAGGATTGAGCCTGGGGCGCGAGTTTTGAAGTTGCACAATTCTGGACTGCGGTGATGCATCACCGCTTTCCTATCGTGGCGAAGCCACTCTTGCGGCGAAGACGCTTTCCATCTGTTTTCGACGGCGCGTCTACCATTCCGCCCAGGACGGAATGAAGAGAAAACACTGAAAAGTAAGCGGCTTCGCGGCAAATGGGAAAATGGGAAAGCGACGATGCATCGTCGCACTCCGAAAGTGTGCAACTTCAAAAGGCGCGAGCCGGCGTAAGCCCCAGGAGTCAGGTGGTCCGGAGCTGAGCCGTAGGCGGATTTCTCCGAAATCCGCTGCCTTGGACGTGGCAAGACTGAGCGGCGGTCGATGTGCCCGCCGGTTGCGATGTCGTCTGGTCCCGATTTCGGAGAAATCGGGCTACGGCCTCAGGCTGCCGCCGCTCCGCAGCTTAACGGTCTCGCGGAATCGGTTACCCCGGGCGCGAGCCGACTCACGCCCGGGGCTATATGCTGTCGCCGCCCCGCGACTGAGTGGATGCGAGTTGACGACGGCTCGGCACGAGCCTCGGTCGCACGTCCTCCGGGCGATGTCGACGACAAAAGGGAACACGCTTCAATCAACCAAAGGACCACACCAATGAGCAACGAAAGCCTCGTCACCATCGATATTGATCTGGACCGCGATGGCAAGCAGTTCGGTCGTCTGGCTGTCCCGCAGTCCACGAACTCGGCGGGATGGGCGAAGTATTTCATTCCCATCACCTGCATCCGGAACGGCGACGGTCCGACGGCCGTGCTGTTCGGGGGGAATCACGGGGATGAATACGAAGGACCAGTCACGCTGATGAATCTCGCCCGGGAACTGTCAGCCGAACAGGTTCGCGGGCGGATCATCATGGTTCCCATGTTGAATCACCCGGCGGTTGTCGCCGGCACGCGACTGTCGCCGATTGACGGAGTCAACATGAACCGGGCCTTTCCCGGGCGACACAACGACACGATTACCGGGATGATCGCTCACTTCGTTTCGTCGCGTGTGTTGCCGCTGGCGGATTTGGTGATCGACATTCACTCGGGCGGTTCGTCCATGCACATGCTGCCGTCGGTCAACATGCACCGGCTCGAAAACACCGATCAGATGGACCGCATGCTGGCCGCGGCTCGAGCGTGGGGGGCTCCGTATATCTTCCTGTATCGCGATGTCGCGGGTGCGGGTCTGCTGCCGTCGTATGCCGAACAGATGGGGAAAGTCACGCTGGGTACCGAGATGGGCTGCAAAGCTCAGTACGGTCGCGAGATGCTGCGGATCACGGCCCGGGTACGCAACGTCCTGCACGACGTTGGACTTCTGACCGAACCGCATACAGACCCGGGTGTGACTGAGCCGCTGGTCGTCGTGGCTGATGACGAGCAGGACTACATCATGGCTCCGGCCAGCGGCATCCTCGAACCGTTCTTCGAGATCGGAGACACGATCGAAACCGGCCAGCGCATCGGTCAGATTCATTCGCTGGAACACCCGGAGCGTGATGCCGAACCGGTCGATGCCCGCAGCAGCGGTATTCTGTTCGCCCGGCGATCCGTACCGCTGACGAAGCAGGGCGAATGTATTGCCGTGCTGACCCGGGAACTCGCCCAGGCGTGATGGCATTCGAAGCCGGGCCACAGTCATCTTCACCTCTCCCTCTGGGAGAGGTCGGCCTCTCAGGGCCGGGAGAGGGTCATCCGGGGAAAGCTTCAGAAGACAGTGCGCGATGGCATTCGCTGCGGTCGGATTGATTGATGATTGTCGAATGATGATTTTTGATTTTTGAAGTGCCAGGGCGGCCACCTCGGTCATCAAAGCCGGCTTCCCCATTTTTAAGTTGCGCATCTCTGGAGTGCGGTGATACATCACCGCTTTCCTATCGTGGCGAAGCCACTCTTGCGGCGCAGCCGCTTACCATCCCATTTCGACGGCGTGTCTGACATGTCCTCCAGGACGGACCGGAAAGGAAATGCTGAAAAGTATGTGGCTTTGCCGCGAATGCAAAAAATGGGAAAGCGACGATTCATCGTCGCACTCCAAAAGCGCGCAACATCAATACTTCCGACTGCACTTCGAACATCAACACTTATCAATCGACAATCCGGTTTTCCGCTGTGACTACATGTTGGTCGATCGCAGGCCCGCTTCCGCGATCGCCACTGGGGTGGTGGGCAGGGGGCCGAAGTGTTCGGCGGGGAGGACGTGGGGTTGGCCGGTTTGCGGGTCGGTGTAGCGCCAGCGGAGCAGTCGCCAGGCATCGTCGCTGGCCCACAGGATGCGGTTACCGGGCAGATCAAGCGCCGCCTGCTGTGTTGTCGGACCGTGAACCAGCGTCATCGGACACTCTCCGGTGTTGGCGTCCCAGAGCTTGACGGTGTTGTCGCGTGACGCCGAGACGATGCGTGTCCCGTCGGGCGAGAAACCGCACGCGTTGACAACATTTGAATGTCCTTCGCATGTGCGTATGCAGTCTCCGGTGTTGGCGTCCCAGAGCTTGACAGTGTGGTCGCGTGACGCGGAGACGATGCGTGTCCCGTCGGGCGAGAAACCGCACGCGTTGACCCAATTTGAATGTCCTTCGCATGTGCGTATGCAGTCTCCGGTGTTGGCGTCCCAGAGCTTGACGGTGTTGTCAGAGGCGGCGGAGACGATGCGTGTCCCGTCGGGCGAGAAACCGCACGCGTTGACAACATTTGAATGTCCTTCGCATGTGCGTATGCAGTCTCCGGTGTTGGCGTCCCAGAGCTTGACAGTGTGGTCGCGTGACGCCGAGACGATGCGTGTCCCGTCGGGCGAGAAACCGCACGCGTTGACCGGATTTGAATGTCCTTCGCATGTGCGTATGCAGTCTCCGGTGTTGGCGTCCCAGAGCTTGACGGTGTTGTCAGAGGCGGCCGAGACGATGCGTGTCCCGTCGGGCGAGAAACCGCACGCGTTGACCCAATTTGAATGTCCTTCGCATGTGCGTATGCAGTCTCCGGTGTTGGCGTCCCAGAGCTTGACAGTGTGGTCGCGTGACGCCGAGACGATGCGTGTCCCGTCGGGCGAGAAACCGCACGCGGTGACGGTCTGTGAATGTCCTTCGCATGTGCGTATGCAGTCTCCGGTGTTGGCGTCCCAGAGCTTGACGGTGTTGTCATCGGCGG
>CAUZFZ010000283.1:0-7420 GCA_963579025.1 Planctomycetota bacterium | reverse complement strand
ACGAATCGGAGACGAATCGCACTTCCGGTCGTGAGGTCCCCTGCCTTGGGAGACGCCGATGTTTACGAAGGCCGATTCGGCGCAACCCTATATTTACAGGCTATTTGCGGCGACCGGGAATTGCCAACCGTTCAAGAGCAGGTCATCAACCAGATAACGCTGCAGGGAGTCACCTGACGGGCGCGATGAGAGATGACGAAATGGGATGCGGACACGGCATCAAGGCTACGGGAGCAGGCGGCGGTTGAGTATCGCGAAACTCACGCGCTTTCAGGCTCTGGCTACACTCTGGTCTTTAACCAGCGTCCCGAATGGTAGTACAGCCCCGATATCATCGAGCGTATCGTCACGTCGATGGCGACGCTCAGCCAGGCTCCGGTCAGACCCATTCCCTGGGTCACGGCCAGCCAGTAGCCGAGTGGCAGACGCACACAGAAGATGCCGAAAAAGTTCAATGCCATCGGAGTCAAAGTGTCTCCGGCCCCTCGCAGGGCGACCGTGTAAACGATCGTCAATGACAGTGGGATCTCACTGATGGCCAACACGCGCAGCGCCGGCACACCGATGTCACCCACGGCCGAGTCGCTGTGCATCAGTCCGTAAATCGCCGCCGCTCCAAAATAGAAAATCGCTGTGGTGAACACAGCCAGCAGTCCGGCCTGACGACCGGCTTCATGGCCACCGCTGTGGGCTCGTGGGGCATCTCCAGATCCGAGACTCTGCCCGACCAATGTGGCCGCCGCTGTTCCCCATGCGAACGCGGGCAGGTAATTCAGCGCCTCAAGTTGAATTCCGACAATGTGGGCCGCAAATATTGTGCGGGCTTCGTCAGCATCGTTTCCGAGACCAGAAATGACCCGCAGGAACAAAAAGTGACCGCTCCACATCATGATCCCGTCGATTAGTGCCGGCCCTCCGATTCGCAGGATTCGTCGGACGGGCTGCACGTCGAACAGTCCCGCCAGCGACGGACGCGCTACGACGTCGGTCATGCCAGTCACCAGCACGAACAGCATCAGCACGCTGCCAATTAACCGGGCAGCGATTGTGCCCAACGCGATGCCGTCGATTCCCAGGGGTGGGATTGGACCGACGCCATAAACCAGCAAACTCGAAAAGACCACGTTAAGGATGCTGACCAGACCCAGAATCCACATGGGAGTCCGCATGTCTCCGGCACCACGCAGAACTGCTGATCCGATCAGGTTGATCGCGCTGAAGAGATGAGCGAAACAGACCAGATGCAGATACCGCACAGCCATGATGCGGCTGGATTCTTCCAGATGCAGGACTCCCGTGAGGACGGGGGCCAGCAGATAGATCGTTACGATCCCGAGCACACCGATGACGCAGGCGAGCGACATCGAGCAGCGTGCCACGCGGTTCGCTTCGTCCCGCTGACCCGCTCCCCAGTGTCGGGCGACCAGGGCTGTCGAGCCAGTCCCAATCAGTGAATACAGCAGTTCGACGAGCCAGCCGATATAAGCAGCCACACCGATGGCAGATGTCGCGGCCGCGCTGATCGACGGATTGAGATGTCCGGACAGCCAGGTGTCGACAAAGCCGACAAGGAAGTTCAGGAATTGCTCGGCGAGTACCGGTAGGGCCAGCAGCAGCACGGTCAGACGCAGGTTGCCACTCAGGATGCGCGATGAACGCACGGACGGCTCATCTCGCGGCGCGAGACGGCTACTGGGATCACTCATCTTTGAGCACTCTTCGGCAACGCACTACCTCATGCAGTCCAGATGGATTCGATGGTCAGGACACGCGCCTCTGGGCGATCACGTGCCAGTCAGCAAACGCGAGCAGGATTGTGGCGAAGATGCCGGCCATGATCAGCCAGGTGAACGGGTTGTCGATTGTGTATTCAGGCAGTTCGGACTCGGCGGGCGGTTCACGCTGTCCCGAGCGGAGCTTCGTCAGGTCAGACTCGGCGGCGTCAAAGAAGTTCACGGCGAATTCGCCGAAAACATCTCCCCCGCTGCGAACGGAATAAATGCCCGTCTCGTCGAGTGGCGGAACCTCAACGACTGGCGTCCGTGCGAGTTGGCGAACACGTTCACCTGAGACGAGCGTGAGCTTTTGCTGTGCCAGTTCATCCGACTCGGCCGCACCTTCAAACAACCGGAATTCGACGTCCTCGTTCAACCGGTAATTCCAGCGTCGCAGGCCCGGGAGCGCATCCCGTCGCTGTTCGACCACGTTGCTGAGGAAGATCGGCCAATCCGGGCTCTCGGTGAGGTTAGTGCGGCCCAGATCAACGTTGAGCATCAGTGCTGTCGTGAGTGTTCCGCTCAGACGTGAGAGTAGCATGCGGCTACCGGCAGTAATCAGCGGTGTCGCGTCAAGATTGGTTTCCTGGACGCCGCCCCAGACGACTCCGCCAAGTGAGATGCCTTCCATCAACGGATGCCGTTTTTCGATCAGGTAGGGACCAAGCAGGTCTTTGGCAGCCTGACGTGCTTCATCCGAGGTGTCGACCGGACCAATCCCCAGCCACCAGAGATCGCGGCGTGATTCCGGCAGGTCTGTCGCACGGCCGATCTGCAGGTCAGCCTTGTCGATCGAAGCTCCCAGGTCGACATCGGGCAGAACCAATAGAACTCGCTGCAATGCTTCCGTTCCGGCAAAGTCTGTCGGGAGAGCAGTCGCAATGTGGACCGTGCGGACGTGCGGCTCGATCAGATCAATGTGGCTGTCGATCGCCAGTGCGTCGTCGGTAGAAGTGACGTCCACCCGCAGTCGCCCAAGTCCCCCTGCAACGTCGGCCTGCAGAGGCTTTTCTTCGCCCGCCGCCAGTTTGATCTCCGAACGAAAAACGGGTTCGCCTTCAGCGCTGCCAGACACAGTTGCGGTGACAGCCCGTGCCCCGAGGTTTGCCACACGCAGGAACACGCTGCCTTCCAGCGTTGTCGAGTCGACTGTCCAGCGAGCTGCGGTCATCGCCACGTTACCGAGTGATTGCCCGACCGCGATGGTCTCGATCTCGTTCACGAACGCCGCATCTTCGTCGAGCAGATCATCCGTCAGAAAGACAACCTCACCACCGTTGGCGGCAAGCTGAGTGGCCATGTCGAGTGCAGTGACTGGATCGTGTCCCGGCAGAGCGGGCTTCCAGGTTGCCAGTACCGCTTCCGCCTGTTCCCACTCGACCGCCGGACCGGCCAGCATGACCGGACGTGGTCCCGTCAGGATGACCGTCACTCGACTGCCACGCGATGCTGCCAGCATGCGTCTCCGGACTTCCTGGACGGCGCGGTCACGCACGGATTCGCCATCAACGGTGACCGCACTCATGGATGCGGAGCCATCCAGCACGGCGATCAGGTGCGTCACATTTCCGAGATCCCCGTACCTTGGCTGAGCAAGTACCAGCGTGGCGATCAATGCAGCCAGTAACTCGAAGATGAGCGACTTCGAAAGCGGAGGACGTTCGCGTTTGCGCCCGGCGGTGGGAACGCGAACTTCCGCTCCCCACAGATGCAATCCGGCAACATGCATCGGGGGAAAGCGGCGATGGAACATGTGAATGGTCACAATCGTCGGCAGCGACAGCAGACCAAACAGGCCCCAGGGGTTCGCAAATTCCATACGTGATTTTCCGGTGACTCTTTAATTCGAAAGCGCCACTTTGGAGTGCGGTGATGCATCACCGCACTCCCATTTTCCATTTCGGCGTAGCCGCTTTCCGAGGGACTTCAATTGCGTGCCCGCCAATTCTCCCTCGCAGGAGAGAGAGAAAACACCGAGACGCACGCGTCTGCACCGCCAACAGAGGAAAATATGAGAATGTGAAAGCGACGATGCATCGTCGCACTCCAGAAATGGCACTGTTCACGATGCCCTGAGTATCTCTGCCCGACACAGGTCCTCTCGGCAGATTGCCTTCAGTCCATGTTCTGCGACAACCGGGACAAACGTCGCATGATGACGCCGGCAATGCAGTGACAGTTCTTCCTGCAGACCATGCAGCCGCTCAAGGTAATCCGCAATGACCTGTCGGTTGAGGAACAGGTCAGTCTCGTGACTCGTTTCGATGTCGATCAGCCGAGTGCCGCCGGACTGTTCCGGGTCGGTTTCCCAGCCGGTCAGAAGCTGGATGACCCACAGAACACTGGCTTCACTCGCCAGCCGCCGGATCAGCGGACCAGGCTCGTGGGGGAACAGAAAGTCGCTGATCACGACGCGGACGGATTGTCGCTGCAGCGGAACTCCGTGATCGGCCAGCAGCGCGTCCATCGATCCGTTGGCGGCAAACTTCACGGCCTCAAGCTGCTCCAGCATCTCCAGTGGAATCGACTGCGCCGGCCGCTCCTCGCCGAGCATCCAGATTTGCGGGCGGCTGCCGGTTGCTCCTGACATCAGAGCAAATACTGCTGCGAGTTGCCGTGCCAGTTGAGTTTTCGCAGTCGAAGTCGTCATCGATCGCGAAACGTCCAGCAGGATTTCCATGCGCGGGCTGATCTCCTCGCGATACAGCCTGACCATCAGCGAATCGGATCGGGCGTAAGCGGCCCAGTCGAGATGCCGGATGTCGTCCCCAGGCATGTATTCGCGATATTCCTGAAACTCCAGCGACGTACCCGTGCCACGTCCGAGCAACTCTCCCGAGCGTCCCGAGACTGGCATGCGCGGTAGCCCGAGCTGGTAAATACTCACCGCCTGCTGCACTTCGGGATCGTTTCGCATGAGTTCGCCTGGGACGCGGTTGACGAGTTCATGTTAGCTTCAGTAACTCGGATGCACGACTTGTCTGACTGCGCGCCTCGCAACGTTCCAATGAACATTGCAGTCTGGCAGGCTGCTTGAAGCGCAGTCACTCGACTGGTCCAATGCCACCGCTTGTTCCCATCACGGAGGAAACCAATGTCGGAAGCCGAATTCCAGGCAACCGCCGTCAAGGCCGCACGGACCGCTGGCGAAGTACTGCAGGAGTGGTCACAGAAATTCACCGTCAGCGAAAAGAGTCGCAAGAATCTTGTGACGGAAGCAGACGTGAATGCCCAGGATGCGATCTTCCGCATCATTCATGATCGGTATCCGGATCACAGCTTTCTGGGCGAAGAAGACCTGGCGGTCGAGAACGCCTCGTCCGACTTCCGCTGGATCATTGATCCGCTCGACGGCACGACGAACTACGTGCATCGGTTCCCGTATTACGGCGTGTCGATCGGTCTGGAAGAGCGTGGCGAGCTGAAGATCGGCGTCATCTTTGATCCGAATCGCGACGAGATGTTCACGGCGATTCGTGGGCAGGGTGCATTCATGAATGGTGAGAAAATCGAATCGTCCGACGCCGACTTGCTGTATGACTCGATGTGCGTCGCAAGTCTGCCGGTCGGTGCAACTGGTGGCGAGCCGCAGGTCGCTCAGTTCCTGCGAGTGCTGCCGCAATCACGCAGCGTTCAGCGCACGGGTTCGGCAGCACTGAATCTGTGCTATGTCGCGTGTGGACGCGTCGATGCATACTGGTCCGGAACACTGAAACCATGGGACCAGGCGGCCGGTGTCGTCATCGTCGAGGAAGCCGGCGGGCGCGTCACGAAGATGAATCGCGATGCCTTTGACGTCGAACAGCCCGACCTGCTCGCATCCAACGGTAAAGCGATCCACGACGAACTCGCGGAATTGCTTACGGGCTCGTAGTTTGAGCCGTAGCCCGATTTCTCCGAAATCGGGACCTGCCGCGTGCGGATTTCGGAGAAATCCGCCTACCGCTTCACAGTTTTGTTGTGTTCGACCGTGAGCAACACCGTAAGCAAACCATGACTGGGCACTGAGTCAGAATCGTGGTCTGACGATCGCCCGCCCGCTAACATCGCCTGAGAAGACTGGCCCGTCCACGACAACGTAGAGGAACTCGATGAATCGTCTGTCTTTTCTGGTCCTGACCCTGATCGTCGCCTGCGCGAGTCTGGCTGATACGTCGCAGGTCCGAGCGGCTGACCGACCGAACCTGATCTATATCCTGATGGACGATGCCGGCTACGGCGATTTGAGCTGTTACGGCCAGAAGCTGTTTCCGACACCAAATATCGACCGACTGGCAGCCGAAGGGCTCAAGTTCACAGATCACTATTCCGGCAGCACGGTGTGTGCTCCCACACGCTGCTGCCTGATGACTGGTCTGCATACCGGGCATGCTCTGGTGCGCGGCAACCGTGAAGTGCAGCCGGAAGGCCAGGCGCCGCTGCCTGCCGACGTCGTCACTCTGCCGCGCATTCTGAGCAATGCCGGATACACGACCGGCATGTTTGGTAAGTGGGGACTGGGAGCTCCTGGATCCACCAGCGATCCGGCCGATCACTTCAGTGAGTTCTTTGGCTACAACTGCCAGCGGCAGGCACACACGTACTATCCCTCGCACCTGTGGCGCAACCGTGAGAAAGTCGAACTGGACGGAAAGACGTACTCGGAAGATCTGATCAGCGACGCGGCCCTGGGGTTCATTCGAAAGAATGCCCAGGGTCCATTCTTCTGTTTCATGCCGGTTACCGTTCCCCACGCAGCCATGCACGTTCCGGAAGAAGACGCCGCTCCATTCCGTAAGAAGTTCCCGCAGTTCGAAGACACGATCGGTCGCTACAAAGGCCCGGAAGTCCGCAATCCGGTTGCTGCCTTCGCTGGGATGATGACTCGGCTGGATCGTCATGTCGGGCAGGTGCTGGACCTGCTGAAAGAGCTGAAGATCGATGGCAACACCATTGTCATGCTGAGTTCGGACAATGGCCCGCATCTGGAGGGTGGGCACAAGCCCCGGTTCTTCGACAGCAATGGCCCACTGAAGGGATTCAAGCGAGACCTGTACGAAGGCGGAATCCGAGTACCACTACTGGCCCGCTGGCCGGGGAAGATCAAAGCCGGCACGACGACCGATCACATCTCTGCGCACTGGGACATGCTGCCGACGTTGTGCGACTTCGCTGGTGCTCCGGTCCCGGAAGGCATCGACGGGATTTCGTTCCGATCGACTCTTGAAGGCAACGTACGGGGACAGAAACAGCACGAGTACCTGTATTGGGAATTCCATTCACAGGGTGCAAAGCAGGCCGTGCGAATGGGCGAGTGGAAAGGGGTGAGGCTGAATGTCCGTAAAAAGCCCGACGGCCCGGTCGAGGTCTATCATCTACCGACTGATCTGGGCGAAACGAACGACGTAGCGAAAGCGCACCCGGAGATTGCTCGTAAGTTGGTCGAGATCATGCGCGACGCACACGAAGAGTCCGACACGTTTCCGCTATTTGTTAAGAAGTAGTGACGGCTGTTAAGAAGTAGTGACCACTGGACGTTAAATGTCACTACTCGGATCCCTTAAGGCGTGCGGCAGATGAGAATTTACCGCCCCTGAGTTTATCTCAGGGGTTCTCGCGTTTCTGCACTACGCAATCGGTAGTGCAAAGACGCGAGAACCCCCGAC
>CAUZFZ010000282.1:0-7615 GCA_963579025.1 Planctomycetota bacterium | reverse complement strand
TTAATACCCGAGCCCCATAGAATCAGCGAATTGTCGAACAACGTCGCGTTTCCGTCGTTGATGGATTTCAACCTCTCAATCAAATATTTCAACTGGTCTGTGTGCCAGATGTTGATCTTGTCGTAAGCAGGCAGGACTTTCTTGTTTCGAACATGGTGTGAGACATAGTGAAACTCGGCATTCACACCCATGAAGTCATAGTGAGAGCGGCTGTTAGTATTGGCGAGCATACACGAGATAACCCGTGTTGAATCGGTCCAGAAGGCGAGCGTAATCAGATCAAGCATCGCCTTGATCCTCTCGCCGAGGTTGCCCACTTTCAGGCTCGGGTCGATGTCTGACAGTTTCGTGTCGAGGTCCACTGCCCGACTGTTCTGCCTCGCCTGCTGGATGCCGTTCTCCACATCTCGAATCGAATCGAAGTACTGTTCCAGGACCCGTTTGTCGCGGGCGCTGACTTTTCTCGACAGTGACGATGAGACTTCCTTGACTCCATCCAGAATGCTCAGCAGTTCATTCTGGCGGCCCGCCCGCGATGTGTCCTTAAACATCATGTCGAAAACAGACTGAGGATCATGCTGCCCGCGAAGCGGCTGATTGTTGTTGTCGTAAGATAAAATGTTCAACCAGGGATGTTGCTTCCAGACGTTGTCGGCCGTCAGCTGCATGGACTTGATCGGCGTCTCATTCCCAATGTGGTCTGCAACTCTTTGATCGAAAGAATAGCGATTGAGTCCCTTGTGCTTTGTGGCACTCATGAACGTACCGGGCGCATCCATATGGTCGGATGAGCCCTGGTTGTCCAGATTTCCCACGACAAGGATGTCGTCCCGAACTGCAGACAGTGGCTGGAGAATTCTGGACAGCTCGAAGTCTGTTTCCGTCCCACCGACAATGTCCCACGAGTGCGGGTTGACACCGCACCCCTTGTACAAAACGCACAACCTTACAGGTGCGTCTTTGGTGGACTCCGCAGAGCTGACCGCGGGGGACATGATGTCCAGAAGAGGAAGCGCCAGCGATACGCCAGCTCCCCTCAGCAAAGTTCGACGCGGGATGAGATAGGAATTACGTCTCATGCGAATCCTCGAATCGCCGTCGCGACAGCGTGCTGGAGCGGGGATCTGACATCCAGTGCTGCATCCGGAGTTCTTAGGGCCCACAGACCAGCATACCGGTTTGTTGAAACCCGATACAGGTGTCCGTGCGTTCGGAAGTCGATTGCGAAACTGACACCGGAGGTCCGGCACACCGGAGCAGGTGACAATCTGATTCATCAGATCCATAGAACCTACTCACTGAGTGTCATCAGAATGACTCACTTTCAATTTACTTCGTGCATCCGGTCTGCGCGACCGGAGCGCTGAATCGAGGGGGCGAATCTGGTGACGATGTGCTAAACCGCACGACTAATTGTCGCCAATCATCGCTGAAGTGGCCTTTGTAGACTGTCGTGTGTTTCTGGTGGGACGTTTGTCAGTTTGCGGGTTAAAGCGGGCCGCTGCTTCCAGCTCTGATAGATAAAGTGAAACACGCCGCGGGCCGCCCATCGGACGGCCCGCGGTGGTGGCAGGTCAATCAGAAGTTGTTCGAAAACCTGAGTCGATCGGGACTGTGCCGAGACACTCTCCGGATTCGTCGAAGAGGTAGCCGGTGCCCTTGATGTTGTAGCCTTGAATCGTCGCGGTCTTCGGAACATTGACGACGAGTTTCGAGCCGATTTGCCATTTGGCGTCGAAGGCCTGCGTCTCATGATCGGCTCCCTGCGAGTAGTGAACCGTCACATTCAGAGTGACGTCGCGCAGCACAGTTCCGACCGGAGTTTTCGAACTTGTGACAGTGTCATCGTCACCACGACTCCAGTCGATCCGGTTAACTGAATTCAGCCAGAACGTGACGTCGGACGAGAAAATTCCGTCGTGACTGGCCGTGATCTCGGGCTCGAAGTGAGTCCCCGACTTCGGTTGCGAACAACCGCCCACCGCAAAAACGGCAACCACACAGACCGCTGCCGCAATTCCAGCCTGAACTTGTCGCATATCTGTTTCCTTGAAATGAACTATTGGGAAGAGTCGCCCGCCGTCGATACGGACACGAGTGCAGCGAACTTTCGATGCTGGAGAACGATCCGAAGTCTCCGACCATTGAAATGCTTTTCCGGCTCTGTGAAGCGATGAAGGCGGCACTTTCCGCCATCATTGAGAAGGTCGGAAAACAGCGATGAGCGTCCCGCTCCATCCGGTCACGTGACCGCTGCCGAGCTGGCTTCCGCCTCAGCACTCACGAATTCGGAGGCGAGCAGGTTAAGTGTCAAGTCCTGATCTATTGGGAACCCTCGGAGCCAGCGGGTGAACTGGTGGAGCATCAGGCCAGCGGCGATGTTGGCTGTGTAGATGGTGCTTCGCGCAGTGCATTGGCCCTGCTGGGCTTGTTCTTGTCGAAAGAGGGTTGTCGGGTAGTGGGTGCGTCCGGTGTCGTTGGCGACGCAGAGGATTCGGATCGTTTCGGCGAGCATTCTTCCGTCGGCCCAGAATTGACAGCTCGCGCCCGCTGATCGCCAGATGGCGGTGCGGGCGGAGATGGAGTCGACGCAGCAGAAGATGGCCTCGCCAGTGGAGTGTCGAGGTCGGAAGCGGTCGTTGATTGTTTCGACATGGATGTCGGAGTCGACCTGCTGGATTGCCGAAAGAGTGGCTTCCACCTTGAGCTTGCCGACATCGGAAGACAGGTAGCCCTGCGTGGTGATGTTGGTTTCGTCCACGGAGTCGAAGTCGATCAACTGGATTGACCGGACGCCGATGGCTGCCAGTTGCAGAGCCACCTGACGGCCGATCGCTCCGACTCCGATGACGGTGGCCGTCAGACCGACCAGTCGATCTGACGGCACGAGCCCCTGCTGACGGATCAGTCGGGGATTGTCGATAACAGCATTTCGCATTCATCGTCCTCCCAGTCCAGGAACAGTGGTTCGGAATGAAGGCGATCGAACCAGTCGACATCGCCGCTTTGTTCCAGGCCGCCGTTTTGTT
The DNA here is from genome assembly GCA_963579025.1 of Planctomycetota bacterium. Classification (GTDB taxonomy): domain Bacteria; phylum Planctomycetota; class Planctomycetia; order Planctomycetales; family Planctomycetaceae; genus CAUZFZ01. Next base: position 4,586 of record CAUZFZ010000282.1, on the reverse strand, counting down.
TCAGGGCAACGTTGAAGTCGCCGGGGCGGTGCTCGTCGGCTTCGTCGAGTTCATGGAAGAACGGGTAGCCGTCCGCCGATTCTGGAAGTGGTGAGAAGGGATTCCGCCGCGTGACCTTTCGGACGTTCGCGGCGAATTCCCGCTGCCAATCGGATTCGTTTGACGCGTCGAATCTCCGCGCGTAGTCAATCTCGACGCTCATCTCCTGTGACGTTTGCGGTCCGACATTGAACCGCAATCGAGAGTACGTCTCGCCGCCTTTGGCCAGGATGAACATCACGGCCCAGTCGACGTTGCCGAAGCAGCGGCCGAAGGTTTCTTCGTCGGTGAGGCTCGGCGTGGCACTGGTGCCTGGATGAGTGTGCAGCCAGATGCGGCCGAACTGTTCTGGTTTGAGCCCGGCATCCACCTGCTCGTCGTAGAAGTCGGCGACGGATTCATCGTCGAACTCCACCGTGATCGCCGTGCATTGCTGACGTACCAGGCAGACGTCTTCGACCAGCAGCAGATCATTGGGCGACGTGACGGCGAAGCCACCGATCTCGGTGTCGCCGGCGTCGCGCAGGTACAGCAGTTTCGCCCAGGCGTAAGGTGTGAACCGGATCGCGGGTCGGTTAGACCGTCGGTGCTTGCGTCGCGACGACGGCTTCCGGTTGGGTTTCTTCGGTTTCGTTTTCGTGGCACAAAAGGCAGATTTCATTGATGAGGCATCCTTTGCAGAAAGCGTCGCCACACTCTGAGCAAACAGAGCGGCACGACGAGCAGGTGTCTTTGTCGCATCCGGTACAGGTTCGGATGCAGTCGGAGCAGTAGCGGTAATCGCAGTCGTTACAGCGAGTCGAGCACTCGATGCACGTGGTCGTCGAGCAGTCTTCGCAGAGATTGCTGTCGTCTTCCGCAGTCGTTGATCCGCACTCAGGACACGAGATGCCCGACCAGTCGCTGAGCTGCACGTAGGCACTCGCCGGGTTGTAGGTGTGCAGAATCTGCCTCACGAGAACGAAGAAGTCGTACAAACGCCCGTCACGCAGGGCGTTGCGAATCGCGGCTTTCCCTTCGCCTTCGCACAGCGCGTTACTCTGTACGTGCGGATGCGTCGTGTCGTCATCTGTGGCTGCGGGTCGAGCATCAGCAGCAATGACCTCGTAGGCCCCGGTTTCGTTCAGCCGATGCCAGTTCAACACGATCTCAAAACTGCCGAGGTAGACTTCTTCCAGCACCACCTCATCCGTCGTGACCGTGATGAGATGCCGCTCGACACTGATGGAGACCTTGTCGAACTCGGACGCGATCGCGTCGAAATCAGCCAGGATGTCGCGAATGGTCGACGGACTCCGGTTTCTCATCGCGACCGCAGCACGCTCGTAATCGTGCAGTGCGGTTGTGACACGTTGAATGGCCGCCGCCAGAGCCGCTTCCATGCGACTCACGGCGGCGAACAGGTTTCGGCGACGGGCTTTCTCGATCAAGCGAGTCAGTCGGTAACATTCACTCCACGACTCCGTCGGCGGCGACAGTGATGGATGACCGTCAAACAGACACTGTCGTTCGTGAATGGCCACCGCAGCCCGATGAAACACCGTCGTTTGACGACTCATCGCGAGGCCTCAATGAACCGCCAGCACGCGCCCTCGATCTTCACCGGCGTAATGCTGATGCGATCTCCATCGCACAACATCTGATTGTGGGCCACCGGTTGCCGATTGACTCGAATCAGATAGTCAGACGGGTTTGGATTTGCGATGTGTTCTTCAAAGAACTGACGTACCGTCGTGCCTTCTTCGACGTCCACATAGTTAGCAAAGCCTGCGCCATCATTGTTAATGCAAAGTAATTTCAAGAGTTGTCCCCTGTGGTGATGAGTATGGAATAGTGAAAGCAAGGAGCCGTTAATGGCGTCGTCCACGCCGCTGGACGGGGCCGCGACTTGATCGCGGTGTTGTGCGGATGTCGCCCCCGTGAATCGACAGGACGACCAGGATCACGGTCAGGGTGATGAACACCGTCCACGATTCCGTGCTGGCTCCAATCACTCCTGCCAGCAGGAGTGCCCCGTTGATGTAGGCCTGATTCAGTTTCTGTCGCGCGCTCATTCAGTCTCCGGATAAACGAGGTGTCGATGTCGTCGTTTGCGTCGCTGAGTGCGCCTTCGCCGACCTCGATGTCGACTCGTGGGTTCATCAGCGGGCGGTCGCAGATTCAGCAGACCGAAACCGCGTGAAGAGATTTCGGTCACGGATTCTCCGGTGGCTGCGGCCACGGCGCGGTTCAGTTCGTTCTGAGTCATGAAGTGGTCTCCTGAGTTCGATACAGACAACTAGAAAAGCCCCGGCTGCGTGATCACGGAGAACACACAGCCGGGGCTTGCGGGATACGTTCAGCATTCGTGTCGTCAGTGACGACGTGGCGTCAGCCAGTGGGCCGTCAGCCATTGCGTTTCGGCGTCGAGCGCTGAACTGCGAGCGCCAAATGGTCCCAGCAGTGGACCATCGACTGGACTGAGATCAGCCCACCAGTTCCCGCCATCATCCGGTTCAACGTGAGAACCGCGCCGGATGGAAAGAGCCCCGATGGCACTCAGGTCGACGGTCTCGTCGTAAACGCACCGTACGGTGCCACTGGCAGTAATCAGCAGGTTCATGCTTCTGGCTCCGAAGTCTGCGGAGGACGACTGCGCATGATGTTGCGGCGTGGTCGGTCGACCATCATTCCGTCGAGCACGGACTGCACGCCGGAGAGCTGCGTGGTGATGTGCTGCCGCAAACCATCGCTCTGACGCAGCGAGTTCGGCCGCACTCCGCGCAGAACACTCTGTGTCTGCTCAACCAGCCGATCCAGTTCCGCGTTTGAACCGACGTTGAGCGACCGAAACCGGTTAAAGAATTCCGTCAGGTTGGACACGGCTGTGTCGCGGAAGACTTTCGGCTTGCCGTCTCGATCACCGTTGAGACGTTCGCAAAGGTGCGAAAGCAGTTCGGACAGCTCAGCCGTGAACGCTTCTTCCGCCAGCCGGATCGCTTCGGCAAACCGGGAACGGACTCGATCACACTCCTGCTCGTACAACTCCGGGTTGACCTGCCGCAGATAACCTGGTGGATCGACTGAGGGAAAGTCCCAGGACATCGAGAATGCGCCGGCCAGTGATACGGGATAGTCCGACGCATTGAATAGACTTCCCAGCCGGTCTCTTGCGGCGTGCCTTAGTTCGTCGTAGTGCCCGTCGAGATCAACCACGGCTTCGTCCAGCCGGCTGGCGATCGAAGTCGCCCGATTATCAAAATCTTCAATCTGCTCACGGTGAATCAGCCGGATGCCCGGTTCGGGCCAGGGAAGGCTGATGGATTTCCACATTGAAACCGCTTCGCCGCGAATCGCCGTCAGCGCCTTGAACTTCGGATGTTTCGTGTCGAGCAGCTTCTTGCCGGCCGACAGAAAGTCGCCCTCGGCACCGAATGAGTCAGCAGCGACGGCTCGCTGATGAGGCGTCAGGGTTCGCCGGACTCCCATCCAGTTAAAGCTGAGCCGAACTGCCGCCGAGCTGTCACGCAGTTGATCTTCATGTGCGGCGTGGCCTGTTGGTTCACGCATGGTTGCCGTCATAGGCGTTGCTCCTTGAAAGAGTGATATTGTCAGCATGTCGGGACTCTGTGAGTCCGTCAGTTGCTGGAAGGATCGATGGTCACACTCCGCTTACGTCGGGGTGGCTTCGGCGTCGCGTGGTGAAAGACGCCGGCACGATCTGCCGACAAGCACCGCCCGCTGGCCCACTGCCGCAGTCGATCAACAGAATCAGCGGCCGTGGTCGCAACGGGCACGACATTCAATGCCGCCTGCATCAGCGGCACATCGAGCAGCGCAGCCAGTCGGCAGCACGATCGAATTTCAGCGCCCGTCCATGATTTGTCAGTGGGCCGTTGCTGGTCGACATCGAGGTCGAACGTCCGCAGGTGAATTTGCCAGATCGTCTCACGCTGTTCCGAGTCTGGCAGATCAACGAAGAAAATCCCGTCAAAGCGTTCCGCTCTGACCAGTTCCGGCGGCAGACGACTGATATCGTTGCACGTGGCGACGACGAACGCCTGCAGTTCGATCATCTCCAGAATCTGTGTGCGGTGGATTGGCTCGAACCGGACCCGAAGAAGGCGAAGAAATTCGACCACGATATTCACATCGAAGTCGTCTACCACCTGCAGAGCTACTCTCTGAAGCATCGCATTACGGTCAAGGTGATACTGCCGCGCTGGAAGAATGACGAGCCCGGCGAGCTTCCGGATGTGCCGACCGTCACCGGGGTCTGGAAAATCGCCGACTGGCACGAACGCGAGTGCTACGACCTGTCGGGCATCAACTTTGTGGGACACCCGAACCTCGTCCGCATTCTGTGTGCGGAGGACTGGGTCGGTCACCCGCTTCGCAAGGATTACGAGTTCCCGCTGGAGTATCACGGTATCCGAGCGAAGTAGTGGGCTCCTGAACGACATCACTGTTAACCGCAAGCCGGAACCGTCAGGCGACACCTGACCGACGGACAAGACTATGAGCGTTACACTCGAAGATCCCCGCATCGTTGAATTCGACGTCCGCAC
>CAUZFZ010000281.1:0-7690 GCA_963579025.1 Planctomycetota bacterium | reverse complement strand
AAAGATGAACTAACAACGCTGGCGCATCGGAAACTAAAAAGCATGTCCAACGATCCAGGTTTGATCCGCGGATTGTACTTCCGATCCTATGTTGCAGATTTTTTCAGATGAGCCATAAATGCGGTTACTACGAACTGCAGCCTGTACGAACCGCGTTCTACTGACCGCCGTCGCCGGGAATCGGCCAGTTCAGCCCGGCGGTGAATCCGCCGTCGACACGTACGACCTGCCCGGACATGAAGGCCGACGCTTCCGACGCCAGAAAGACGGCCGCTCCGACCAGATCGTCAACCTCACCCATACGGCCCAGCGGCGTGTTTGTTTCGCCCCACTCGCGCATGGTTGGGTCCGACCACAGCTTTCGTGTGAGATCGGTCAGAATGAACCCTGGGGCAATCGTGTTGACGCGGACTCCCTTTGGCCCCCATTCGAGCGCCAGTCCACGCGTCATCATGACGACCCCGTTCTTGCTCATGGCGTAGGGCAGGACGTTCTTGACCGGTGCGTACGTGTTCAACGAATCAACATTGACGATACTGCCGCTGCCCTGCTCGACCATCTTCCGGCCGACTTCCTGCGCCATGAAGAAGGCCCCTTTCAGGTTGATGTCGAGTACGAAATCGTATTGCTCTTCCGTGAATTCCAGCGACGGCTGGCGAATGTTCACTCCGGCAACGCTCAGCAGCACATCGATCCGGCCGTGAGCCGAATGGACGTGTTCGACGGCCCCGCGAATGGCACCCAGGTCGGCGACGTCGCACACGAGCGGCTCCACGCGGCAGTCTTCGGTCGAGATTTCTTCGGCGGCCGCGTTCAGGGTTTGCTCGTCACGACCTGTGATGATCACACGGGCGCCGCGCTCGGCAAATCCTCGGGCCAGTGCCTTGCCGATGCCTCGGCTGCCGCCGGAAACCAGCGTGACTTTTTCGCGAATATCAAACAGTGGATCAGACATATTGCCCCCCGGATACGTGTGTGATAATGGACGTGCCGCGAACGGTAGCGTGCTAGACCCGACCTCAACACTCAATCCGTGTGCCGCATCAGGCGAACAGAGGCTCGCCCATCTTCCTGAGTTGATAGATGCGCAACACGACACTGTGTCCGGCCAGAACAGGCACACCGCAGAAGAGAATTGCGGCGGCTGGCTCGATCCACAGGCACAGGGTGACAGCCAGTGGGTAGCTGATGCCGAGCACGACATAGACGGGCCAGACGCACCCGCGCCAGATCGCAATTGCCAATGCAATCATCAGTGGCCCAAGCCCAGTAAAGATGAAAACGAATGCAGCCTGATCGCTTTCAACCGGCACGATTCCAAAGGTGACCACAACGGTGCTGGTGATCGGAATTACGGCCACGACGACCAGGTAACTCGCCACAAGGCTGAGGTTGTTCTTCAGCCGGACTCGGATGTCGTCCGCGTTCAATTGTCGGTGGGCGTCACTCTCCGGTGAGCGGGAGCGATGGTCATTCACAGTCACATCTCAGGAAGCGGAGTTCGCGGTCGTATTCCAGCCGAACTCTGGAGCTGTTGCACGACATCCGGACCATTCACGGCTGGATGCTGGAATGAAGTCGACCGTTCATCGACGTTGGCATGGCCGGCGATCAGTTCATCGCGGCTGAACCCGTCTGCGACGCTTCACTCTCGGCACGACGTCGGCTTTCCGCCAGAAGCTCGTCAAGGGAGATTCCCTCGCGATCACAGATGTGCATGACGTCGGTCATGATCTGCGACATGGCTTCGGGGACGTCTCGTCCGCCGAGTCCCTCGCCGATCCACGTATAGCGGCGGGATCGAATGATGTCATCCACGTGCCGTAACCAGTTCTCTCTTTGCTGTGACATACCGGCTTCCTGTCGCAAAATAGAAGTGAGTCAGGAAATGCGACGTTTGCCCGAATCGGGCGCGGTCCGAACGGACCAGTGATGTGATTTCGTCGAGTCTAGCTTCCGTTTCGAGAGCGGCAATGCGAATCCCCGACTATCTGCTTTGTTTCGGCGCGTCGTAACCATGTGCGTTACCGCAATTTTCCAGTGGTCGAACGAATTCACTTCCCGGTAAGCTGAAATTCTGTAACAAATGAGTGAATATGACTTCAGTCGACGTGTGCTGATTCTGGCCGGGGCAACGTCGGTGTGTCGCAAATGGGCTGTTGACCTCAGCTCTGCGTGAAAAGTTGCGTTTTGTATCGCTGGCTCGGCTGCCGAGTGCTGGGGATGTAGATCAGAAGCGGGGTTGTGTTCCGGGCGGGCCAGCGTGTGGGAGCTGCGAATTCACCATTTTTCCGCGGGCCGTTTACACAAGGCACAAGGAAGGTCAATCGCCATGCAGACTTCAACTGAACGCCGTCTGGACTACTCAATGACCGAGATTCGCAGCTATTGCGACTACGACGCGCAACCAGGAATGGTGGTTGTGCGTGTGCCCGAGGAAGCGGGAATGGGAGCTGCGGCAGTGCCGTTTTTCGTCAAGTTGCAGGACGTTCTGGGCAACAGCGACGGACTGCGGGCTCTTGTGGACTTTCAGGACGTGGACGTCGTCGAGAGCTCAGTCCTCGCAGAACTGGTCGCTCTGCATCGCCGCATCGCAGACCAGCGCGGTTCGGTGTGCTTCTTCGGGTTTACGCCTGTCGTCCGCCAGTCACTGCGGCAGACGCTCCTCGATTCCCTGCTGCTGATTCGCGATGACGCGACGGCCGCCCTGGCTGGACCTCAGTGACGCGAATCGCGTGTTGACACTGTTTGAAACCACGCGGAAACGCGGTGACCACGACAGTTTGTCACGCCAGTCACCTGCAACAGCCCACGGCGGTGAATCGGACAATCGATCATGCTCAGCTTGTTTGATCTGGAGCCGAATCTGGACGAAGAATGCACACCACTCGACCGGGATGGTACCGCTCACGCGGCCATCAGCAGAACCCGACGCTCACTGAATCACCATGAACCACATCATCGGACTCGACATCGGCGGAGCAAATCTTAAGGCGGCTCACAGCGATGGTCCGTGCCGTTCACACGCCTTTCCAATCTGGCGGACTCCCGATCGTCTGGCCGACGAGTTGATCGGTCTCATCCGTGACTGGCTGCCGTGTCGCGCGGTGACTCTCACAATGACAGCGGAACTGGCCGATTGCTTCGCGACGAAGGCCGAGGGTGTGAGCCGGATTCTGGATGCCGTTGAACAGGTTGCTGCAGACAGTCCGGTCGCTGTCTGGCAAACCGTGGGTGAATTTGTCACGCCACAGATCGCGCGAGAGTTTCCGCTGCTGACCGCGGCAGCCAACTGGCATGCCCTCGCCACATTTGCCGGAAGACTCGTCTCGGACGGACGAGCCCTGTTGCTTGATGTCGGCACGACCACAACAGACATCATTCCACTTCAGAACGGATTACCGAACCCCGCCGGGCGAACCGATGCCGAACGCCTGATATCGGGTGAGCTGGTCTATTCGGGAAGTCGACGGACCCCGTTGTCTGCCGTTGCGTACTCCGTACCACTCGGCGAGACATACACACAGGTCGCCGCGGAACTGTTCGCAACGACGCTTGATGTGTATCTCCTGATGGGAGACATCGCCGAAGAACCAGACAACTGCGACACGGCCAATGGGCGGCCCGCGACGATTGAGGCCGCGCATGACCGGCTCGCGCGGTTGTTGTGCCGGGACCGTACGGAACTGTCACTGGACCAGGCTCGCGGTGTTGCGGAGTTTCTGGCCGACGTTCAGCGACAGCGGATCGGGGGCGCGGTCGATCGCGTTGTGGCGGCTGATTCCGGAACGCCGGAAACTATCATTGTCTCCGGTTCCGGCAACTTCCTGGCCAATCGCATTCTCGACGCACACACAAAGCTGAGCAGCATTCCCCGCACGAACCTGACTGAAATGTTTGGACCGAAAGCGTCGGATGCGGCGTGTGCATTCGCGACGGCTCGATTGGGCATCGAGACCCTGTGATCCTCTTTCCAGGCAGTATCGAATCACCGCTGGAGCCGACGTGGTTCGGCGTTTGGCGGCGTCTCCACTGGGAGTTCCGCAGTTGTCTCCTGCGATGTCAGACGGACTTCGCTTGCGGCATCGGCCGGAATCGAGGGATTCCGAAACGCCACCTGGTGCGGGATCGGCAAGACGCCTGGCGAAGGTTGACTGGCCAGTGACTGCGACAATTCCTTTCGTAGCGTGCCACGTTGAATCGGGCCCAGGCCCATGAGGAACCAGTTGGAGTTGTCGGACTGAGCTGTTGTCATTCCGCCATCGCCCAGCGCCTGCCGCGTCTCTGTGTCGAACGCGACGAGCCCGATCTTCGCCATTCCGTGCTGGCGAGTGCGGTTAGCCAGTTGGATTTCGGGCAGAGTCAGCATGCCGGGCAACACGATCTCTGGGATGCCCAGGAACGACTCAGATGTTTCCGTTCCGACAGCTCCATTCCGCAGTTCCACACGAATTCGTGCCTCTTCCGGCGTCGCCACCAGCAAGCCACCCGCACGTGCAATGCGATGTCGCACCGACGAGATTACGTAGTTCTTGTCTGTACAGTCGACGTACTTGTCATCGACGTAGACCGTCTGTTCGGCGAATGGGCTGAAGTCGATCCTGTCGAGTGACTGATCAACCGCATTCGAAATCAGAAGCTGCTCTGTCGACGATCGGGCCGTGTTCGTTGTCCCCGCCGTCGTGCAACCGCTGACGACAACGGCTAACAGAATGAGTGCGTATTTGATTGCATGTGACCGCATGTAAGTTTATGTCCACGAGAGAACTGGAAGACGTCAGTCGGGACCGTCGGACCTTCGGCAGGTCTGCCCAGACTGCTCAATCGGAATAACCGGACCACGAAATTCACTCCAATCGATCCGGCTATGACAATTAAGTAGACTGGGCGCTTCCGAACGGACGTATACACGTCAGAGGCTTTTCAAAGCGTATTGACGCATTTCCGGAATCAGGTCTAGCATGGCTGAAGTCGCAAAAGAGTTGCTGAAAAACGCCAACTGAAGACGTTCCACTGCTGAATCACGAGCTGTGTGGGGGCACCGTATTTCCGGGCTGGGTCCATTGGATTCTTTGGAGCCATCCTGGCGGACCATGAGTCCGTCGGGACTGATGAGCGGGACTCGGGCCTTCCGACCAGGAGTGTGCCATGTCGTGGAAGAAGCTGGCCGTGACAGTTACTGCGTTGCTGATCGCCGCCGCTGCCGGAGCGGGCGGGCTGTGGTGGGCTCTGTTTCAGAGCCCCGACTTCTACCGCATCGTGCTGGAACAGGAACGCCGCGCTGATCCCGTGGCGCGTAAAGCTGAGGCCAAACGATTCGTCCATCGTACGATGAAGCTGGTCGACGACATTCGCAATTCGGACGTCTGGTCTCAGGATTTCACCGAAGACGAAATCAACGCATGGCTCGCGGAGGAACTGCACCGCAAGTTTGGTGAGTGGCTGCCACCCGGTGTCAGCGAACCCCGCGTGCAGATTGAGCCGGACGCGATTCACGTCGGGTTCCAGTACGACGAACCGGGGCAGTGGTCCGGAATCGTCAGTCTTCGCGTCCTTCCCTGGATCTCCGAGCCTAATCAGCTCGCTCTGCAGATCGAATCAATCCGTGCGGGGCTGGTGCCAGTTCCAGTCGACCAGATCGTTGAGGGCCTCGCGGAACAGGCCTGCGCGTCGGGCTGGCAGGTCGAATTGAAGCAGCGAGATGGCTACGACGTCGCTTTGGTCCGACTGGCGACCGAAGACAAACCGTCTGCCGAACTCGATGGTGTCGAGCTGCGAGACGGGTCGTTGCACGTTCACGGTCGAGCCAGCCTGGCCGGTCCGATTGAATTCGAGCCCGTGCGCGTCGCCGGTCACTCCGTTCCGGAATCAACCGGAACCCAGTGAAACCGTTGGGCGTCGACGATAGCCCGGCCCTGCAGCCGCTCGCCTCGGATGACAACTTCGATCGAGTCTTCGTCATCGCGGATCAGCTCAAAGTCACCGCGGTCAACACGCTGGACGGATCCGCGATCACCACGAACGGGTCCCTCATAATCGAGGTACGCCAGCCGATGATCCGGAAGCGGCTCGGCACTGATCTCATCGGCAACGTCGGGTATGCGATCCAGTCGCCAGGTACGCAGGACCGTTCCGCATTCGAGCATGAAATCCCAGTGGCGCACGGGATGGTCGTGTTCCAGCAAGACGAATCGTGGCATCGACAATGGACCTCGAACTTGTGGCCTATTCGGATTCAATAGTTCCAAGTTTGAAGTAGCTGGATTCGCAAGAATTCAGCATTGCCCCGAAAAACTGGCTGAATTCTTGCGAATCCAGCTACGACCGACTCGAGCCTGAGACTCAAACTTGGAACTACTGGGATTTCAGCACGTTGTCGATCAATGAATCCTGCACTTTGCCATGATCGCTCTGCGTATCGGTGAGCACATTTCCGGTGAATGCGACACGCCGGGTCGGCTCACCAGTCACCTCGACAGCCATGGGTCTCAAACTGGAGAACAGGTTTCCTGATATGGCAACGTCGCGCGTCCCTTCGAGCTTCAGACCCGCGGCGGCAAGGTCTTCTGTCCCGCGTTTCACTCCGTCGCCAATGTAGCTGTTGGAAAAGTTATTTCCGGTGACGGTGATGCGTCCGCTGTCCGGACCGATCCGCAATGCGTCTGTTTTCATGATCGTGAATGTGTTGGCGCTCACCGCGCATCCGTGGGCGTCCCGCAGATCGACGCCCGCGCCATTGTGAGCGATGACGTTGGCACTCAGCGTGTTTCCGTAACAGTCCCTGTCCAGAATGATCGCCGTGCCGTTGCACTCTTCGATCATGTTGCCCGAGACAACCGAACCGTACGTGTTTTCGATCACGACACCGTGCTGCAGATGATCGTCGAGACAATTGCCGGTCATGCACAGGTTGAATCCGTCCACGCAATGCAGTGCATCGTTGTTTTCCTCGAACTGATTTGACGCAACGACGATATCGTGGCACCCCAGCAGGTTCAGTCCGACGTCTTTGTTGTACGTGATCAGACAGTCGTTGACGCGAGGGTCTTCGTAGCAGTGATCCAGTCGAATCCCGTCGCCGCCGTTCTCACTGACCGTGACGCCCTGAATAAACACTTCCTGAATCTGCGTCGCCAGGATGCCGTGTCCGCTCTTCTCGTTCCCCGTGACGCGGAAGTTACTGAGCATGATGCGCCACAACCGCTGATCCTTCTCGACGTCTGCACCGTCGGGATGCTGCAGAATCAAAGCCGGCTGCCCGTCTTCATTCCGGTTGACGATGTGAGTCGCCGTGCCCGCTCCCTGCACGAGCACATCGCCACGCGAGATGACAAGTGGCCTGGTGATCTCAAACGTGCCAGCCGGCAGCCGGACGATGCCACCGTCTTCCGGAATCGCATCAAACGCAGCCTGCAAACTCGGAAACGTCGAGGCGTCAATCGCTGGCCTGGCTCCGGGCAGTCCTGTCGCGGATGGCTGCGTGGACCCGATTGCTCCGGACATCACGAAAGCCAGAGCCATCAGACCAGCACCCGCGGTAACGCCTGTCACTGTGCGATTCATCAGTCGATCTCCTGTTTTTTCGTTGCAGGTCTGGAACGCGTTCGAGCGGGGTAAACTGTCGGTCCCGCAGGCGGATGTCGTGTGACGTTTTCGAACTGCCAGTCACGCAATAGTGCGTTTGCCATGA
>CAUZFZ010000280.1:0-7835 GCA_963579025.1 Planctomycetota bacterium | reverse complement strand
CAGCTCAAAGCCAGTCGCACCAGCCCCATCGTCCGAGCAAAACCCTCCTCACTCCGCTCTGAGCCCCAAAATCCCCGAGGAGACAGACCGTCCGGGAATTGCTGCATCCGGACTATCAGTACGACCCGCGACTCGTCACGGCCATGGCCGGCATGATCAGTTCTGGTGTCTACGACGCAGTGGTCGGCTCACGTATTCTCGGCAACACGGCGCGCAAAGGCGGCATGCCCCTCTATAAGTACATCGCAAATCGTGCCTTGACCGCGTTTCAGAACGCTATGCTCGGCAGCAAACTTTCGGAGTTTCACACGGGATACCGAGCATTCTCGCGTGAGGTCCTGGAGTCACTGCCATTGCTGTCAAATTCTGACGACTTCGTCTTCGACAATCAGATGCTCGCACAGGTCATCGCGCAGGGATATAGCATCGGCGAAGTCTCTTGCCCCACGAAGTACTTCCCTGAAGCAAGTTCGATCAATTTTCGCCGATCGGTAACCTATGGGCTCGGCGTACTGGGTGTCAGTGTCCGATATCGCCTGGCGAAATGGGGCGTAAAGGAAACCCTTCGTGTTCATCCTTCACCCGAATTCTCGCTTGCCGGCGACCGTTACCCAGAGATCTTTCGTGATCGCGTTGCCGAGAATTGCGCAGACGCCGATGCGAACAAGGAACTGGTGTTTACCAAATAACCACCGTCTGTTTCTTACTGGCTGTTCAGCGTGAACTAGACGTGTCGCTTAATGGCATGCGTGTTGTTAATAGACTCCAGTCACTGTCACGAGCCCGAGACACCACAGCACAAAGAAGGAATGATAGTTCCTTATTGCGTGGAGTTTCTGACACTCAAGTTCAGACACTGTCAAGGAAACTGTTATGGACGTGTGCCAATACTACTTGTCCCCTGCCAGACGACGTCTGCTACTCGTCATCGGCGTGGCACTTTGCCTGCGATTGACCGCTCTGATTGCGTTGCGTCACTTGGACCCAAGTCCGGATGCCATCGAAGACTATCTTCCCATTGCCGATAGCCTGCTTCACGGCTCCGGCTTTCTCAACGTGTATGGATTGCCTGACATCGTGCGCGGACCGGTCTATCCGCTACTGATCGCCGCGGCCGATCTGATTAGCCCCAATATCATCTGGGGCGTCCGGCTGCTCCAGGTCGCACTTGATATAGCCACACTGGTTGTGCTCGGACGACTCGTAACGAGACTGGCGGGACCGCGAGCCGGCTGGTGTGCTTCCTGGCTCTGGGCCGTGAACCCCTGCGCGATCTATGCTTGTGCACTGATCTGCCCGGAATCCGCTTTTACGTTTCTAATGACCGTCTCTGTCTGTGCGCTTGTCGAAAGCCACCGACGCTCGCAATGCTCGATGACTGAGAACTCAATGCCTCGAATACTCTGCAGCTTTGGGCTTAGTGGAGCCCTGTTGGGAGTGGCGACGTTGTGTCGCGCCACACCAATGCTGTTGATCGTTCCCTGGGCGGCGCTGATCCTCGTTATACCGTTTCGGTCGGCGACGCAGTGGAAGTTTGCAACCACACTCGCCGCAGGTTTTGTCCTGACAGTTGCTCCCTGGACGATCCGTAACGCTGTCGTGTTTGGTGAGTTCATTCCGGTCGTCTCGAACGGCGGCGCAAACCTGTATGCTGGATCGCAAATGGAGTTCATGGTGCCTCCTCCGGAACACCATCACCGAAAAGCCGCCCGGGCCGCCGAGCTGGTATCGTCAGGCGTGATCGCACCTCGTCCGGAACATGAGTCGCCTGCGATCGGTGATCGCTATAACTACCAACTGGGTCTGGCCAACTATCGATTGCAGTGGGCTGAGAGCAAAGTCGAGTTGCTCCAGTACTTTGCCTGCAAGTTCGGACGGCTTTGGTTTGCAACACAAAGCGGAAGGCATCAGATGTTCGTTGGTGCCTCAAACTTGATCTGGCTCGCTGGTGGACTTGTCGGATTCATCCTTCTCTGGCGCAACCATCCGCAGTCTCACTTCGCCATCACCGTTACGGTAACAACCGTCGCCTACCATGTAGCCGTGTTTACTGTTCTCTATCCACTGTCGCGATACGTACTTGGCTTCACACCATTGCTCACAGTGGGATTCTCTGTTGTGGCCGCCCATTGCATTCCGTGGCTGAGCCGGATTCAGTTCGAGATCTGGTCATCGCGCGAGCCGTCCAGCCTGTCGGGAATCAGATAAGGACGAGCAGGTTATCGCGACGTGGCGGTTGCATCACGAATGGCCCGCATCCACAGCACCACCTTGCAACACAATGCCGGCCACCGTCGTTAGAACAGTTCTTCGACCGGCTTGCCGCCTTCGTCTACCAGTTTGAGGGGCTGGTTTTCGGCGGTGATGTATTCTTTTTCGTGGTCGATGCCCAGGGTGTGACAGAAGGTCATGTAGAGGTCGGGAACGCTGACTGGTCGCTCGGTCACGTCGAGGCCGTCTTTGTCTGTGGCTCCAATGACTCGTCCGGGCTGGATGCCTGCGCCGGCCATTGCTGTCAGCCAGCCTTTGGCGTAGTGGTCGCGGCCGCCGTCTTTTTTGATCTTCGGCGTGCGCCCGAATTCGCCCATCCACACGACGAGTGTGTTCTCCAGCATGCCTCGCTGTTCGAGGTCGGTGATCAGAGTCGCAAAGGCCGGATCGGATTCGCCGCACAGGTTTGGTGTGTCACGGAACCCATTGCCGTGCGTGTCCCAGCCTGCGTCGTTCTTACTGCCATGGCTGAAGACTTCGACAAAACTCACTCCGGATTCAACCAGACGTCGGGCGAGCAGGCAGCCCTGGCCGAAGGTTGTGCGACCGTAGGAATCGCGGAGCGCTCCCGGTTCATCATCCAGGTTGAACACGCCCAGTCGCGGGCTGGTCACAAAACGGCTCGTTCGGTCGTAGATGTCTTGCTTCTCTTTGACGACGGCAGCGGCACCCGTGCGGGCGAACTCGGCATCCAAAGCATCGGACAGAGCTAGCCGCCGGTTCAGCACATCCGTCGGTACGCGTGGCAGCACGTCTTCGGGCAGTTTTCCCGGCTCGTCGATTTTGAATGATTCGTACTTCGCTCCGAGCACGCCGGCATTGATGTCCCGCTGCTTGATGCGTGGTTTTCCGACGCGTACGAAGGACGGCAGTTCGAATGCGGCTTCGTACCGCTCCATTGCGACGACCGAGCCCCATGTCGGATAGGCGATTGCCGGGTTGATCGGGTAACCAGATCGAACCAGCTTGATCGCCCGGAAATGATCGGCCTCACCGGACCGCATTGAACGAATGAAACTGATCTTGTCGGCGACACTCGCAACATTCGGCCAGAACTCGGCGAATTCGGTCCCGGGCAACTTCGTTGAAATCGCTTTGGCGGGACCCTGGTTCTTGGATCCGATCTTCGGATTGAACGACTCGAACTGGCTTGGGCCTCCATCCATCCACAGCAGGATCATGGACCGTTGCTGCTTACGGAGTTCGTCCGCCCGTGCGATCAGCAGATCACGCCAGCCGATGTGTGCGGTGCCGACTGCACCGGCGCCCACACTCAGTTGCTGCAGGAAATCCCGCCGGCCGGTCGTGCCGCGACGGTCAGTCCACGCGTGAAGAAAGGGGGTTGTCATTGTCGGTGGCCTTGTTCGTAGTAATCCCGTTCGTAGTAACCGCATTTATGCGGTTGGAGGCCGGCTCGCGAAAACCCGACAAGCTCTACGAGCGGGAACGGTTTATTTTCGTGTCGTGAATTCCGCGCTGTTCAGCAAGCTCCACAGGATGTCTTCGAATCCCTCGCCGCGGTTTTTGTTGGATTCGACGTGCTTGAGCACGATGGCTCGCTCGGCATCGGTGGGTTCGCGAGTGAGGACTCGTGCGTAGAGGGCATCGATGACTACGTCGTTGTCGAGTTCTTTCCTGATCAGTCGAGACAGCACTGTGTCGCTGTCTGGTGATGCGTCGATCTGACGATGAAGCTGGTCGTTATTCATCAGGAAGATGGCCTGCTTCATCGTACGAGTCAGCAACTCGTCTTTCGTTGACGGATCGAATCCGAACGCTTCGTTGACCAGATCACGTGTGGTTTTCGGCGGAGGCGGGAAACGCGTCTTGTCCGTTGAGGCTTCGACTTTCGTGTCGATGTTCGGCAATTCGATGGCGGCGACCAGCGAGTCAAACACTTCGTCGCCACGAAGCTTCTTCGGAGTGGCGCCGGTGAAACCGGTCACAACGACGGCTTCCGCCTGACGTTCGCTTTGATACGTCTGCGTGGAAACCAGAAGTCGGAACAGCGACTTCACATCAAAGTCGGATGAGACAAAGTGAGCGGCCAATGCGTCGTGGGCTTCCGGATTCAGCGGCTTGATGCTTTCACCAAGGTCATCGACCGGGTGAAAGAAACCGCGTCCCATCAGCCGCGACTGGATGTGATTCACAAACGAGCGGGCGAAGAACGGGTTGTCGCCACTGACCAGCCAGTCGGCGAGTTTCTTTCGACGTTCCTGATCGGACAGGCCCAGATCGAGTTCTTTGCCACGATACACGGTCGGCAGCATCTCACTCTTCGCACCGGGCATCTTGTGCTCGCCCTTGTCCGAGCTGGAGATTTCGATGCTGTCGCTGTCGTTCCATGGCAGTTTGACTTTCGTGCGTGCGAAGAACGCCGCCATGCCATGAAACGTCTCCTGAGGCATGTCAACAAACGGATGATCGTGACACTGCGCGCATCCGATCTTCAGGCCAAGAAACACACGAGCTGACTCACCGGCCAGCTTGTTACGTTCGCCCTGATGGAATCCGATGAACGCACCTTGCGGGCCATCGCCAACCCGTCCGATTGCCGTGATCATGCGGAACGCCATCTCGTCCCAGCCGGTACCTGTATTGAATCCGTCGGCCAGCCACCCGCGGAAAGACGTGTAATTGAGGTATGTCAGTTGAGGTTCCGCCTGACGGGCACCGATCACGTCACTCCAGTAGTTGCCCCAGTTCTGTCCGAACGATTCGGACGCCAGCAGTCGCTCAATGGTTTGATCACGACGATCCGAAGACTGACTTGCAAGGAACGACTGATACTCCTCCAACGAAGGTTGACGTCCGACAAGGTCGAGTGACACGCGACGGAGAAACGTCACGTCGCTGACCGCTTCCAGTTTCGGTGTCTTCGGTCCAGCAAGTAGTGCGTCAAACTGCTTCGACGTGATTTGCTGGAAGGTTGTCTTCGCGGGGTTTCGAGTGAACTCGGGTGGTTTCGGTTTGGGTTTCGGCGGTTGTTTTTTCGCGGGTTTCTTCACGACCGGGCGAGCCGTCTTCTCATCCTTTTCCGCGGTCTTGAATTCGGCGGTCGACAAGAGGCGAATGCCATCGACGATGACGTGTTGAGTTGTCCCGGTCGTTTCGATCAGGACTGTAGAGTCCGCGGTGTCCGAGAAGCTGAACTGCCCCACCGGCTGAAATCCTGTGCCGAGTTGTGGCGCCTGAGCCTGATTCAGGAATACGGTCGATTTGCCGTCGATGGACTCGACAGTGACGGGAACTTTCGGAGCCCGATTGCTGCCCGGGGTGTAGGCGATCATCACGTAGTAGTCGCCGGCAACCGGCACGCGGAACGTGTACTTCGCGGACTTCTCACCCTTGCCGGTCGCCATGTCGTGGAAGTACGACTCGCCGAGGTATCCTCGCGTGCTGGTGCTGGACGTCCATTCGCCTTTCAGTTCGGCCTGAGAATCGTCAATCGTCAGACCCGTGAGTTTCGTCGGATCAGTTTGAGCGATCGCAGAGACCGACGGTCCGAACGTGACCGCGCAAACAACGACAACGCTGAGAAAACGGGGAGCAGCATGCACAGGCGGGACCTCCGGAGTGAGGCAAATTGGACGCGAAGCCCAGATTGGTCAGGTGGGAAGCCGACGTAAGATCGGTCTTCGCTGGAAAAGCCAGGCGGTTCGATTCACGATCCGTGTCGTCAGCTCAGACCAGAATACCGCTGTTTGAGTTTTCGCGTCAATTCGCTGATGGCTGGGAGCCCGGTTTAACGACTGAAATCGCACGGTTAAGAGTATGCACGCCACTGAATTTCTCCGTACGCCACCAGATGCATTGCCGTGTGTGGTTGCGCTTGTCGGCGATGAACGAGCCCTGAAGGGCTCCGCGATCCAACTGCTGACGCAGTCCGCCCTGAACAGCGATGACGACGCACCGACGCGGTTCACAGGCAAAGACACGGACATGAAATCCGTCCGTGATGAATTACTGACGATCTCGATGTGGAGCGATCGGCGGGTTGTCATTGTCGATGAGGCAGCGGATTTCGTATCGGCGAATCGGGCAGCTCTGGAGAAATATGCGGACAGTCCCGCAAAGAAATCGCTGCTGATTCTTGACGTGAAGTCGATGCCGAAGAACACGCGGCTCTACAAGGTCATCAACAAGTCCGGCCTGGTTGTGGAATGCTCGCAGCTTAAGGGAGCCGCTCTTTCTCGCTGGATTCAGGAGACAGCTCAGCAGAAATACGAGAAGTCGATTGACCGCAATGCGGTATCGCTGCTGATGGAACTGGCCGGGACGCATCTGGCACAGCTCGACCAGGAACTGCAGAAGCTGACCAGTTATGTGGGGGATCAGACCACGATCGATGTCGAGGCCGTCCGGCGGCTTGTGGGTGGCTGGAAGGCGGAGACCACCTGGGCGATGACCGATGCTGTGCGCGATGGGCGGCTGGGAGCGGCACTGGCAGCGTTCGACCGGCTGATCGGCAGTGGTGAGTCTCCGCATCGGATCCTCGGTGGAATCGCGTACGTGTTTCGCAAGATGTCGACGGCGACGGAACTGGCTCGGCAGGGACTGTCGCTGAACGCCGCTCTGCAGAAGGCCGGCGCCTTTCCGCACGAGATTGGGCCGGCCAGCCACTACCTGCGTCGCATCGGCCGACCGCGTGCCGAGCGGATTTCGGAGTGGTTGCTGACTGCAGACACGTCCCTCAAGGGTGGCAGTCGGATCTCTGAACGCGCGCAAATCGAACTCCTGCTTGTTCAACTCGCTGGCGAAACGAATTGAAGTCGAAAGCACGAACGACGCACCGTGCTCGATCGCTCACGCATCCAGTCGAACCGTCACAGTCAGTTTTTCGTCCGTAACCGTTTCCAGCGGATTCGGGTTGCGCGGTTCCGAATAGTCGCAACAGCCGAGTTCTGGCCAGACCTGCGCGCGACTCCCGTCCGCATGCCGGATTGCGACATAGAGTCAGCATACGCGGAAGACTCTGGCCGAGACCGCCCTGACTCCGTCAGGTGTGTGTGTCTCACATTCGGAACAGCACGCATGATTGATTCAGCCGTGACAGGGACATTTGACACTCCGGACTTTGCTTCGCCGCGAGCGAGCTCAACCGAAACAGCCTCGGTTCGAGTCTGCCACGTGAGCATGTGTCTGGCGACCGGTGGACTCGAACGGCTCCTCGTGGAATTCGGACGCAACCACGACGCCGAACAGTTCTCACTGCAGTTCGCGGCGCTGGGTCGAATGGGTCAGCCAGCCGATGATCTGACGGCGCTGGGGCACGACGTGGAATCCGTCGCCGATTCGTCCTCGGGGCGAATTGGTCGACTGAATCGTCTCACGCAGCTGTTCCGAGACGGCAACGTGCAAATCGTCCATACGCACAACACGCTGGCTCATTTCTACGGTGCTTTGGCTGCACGACGAGCGGGCGTGCCGGTTGTCATTAACCCGGACTTGAAACGGCCTCTTGAGGGTTTCAGCCTTGAAAAGGCCGTATTCGGTGGCTCAGACCGGCGTGTTTTTCTGCGTGCTGTAGCCAGAAATTAGTCGAAATAATTTCATTTCAG
>CAUZFZ010000279.1:0-7954 GCA_963579025.1 Planctomycetota bacterium | reverse complement strand
ACGGGCGTGAGGCGGAGCCTCACAGTCAGTGCGTTCCAAGGCAGAGCCTTGGAACGAGAATCCTTAACGGCGTTGCCCGGTTGGGCTGGGTCGCGGGCAGCACGGGCCGTTCGACGATTCACGAATCGTGATCGACAGCGTGGTGCCTGACTTCGGTGCGAGTTGCTTGATGATGGCGTATTAATTCGAGATGATGAACGCATCGATAGTTCCTGCAACGACCACGGCGATCCGTCATGACGTGACTCGTTCGAACTGATGCGCGGCGCCATCCCGGAGTCTCTGCCAGCGTGATGCTGAAATTCGAAATCCCGAATGATCACGCACAGACCGAGGAACTGATCGGTCGTGTGAACGAAGAACTGCGACGGGCTCGCTTTGGAGATCAGTCGGAGGTGTTCCGGATCACGATGGCCCTGAAAGAGGCCGTGAGCAATGCGATCGATCATGGCAACCTGGAACTCAATTCCACGTTGCGTGACGTCCATGATCCAGGCTACCGCGAGCTGGGTGACTCTCGGTCGCAACAGCAACCGTACTGCGATCGGCGCGTCTTCATCACAGTGGCCCTGACTTCAGAGTCGCTGACCCTCACTGTGCGTGATGAGGGGCCAGGGTTCGATCCCACTGAGATCCCTGATCCTTCCGAAGCCCAACACCGGCAGAATGCCCACGGTCGCGGCCTGATGCTGATCCGCTCGTACATGGACCATGTGAAGCATGACGCCAGCGGCAACACGATCACCATGACACGACATCGCTCGTAATCGTCGAAATCTGTCATGTCTTTCCGACCTCGTTTGGCCCCGTCCGTTGCTCGAGGCTGATGTGGGAAATCCGCAGTCCAATGGACGGACCAGCACGTCATTGGCCATCGGGGCCGGTACCAAAGGGGATTTCGCTGAATGGAGCCTGTGACCGGCCGTCGCTAACATGATCGACCTCACAAAAAAGCGTTTCCACAGGCAGGGTGAACAGCATGCAACGGACCATTTTCCAGACGCTTCTCATGGGCGCCATACTGACGACGGGGCTCGGCGGCAATTTGCGAGCGGACGGGGTGCTCGAACTGAAAAAGGGCGACCACATCGTTCTGATTGGCGGCGGATTCGCCGAACGCGAGCAGTATTTCGGGCACATTGAAGCTCAGATTCAGGCTCTGCATCCGGCACTGAATGTCACCGTCCGGAGTCAGGGGTTCATGGCGGATGAAGTCCGCTTTCGCCCGCGATCGCTGGACTTCGGTGAGCCCGACAAGCATCTCACTCTGGCCCGCGCGGATGTCATTCTCGCGTGCTTCGGATTCAGCGAGTCATTCGATGGCTCGACTGGAGTCCCGACGTTTCAACAGGAACTGCGAGCATTCATCGAGCATACGCGCAAGCAGAACTACTCCGGTCATGGTGCTCCGCGACTTGTACTGCTTTCACCGATCGCTCACGAGGACCTCGACAGCCCGAATTTGCCGGACGGTTCAGACACGAATCCGAACCTTGAGCTGTACACAAAGGCCATGGCCGCGGTTTGTTCCGAGTTGAAGGTGCCGTTCGTCGATCTCTTCAGTCGATCGTTGCGTGAATTCGAAGGTCAGAAAACGCCGTTCACGTTCAACGGCATCCATATGACCGGCGAGGGATACCGGATGCTGGCTCCAGTCGTGGCGCAGGCCCTGTTCGGAAAGTCCTCCGACGCGAGCGAAATCGCACAGCCGCTGATGGATGAGATTGCCGAGAAGAACTTTCAGTACTTTCATCGCTACCGCGCCGTAAATGGCTTTTACATCTACGGCGGTCGGTCGCAGCGACCGAACGGCAATCCGCCGTTCACGGATGCTTATGTGCTGGAGAATGAGCGGGCAAAGCTCGACGAGATGTGCGCCGTTGTCGACACACGCATTCACTCCATCCTGGCGGGCAAGCCTCCGACAGCACCGGTCGACTACTCGGCGACACGCAAGCTGTACGACGTGCCGACCAACTTCAAACAGCCGATCATCATCCTGCCGCCGGAAGAGGCCATCAAGAAGTTCACGATCGCGGATGGTTACGCAGTCAATCTGTTCGCCTCGGAAATCGACTTTCCCGATCTGAAGAACCCGGTCAACTTCACGTGGGACGCGGCCGGGCGACTGTGGGTCGCCACGATGCCGAGTTACCCGCAGTATCAGCCGCCCAACAAGCCGCAGGATAAACTGCTGATCTTTGAAGACACGGACGGCGACGGCAAAGCGGACAAGCAAACGGTCTTCGCCGACGACCTGCATCTACCGACCGGTTTCGAAGTCGGCGACGGCGGTGTTTACGTGGCTCAGGAACCGAATCTGGTGTTCCTCAAAGACACGGACAACGACGGCAAGTACGACTTCAAACGCATTCTGTCTGGCGGATTTGATTCTGGTGACAGCCATCACGCCATCGGTGCTTTCCAGTGGGGGCCGGGCGGCGGCTTCTACATGCACGAAGGCACGTTCCATATTACTCAGTCGGAGACGCCGTACGGTCCCATCCGAAACGGACACGGGGCCGTCTACCGCTTCGATCCGACACGCCAGAAACTCGAGACATTCGTCAGTTACAACTTTGCCAATCCATGGGGCCATTGCTGGGACGAATGGGGCCAGAATTTCGTTGCCGACGCTTCCGGCGGCGCGAACTACTACGGCACTGCGTTCTCCATGCGGACGCAGAACTTCGAGGGCGAGGACGACTTCGGTCCGTTCAAGTTCACTTATCGGAAGAAGATGGAGCAGTTCTTCCCGAAACGTGTCCGTCCCACAGCGGGCTGCGAAATCGTCTCATCAAGCCATTTCCCGCCGGAAGCTCAGGGCAATTACCTGCTCAACAACTGCATCGGTTTCCAGGGCGTGTTGCAGCACACGGTGAAAGACAAGGACTCGGGATTCGTTGGAGAAGAAATCGAGCCGATTCTGTTCTCCTCCGATCGCAACTTTCGCCCGACCGACCTGCAGTTCGGACCTGATGGTGCTCTCTACATCGTCGACTGGTTCAACCCGCTGATCGGCCACATGCAGCACAACCTCCGCGATCCCAATCGCGATCACTCACACGGTCGCATCTGGCGAGTCACTTACAAAGGCCGTCCGCTGCAGAAGGTCGAGGACCTGACGAAACTGTCGGCTGACCAACTCTGTCGGCGTCTTGCCGCACCGGAGATTCGCGTTCGGCACCGGGCCCGAATTCAACTGCGATCATTCCCCGCCAGCACAGCCGTCGGTGGGGCACAACGTTGGCTGCAGCGGTCGGCGAATGAGGATGACATCGAGCACCGAAAGCTGGAAGCATTGTGGATTTGCCAGAATCACAACGTCGTGAACGACTTTTCGACAGGGCTCCTGACTCAAGTTCTGACGTCGTCCGACGCCCGCGCCCGCGCGGCTGGTGTTCGCGTCGTCAGCCACTGGCGAGACCGACTCCCGCAGGACACGGTCATTGAAATCCTGAGCCGTGCGGCGAATGACGATCACCCCCGAGTCCGGTTGGAAGCCATTCGCGCGTGCTCGTGGGTTAACACGGCGAAGGCGGCCGAAGTTGCTCTGGAAGCTGTGAAGCACCCGCGGGACTACTACATCGACTACGCCCTGGAAGAAGTCATCCGCGGCATGCAGCCGTTGTGGAAGTCGGCGATCAGCGCCGGCGAAACATTCGCCGCCAACAACCCGGCGGGCATTGAATACATCCTGGGGAGCATCCCGACGGCCGACCTGATCAAGCTGCCGAAGACACCGCCCGTTTATCTGGCACTGTTGACACGCCCGGCGGTCAAAGAGCAGTCGCGAATGGACGCGCTGGGCGGTCTGGCCAAAGCGAAGAAGACCAGCGAACTCGCCGAGTTGACGGGCGCGATCGAGTACGTGGACAGGACAGACGTCGTCGGAGCCCAGCAGGTGATCTTCGATCTTGTGCTGCTACTCAGCCGTCGTGATCCGACGGAACTCGTCAGCACGCGAGACCTGTTCGAAAAATGGACACTGTCAGCGAAGCGGTCCATTACGCGGCGGATCGGTTATGTCGCGTTGATCTCCGCCGATCAATCGATCGACCCGGCGTGGAAACTGGCGCAGCGGTCGATCCAGTCGCTGAAGGATTTTCTTGCGGCGGTGCATATCATTCCCGACGCTGGCTTCCGCGGAGCACTCTACGACCGAGTGGAACCGTTGATTCACGGATTACCCAAACAGTTTGCGCGGCAGGCCGAGCGGGCGAAGGGCACATCCGGTCGATTCGTTCGTATCGAACTGCCTGGTCGCCGACGTGTGCTGACACTGGCCGAAGTCGAAGTCTTCAGTGAGGGCAAAAACATCGCTCGTGGTGGTAAGGCAAAGCAGATCAGCACGGACTTCGGCGGAGAAGCCGGGCGGGCCATCGATGGCAACAAGTCCGGAACTTTTACCGACAAGGGCCAGACGCACTCGAAGCAGGCAAACAATGCCTGGTGGGAAGTCGACCTCGGTCGAGAGGTTTCCATCGAAGGCATCGCAATCTGGAATCGAAGCGAAGGCAATGGCCAGTACGTTGATCGCCTGGCAGGCTTCAAGTTGGTTGTCCTGGACGCGGACCGAAAGCCCGTTTTTCAGAAGGGTGGTAACAAGGCGCCCGTGGAATCCGTGCGTTTTGAACTCGGTGGTGATCCGACTCCGGCAGTCCGGCGTGCCGCGATCAATGCCATCACTTATATCCCGGGCCACGATGCCGACACGTTCCGCACGCTGGCTGGATTCGCTCAGAAGGGCGACCTGAGAGCATCGGCCGTGAGAGGCATTCAACGCATCCCGCGTTACCGCTGGCCGAAAGATGAACAACTGGCTGGCCCGCTGACCCGCTCACTGATCGCTCATGCGAAGAATGCGAGTGCCGCCGAACGAGCAACAATTGAAGTGCGTACGTCGCTGCAACTGGCGAATGATCTCACAAGTCTGCTTCCCACGTCGCAGAGGAAAATGCTCAAGATTGAGATCGGCGATCTGGGTGTCCGCATCGTGACCATCCGTACGATTCCGCATCGGATGCGGTATGACCGTCCAGAAGTCGCCGTCCAGGCCGGCAAGCCGTTCGAGCTGGTGCTCGAAAACACGGACATCATGCCGCACAACCTGCTGCTGGTCGCTCCCGGCAAGATGCTCGAAGTCGCTCAGGCTGGCGAGCGGATGGCGACTTCGCCAGATGCCTTTGCAAAGGGGTTTGTCCCCGATTTGCCGCACATTCTGAAAGCCACGAAACTTCTTCAGGCTGGCGAAACAGAACGGCTGGTCATCGTCGCGCCGAGCGAGCCGGGTGATTATCCCTACGTCTGCACCTTCCCCGGCCACTGGCGAACAATGGCCGGTGTGCTGCATGTCGTGAACGACGTCGATGCGTACCTCGCCGAAAACCCGATCGCCGAACCAACCGAGATCGGTGAAGTGCGTCCATTCGTCCGGGACTGGAAATTCGAAGAGCTGACTCAGCAGGTCGCGGAACACCTGAAGGGCCGCTCTTTCGCGAACGGCAAGAAGCTGTTTACCGGAATCGCCTGTTTCGCATGCCACCAAATGAACGGCATCGGCGGTCGCGTCGGACCTGATCTGGCGAAGCTCGAAGCGAAGAAGGACCGTCAGAACATTCTGCGGTCGATGATCGATCCGTCCAAAGAGATCGACAAGAAGTTCCAGGCATGGGTCATCGTCACGGACGCAGGCAAGCAGTACACCGGCCTGCTGCTTTCCGAGACGGACAAGGCCGTCACATTGATGCCCAATCCGATCGGGATGAAGAAGTGCGAACCGATCGTGATTCCAACCGACGAAATCGACATCAAGGCCGCGTCACCAATCTCACTGATGCCTCAAAAGCTGCTGAACACGCTGAGTCTCGAAGAAATTCTCGACCTGCTTGCGTATCTCGAAGCGCGAGGCAATCCGAAGCACGAAGTATTTCGCCAGTAATGCGTTACTGGTCTTGAAGCAACGAGCGATCATCTTTTCCCAAGATGGAATTATGTCGCCATGCCATAGTGCGACAGTAAGTTACCGCACGATGCTTCGCAGATTGGATTCCGGACCCGTCGGCTGAATCAGCACGAGCGAAATGTCGGTCTCCGCTTCACTTGGTTCACGTTGCAGGATCGCTCGAAACAGCCGACGAACTCCGACATTCGGTTCTGCTGGCGGTTGGTCGACAAGTTCTCGCACGACAGCTTCCGACGCGTCACGCAGGAACGGACCGTTCAGAAGGTAGAGCTGTTGAAGTGGTGTCGTGGTCAACGTTCGCTGATCCGAATGACGTTTCGCGTCCGGAAAATCGAACAGCCGCAATACGTCGGCGGGGTTCTGACGCGTGATCGTTCCATACACAGTGCGGCGCACGTTCGCTCGCTCGTCAATGCCCTGGGACTTGCCGAACATATGCCGGTTGAGTTTTCCGGATACCGCCAGAACCGAATCCCGCCACAATTCGAGATCGAGACGCTGAAGGTTCATCCGCCGCAGAAGCCGGTTATCTGGATCGATGGCGTCATTGTGCGAGTTGTCTCGTGCGACCGTCTGCTGATACGTGGCCGAGAGCACGATCTCGCGATGCAGCCATTTCATCGACCAGCCGCCATCAACAAACCGAGCGGCGAGGTCGTCGAGCAGCAGTGGATGCGAAGGCCGTTCACCGAGTGCTCCGAAGTTTCCTGGAGTGCGCACCAGAGGCTGCCCGACGTGCCAGCCCCAGCGGCGAGCTGTCGGCGGACGAACTCGTGATACGGCAGATCATCGTTGAAAGCCTGGATAATCCAGTCGCGATACGGCCAGGGATACGGCGGAGGCTTACACGTCGATTCACCGGTCGGATTGTCCTCGGCATAGCGTGCCACATCGAGCCAGTGCCGGCCCCATCGTTCACCGTAATGCGGAGACGCCAGCAAGCGCTCAACCAGTCGCTCATACGAGTCCGGTGCCGGATCGTTTACGAACGTATCGACTTCCTCGGCGGACGGTGGCAGACCAGTGAGGTCAAAACAGACTCGCCGCATCAATGTACGACGGTCGGCCGATGGGGACGGTCCGAGCCGATTCGCATCAAGCTGATTCAGGACGAACCATTCGAGTTTTCGGTTTGGCCAGGTGGCGTTCGTGACTTCCGGAACCGGCTGTTGACTTAGAGGCTGAAAGGACCAGAACCAGCGCCCGGCCTCGATATCAATCGACTTCTGCGGCTGTGGTGATCCTGCTGACGGACTGTCGAGTGGCAGTGGGGCGCCGATGGCGATCCAGCGACGGAAGTCATCGATCACGCGGTCGGGCAGCTTGCGATCCGGCGGCATGTCGACGAACTCACCGGAATGCGAGACCGCCTCGATGAGCAGGCTTTCGGCCGGCTTGCCAGGCACAATCACCGGCCCCGAATCACCGCCGGCAAGCGCGGTCCGCTTTGAGTCCAGACGCAGGCCGCCTTTGACTTTGTCTGCTCTCGCGGAGTGGCACTTGTAGCAGTGCTCAACGAGTACGGGACGGATGCGTTTCTCGAAAAACTCGATTCCGGGATCTGCGGCGCTGATCTGGCACACGGCCAACACGCTAACGATCACGGCGAAGAGAAACTGCTTCATCGAACCTGCTGCGATCATTGAAGGCGACGGGTGTACCGCACGGGTGCGTCACTGGCCGAGCTGATTGAGCACAATGTGGCAAAGGATCCGAAGTCAACGTTTTGAAGTTGCACAGTTTTGCTGCCCCGGAGGGGCAAAGGCGAGTAGCCCGGGGTTTCAACACCGGGAAACAAGCGGTGAGAGCTTCAATGAGCCCCGGAGGGGCGACGGCAGAGACCGACACGGAATTGCCGTCGCCCCTCCGGGGCTGTGGTTCAGAAATGGCTGATTTTCCCGGGGTTGAAACCCTCACCCTTACACACAATTTTCGAGACTTTTGGCACGAGTTTTGCGCCAGTCAGGAGGACAAATTGTCCTTTGTTCT
>CAUZFZ010000278.1:0-8279 GCA_963579025.1 Planctomycetota bacterium | reverse complement strand
AACGCGCTGCGTGCAAACCTGGTCAAGCGCGCCGAGCAGTGGCAATGGAGCTCACTGTGGCGATGGATGCAGAAACCTGAACCGGAACCGAAACTACTCTCGCCCTGGCCACTGCCGCGTCTTCCCAAGTGGGTTGCCCGAGTCAACGAGCCACTGACAGAGAATGAACTCAAGGCGGTCCGCCTGTCCGCCAACCGCGGTCGTCCGCTTGGTGACGAAGGATGGGTCGAATCCACCGCCCGTCGACTGAATTTGGAATCCACCATGCGACCAAGAGGGCGGCCGCGCGTCAGACCCAACACGCCAAAGCAAAACAAAGAGGCCTGACCCCTTTGAGTTCTTCGTCGGCTGAACTCCGGAGCGTTACTGATGGTGCGGAACAACTCACCCGACGGAAAACGCTCTCACATGACGGCGTTCGTGTCGGACGACGACGGAGCGACGTGGAAAGGCGGGCTGCTACTGGATGAACGAGTGTCGTCGTATCCCGACGGTATTCAGGCGGA
The DNA here is from genome assembly GCA_963579025.1 of Planctomycetota bacterium. Taxonomy (GTDB): domain Bacteria; phylum Planctomycetota; class Planctomycetia; order Planctomycetales; family Planctomycetaceae; genus CAUZFZ01. The sequence goes on along the minus strand of CAUZFZ010000278.1, from coordinate 7,773 downwards.
AGACGGCACGCTTTTCATCATCTACGACCACCAGCGTTTCACACTCAACCGCGCCGGCAAGCGGGGAGTGGGCTCCGTACAAATTGCCGTGTTTAGCGAAGAAGACGTTCGCGCCGGCAAGCCAGTCACGGACAAAGTTCGCCTTCACCAGGTTGTGACACAACTTCAGGACACGGACGACACGTCGGGGGCAGTGGGAAAATGAAGATCCAACTGATAACCGCGGTCGCCGCGCTGTGGTGTTGCGGAGAAAAGAGACCTCTTTGGTCCTCCTGCCGACATGGATTTCGGCTGGAGTGTCCGAATTTACCGAGATTCTTCCAAATTCGCGGCAGGTTTCTTGAGTGGCGGCGGATAGGGTATGTATGAACGATCAAGAACCGCAATTTGAACTTACTGAGCCCGACTTTCTGGCGTTGCTGGTGAAGTTTGAGCCTGCTCTTCGGGCGTATGCTCGTGGTCTCGTTCCGGACTGGGATTTGGTGGACGAGGCGTTGCAGGAAGCCAGTGTGACGATGTGGCAGAAGCGAAGTCAGCTGGAGAGTGCGGATGGTTTCGTTCCTTGGGCCAGAGTCATCCTGCGGTTCAAGTGTCTGCGGCAACTGGAGAAGTTGCGTTCGCGACGCCCGCTGTTGAGTGATGAAGTGCTCGAAAAGGTCGCTGAGCGAAGTGAACGCCGACCGGTGCAAGAGCTGCATGGATGCGGGCAAGCACTCCACGCGTGTCTCGATCAGTTTTCGGCAGAGCATCGGGAGTTATTGCTGGCTCCGCATAGTTCAACCTACACGGTTGTTGAAATTGCAGAGCGCCGAAAAAAGTCGCCGAACGCGTTGTACAAGTTGCTGGGTCGGCTGCGCGAACAGCTCGCCAATTGTGTCCGACTCAGAATGGCTGCGGAGGTACCTCAGGTATGACATCGAACGAACTGATTCATCGTTACCTGACGGGTCTTGCCACTGAGGACGAAGTGCGGAAACTCGAAGCTCGTCTGACCAATGACGACAAGCTTCTGGATGAGTTCCTGTTTCAGGCAGAAGTCGACACGCATCTGCGACAGGAAGCTCAGTCTGCCGTGACACCAGCTGACATAGCGAATCAACCGATTCCACATTCCACGTCGACTTTCTGGAAGTGGGTATCCGGTGTTTCAACGCTGGCGGCGACAGTTTTTCTGGCGCTGACGATTCTCAACTTTCCGCAGCAGCAAACAGCGATGGCGTATCCGTCGCTTGGACATTTGACCGTAGAAGTCTCCCGTACCGAACACAACATCTGGGCGGCAGCGGCTGACGGTGATCTGAATGCAGTCGGCAATGAGCTTGAAAACCACGTGTCCGTCAATGCGAAGGCAGAATGTGGACTGACTCCTCTGCACGTCGCGACTCTGTTCGATCAGTTGGCGACCGCCCGACTGTTGCTTGCCAGTGGAGCGGATGTGTCGCTGACCGATGGCGAAGGAAACACGGCGCTGCACATGGCGGCTTTTCTGGGACATACCGACATCGTACGTGCGTTGCTGAAAGTTGGAGCAGATCCAGCGGTTCGCAATCATCTCGGCTTCAGTTCCGTGGACAACGTGGCCGTCAAGTGGAGTTCGGGTTTGGAAGCCTACTACCACAACGTTGAAAAAGTGCTGAACACGTCATTGGACCTGGAACGGATCAGGTCCGAGCGGCCGAGCATTTTGCAACTACTATCCACCGCGAACGTCGTATCAATCAACCGCACGCCCACGATCAGCCTCTGGCAGGCTGCCATCACCGGCAACACAGCAGCGGTCGAACAGCATATCGCGGCGGGCACCGACCTGGAGGCAAAGGAAGACCTCGGCGGCAGCCCATCGCTGATTTTGGCCGCGATTTTCGGGCAGAAAGAAGTCGCGAGCATCCTGATCGATGCCGGAGCCGATCTCGAGTCGCGAAACAATTCGGGCGGGACAGCACTTCACCACGCATGCTTTTTCTGCCGCCCGGAGATCGTGGAATTACTCCTCGACTTGGGAGCAGACCCGAATCAAATCAACAATCGCGGACTTACTCCCCTAAAAATCGTGACGCTCGACTTCGACGAAGATCTTCAAGGAGCGTACCTGCACGCGTACGACTGGCTCAACCTGGAACTCGACCTAGACGACATCAAGAGTGCCCGAATTCAAATCGCAGGCATTCTCAACAAGTACACGTCATCGAAGGATAACAATTGATGACGAGCTCGGAACCAGCCCGCCGACACGATCTTGACGCGTTGCGAGGATTCGCAATGTTACTGGGTATTGTTCTGCACGGCGCAATGTCGTTCATTCCGGGAGTCGGTGTGTTCTGGGGAGTCCAGGATTCTCAATCCAACGGGCTTTTTGGAATCTTGCTGGCGTCGATTCATGGATGGAGAATGCCGCTGTTCTTTTTGGTCAGTGGGTTTTTCACTGCGATGCTTTGGAAGAAACGCGGCTTTCGACCACTGCTTGTCCATCGATTCAAACGGATTTTCCTGCCTTTGCTGCTGGCGATGGTGACGATCATTCCCGTGATGTTGATCGTTTCAGGCTACGTGCGTTCGCGACCCACGTCTGAACCCACATCGACGGCGAAGGAGCGTGATGCGAACGCACTGCGGTCTGGCAGTGATGTACGTGGTGGTGCCGGAATTGATGTCTCGGCCGCTGTAGTGCTCGGCGACCTGAATACTCTGGACGCCTATTTGCGAAACGGAGGAGATGTCGATGCGAAGGATGCATTCGGATCGGCTCCGATGCATGTGGCCTGTCTATTCGGGCGAGCAGATGCGGCAAAGCTACTGCTGGCTAACGATGCGAGTTTGGAAGTTGAGAATAACGACGGTGCCACTTCTGAACAGCTTCTTGCACTCGATTGGGAAACAACTGCGTATATCGCTGGACTGGTACAAGTGCCGGTTGACCGCGAAGAGTTGCTCGCAGGACGCCAGCAGATCGCGGCTGCAATCAATGAAAAAACAGGGCGAACGGCTCCCGTGATGACCGCACGTGACGCACAGGCAAACGGTTTGGAAGGGCTCATTGGCCTACTGTTTGACGTTCCAGTCTTTCACCACTTGTGGTTTCTGTGGTTTCTTTGTTGGTTCGTCTGTGGATTTGCGTTGCTTGTGAAGCTGCTGCAGACGCTACGAATTCCAGCCGTGTCAGATAAGTGGCTAACATCCTGGCTGCGCTACGTCTGGCTGATCCCGCTTGCCGCCGTGCCTCAGTATTTCATGGCCAGTTCGCAATACGCTTATGGACCAGACACGTCGATCGGACTGCTGCCGCTTCCGGCCGTCTTCGCTTACTACGCGATATTTTTTGGCTACGGGGCGATGTACTTTGGCGCGAACGACCAGGCAGTTACCGTTGGCAAAGGATATTGGTGGAAACTCGCAGCGGCGGTCCTCATTCTTTTTCCGATTGGGCTCGCCCTGCAGGGGCCGGACCGGACCAGCGGTCGAATCCTGTTTGCTGTCATGCAAGTCAGCTACGCGTGGGTGATGTCATTCGCAATGCTGGGCTTGTTTGACCGGCTCTTTCGTTCGCAGCGATTCTGGGTTCGCTACCTGTCTGATTCGTCGTACTGGCTTTATCTGGCCCATATTCCACTCGTCCTTCTCTTGCAGTTTATCGTCCGAGATTGGTCGTTGCCCTCTCTGCTGAAATTCGGATTCGTTTGTTCGGTCACCACCGTCTTGCTGCTTGTCAGCTATCGCTTATGCGTCAGAAACACCTGGCTGGGAGCTCTGCTGAATGGAAAAAGATATCCAGGACGTGACAAGAATACACAGATGCCAGAGTCAAACTTACAGGTTTCATCACCTGAAATACAGGAGTCGAACTGATGAAGATCATACTACTCACGTTGTCCTTATTTGTCGCAGCTGCCTCGTTGGTGTTAGTGGCAGCCGGCCAGCCTGATGGCGGCGTTGGAACTGGTTCAGGCTCTCCAGACGCAAATGCAACGGGCAAGGCGACACCACCGGAATTTCAGGTCGTCGGCCATCCAACGCTTGTGAGTCCGCATGTCAACCCGATTGCCATCAGTGGTGACCGCGTCTTTGTGGCGAATACTCCCGCAGATACAGTTGACGTGATTGATGTCGGAACGAAGAAACTGGTGCATCGCATTCCCGTGGGCGTCGATCCAGTCAGCATGGCTGTTCGACCCGATGGGCTGGAAGTGTGGGTGTCGAATCACGTTTCAGATTCTGTCAGCGTTATCGACAATGATTCGACCAGTCCGACGTATCTGCACGTCGTCGCTACGATTCAGGAGTTCGATTCGAAACATGCCACTACGTTCGACGAGCCAGTCGGGATTGCTTTCGCGAGCAACGACAAGGCATACGTGGCTCTATCATCGGAGAATCAAATTGCCGTTGTGGACGTGGCCTCTCGACACGTAACTAAGCGGTTGACGATTCCGGCTCAGGATCCGCGAGCCATTACAGTGCGCGACGGCAAGCTGTTTGTCATTCCGTTTGAGTCCAACAACAAGACGCAACTTTCTGGTGGTAAGAAGGACGACATCGACGGTGAACTGGTGACGTTCGATGCGTGGGAACATTCGATCATTCACAACAATGTGCTGTCGCTCGGACATGTTGTCGACATCATCAAGCATCCCGAAGTACCGGACCGGGATCTGTTCATCTTCGATACGGAAACCGATCAACTGGTGGAAACCGTCGATTCGCTGGGAACGCTGCTGTATGGTCTGACCGTCGCGTCGGACGGCACGGTCTTCGTTGCCCAGACCGATGCCCGCAACGATGCGAATGGGCGATCCGGAACGAAGAAGCACGACCTGAGTCAGCTCGAAAACCGAGCGTTTCTAAACCAAATCACGCGTGTCGAATTTAGCGGCAAGGGAGAAACGCGTCAGCCAGAGTTCATCGCTCTGGAGCCTCTTCCTCCTAAGCATCCAGAGCAGGGGCAGGCTCTCGCCACTCCATTTGCGATTCAAATCAGTGACGACGATTCAACACTGGTAGTTTCAGCGGCCGCTTCTGACAAGCTGTTTACGGTCGATGCAAAAAGTGGAGAATTACTGGGACGCGTCGACGTGGGCGCCGTTCCTCGTGGAATCGCGTTGCAGCAGAACGACGGGCGACTTGCTTCGGCATGGGTGCTCAACGCGGTCGCCAACACAGTGAGCCTTGTCGACCTGACCAATCGCGAAGCTCCGCAAGTCACGTCGACCATCACGCTCAGCGATCCGACTCAGCCAGCGGTCAAACGAGGGCGAATGGCGTTCGAGACTGCGTCGGCTTCGTCAACAGGAACGTTCTCATGTGCGAGTTGTCATCCCGATGGACATACCGATCAACTGCTTTGGGTGCTGAAGACGCCGATCGTCACTGGCGGTGATCAGATCATGCCCCGTTCCACAATGCCGGTCCGTGGACTGCGCGACACGGAGCCTTATCACTGGGATGGAATTCCTGGCGATCCCTATGGCGGCAACAACAGCGCTAACATTCACAGCAGCGTTCCGCCGAACTCTGATACCGATGACCCAGCCAGCAGCATCCGGCATTTGATTGATGGCGGACTCGCTTCGACGATGGCCTTCACGGACGCGAGTTCCCGAAACAACGAAAACAAAGTAGGCCAGCTTTCGGCGGCTCAGCGAGACGACATGGCGACGTTTCTGCTGAGCGTCCCGTATCCGCCCGCTCAACGTCGGCCCTACACTAGCGAAGTGACACAGCGGGCTCGCGACGGATTTCGCCTCTTCCACATCGACGGTGACAACGATCCATCCAAGCCCAAAGCCAACGTCTGCGGCGACTGTCATCGCATGCCGCATCTAGTCAGCACCAATACGCCCGGCACGGGCATGGATGCTCCGACTTGGCGAGGTGCGTATGATCGTTTTCTGATTCTGCCGCAGGGACGATTGAACATCCACGAGTTTCCGTTTTATCGTAAAGTTGCCAAACGCGGCCAGCCAGAAGAAGAAATTTGGCGTTTCTCATGGGGAGGCCGCCAGCGGTTTAATCCCGTGTGGGACATGGTGCTCGAAATGAGCACCGGTTACTCCGGCGCGTTTGCACGGCAGGTAACGCTGACCAAAAAGTCGATTGCTGATGAATCGACGTTGGATCTGCTGGCTGCTCTTGAAAGCGCGGCGGAAGAAGGCGCTGTTGTGTTGGAAGGCAATGGCGTTCGGATTGACGGCGATTCAACCACGGCAGTCAACCTGCGGTTCGGCCAGGACGGTCAACATCACGACCAATCTGGTGACTCGTCATTCACATCCGATCAGATACTTGAAAACATCGGTAACGGCAAGTGGATTGTTACGTTCACCGCTCGCCACGGCGAACACTGCGATGTTGAACATCCTCAGCCCGCCATCTGGACGGTCGGGCCAATCGAAAAGCAACGCGGCGCTCAAAAGTTTCCGGTGCTGTATCCTGGTGAATCCGAAATGCTGGTCAGCGGACGCAACGTTGACCAGCAGGCTCGTGTTTTCCTCGACGGTCATCGAGTCGACGGGAAAGTTTCGCTGAAGAAGAACGAACGCATCGCGATCAACCTGAAACGGCGTCCAGAAAACGGAATGCATCTGCTGCAACTTCAGAATCCCGGCGGCCAATTCAGTAATGATTTTATTCTCACGGTTGCCCAGGCGAAGCCAACCGATGATGACGAAAACGCAGGTGACGCCAAACAACCAAAGCCAAAAACTTTGGCCGAGGCCTTGAAACGATCCGGCTGGGATCGTCTTGTCGGAACGTGGGTTGACGAAGGCAGTCAGGGCGAAGGCCTGAAGATGACGGTGAAGTGGAAGATCAAGGACCGAGTTGTGGAAATGGAATCCATCGATCCCGGCCGCACATCGGTTTCACTGATCAGCATCAACGCAGCCAGCGGGGACATCTTTCAGGTCGGCGCTGACAGCACCGGTTCATCTCACCTGGGCACCTGGAAATTTCAAAAGACCGGCGACGCTGTCCTTAACCTCGGCTACACCGACGGCAACGGAACGCAGGGCGAAATTACACTTCGCTACAAGTTGGTCGATGACGACACGCTCGACTTCTCGCTGGCCCTTCCCCAGCCAATCCACGTTCGCTTGATCAGGGCGTCGGAATGACCCGATGTTTCAACTTTGGAATAAGCGAAATCGAAACAAGATCGGACTCGATGTCGCGATCGAGGCTCTGCGCGATTGCCTGCGGCAACGGAAGGCCACGATGGACGAACTGTGGAACGCCGCCAAGGTTTGTCGCATGTCCAAGGTCATACGGCCCTACCTGGAGGCGATGGTGTGACAAAGAACCGACCTCGAAACTTGGCCGCTTCCGTACGGCAGCGGTTGATGAACATTGCTCGGCAACAAAAGGAAGCTTTCGACCTGGTGCTTTGTCATCGTTAAGAATTCGGGTTGATTGAGATTAGCCCGTGTGGTCAAAAAACTCGAACGAACATTTTGTCCGATGAACTTCGAGTTTACATCGACAGATGAGGCCCGATTTTGGGTCGATAATTGATCCAGCGTGAACGGTGCTGGTTAAAAAGCACCGCGCTGCAGTTAGCCAACCGGTTAGTCGGAGATCAGTGTGGTGTTTGCAAAAGAATACGCCATAAGGGGACATTGTACTTTATTGGAAGAGCAGAATGTCGCCTTTGTTCTTGGGCGTGATCCCTTTACGTGGCGGTGGTTATGCTGACGTAAGTTGTTGTTGAGTGTGAGTTTGCCGCGTTGGCGGCTGGATGTCGCGGGGGGACTTCATTTCCTGTCCCATGTCCGGGGCAGCCCA
>CAUZFZ010000277.1:0-8317 GCA_963579025.1 Planctomycetota bacterium | reverse complement strand
CGGGGCAACTCTGAGGGCCGCCTATCCCGCCGGACTGCGACCTTACGGAGAAAACAGCTCCCACGCTGCAAAAACCGCCGCATAATCCGCGCCCCACAGAGACTGGACCCTCCTGAGGTCGCGGCAATCCACGCTGATCAGTAGCCGGAGCGTTTTCATTGCTACCCGCATCAACGGCCGGACTGTCCGGCGCTGGCAAATGCGTTTCTGTCAATCCGCCATAGTCCTGCAGTGGACCGAGACGCGGGTCAATCGGGCTCACAGACGATCCGACCTGGTCGCTGTTGACTGCGTCCACGAGACCAGCCGCAGTGCCCACAACGCCAATCAGATTGTTTCCGGCGCTGGTAAATGAACCACTGATGTCGCGGTCGCTGTCTGATGCGGAATTTGCCGCCACGATCGTGTTGCGCAGGTTGATGGGACCGCTCGAAACGTGGATCCCGCCGGCAATACCCGCACTGGTCGTGTTGTTCGCAATCGTCGTGTTGAGCAGCGTGAGCTGGCCGGACGACTCGTGATCGATCCCGGCACCCCGAGTAATCGCCGAATTACCGGACAGGGTGCTGTTTATCACTGTGAAAACACTGTCCCCAAGCGTGTGGATTCCACCACCGCCGTTCTGGTCAGCCGCGTTTCCGAAAATCGTTGTATTGCTCACATTGACTGTTCCGCCGTCCGCGAAGAGACCTCCTCCACTGTTTGAGCTGTTTGCTGAAATCGTCGTCCCTGAGATCGTGGCCGTGCCATTACCGAAGTTGATGCCACCGCCAGAAGTGACTGCCTGATTTCCCGTCACCACTGAGCCCGTGACGATCAACGCAGCGTCGCTACGGATCCCACCGCCGCTGCTGCTGGTCGCTGTGTTGCCCTGGATGACGCTATTGGTGATTGTCAATGTTCCGGACGAATTCTGAACTCCGCCGGCACGTGGAGCCGTGTTATTGCGAATCGTCGTTCGAAGCAGATTCAGTGTGGCGTCGTTCCCGGCATTCCGAACGCCACCACCACTGCTGCCCGCACGATTATCTTCAACAACAACGTCGGATAGCGTCGTACTGCCCGTGTTATTCAGGGCTCCTCCATTGGCTTCATCCGTGTTGCGGTCACCACCAGTGATCGACAGGGCTTCGATCCTCGCCGAGATCCCCACTAGCACTTCAAAGACGCCGTCAAGACTGTTGCCGTCGACGACGGTCGTGCTCGCGCCGACGCCACTGATAATGAGATCGTCGCTGATGTCCAGATCACCGGTTGCACTCCCGTCCTCGGCTGCGCCGGCCAGTGATAACGTGTAAATCCCCGCTGGCAGCGCGATCGTGTCGCGTCCAGTGAGTGCGTTCGCTTCCATAATCGCCGCCCGCAATGTCGTGCGGCCTTCAGAATCCCCGGCGATGCCGTCACCCGGATTCACGTCGATGGTGTCCAGTTCGCTGTTGACGATGAAACCATCAAACAGCTCGAACGACCCGATATCCGGCAGCGATGAACCGTCGTTGTTGCCGTCCAGACTGCGGGGGAGTCCGCGCTGATCGGTCTGCGTGATTTCATCCAGCGCGCCGGCATCGATGGCCGCGCTCCCGGACAGCAGCGTGTGTGTAGTCGTCCGTCCGCCGTTATCGGCCAACGGACCAAGCTTCGGATCGATAATCGCGTTACCGCCGCCACCGACCTGGTCGCCACTCACGTCGTCGATTACGCCGCTGGAGTTGCCCACGTTTCCGATCAGGTTGTTTCCCCGTGACACAACTGCGCCATCAACATCCGGTCCGGCTCCAGACGCAGTGTTGCTGGCGACAATCGAGTTTCGCAGAACTAAGTTCGAGCGGTTGAAGATGCCACCACCGGAGCTGCTGGCTGTGTTGGAAACGACCGTGGTATGCAGAAGCGTTACCGTGCCGCCTTCGACTCGGACACCACCAGCGTTCGCTCCGGCCTGATTGCCGGAAATCGTACTGTTCGTAATCGTGACGACTCCGCTGCCTTCGTTGACGATACCACCGCCGCTCGAACTGGCGGCGTTGCCGGAAATCGTGCTGGTGTTGATTGTCAGCGTTCCATCCGCGGCATTCCTGATCCCGCCAGCCCCCTGGGCCGAGTTCCCGGAAATCGTACTGCCGGTAATCGTCATGACGCTGGTACCGGAGTTCGAAATCCCTCCGCCGCTCGTTTCGGACGACACTGAATTCCCGCTGAACGTGCTGTCGACTATGTCGACCATGCCATTACTACTGTTGAGTCCGCCGCCGGTGTTGTCAGCGAAGTTTCCAGTGAACGTGCCATTGGAGATTGTGACAGCGCCAGTCTCGTTGTTGATGGCACCGCCGCTACGGGCGCTGGACGAATTACTGTCAAAGGTCGTATCGACGACTGTGACTGACCCACCCGCATTGAAGACCGCACCACCAGCACCCTGAGCCACGTGATTCAGAATCTGGCTGGTGGTGATCGTTAGCGCGTTCTGGTTGTAGATCGCTCCACCCTGGGCCGTATTTGAGCCGGTGACCTGGTTGTCTCGGATAATGCTGTCGCGGACATTCAAAGTTCCGGCGTTAAAGACAGCGCCGCCATCGGCTCCACCGTCAAGCCGTCCGCCCGTGACGGTGACTCCTTCCAGTGTGAGGGTGATATCCGGAAAGACCTGAAAGACGCGGTCGAGTTGGGCAGCGTCAATGGTGGTCACATCCGCGCCGGCGCCGGTGATCGTCAGATTCTGAGTGACGTCCAGATCACCCGTCGCCGCGAGATCTTCGTCGGTTCCCGCCAGGTCCAGCGTGTACGTCCCGCCGGGCAGATAGATGACGTCGTGTCCGGCCGACGCGTTGGCCGCCAGGATGGCCGATCGCAGTGTGACCGTTCCCGCTGCCGGCGACGCGATGTCCGCCGTGCTGTTGACAAGTGTCCCGAACTCGACAGCGCCGATATCAACGGTTGCCGTGCCATCGCCATCGCCATCCAGCAGGCGTGCAGCACCGCGTTGATCGAGAGTCTCCGCCACACTATTCGAACCACCATCGATAGCGGGACTCCCGGGCAACGGCGCGTGACTTAGCGTCGGACCACCATTGTTCACGAGCGGGCCGAGTAGCGGAGCCCCGCTCAGAAAGTTGCCACCCAAATCATTGAGCATCGCCCCAGTGAGATTCGCGATGTCCTCATCACCGTTCCCGGCAATGATCGAGTTTCTGACTGTCGCAACAGCGGTCGCCGAGTCTTGATTGAAGTAGAGTCCGTCTCCGCGATTCGTCGCCGAGTTGTCGGTAATCGTAACATTGAGGAGATCCACCGCAGCAGAACTGATCTCTAGCCCTCCGCCATTAAGAGCGGCAGTGTTGCCAGTAATAGTCGTGTTGATGAGTGATCCGGTCGCTAATCGTCCAATGGTAATGCCCCCGCCATCGTTACCTGTTGCCTGGTTGCCGGCAATTAGGCTGTCTCGAATGAAGAGCGAGCCGCTTGACGAGATGCCACCCGAAAACTCGCCGCGGTTGCCGTTAATCGTGCTTGCAGCGACATTGATTGTCGAACCCTGCTCGTTACGGATTCCACCACCAGTTCCGCTTGCCACGTTATTCTCGATCCGGGAATTCGTCACTGTAAGCGTCGCAGATATAATGGCGGTGTTCCAGATTCCGGCTCCTCTACCCGCAGCCGTGTTGCCTGAGATCACACTGTCACGGATCGTCAATACTCGCGTGTTCTTAATCCCGCCGCCATTGCCAATTCCATTTTCAATGTTTGTAAGACCCCCAGTTATGGTGACGTCCGCTATGGTGACGTTGCCACCATCTAACACGTGCAGCACACGATCTAGCTGGCGTGCATCGATGATGGTTGAAGCGGCTTCGTTGCCGATGATTGTGACGTTCGACGTAAAGTCCAGGTCGCCTGAGGCAGAAAGATCCTCAAGGATGCCTTCGATCCCCAACGCGTAGGTGCCACTCGGGAGGACGATCGTGTCGTCGCCGTCGCGGGCGTTGGCCTCCATGATCGCGGCACGAAGGGTCGCGTTTCCGGCGGCATCGACGACCAGGCCGTCGCCGGGATTGATGTCGACTGTGTCGGCTGTGCTGTTGACCAGGAATGCGGTCGTTAGATTCAGGCTGTCGGCGTCGAACGAATCCTGCAGACCCAACCCGCTGCCCAGGTCCAGGTTCTTTGTTTCAAAATCGCCGGTGACCGAACCGAACTGGATGGGCTCGAAGACAGTGCCCGGCGTCGGGGTGAAGGACGACAGGCCGGCGGTGAGTTCGCCGTCCAGTGTGACGGTTCCGGAGGTGATCAACTGACTGTATTCCGTGCCGGCCGTCGTTCCCGCAATGGTCAGAGCGAATGCACCGGCTGCGGTCTGCGTGTAGTTGCCGTTAATCGTCAGAGCGTCGCCGGTCGGGACCAGCGAACCGGCATTGGTGACATTACCGTTGACGACTCCCGATCCGCTGAGCTGGCTCCCATTGAGCAGCAGGTCGTTGACGTTCAGGACACCGCCGCTGAACAGGTTCAATGTAATGTCATTCGCCGACGTCGTTCCGTCAGCACGGAATGTCAATGTGCCGCCAGTGTTCACGCTGACTTCGGTCTCGTTGCTGACCGTTGCCAGAGAGGTCAGGTCGATACTTCCGCCCGCAATGACCTCGACAACGACCAATGGTGGTGTGAACTGGTTGAAGCCCTGGCCTCCTGAAAGGCTGGTCGTTCCCGACAGATCGATCCGACTGTCAGTTCCCGTGGCTCGAATTGACTGCACACCGCTGTAGTTTTCACCGCTGAACGTGGGAGCCGAGATGCTCGTGACTGTCGACAGATCGAGCTGACCACCGCCATCAGCACGAAGACTGGTGCGTCTGAGTGTCTGTGCCGCTCCCACCAGCAATTGTCCCGCTCCACTGACCCGCAGACTCAGGTTGGCCGCCGTCGGATTGTCCGTGCCCGAGAACAGTGTTGCGGCGGACAGATTGACCTGACCGGCGTTCGCGTGGATTGGTACCTGGTTCAGTACCTGTGTCACGGAAGACAGATTGATCGTCGCTGAATTCGTTGACGTGATCTGCAACTGACGCTGGTCAAACTGATTGTTGGCACCGACCGGACCAGAGACCGATGTTAGCCCGGACAAATCGATCAGACTGCCCGTTCCATCCGCGGTGATGGACCGGGACAGACCGACGTTGCCGTTGTAGGTCGTCGCATTCGGAGCCGCGATCACACCACCGCCGGTTACCTGGAAACCGCCGGCGGTAATCGTCTCCAGCGACGGCAGATCGATCCGGCCGGTTCCGCTGGCTTCGAATGAGGACCGCACCACCGTGGTGAGCGACCCGAGGTCAACTTCGTCGGCCGCATCACTGACTAACACGCGTGTCCGTTCCGACATCGAATTCAGCAGACGCAGATCGACTTTGCCACCGTTGCGGGCCTGGACCGTCGTATTAACGACGCCGCTGGTCTGAATGCTGCCTCTCAGTGACGTCAGGCCGAACAGGTTGATCGCGCTGAATTCGCCATCCGCCCGAATGGTGTGATTCCGATCGCTCAGGCCCGTATAGGTCGTCGCTCCAGGTAACGTCAGCGAACCACCGGCCAGGGCAAACAGGTTGGCACCCACCAGAGTGACATCATTCTCCGCAACCAGAATCGCACTGCCACCGGATGCCGTCAGGTGAGCCTCGCTGTTGACCGTCAGAGTTCCTGCAACGTTCGATTCCCCGGAGACAGTCAACCGCGTCGCCGAGCTGCCGGTCAGGGTGAGATTCTCCGCAACCTGGAACTGATTAAACGCGGCCGATCCATTGTTGTGGGTAATCGTGACATCGCCTGCGACATCAATCAGCACATTCTCACCCGAGGTGGGAACAACATCCCCGTTCCAGTTGGCAGCATCGGTGAGCGTCGTCCCATCACCACCGCCGTCCCAGAACGCGGTCGTGAACGTCAGGTCGAGCGTATCAGTGCCCGTGCTGAAGGCCGTGTTCAGGCCATTGATGCTGGCGTCAAACTTCGTCCCGGCCGTGCCTTCCCTCTGATCCCAGGCCCGCAGCGAAAGCACATCACCCACGTCGTCCGTAAAACCGCCATTCGGTACGAATCGCACGCGCGCCTGAGTGTCGGCCGGCAGCAGCAATGCATTGGCATCACTGACCGTCCCGATATCCGTCCACGTCGATCCGTCGTTGAGACTGAACTGCAGCGTGCCGTTGGTTTCGTCTGTCGTCGTAATCGCCACACCGGAAAGCGCGCCGTCATCCGGATCGTTGATGTTCTGAGCGAGCTGAGCCACGCGAATGCCGCGATTCAAAGCATCCACCGCACCCTGCGGCTGCAGCAGAAGGGCATCAATACCGACCAGCGTCGGCGGCGTGTTGATCAGGCGGTTGGCGAAATTGACGTCGGCGGTAAGCACTTCGGCATTCACGAACACCGTCTGTTGCGCTGCAGAAATCTGTTCCCAGCCCGGCTGCAGAACTTCTCGAATCTGATACTCGTCGTCCGGCAGACCAAAAATGAGATACTTGCCGGTTTCATCCACTCCCGTTGTCTCGGGGTCATCGGCCTGTGTCAGACTGAACGGCTCACCCGCTTCCAGTTGCCCGTTCCGGTTGAGGTCCACATAGATCGTCCAGCCCGAAAGCCCGGGTTCGGTACCGTCCTGGGCCTGAACTCCGTTTCGGTCGCGGTCGTGGAATTTCAGACCGCTGATGGCTCCGGCGAAAAGCTCTACTGCTCCGATGTCGATTGTCGCCGTGCCGTCAGCATCTGCGTCGAACTGCCGAGAGTCACCGCGCTGGTCCAGCGTCAGACTGGCGTCGGTGACTCCCGCGTCAATCGCGGGGCTGTTCGGCTGCAGCAGATGCGTCTGAGTCGGGCCGCCGTTGTCTTGAAGCAGGCCAAGTCGTGGATCAATCTCACTGCCGCTGCTGCCAACCTGGTCAGCATCAACACCGTTCGTGAAGCCGGTGGCATTGCCCACGTCGCCGATCAGGTTGTTACCCTGGGTCGTGAAAGCTCCGCTGACATCGGGGTCGCCGCTGGTGCCCGTATTGCCAGCGATGATCGTGTTCTTAATGCTAATCTGGCCGGAACTCGTGTGTACGCCGCCTCCGAAAGTCGCGGAGTTAGCGGTCAATGTGCTGCTGCTGAGCGTCACCGTGCCACTTCCAGTATCAACGATGGCACCGCCATTGAAAGTGTTAGCTGTGTTTCCCGAAAACGTGCTGTTTGTGATGTTCAGTGTGCCTGCGTCGTTGCGGATTGCGCCCCCGGCATTGGCCGTGTTTCCCGAAAATGTACTGGCTACTACCGTCAATGTGCTGCCCGGATTGATCATGACGGCACCGCCGGAATCCGAGTTTGCAGAGTTGTCGAGGAGAGCCGATGCTGTGAGCGTTACGGAACCATTTCCAGTGATGAAGATGGCGCCACCCTGCGACGTAGTTGCCGTGTTGCCTGAAAATGTGCTGTTACGGACAGTCACCGTGCCTGCGCCGTTGCGGATAGCGCCTCCGACGGTTTCCGTCCCGTTGGTCATTGTGAGACCGGAGAGTTCCAGGCTGACTCCGCTGAATACGTCAAACACGCGATCGAGCTGGGCAGCGTCAATGATCGTCTGACTGGCCCCGGCGCCGATGATCGTCAGGTCGCCGGTGACATCGAGATCGCCGGTTGCGGCGCCGTCTTCGTCGCGGCCAGCGAGAGTAAACGTGTATGTTCCTGCGGAAAGAGTAATGACTTCCGCCCGGCCAAGTGCGTTGGCTTCCATCACAGCCGCCCGCAGCGTCGCGTTGCCACTGGCGTCGGCGACGATTCCGTCACCGGGATTTGCATCTATGGTGTCCAGAGTGCTATTGACGAACAGTCCGGTACCCAGAAGTAGCGTGTCAGGCCCGTAGATTGTTTGCTGTGAAACACCTTGGTCCACCGTAAGCAAGTTCTTGGTTGCAAAGTCGCCAACCCGAGAGTCGAACGTCGCGACTGCAAAACTATCAGACAGCCCGGGCTCGAAGCCGTTGCTGGCCGTGACATTCAGCGTACCGTCAAGAGTGAGAGTCCCGGTCACCGATAGACGACCGAATTCGGAAACGTCGTTGCCTGCCAAAACGATGTTTGTAACTCCGCCTGTCACCTGAGTGAACCCACTGGTGAAGTTGATCAGGCCGCCTGCGTCGGCAGTCACTGCCCCGGCGTTGTCCACCAGATTCGTAACATTCAGTGTCCCTCCGCTAGCTGCCTGCATGCCACCGGTGTTGGTGACGCTGCTGCCGGTCACGGTGATGAAGGTGTTCGCCGTGTCGACAATGATCGTGCCCAGATTGATCAAGGG
>CAUZFZ010000276.1:0-8322 GCA_963579025.1 Planctomycetota bacterium | reverse complement strand
GCGACCCGATGAGTCAGCTCAAAGCCAGTCGCACCAGCCCCATCGTCCGAGCAAAACCCTCCTCACTCCGCTCTGAGCCCCAAAATCCCCGAGGAGACAGACCGTCCGGGAATTGCTGGACGCGCAACACGATTTCCAGTCTTGTCTCAGCAGAAGACGGTCACCAGTTTCGCGCAGCCATGCAACGCGTTGCAGCCGGCAGTCGACACGAGGCCGTTGAGTTCCTGCTATACGACATCGACGGCACACAAAGCTACGAAGCCCGCTTTCTACCATTGGCAAACGATGGCGAGCAGATCGTCATATTCCGAGACGTCACGCGTCTGAAGGAAGCCGAACGCGCACTTGATCAGGCCAGTGAGCGATTCCGGTATCTGTTCGAGCATTCTCCGGATGCCATCTTTGTGGAAACGCCCGACGGCATTGTGCTCGACGCAAATCAGGCGGCCTGTGAACTGCACCAGATGACACGCTCGCAAATCGTTGGCAGCAACGCGTTGGATCTGATTCCCGAAGACCAGCGAGAAGCGGCGGCCGGACGTACCATGCCGTTGATGAGCGGTGAGATCAACGAGTTTGAATCCAGCAGTCTGCGCAGCGACGGAATCGCCGTTCCGGTCAGCGTGCGACTTTCTAACATTCGATTCAATGATGAGCCGGCGCTGCTGCTGCACGTGAGCGACATTACGGAACGCCGCGAAGAGGAGACTCGTCGGCGCCAGCAGGAACTGCAGCTCGCCCACGTCTCGCGGCTGACCATGATGGGCCAGATTGTTGCCGGCATCGCCCATGAAATCCGGCAGCCACTATGGTCGATCACGATGTTTGTTGATGTCTGCCACGAAGCGCTCACACGTGGTGACGCTGCGGATCGACTGGAACGCGTTACCGAGCTTATCGAACGGCTCGTTACGGAAACGCGTCGTGTTAACACAATTACGTCTCGCATGTTTTCTTTTGCCCGCAAGGGACTGCCGGGACGCGCGCCCGTGCTGGTTTCCGAACTGGTCGAGGAGGCTGTCGGAATCATTGAGTCGCGGGCTCGCAGCAACGTTATTGAGATAACGACCGAACTGCCCGATGAACCCGTGACGATTTTGTGTGACCGCGTCCTGATCGAGCAGACACTCGTCAACCTGCTCAACAATGCCTGTTCGGCACTGAGCACGAAGGACCGATCCGAAGCACGCTCGATTCGAATCTCTGTGGCTCACGAGAGTGAGACTGTTCAGTTTCTAGTCATCGATAACGGACCAGGGTTGCCCGACGACCTGGATCCCCAGCAACTGTTCGAAGGCTTCTTTACGACCAGCGAACGAGGGATGGGCATCGGACTGGCACTTTGCCATTCGTTTGTTGAAGATCATGGAGGTTATATTCGGGCCGAAGCGAACGAATCCGGGGGCATGACCTTCGAATTCACCCTGCGTATTGACGGGAAGTCACATGGAACCACCTGAGCAGACTGTGTTTGTGATCGACGACGAAGAATCCGTACGTGACTCGATTGCCGCGCTGGTCGACATCCGCGGTGTGCCGGTTGAGACATTCGCCACGGCTGAGGACTTTCTGAAGCGATACACGAAGGACACACCGGGATGCGTCGTGACTGACCTCCGCATCGAACGAGGCATGTCCGGAATCGAGCTGCAGGATGTCCTTTCTTCCCGGGGCTCTGAGATTCCCGTTGTTGTCATCTCGGCCTACGCCAGTGTGTCCAACGCGGTGCAGGCAATGAACAACGGCGCGGTCACGCTGCTGGAAAAGAACTGCACGACGGATGAACTCTGGGCGGCAATCGTCGAAGCTCTGAAACGTGATACACAAAACGGCGAGCAGAAACACGCGGACGAATCACTGTTCGAGCGGTTCTCGAATCTCAAGCCGGAAGAGATTGACGTGATGACCAGAATCGTCGGCGGAGTCCTGAACAAGGTCATCGCTCGCGAACTGAACATCAGCCTGCGGACCGTTGAGACCCGCCGACACAACATCCTCGAAAAGACCCGCTCAGATTCCGTCGCCGACCTGGTGCGTGCCTATGTGCAACTTGAGACGCTGCTCGGTCGTCGACCGGAGGACGCGCTGCGGTCGGAAGCCCCTCTGGCTGATCAGATCAACTGAGTTGATCCTGTGGCGGACGGTCGATCCAGGTCTCACGTCGAAGCCATGCTCTGCACTTTCGCTCACCGTGTTTGAGCATCGCAGGACTGAAGTGGCATCCGCCAGATGTCGTAACCGCCGAACTCATGTTGGCCGGGCTTCTGGAATTCCTGACGAATTCGCGACACATTCCGGACATCTGCGCAAACACGTCCTGAACACAAACACGGCCGCCTGGTTACCTCTGTGACTGATTCTGCTGAGGCAACACGATCCGGCCTGGACCTGACGTCCGGGGATTCGGAGGAGTGGAAGATGCTGTACGACCAGTACAGCGTGCGTGTCTGGCGGTACGTCGCACGGATGCTGGGAGCGAACACCGAGGCCGTGGGCGATGCCGTTCAGGAGACCTTTCTGGCTGCCGCCCGTTCAGCCCATCGCTTTGATTCGGACAAAGGCACGCACTGGAGCTGGCTGGCCGGGATTGCTCACAACCAGGTGGCCGTCTACTGGCGCCGAGTGGGAACACGACGGATCGATCCGGCCGAACCGCGCTTCGAAGACAGTCCTGGCGGTGGCGCTGTTCCGGAAGATCAACTTCAACAGCAGGAAACCATTGCACTGGTGCGACGCGTCCTGGCAGAACTGCCGGGCGAATATGCGAGCATCCTCGAAGCGAAATACACAGACGGTCAATCGGTGGCTGAAATGGTCAAGTTGTTTGGCGGTACGACAGAGAGCATTCGTTCGAAACTGGCACGAGTACGGCGTGAATTTCGGCGGCGGTTCGAAGAACAATAAGGCCGGCGTAACCACAGCGTTTCCCGGGCGCATGCAGCGATTCAGTCGCGACTCGAAGTGTAGTGTTTGAAGTTACACAGTTTTGCTGCCCCGGAGGGGCAATGGCGAATAGCCCGGGGTTTCAACCCCGGGAAACAAGCGGTAAGGGGTTCAATGAGCCCCGAAGGGGCGGCGGCAGGGACCGACATGGATTTGCCGTCGCCCCTCCGGGGCTGTGGTTCAGAATGGGCCGATTTTCCCGGGGTTGAAACCCCGGGCTATTTGCCTGCGTCCCTTCGGGACTGAACTGTCCAACTTCAAAAAGCGTAAACGAGGATCGACACCTCACGTACGCTTTGGGTTTTGAGAATTGGAAGTGCTCCAGGTTGAGATTAGAGCGGGTGAAGAGTCCAGGATTTCCTTGTTTCAGGCGTGAACTGTCATGGCTATTCCAACTCATCCTGATCACGACGACGAATCGCTCCCAGAGCTGACGCAGCTTGATGCGGACGCGGCTCCGGTCGATCTCGTGATTCTCGACAAGCTGCGTGATCAATCGACTCGTGAATTCCAGACCGCTCGATCAGCCACTCCATCCAACGCGACACGGCATGTCCAATCTTCTCCGGCGGGGAGCCGCACAATGTTGACGACTTCGAAGCTTGTTGTTTCTCTCACCGTGGCCCTGATGACGGGGCTTGCCGCGTTCCTTGGAGGACTTGGCGATACGCAGGCGGCGGTGACTTTTGGTGATGTGTTGAAACATGTGGCATCGGCCGACACGTTGAAGCTTCAAGTCGTGCAGGGCGAGCAAAAGTCCGATGTGCTGGTGCGACAGCCCGGCCAGGTGCGGTGGGAAGATTCGCCGACGCAGTATCGAATCGCATCGGGATCGCGTCTGTGGCGGATCGATGAAGACGCCAACTCAACCAAAGGCGGAGCCAGTCCCTGGTTCCGGGATGCGCAGACGCCGGTCGATCTGCTGGCACTGCTGGGTGTCCACGAAATCGATGCGGCAGCTTCAGCTCAATTCAGCAAGTCAGTTGCGATTGAGAATGCCCGACACAACGGTCGCGCGTGCCGCGTCTTCCGCATGCGGATAGCAGACGGCGATCGACCGCTCACGATTGAGGCCTTTGCGGATGTGAAGACGAACGAGCTGTACACGATCGCTGCCTGGCCGGATGGGCCACGGAATGACGGACCGCCGCTGGCCGAACTGCGATTGCTGGCTCGCAACGTGCCGGTGGACGAATCGCAGTTCATTGTCGGTAAAACACTGTCGGACGATGGTCGTGTGGGCAAGATTGTCGATTCCCAGGGTATGGTGTCCTTGAGACCGGTGATGCGCAGACGGTGGACTCCTGTGTGTCGGCAGCTCCTGGTCAAACCGGGCGACTGGGTCCGCACGGACATTCGCGGTGCCAACGCAGTTAAGGTCACACTGACGTCACAGGTGTCTCTCACCTTGGGCCCCGGTTCGCTGATCGAATTGCTGACACCGTTTCGTGCGCGCGTTCATTACGGCGTTGTGCAGGTCGTACTTCCTGCGGAGTTGGACCGTGACGCATTTGATCTGCTCGGTGCCAACAAGCAGGTTGTCAAACTCGAACCGGTAGAGGCCGAGGACGGATCGCCCGACGGGCGACTGTTCGAAGTCGATCGCGCGCACAAACTTGTCCTTCGAAAAGATTATCCGCAGTGGCTGGCCGGCTTCGAAGGTGCAACGAGCAACGAATCACTCGGTTCGCTGATCGCGAAGGTCGACGGACGCAATGTTCCACTGACCGTTGGATACCACAAAGTCAAAGTGGAAATCCGAGATCAGATTGCACGCACAACGATTGAAGAGAGTTTTGTTAATCGCACGAGAAGTCGGTTGGAAGGAGTGTTTCACTTTCCACTGCCGCAGGATGCATCGATCAGCGGATTTGGCATGTGGATCAACGGCGAGCTGATTGAAGCTGACGTGGTCGAGAAGCAGCGGGCCCGCGAGATCTACGAAACAATTCTGCGGGAACGCCGCGATCCAGGACTACTCGAATGGACTGGCGGAAACATCTTTAAGGCCCGCGTGTTTCCCATCGAGGCACGATCTGAAAAGCGAATCAAGATTGTCTACACGCAGGTGCTGCCCGTGCGTGGCAACGAGTACCGTTACTCGTATGGGTTGCGTAGTGAGTTGTTACGGAAGACTCCACTGCGCGAGCTGTCGATCGAAATGTTCGTCCACTCGGACCTGCCGTTGAAGTCGGTCAGGTGTGGAACACACTCCGTCCGGTCCGACACGACCGAGCACTCAGCTCATGTGGAATTCTCCGCACAGGAATATTCACCGGAACGTGATTTTGAAGTCGTCTGCGAGATCGATGCGCAGCAATCCGACGTCGTGATGATCCCGCATCAGCGGGGAGATGACGGTTACTTCCTGATTCAGCTCACGCCGCCGAGTCCCGAGGGCAAATTCCAGCGAGATGTGTTACCGGATGGTGAGCCGCTGAATCTGCTGCTTGTCTGCGATACGTCGGCGTCGATGGATGCGCCGAGTCGTGCGAAGCAGACGGATTTCGTCACCGCGATGCTCAGTTCGCTCGGTCCGAACGACCAGTTCAACGTGGCGGTCAGCGATGTCGACACACGTTGGCTGTTTGAAGAAGCGACAGCGTCGACCGACGAGACGATCGCGCAGGTCCGCAAAACGCTCGATGAGCGAATCTCCCTCGGCTGGACGGATCTTGATAAGGCGTTCGAGTCGATCGTCGATGTTGTCGAACCGGGCGCACATGTTGTTTACATCGGCGACGGGATCGTGACGGCTCGTGACGCCGATCCGCAGACGTTCGTCAATCGGCTGGGCCTGTTGATGGCTGAGGGGCAAAGGGCAAGGGACAAAGGAGCGTCCGACACACCGTCCTCGTTCCACGCTGTCTCTGTTAGCAGTTCGTTCGAATCGGTGGTGCTGAAGGCCATCGCGGGAGTCAGTCGCGGTTCGGTGCGATCGATCAACGGCGAACGGACTGCTCAGGAAATCGCGCTGGAACTGCTTAATGAAATGGCTCAACCGGGACTGAGTGATGTGGAGGTGCAGTTCCGAGGTCTGCAGGTGGCGGCGGTGTATCCTGAAAAGCTGCCGAATGTCGCGGCCGGTACGCAACAGATTCTGATCGGTCGGTATCTGCCACAGGGTGAGGATCAGTCCGGGCAGATCGTTGTCACCGGAAAGCGCGGTGGCGAGGAAGTGAAGTACGCCGCGCGCGTTTCACTGAAAGATGCCGAGAAAGGCAACTCGTTCATTCCGCGACTCTGGGCGCGCATGCATCTGGATCAGTTGCTGCAGCAGGGAAGCAGTCAGCGGATCAGGGACGAGATCATCGGCATGTCGGAAGAGTTCCACATTATTACTCCCTACACGTCACTGCTGGTGCTTGAAACGGACGCGGATCGCGAGCGGTTTGGTGTGAAACGCCGATTTCAGATGCGGGACGGAGAACGCTTCTTCGCCGACGGCCGGGATAACGCGAATTACGAACTTCTTCAGCAGCAGATGCAACGCGCGGGGGACTGGCGTCTGGGACTGCGACGACAGGTATTGATCCAACTTGCCGGACTGGGACGCAGCCATCAGGCAATTCAACAGTTGCAACAGGCACAACAACGGTCCAGTGCTGGTTATGACTATCGCTTGAGCATTGCGGGCCGTTCGTCGGGATTTGGGGGAATTGGAGGCGGTAGTTTTGGGGGTGGTGGAGGCAGTGACTTTGGAATGATGCCCGCGAACAGCACTATGGCGGTGACTGGAGGAGTCCCTCTGTTTGTTCGCAATGGACGCGACCACAACGCACGGTCGGCTGTTGATCGGCTCGATACTCTGCACGCATTCGACGCACAAGTGCCGATGTCCGAAGAACCGGGGTCAGGTGAATGGGGTAAGAAAGGTTCTGATGGAGCGTACCCGTCATTGCCGCTACTGCCTGGCGACCGGGAAAAATCGGACATGGACATCGTATTGTACGCAATGGAACCGGGTTTCAGTGGCTCATTGAACGGCGAGTTCGACCAACGCAAGTCGAATCGCGCCAGTGCGGAGGCAGAGAAGATGTTGGGAGCGTTTGGACCAGTTCCGTCACGCGGGAGGCTTCTGGCTGGTGACAAGAGACAATTGTTCGACATCTCCTCGAAACCGGTTGGTGGTCGATATGGCGGCGGAGGAGGAGGCTTTGGTGGTGGTGCGCCGCAGCCGGGGTATACCGGTTGGGTCGATCAGCTCTTTCCTGCGTTGGGAGCACCGCTGGAAGCCACCGAGCCTGTTCCGTCGGACTGGACTGAAGAGGCTCTGGCCATCTCGCGCAGTCTGCTGCGGACGGAGTCACTGCGCAAGCTTGAGCGCGGGCTCGAAATTCGGATCGCTCGGCGCGTGCGTGATGCCCGCTGGGATCGTGTGACTCATCGTTCCGCGGAACTGGAACTGTATTCGCCACAGCGTTGGCTGAAACGGCCGACACATGCTGGCACACACACCATCGTCAACTGGTGTGATGCCGTTGAGCGCGGTGTGTTCTCGCTGATGTTCAATCTTGGTCGCGTGCGTAAGTCTACCGAGACCGATCATGAGAACGTCGTCATCGGGATCAACGACTACTCGCAGCAACCGCTGCATGAGACCTTCCGAAATCGCATTGTCCTGGTCGTCGAATCGGAACAGGGACGTCCGAGTCTGGTGATCATGAATTCTGCTAATACTCAGGCGGTCACGCGTATTACCGTCGACACCGAACGCAAGGTGGTGCTGGAAGTCGCATCCCTCAGGCAGGGAAAGGTCATCTCGAAGATTGTCTACAGTGACTTCGTTCAGGTGGCCGAACGATGGTGGGCTCAGAACGTGACGACGACCGACAGCAGCGACCGCGAGACTGCGGTCGCAAACCAGACGGTCCAGCTGGTTGACACTGATAAATTCGGCCAGCGGTTTGCTGCGGAACTCACGCCTCGCGAACAAGTGCAGTTTGTAAAACTGCCGTTCGTCACCGTGCCCGATTCGGAAACCGCTGAAAAGGACGGTTCGGCCGGCTTCGAACATCGACTCGCTTTGTTGTTGAGGGCTTCGGTGATTCAGAAATGGGACGAAGCCATCAAGCAGCTTGAAGAGCTGGAAAAGCTGGCGGTCGACGGTTCCGGCATTCGCTTCATTCGAGCTGCCGTTCTGCTGGCCGCCCGTCGGAATGAAGACGTTCGGCAGCTCCTTCTGTCTGAAGCCGATCGCCTCGCAGCGGGTCGATCACAGGACGATTACCGTTTAGCGGAACACGTCCTCGGGCACGCCTGGTCCATCCTTGAGGGTCCAGTCTCTGTGGGGCGCGGATTATGCGGCGGTTTTTGCAGCGTGGGAGCTGTTTTCTCCGTAAGGTCGCAGTCCGGCGGGATAGGCGGCCCTCAGAGTTG
>CAUZFZ010000275.1:0-8499 GCA_963579025.1 Planctomycetota bacterium | reverse complement strand
TTGACGCTCAAGCGGACCTGGCGACCGCCTCTTGGAGCTTGTCCGAGACTCTCGTGAACAGTTCGAGGAGCGCATCGCCCGAGGTCTCGACTGCGATGACGCAGACGAGGGACAGCAATCCGACGATCAGTCCGTACTCGACCATCGTGGCACCGTTTTCGCTGACAGCAAACTTCCGCAGGGATTTGAGCAGTGTCATCGTTCTCTCCTGAGTGTTTCGTTGTTCCGGTCAGTTCTGTCTGACCCGCGTTACCAGTTGATTCGTGTTGATCACCGCGGCGGACAACCGGCGGCACGTTTCTCGGGAAATTGGTGCGGTTTCGCCGGTTGATGTGAGCGCATGCAAAAACGGTGGCTGACGGTCGCCGGACTTGCCGGAGAACCCTCAGCCACCGTTTCGGGCAGCAGACGCGGTATGGATCCGCGCATGCGTGTGTGATTCAACTTCGGCAGGCGGGTGTGCGGATCACAGGAACATCATTTCTTACGAAAGTTCAGTACGCATTGACCGCGTATGGCTTCGATCAGCGTCGGCTCGACCTGCGCGACCCGTTGAAACCAGGACTCATCAATCAGATTCGGAGCGCTCTCAGCCCACGTCGCGATCTCCGCGAGGTCGACTTTGCGCATCGCGGGATCCTGCTGCAGACTGAGGCGAAGAAACTCGTAGAAGTCCTCGTCCGGGATTGTGGGAATGTCCTCCCTGGCCGGCAGAGTCCAGTTGGACCGTTTCGCGAACAGCAGCAGGACGTTGTCGGCTTTGAAGACCGGTTCACCCGTCAATAGCTCCAGTGCCAGGCACCCCAGCCCAAACACATCGGCACGGTCGCTGACCTTGCCGTTGGAAATGATTTCCGGAGCCATGTACGCCGGAGTCCCAATCAGCATTCCTTCGGATGTGAGTTGGGAATCCGATGGGGCCGACGCCAGGCCGAAGTCGGCCAGCCGGACGTTTCCGTCCATTGTCACCATGACGTTTGCCGGCTTGACATCGCGGTGAATGATGTCGTGCTGGTGAGCGTGAACGAGTCCGGCAGCGACCTGTCCAACAATTCCGCGTGCAGTTTTCTCGTCCAGGGGACCAAGACGCTCGACCACTTCGCACAGGGGCCGGCCGGGACAATATTCCTGCACGATGAATCTGGTTCCAAGAGCTGAAAACGAACCCAGCGCGCGAATGATGTTTTCGTGCGAAAGCTGACGCCCGACATTGACTTCGCGTCGAAACCGCTGCACTGCACGATGATCGGCCGTAAGTCGGTGATTGAGCATCTTGAGTGCGACCGACGTACCTTCTTCGTCGTCGGATTCGCCGCGGTAAACGATGCCCATGCCGCCTCTGCCCAGGCACTCGCAGATGCGGAAATTCCCGGCCTTTCGCCCATAAAGAATGTCCTGTCTCCCCTGGTCTCTCATGCGGCAAGACACAAGATCGAGCAGTGCAGACCGGAATGAGGGGATGCGGTCAATAACGGAAAGCACGTCGTCGCGATCGACGACGCAGCAGACGAGGTCACCGCAGGCGACGACGTCGGCCGTGCACATCGTGTTCATCAGGATGCTCATCTCGCCAACCACATCGCCCGGGCTGACCTGCGTTACGACTCGGGCAAAACCGTCCGAAACATGAATGACCTGGGCGACACCCTCGACGATCAGAAGCAATGCACGAGCCGGTTTTCCCTGCATCAGCAGGAACTCTCCGTGGGACCAGCTGGCCGTGGTGGCGTTCTCCAGCAGCAGCGATAACGCCTCGGGTTCCGTTTCTGAAAACGGCGGGAGTCCCTTAAACAGATCGCGGACGTGCGGGAATCTCCGGAGTGGATGTTCCGGACTCAGGCTCGCATCGTCGCGATCGGATGCGGCGTCCAGGATGCTTCGGATGACATCGGCGTGATCCGGAAAGCGCTGAAGGTACTCGTCAGCTTCGGGTGACTCGCCGCGCTTGCGTCGGAACTCAAGCTCAATCTGTATGAGTTCTTTCAGGCCCTCTGTCCAATCGGACTGGCAGAAGCTGTCGAGGCATTCTTCGATGTCAGCAGGCTTACCATCGAGCCACGATTGTTCGAACTGCTCGCAAAGCGTGTCCAGATTGCGCAGACGCTCGATCTCAGAAAGTGCCTGTCCACCCATCACGCTGGCCCTGCCACCTGATTGACTGACATCGAAACGCTTTCGAGTCTATCAATCGCAGCCGCGCGAATCCAGAAACGCGTATGGGACTGGTGTGAACACGATCCGGGTCGATCCAGAAATAAACGAACCGGTGGTTCAGCCCAGGACTGATTGCGGACGTTGACACCGCAGGACCGGGCGCGTGTCCATCTCATCTGCCAGACGCGTCAGCCTCTACTGATCGACGCTTGCCACACTTGCCTCAGTCAGCATATGCACGACCTCGCGCTGACCGGACTTCGCGGTATCGGACTGCGGATCGAATTGCAGGGCGGTTTCGTAATGCTCAAGAGCCCGCTGCAATTCACCGCGCAGACAATCGGAATAAGCGACGTTCGCGTGCGCCTGGGACGGAGTGCAGCCGGCCTTGCGAAACTCGCCAAGGGCTTCTTCCGAACGGCCAGTGCGAGCCAGAACCAGTCCCAGGTTCGTTCGTGCATGGCCGTGGTCGGGTCTTAGCCGAACCGAGTGCCGTAACTGCGATTCTGCTTCAGTCCAGCGGTTCTGCAAGTACAGACTGTAACCATAGTCGCAGTGCAGGTTGGCGTTGTCCGGATCAAGTTCGAGAGCGGTCAAATAGTGTGGCTCAGATTTCTCGAACGCATCGCTCAGGTCATGCAGTACGGCCAGCCGCCACATCGCATGGACACACTTTGGCGACTGGTTCAGTACTTCGCCATAGACATGGATTGCCCGTTCAGTCTGCCCGTTCTGCTCGTGCAATCGGGCGAGAGCAAGCCGCACGCTGGTCTTGCCTTCGGCCGTAATATCACTTGGCGCGTTGTCGGCGTTGTGCTGAGTTACGGCTGGCGCCGCCGGATGATTCTGGTCAACGCTGCCTTCTTCCAGATGCTGGCAGCCGGTGATCATGCCGCACACTACGAATATCAGATTGACCTGTCTCATTTTCGATCCTTCGAAACGGATTGCAGGTTGTCCAACGCGGGTCCAATCCTCGCACCATCCAGTAACACGATTGCGGCAATTGTCATGCTTATCGTGGTGATGTACCGGACTGACCACCGCCCCCCGACGAACCACCACCGCCCCCGGACGTGCCGCCTCCACCCGACGAGCCTCCAGCGGACCCAGCGTTCCCTGAGGTCTGTTGTGCTCCTCCCCCGGCCAGTCGACCAAGCAGTTTCTGGTAGATGATCTGTGACTCAATCGGCTTGAGGCCGGGCGCTAATGGACGGCCCACCATGACATAGTCACTGGCGTCTGCGATTCCAAGATCACGCAGGTGTGTGATGACGATCTGCCGACGATTTGCAGCCAGGTCGGGTGAATCTGGCGAGTATTCGACGACGACCTGGACGCCGGAATTCGTGACCCAGTCTGCCATCTTTTGCACCTGCTCATAGCCGTGCTGATTGAGTTTGCTTGAACCCGGCTCAAAGTCGTATCCATACAGCACTGCCCGTGCTGCCCGACCTCGGGCTCGATGGCGGGCGATATTGTGCCGAAGCGCAGACCCCACAGGGGGTGAGAAGAGCCGTTCGTGCAACCCGAACCCAAACAAACCCGCGAGCCGCTGCATGATTCCAGGACTATGCCCTGAACTCTGGTAGCGACTTTCGGTGCGGACGGACTCGAAATTTGATTCCTCGTAATTCGTGTTGAATTCAGAAGTCAAAACCGGCGCGCCTGCCGGCGGATCCTCGGACACTGCAGGCTGACCTGGCGGGAGGTCCTGTGATTGCCCGAGGGCAGGACTGCTCCCCAGAACAGTCAGAATTACCAGACCGCCGGCCACAGACCGCATCCGTTTCCAGTCATCACGTGTCATTGTCAGTCTCCGGGCCATGCTCGCCACTGGGTGAACTCTGGCAAGGACTCGTAAATTGTTGCTCAAACGCTTCACTTGAATCGCAGCAGATCTTGCCCGTCGAACCTGGAGCGTCGGGCTGGCGTGAATCGCTGGTCGTTGCTTCCCGCCGCCCAACTGACTGGCACACGTGTTGGGAGGGACGTTGACTCAGCGGCAGTTGTTGCAGTCCGAATATCCGTGAGGCCCGTGAACAAACCGGTTTTCGATTCCGATCAATTCGCGACAGCGCGGGTAATCGGTCGTACTGCGAAAACCGGACGCACAGCCTTCGACCCGACCATACAGGAAAAATTCCTTTTCGTTCGCTTCGTGAATGTCGTCACCAGGCAATGGAATGGTGTCTTCCTTGTCGAGTGCTTCCACGATGTAGGGCGTCACCATCACGACGAGTTCTTTTTCGACACTCCGTGACGTGCTGTTTCGGAAGAACGTTCCCAGAATCGGCATGTCACCAAGCCCGGGAATCCGCTGAGTCTGGGCAGACAGTTCCACCTGGAGCAGACCGGCGAGCATTAGAGTCTGTCCTTCACGCAGCTCAACTGTCGTGTCGGCACTGCGGGAATTCAGGCCCGGAATCGGCGACGCTCCGGGAGTCAGCGTGACTCCGATTGCAAAGTCCAGAGAACTTACTTCCGGAGCAACTCGCAGGCGGATCGTGTCGTCGGGGAGGATTGTTGGTGTGAAATCGAGGTTCACTCCGAAGCGTCGGAACTCGACAGTGTTGACACCGTTCTGTTGCGGGACGGCAATCGGGAATTCGCCGCCGGCAAGAAAAGTTGCGTCGTGACCGTTCAGGGAAACGAGATTCGGTTCCGCCAGAATCTTCATGAAGTTGTTTTCGCGTAACGCTCGAAACAACACGCTGAAATTGGCCGAGTCAAAAATGCCAATCGCGGCGGTTGTCGCAGCCGGGACCGTCGTGAGGATTGAAGTAAGTCCGGCACCGCTCGCGATCAGGCTGCTGTCCTGCACACCCCCGACCACCTGCTGCGCACCACCGACGGGCGATGTCACGATTGAATTCGCGTCGCTGAACAGGAAGCTGGCGCCGATCTCACGCATTGCCGTGCGGTTGAGTTCCGCCACCTGGACACGCAGCATGACCTGTTGCGGCCCGGGAACCTGAAGCAGATTGACGATGGGGAAGTCGACCGGCCCTCCCGGACCAGCGTTGCCGCCATTTACGACCGCTGCGGCCGCTGCGGCGGGAAGAAGGGACCGCACCGTTGCCTCGATTTCAACAGTCTGCACCGCACTACGCGTCTGGCCACTGAGAATGACGTGGTTTCTCAGTTGTGTGATGGACACAGAGGCCGACGGAAACTGTTCTTTGACAGTGGTTCTGATGATGTCCAGGTCATAATTGACACGAACAAGAAAACTATAGGTCTGGCCCTCGGACGTGGTAATGGACAAGTCCGAGTTTCCCGGTCGCAATCCAATCATCCGCAGCGTGCGACCCGTGGGAAGGACTTCGAAATCTGCTACACCCGGATCGGAAAAAGCGATGACCGGATTCTCGCCTCCGGGCTTGGCCAGCGGTTGTTTGAATGTCAACAGGCGACTGCTGCCCAGCCGAATCTCGATGGTGGCATCGGCCGTTTGTGACGAACCTTCAACAAAGGCATTCACTGCCGCAATCGGGCGGGGCGAGGTTTCTTTGATGAGTGGGCTATGGAGTGCTCCATCAACCACGGTGAGCCGGTCGGTGGTGTCCGGTAAGGGCTCCTGCGCCTGAATCACCACAGTCAGTGTCACGCACAGAAACAGACCAGTGCAGGTCAGAACGACCGGCCGCGTCGCTGAGATTGAATGCACGAGCAGACCACCAGTTCGAGGAGGAGCAGTCGCGCATGCAGAGCTTGAGTCGCCCCACTGACGTTCGCGGCAGGCAGTGAACAAACGGCCGTAGCCGCGTTCTCGAACCCCAAAACCCCGAAGCCCGGCACACGTGACGATGTTGTCGATACTGACGACGTTCTTCGTCATTCCGGATGTACCGCTTTAGCCGCATCAATCGATCGCTGCAGGCCGTTGACCGCAATGTTCCGATTACGTCGTTTTGCGGGTAACGGCGACGGTTGGCAATGTCTGCCGATTATGAGGCGTGGGGATGCTGATCGACGGCTCCTCCTGCGAGCGTCTCGACTGGCAACAAGTCAGTTGAATGGCAGAAACTGAGTTCTTACTGCTTCCGCTGCTGTGGATTTGGAATCTCTGCCAGCCGCACTCAGTTGGGTGCCCCATACATGACTTTCACTACTACGGGTCCCAGCACGACGACCAGGATCATGGGGAAGATGCACAACACGGTCGGCAGCAGAATCTTTACGGCTGCCTGTTGCGCCAGTATCTCCGCCTTCTGGGTACGCTCCTCACGAAACGTCTGGCCCAGGTTGCGCAGGCTACCGGCCATTGAGCCGCCAAGCCGCTCGGCTTCTCCCACGACGCTTGCCAGAGTGCGGAGTTCCTCCATGTCGACTCGTTCCCCCAGTTCTCTGAGGGCTTCTCCGGTCTGTCGTCCCATTTGAATACTGCGATCGACGATCTTCATTTCGAACGCAAGTTCGGGGTGGGCCGTCCCGAGGGAATCGGAAACACGCTGCAATGCTGCGGTCAGAGCCAGCCCGCCCTCGATACAGACGACCGCCAAATCCATGGCGTCCGGCAGTGCACGGTGAAATGCCAGTTTGCGTGCCCTGGTCTTCCGCTGGATCAACACACCTGGAACGAAAAGACCGGCGGTCCCAAACACAACACCCACGAGCGTTCCGATTTTCGCATAATCGGGAAACACGACCATGCAAATCACCGCACCGATCATGGGGATAAAGGTCGCCAGTGCCTTGACCGCCAGGAAGATGTAACCCGCTTGAGGGTGATAGTAGCCTGCCCGAATCATCTGAGATCGCAATCGGCTACGTTCCTCGTCACTCTTGGGCTGAACAGCCTCCCCGACCTTGCTCATCTGTCGAGCAAACTGATTAAACGTCGGCACGACGGCGTCACCGTGCTCGGCCTTGTCCCGGCCTGTTGCTCGATCAATCCGTTCCTGCATTTTCGACCGGTGACTCATCACCTGAGAAATCAGGATGAAGGCTACTGTCCCAACGGCGGGGACGATCCACGTCAGCAAGTCGAGCGAAGCCCAGTCAGTCATCATTGTTTATCTCCAGATTAGCGAACCGAGAAACGTTCCCCGGTAATTCGCGTTAATAGTCGAGTGAGACAATCTTTTTGATCCAAATTGCGCCGATCGTCTCCATTGCGACGATCCCACCGGCAAGAATGCCATTATTGAATCCAAAAAGTGTCTCTATATGCTCAAACCGAACCAATCCGATGAGGGCCCCGACGCCGATCGGGAGAGCCAGGAGGACAGCCGCCTGCATCCGGCCTTCAGATGTCAGCATTTTGATTTTCCCCCGAATCCGGAATCGTTCACGCACGACGTCCCGCAGACTGTCCAGAATCTCGCCCAGGTTTCCGCCCGTCTGCTGCTGGACGGTCACGGCTTCCACCAGGATTCTGGTTTCCACCAGCCCACTTCGACGGGCAAATTCCCGCAGTGCTGTTTCCGATGGCACACCCAGGTTCTGCAACTGATGGCAGTAAGCCATCTCGGGACCCAGAGGCGCTTCGAATTCCTTAGAGACCGACAGAACTGCCGTCCAGAATGTGTGTCCGGCTCGCAGCGTGCGTCCCATCAGGTCGAAGGCATCGCTGAGCTGCGTGAGCATCTTTTCGCGACGCTGTTTGCATTTATGGCGGACGTATAAGACGGGCAGCAGCGCCCCGGCTGCGGCAGCGGGGAGCGTGAACAGGATACCCCCAAGAGCGACATAGCCCACGCTCGCCAGGACAAGTGCCGACACAGTGGTCAGAGCCCAGAACCGGTTTGGAGTCAGTTCCAGTCCAGACTGTTCGATCAGAAGCTCGATCTTCTGCTTGAAATCCGGCTTCAGTTCATCGCTGACCTGTTTTCCGAGATTCCGAAGCAGCGACGATGCCTGGGCTTTTTTCTTTAGTTTGCCTTTGAGTCGTTCGTTGACTCGGGTGTCGATCCGCGCCCGGTCCTTCCAGAACAGGTCAAACAGAATTGACGATCCGGTAAAAGCCGCAGCCGTGCCGGTGAAAAACAGCAGAATGGTTGAGTTGGTCATTGGCCCCTGACTCCTGTGGATACAGACGCATTTGTCAGGGAATCCGTTTTCTCTGGCGTGCCGGACATTTAAGCGACGGAGTTATTCACTCACCGTCGCCGGGCAAGGGAGTCCATCCGGTTTCTCGCGTGGCGGGGGCGTCGCCCGTGCCCGATTCATGTCTCTGTCATTGTGCCTGGGCAGATCTGGCATTCAGATGCCGCTTAGGCGTCGTTCAGAATTAACTTACCCGCTTCGCCTGTTTTTATGTGGGTGAATCTCATAATTCCAGTCGCCGTGAAAAGCATTACGTTTTAGACGCACGCTCTGCATCTCACTGTCCGTCACCTT
>CAUZFZ010000274.1:0-8520 GCA_963579025.1 Planctomycetota bacterium | reverse complement strand
TCCATTTCCGTTTCAATCCACGTCTGCATGACACGATCCTTGCGTCAGAACAAAGGACAATTTGTCCTCCTGACTGGCGCAAAACTCGTGCCAAAAGTCTCGAAAATTGTGTGTAAGGGTGAGGGTTGAAACCCCGGGCTATTTGCCCACGTCCCTTCGGGACTGAAGTGTGCAACTTCAAAGGGCGCACGCGAGGCGTATGGATTCCTGTTCCGGCCGGGAAACAGATATCTCATCCTGGCTCGGGATCGTGATCCGGGGTTCGAGAATCCTCGACTCAGCCAGCACTATTGGGGATTCGGATTTCGGATCTGCAAATTCAATGCTTAGAGCGGCTCGTTGGGATGGATCTGTGTCGAATCCGGATAAAATGAACGGCAGGATTGAATCGAGTACAAGTGATGTCCCCGATGGTCGACGGATTGATGGCGGGGAATCGACCTCATCCGGATGACCCATGTGAGCGGACTGTCTGACGCGGAGTGGAAGGTCCTGGAGAACGCGGCGCTGTCGAATGGTGTCACCCTGCTACTGGTGGGGTTGCTGGTCTGGTCCGCTTTCAAGTTTCGCGCCTGGTATCGTGAAGATACCGGTCCTGCGGATGACCCTCACGAATTGCTGCTGCTGTTCAAGGATATGCAGCGTCAGGGTGACCTGACGGATGAGGAATACCGATCCATCAGGGGTCGCCTCACTGGCGAGGTTGCGGATGATTCTGCAGCCAGTACGGACACGCCATCGGGCACGGATGCGAAAGCCTGACCATCGCACGGAATGCGATTGGTTGTACTGGTCAGGAAGTTTGAACTGTCTGGAAACAGACGACTTCCATTCAGATTGACATCGCTGAAGGAAAACGCATGCCCTCAGGAAAAGACTTCACCACCGGCAAACGACCACCCTCTGGCAAGAAAAATGCGAGCTGTTCGTTCTGTCGAAAGAACTATCGCGAGGTTGGTCCGCTGGTCGAAGGTCCGGAAGACGTTTACGTCTGTGGCGATTGCATTGAACTTTGCCAATCGATCCTTGAGCAGGAACGCCGTCGTCGTGGCGAACCGAAGAAGCTCTTCACCAAAGTCCCGACTCCCCGCGACATCGTCGGCCATCTCGACGAGTACGTCATCGGGCAATCGCAGGTGAAGCGGACTCTCGCCGTGGCCGTACACAACCACTACAAGCGGTTGATGCTGCAGGCCGAAGGCGACGACGAGGTCGAGATCGAGAAATCGAATATTCTGATGGTCGGCCCCACCGGCTGTGGCAAAACGCTGATGGCCAAAACGCTCGCCAAGTTCCTGCAGGTACCGTTTGCGATCGGCGATGCCACGACACTGACCGAAGCCGGTTACGTGGGCGAGGATGTCGAGAATCTGTTGCTGAAGCTGCTGCACTCCGCCGACTTCGATGTCGATGCGGCGCAGCGTGGAATCATC
Source organism: Planctomycetota bacterium (assembly GCA_963579025.1). GTDB lineage: Bacteria > Planctomycetota > Planctomycetia > Planctomycetales > Planctomycetaceae > CAUZFZ01. The sequence continues at coordinate 7,087 of CAUZFZ010000274.1, read as the reverse complement.
TTCATCGACGAAGTCGACAAGATCGGTAAGACCAGCCAGAACGTCTCGATCACTCGCGACGTCTCGGGCGAAGGCGTTCAGCAGGCTCTGCTGAAGATGATCGAAGGAACCGTTGCCAACGTGCCACCACAGGGGGGCCGCAAGCATCCCGAGCAGCACTACATCCAGCTCGATACGACGAACATCCTGTTCGTCTGTGGCGGGACGTTCGTCGGACTCGACCGGATCATCAACAAACGCATCGGACGTAAGGCGATCGGCTTCGGGGCGACTGCCCGCATGCAGGAAGCTGAACACGAAAACGTACTGCGTGAGGTCTGTGTCGAGGACATCCTGCAATACGGTCTGATCCCGGAATTTGTCGGTCGCCTGCCGGTTGTCGCGGCCCTGGATCATCTGGGTGAAGACGACCTCGTCCGCATCCTGACCGAGCCGAAGAATTCGCTGATTCGGCAGTACGAGAAGTTCTTCAAGATGGAAGAGGCCGAAATCGAATTCGAGTCGGCGGCTCTGCACGAAGTGGCAAAGATCGCCATCCAGAAAGAGACCGGTGCCCGCGGTCTGCGAAGTGTGATCGAAGATGCCATGTTCGACATCCTGTTCGAATTGCCCGATCAGGAAGCCGGCCGCAAGTACGTCATCACACCGGAAATCGTCCGGGGTGAAGTTCAGTTGTTCCCTGATTCGGCAGCCGCCTGATCAGTGCCTGGAAATTGCGAACAAAATCAACGCCCGCTGGCCCTTCGTCAGCGGGCGTTTTTTTGTAGACGAGTACCGCCAGAACTCGTCGGTCGTGCATCGCTACCGCCGCCGGTGACTCAATCGATGCGACTGTTTCGAACGTCGCAATTCACTGATCCCGAGTTGCCCTCGCGATCGATGCCATTTGCGTCCGCTTGCTCATTGTGCGTCTCCGAAAACACCTCCACAGCGGATGGTCTGATCTCGACCTATGTTTAACGATATTCCAGAGATTCCGTTTCCCTCTGGTTCGTCAACACATTCAGTCGAGCGTGCCGACAGCCATGACTCAATCGACTCAGTCAATCAGCGAGTTCCTGGACGACCTTTGGACTGGCCTCGACGAATCCGCGCCGGCTGCCAAACCTGCTACCCCGGCCGTAAGTGTCGAACTGCCGAATGAACTGCTCAGACAACCACAGGTCGTCGCAACACAGGCAACACAGATAATTCAGCCGCCTCGGGCCGCAAAAGTGGGCAGCCCAACACGACCTGCGTCTGGTTCTTCGAGCAAGCCGGCCATCAAGCCGTTCGTCCCCAAAATCGCTCGGACGCTGAAGGAAACCGGTCTGTCCGAAGACCAGATCGCACGCCTGATCCTCAAGCTGCTGGCCGCACGCGGAGCGGTCACTGGACGCAGCATCGCGACACATATCCGCCTGCCATTCACGATTGTCGAAGGCGTGCTGGCCTCGTTGCGTCGAGAGCAACTGCTGGCACTTAAGGGAGAGGCCGTTGTCGGAGACTACACCTATGTGGTCTCCGAAAAGGGCATCACCATTGCCCGCGAGTTGTCGCGAGACTGCACATATTTCGGAGCCGCGCCGGTAACGCTGGATCAATACAACGACGCGATCGAACGGCAATCGATGGCACAGCTCAACGTCGGCCCGACCGCTCTGCAGGCCGCGTTCGCTGATCTGCTGATCGAGGATGCTGTGTTGGACATGCTGGGTCCTGCTATCAATTCGGGACGCGGGCTGTTTCTGTTCGGCGAACCCGGCAACGGCAAGACCAGCATCGCGGAACGAGTGGCTCGCAGCTTTGGCGATACCATCTGGATTCCGCGGGCGATCACCGTCGATGGACAGATCATGCGTGTGTTCGACCCGGGCATTCATAAGTCCGTCGAATCATCATCCGACAGCCAATCAACAACTGTCCCCGGCGCCGATGAACGCTGGGTCCAGATTCGACGACCAACAGTCATTGCGGGCGGCGAGCTGACGATGGCGGAACTGGAAGTCAGACGCGACCCGGGCAGTCAGATTCTGGAATCGCCTCTGCAACTCAAGAGTAATGGTGGCGTGCTGCTCATCGACGACTTTGGTCGCCAGCGTATGCCCATCGCGGAACTGCTCAATCGCTGGATTGTCCCGCTGGAAAAACGATTCGATCTGCTGAACCTGCCCAGCGGAAAGAAAGTGCGAGTCCCGTTCGACCAGCTCGTCATTTTCTCGACGAACCTGCAGCCACGTGACCTCGTGGACGAAGCGTTCCTGCGGCGGATTCCGTACAAGATTCACGTTCCCAATCCGACCACAGACCAGTTCCGCGAGTTGTTCCGTATCATGTGCGAAGAAATGCGCATCGAGTACTGCGAAGACGCCGTCGAATACCTGATCCGCACGCACTACGAGTCTTCCGGACGATCGCCGCGGGCCTGCCATCCCCGCGATCTGCTGATGCAGATTCGCAATTACTGCGCCTACACCCGCCACCCGATGGAACTCACGCGAGACGCCATGGACTTCGCCGTGCGCTGCTATTTCTCCGTGCTCTCCTGAATTCCGTTCTTCATCGGGAACGGTAAGATTCCGCACCGTTGGTTCCTGACCGTGCATCTCCCGAGCCCAGCCGATGAGCGAAATTTCTCTTAATCTTCTGGAAGTTTTCGACAATCCGTATCCGCAGCGCGACTACGAAGTCGAAACGGTCTGTCCAGAATTTACGTCGATGTGCCCGATGACCGGTCAGCCGGACTTTGGAACGTTGACGATCACCTACGTGCCGGACGCGAAGTGTTTCGAACTGAAATCGTTGAAGCACTACCTGCAGCAGTTTCGTAACCACGGCGCCTTCTACGAGAACGTGACGAACCACATTCTGGACAATCTGGTCGACGTGACCGAGCCGCGCCAGATGCAGATCGTGGCGGAGTTCACACCGCGCGGCGGCATCCGCACGAAGGTCACGGCCAGCTATCAGAGGGATGACTGAGCGTCTGCCTGAAGTCCTGACGCAGCACCGACTTGCCGTTTTAAGCAGGCAGGTGCGTTGCTTTCCATCCAAAGGGCATCTGGTACGATCCCCGATTCGTGTCACCCAGGGCAATTGTGGCGTTCGGCGTTGTCGCGGCCGTACGTCTGACAGCGATCACCGCCGGCCCGGGGTGTGGACAAAGGGTGTATCGAGGTGCTGGATACGTATGCGGAACGCTGGGCTCTGGTCACCGGTGCCTCGTCAGGCATTGGTGCCGCGTTCGCGCGCATGCTGGCCGGCCGCGGAATGCATCTGGTGCTGGTTGCCCGCCGCGAAGACCGACTCAAGGAACTCGCGGAAGAACTCGACACACGGCACGGAACGCAATGCGAGATCATTCCGGCAGATCTCTCCGAGCCCGGTAAGGCAACCGACTTGTTCGAGACCATCTCAAGTCGGGGCATCGACGTTGAGCTACTGGTCAACAACGCTGGTTTTGGATTCGTCGGGACGGTCGATGACACCGATACGGACCGCATGCTGCAGATGATTCAGCTCAACATTACGGCCCTCACCGAGCTGACATATCTACTGATACCAGGCATGCTCGAACGTGGGCACGGCGGCGTGATTAACGTGTCTTCCCTGGCAGCCTTTCAGCCGGTTGCGTACATGCCTACGTATTCTGCAGGTAAGGCCTATGTGCTTCATTTCAGCGAAGCGTTGTGGGCCGAATGCCGGGAACGCGGAGTGACGGTGCTGGCACTTTGCCCGGGCACGACCGAGACCGAATTCTTTGATGTTGCCGGAGTAACCGGCTGGCTGAAAAAGCACCGTGGTCACTCGTCGGACTACGTCGTACGTAAAGCTCTGAAAGCCCTCGAAAAAGGTCGACAGTGCTGCATCCCCGGGTTCGCGAATAAACTGCTGTCATTAGGCGTCCGCCTGGCACGACGCAAAATGGTCGTATTGCAATCGATGCGTTTCTTCCGTCCCCGCAGCCAGGGCGACGACAGTTCGTAGTAACCGCATTCATGCGGTTCAACCGCTCGACCACCCCTTGAATTCCAGCGACCCGCCAACGCCGGCCGCCACGAACCAGCAAACGGTTATCCCATGAGTACGCCTCAGCGCATCAATCCCCCCCGCCGAATCCTGATGGGTCCCGGTCCGAGCGATACACATCCGAATGTCCTGTCCGCGCTCGCGGCGCCGACCGTCGGCCACCTCGACCCGTACTTCCTGAAAACGATGAACGAAGTGCAGGACATGCTGCGGCAGGTCTTCCAGACAGCGAACGAACTTACGATTGCGGTCAGCGGCACGGGATCATCTGGTATGGAAGCCTGTGTCGTGAACCTGATCGAACCGGGCGACCGCATGCTGGTCTGCGTGAACGGAGTGTTCGGCGGCCGCATGCAGGATGTCGCCGGTCGAGCCGGTGCCCAGGTCTCAACAATCGAACGCGCGTTTGGAGAAGTCTTCACTCCGGACGAGATCGCAGCGGCCATCCGGGAGCACTCGCCCAAAGTCGTGGGAATCGTGCATGCCGAAACATCGACGGGAGCCCTGCAACCGCTGGACGAGATCGCCAGCATCGTCCACGACGCGGGAGCACTGTTGCTGGTGGATTGCGTGACGTCGCTGGGTGGCGTCCCCGTCAAAGTCGACGACTGGGGTCTGGACGCCGTCTACAGTGGAACGCAAAAGTGCCTGAGCTGCCCGCCGGGACTCGCCCCCGTCACGTTCAGTCCGCGAGCCATTGAAGTCATGGAAAGCCGGCAGTCGAAAGTCGCAAGCTGGTACCTGGACATGTCGATGGTCCGCAATTACTGGAGCGATTCATCCCGCGCGTATCATCACACCGCTCCCATCAACATGAACTATGGACTGCACGAAGCGCTGCGGCTGGCTCTTGAGGAGGGTCTTGAAGTTCGATTCGCCCGACATCAGCGCAACCATCAGGCTTTAAAGACCGGCCTCGCAGCCCTGGGCATCGCATACGCAGTGGCCGAAGGCCAGCAGCTTCCCATGTTGAACGCCGTGCAGATTCCAGACGGTGTCGATGACGCCGCCGTCCGTTCGCGTCTGCTCAACGAGTTTGGTATCGAGATCGGAGCCGGACTGGGACCCATGAAAGGCAAGACCTGGCGGATCGGTCTGATGGGTGAAGCCAGTACGTCGCGCAACGTGTTGCTGTTCCTGGCCGCACTGGAGAACTGCCTGTCCGCTCAGGGAGTCGCCATCAATGCTGGCAGCAGCGTGGCGGCCGCCAACGGGTTCTACGCGTCATGAACCTCGACCGATACAGCCGACAGATGCGATTCCCGCAGTTGGGTGAAGACGGCCAGCGCAAGCTACTGAACAGCCGCGTCTTTCTGTGCGGGTGTGGTGCACTTGGCACAGTCCTCGCAGAAACGCTCACTCGGGCTGGCGTCGGATTCATCCGTCTGGTCGACCGGGACTTTGTCGAATACAGCAACCTGCAGAGGCAGGTGCTGTTCGACGAAGACGACGTCATCAGTCAACTACCCAAGTCTGTCGCGGCGGCACGCAAGCTGGAGAAGATCAACAGCGATGTCACGATCGAACCAATCGTCGCGGACGTCGATTACTCGAATATTGCCCGCTTTGCCGACGGTGTCGATCTGATGCTCGACGGCTCGGACAACTTCGAAGTCCGGTTTCTGATTAATGATTGGTCACTCGAAAGTAACACGCCCTGGGTGTACGCTGGATGCATCAGCAGTCACGGCCAGTCCATGCCGATCTTCCCGAATGAATCGGCGTGCCTGCGCTGTCTGATCGATTCACCGCCCGAAGCCGGCACAACCGAGACGTGTGACACTGCGGGAATCCTGGGACCGACGGTCAACGTGATTGCATCTCTGCAGGCGATGACCGCCATCAAGATCCTGGCAGGCCGCCGCGAAGACGTGGCGCTTGCACTGACGATGATCGACGTCTGGGACGGCACGTTGCGGCAGATGAGTGTCGCGGACCTCCGCGAACGGTCCAACTGCGCCGCGTGTCAGCGGGGCGAGCGAGTCTGGCTGTCTGGAGATCAGGGATCTCAATCGACAATTCTGTGCGGACGCAACGCAGTACAGATTCGCCCGCACGAACCCGCGAAGCTGACGTTGTCCGAGTCGGCAGAACGTCTTCGCGAATCCGGCGATGTGACGGTGAATCCGTTCCTGCTACGGCTGAAACTGAGCGATCCGGATTACGAAATCACGCTGTTTGCCGACGGGCGGGCAATCATCAAGGGCACGGACGACCCCGGTGTGGCCCGAGCCGTTTACTCGCGATACGTGGGGCTGTGAGCATGCAGCTTGTCTTTCAATGCCCAACCTGCGACGCCGCGAACTATGTCGACGTCAGTGACGAACAACGCAACGTGCGATGTTCCGAATGCGACTGGCATCGAGACTTCGCGGAAGCCGACATTGAAGGCGACCGACCGCAACGCTGCCTGTCCTGCGGCAGCAGCGATCTGTGGAAGCAGAAAGACTTTCCGCAGGGCCTCGGTCTGATGCTGGTCCTGATTGGAGCAACACTAAGCACGATCGCCTGGGGTTATTTCGAGCCGCTGATCTCACTCGGAATCCTACTCGTCTTTGCCGCATTCGACCTGCTGCTGTTTGTCTTCATGCGAGACGTACTCGTCTGCTACCGCTGTCGGGCAAGGCATCGCAAGGCCGACTTGGACGAGGACCACCCGCGTTTCAATCTCGAAGTGGCCGAGCGATACCGTCAGGAAGAAATTCGATTGAAAGAGATGGAGCAGAAACAGCAGCCGTTACCGGTGACTGATCACGCGACTGAACAGTCGCACGATTGAGCCGCGAAGCGGCGATAGGCAATAGCCTGGGGCGCGAGCCCAATGTTTTGAAGTTGCACACTTTTGGCCCCCTCTCCCCCGCGAATGCGGCAGAAACAGCGTTCCTACGCAGATTCGACGTACTCCGCATTCGTGGGGGTGAGGGTTGGGGAGAGGGTTGGGGAGAGGGTTGGGGAGAGGGTTGGGGAGAGGGTTGGGGTGAGGGGGAATGGGACGCTGTGCGGCAGCCCATGACTGGTGGACTCCGGGAGGATCGAAAAGAATCCTTTCAGGAGATCGTTATGTCAAAGAAATCGAAGC
>CAUZFZ010000273.1:0-8737 GCA_963579025.1 Planctomycetota bacterium | reverse complement strand
TATGGCCCTCTCCGATGAGTAACCCATCATTGATGAACGATCCACTGGTTGTATCAATCGTGCCGTTGTGGGTCAGCCTGGCGCCGATGTGGTTGGTCAGCGTGCCGATGTTGGTCAGCGTGCCGCTGGTTTGGTTGAGCAGCGTGTGGTTGTTGTCCAGCGACCCGTTGTTGTTCAGCGTGCCGCCTAAGTTGTTGGTCAGCGTGCCGAAGTTGATCATCTCCTCATACGTGCCACCCGAGTAGTTTTTCAGCGTGCCGGAGTTGTTCAGCGTGCCTTGGTTGAACAGCGGGCTGGCGCGGTTATTGGTTAGCGTGCCGGCATCGTCCAGTTTGCCATTTTCGTAAGCGCGGATGTTCTCAGACACATCGTATTTCATTTGTCTGTCGCCTTAGACGAATTCATCTCCCCTCCATTCTTCGCGGTGTGAAGCCGCAAAGCAATGCGTGTCGATTTCCAGCTGGGTATGCACGCCGGCGTAGGGCAAGAGACTCAGCCGCAAACTACACATCGTCGTTCGGATAGGCTGGCGAACTCTGCAAGCGAGGATCGTCAACGTGGACGCCGACCGTGAAGTGGTAGAGATCCTGGAACTGGTTGTCCGCAAGGCCCAGAATCTCGTGGACCGGGTCATCGAAGTAGCAGCCGATTCCCGTGGAGCGGACGCCGGCGGCTTCGGCCTCGAGATAGAGCACCTGGCCCACCATACCCGCCTCCCAGAAGAGGTTGCGATAGAACCAGGCCCCGTATCGCCGAATCGGTTCGGCGAATTCGGCAATCATACCCAAGCTGAAGAAACCATCGGCGGCGATGTCCTGGTGGCAACTGACGGTGCGTGCGGCGTCTCGACAGTCCGCCTCCGTTAGCAAGTACAACGGAAAGCCTGCTGGCACTCCAGGTGGAGGTTCCCAGGCAAACGTGTCACGCGTCGCTTGCTTGAGCAGGTCCTTCTTGGCGGGATCGCGAACCAGTGTGTAGAGGCCCGGCGCAAGTCCGTCGACTCGGTGCACGAAAAGCACCATGTGAATCATGGGCGGCCACCACAACGCATCCCAGGGTGGATGCGGCCCAGGTAACGTGCGACCGAGCATGCGCAGAAATACGTCCAGCGTCGTCCTGCTCGATCCGTCGAGTGCCTGGCAACTCCGCCGCTGACGGATGATCTGACGGGCATCGACCTCCGTTGGCAAATCGGCTGCTGGCGGCCAATTATGGAAGGCAATAGGATTCATGTCTGGCGCGCCGGTTCGCAGCATCTTCGTGGCGGTCGTCACCTCGTCGATGACCGACCAGGGAACATGATCGTGACTGAGCTGGTTGGCGCGACCGTACCAGTCCGCCGATCGGATTGCGTCGACCATGGCCTTCGTTGGTGGCGAAACCGTCGCCGAATGCATGTCATCGGTGGGTTTGGGAATCACGACGGCGAGAACCTCCGGTTCCTCATGCTCCTCGTCAATGAAGTCTTGCCTGCGATCGAGTCCCAAAAGCGTTGTTACCTCGTCGGTCGACCAATTTGAGACAAGCTTGAGGTTCCAGCCACACAGCGCGGCAGAAATCCGCATTGCCGCGACAGCGTGCCCCAAGTCGTGCTGGCAATAGCGAAACGCCCGCTCACCATACTTCCAGGCTTCTCGCCACATGACGGAACTGAGGCCGACGAGAAAAGACCCCTTCGGCAGATGCCCCAGCAGCGATTGCCATACGTCATTAGAGAAGGAAGCACGACGCTCAATCGCGTGGGTTTCCGAGACGTAGTGATATAGATTCACAGTGGCTTCGTCGCCGGTAATCGATGTTGACAGCACGTATGCCTCGGTGGGATGCAAATTTCCGCTGGACGGATTCACCCGCAACGCCCAGCGACTTGATTCTGCCTGCTTCCATGCGGATAATGCGAAACTGTAATAGAAAAAGTCGGACAAGGTCTGAAGATTTACGAGTGACGGTTTGGTAGAGTTAGGTTGATAGATTCGGTCGTACTCGACCGGCGGCAATTCCCTGTTCAACTCCAAACGAGTTACCTCAACTCCTTCGTAGTACCGAAACGGATGAGGCTGGTTTGCCCAGTCCATGTACCCCGGGGACGCCGCGTAGCGGTTGAAGCGATGCTTGGTCCGCTGGTGGTATTCGTCAACGTATGCCAGAGTACTCATCGATTATGCGCCACCTGGTATTTGATTCGACGGGAAATAGCAGGCCCGGTTCAGGGGAATGTCCGTGACGCCTGGGGGATTACCGAGATCACTCACGTCGGTTGTCTATTCGATCATCGTACACAATAGTTGTAGCTAGTTCGCGAAACAGAGCCAGTGGCCCACGCTCGTCAGTAGCCGCTGTAAAAAACGTCACCCATCGCGCCCAGCGGTGTTCACGTAACGATCTGGCTTCAGACAAACAGGAGGACGATTCCATGGCTGAGGACCACGTGTTGACCGAATCCGAACTCAGCGAAACACTGGTCAGATTACCTGGCTGGGAAGTCCGCGACAATTGGCTGCGGCGGACCTTCACGACACCTGGCTGGCCCCACACGATGATGTTGGTTGCCACGATCGGTTATCTCGCGGAGGCCGCCTGGCACCATCCCGATCTGAGCGTCGGGTACGCCAAAGTGACGGTGAAGTTGCAAACCCACCGGGTACTGGCGGTCACCTACAGCGATGTCGAGCTGGCAGCTCGTATCCAAGAGGTGGTTCTATGGAAACCGTCCGAGGAAGCGGCGCTCGATGGATTTCCCAAACGCTGGGTGCTTTGATGGCCTAGTGCCGCAACTTACAATTAAGGGTACACAAAAGGCAACTCTTACCCAGTTTTGTTAATCCTTGGCCTACCCAATTCACCCAGTTGAAGTTGACAATTCGACTGAGAATTGGCGTGGCGTCGAATAACTGGCAAAACCTCGTTTACATGGCGTGAAGATAGACCTAAGCTAGCACAAGTTGGGTAAACAATCGCCTTCATGGGCCGTCAATTGCGGGTTGCGGTACTAGGCATGTAGCGTTGGTCCTACCAACGCTGCTTCGAGCATGCACCGATGAATCGGGGCACTACGAACCAAGTACAACAGTAGAACTACAAATCGAGCTGATCCAGTTCGTCGATGAGGCTGTCGAGTTCGTCTTCGGGCTCCTCTTGTTCATCGGCCGTCCGGACCCGCAGTTCGTCGAGTACGTTCGGCAACTGTTGCAACTTTGCGACGGGTACCCGCACGAGGACCAACAGCAGTATTTCAATGAAGTGTTACGACACGAACGAGATTTCTGGAAGATGACGTGGGAAGGATAATGCTTCGAGACTTGCTTTGGAGTGTTGCGCCGAAAGTTGCTGCGCCAACGCAGCAGGTTGAGCATGAGGCCGTCCTGGAATTCGTTTCAGCTCAACTTCGACCAAACAGAAAAAAACTAGAGACGAGTGGTGTCCACACGAACAGTCGCGACGAAAGATGAGGTGGCCAGTGCCGTTGAAAAGGCGCTGAAGCCCGGACGTTTCTTCCTCGCGCCGGGCTGCAGGCTCCGCGTTCGTCATGAGCCTCGCGAAGAGATTCCCTGGGAACTGTTCGCTGGGCATCTTCTGGACGAAACGAAGACGCGGCTGCGGAAAACGTTTGAATCCTGGAACATTCACTTTGATGACTCCGTCGCTCCGGTCATTTCCGTCAAGTATGACCAGCCGGAAGGGCGGATTCACGTCACTCGCAATATCTTGACGCACGTCTGGGCACCGCACGGAGAGCAGCGACAGGTCGTTCAAACCCGCGAAACTCGCCGCTGGCTGCCTGAATTGATTGGGACGATCGAATTATCCTTGATCGCCGACCGGTTCGACCTCCAACAGCAAATCTCTCGACTCGTGTTGTTGGCCGTCGTGGGAACAAGCCGCCTACCTACAACCTCGTTGCAGTCACCATTGCCTCAATTCTCATTGGGGCAACTCGGCTATTTCCCGGCTCTCGATGCTTCCAACCTCGGCGATATCCTCTCAGACCCGATGGAACTTCTCGGCCCCGCGACTGAAGCTTCCGTTTCGTCGCTTGAGCGAGCCAGACTTCTGGAGATGTCGTTGAGGGCCTGCGAAAAGGCTCAAGTCTCGCAACTCGCGACATCGTTTGTCGAGCGTTGGCGAGAAGCCGGGTTGGGAGTCGAACATGTACCATCGGTCGTAAAGACCCTCTTCAATCACATCTCGCTCTCGCCGTACACAGGTTTTGTGGACCGGCTGATACTCATGCTGCATCACTGGTCGAGGCTCGACCTGATCGGGCCCGTGCCGGTAATCGACACGTTGAGCTTTATGCTCCGCCATCTAGCCAGGCATCTCACGGCCTTTGATCTCGTCACCTTTCACAACTTAGGTGCAGAGTACGCGGACGCACTACTGCTTGACGCGATGCTCAAAGCATATCTTGCATTGATCGACGACCATCTGAGCGAGTTTGAGCTGTCCCCGGATGACAGCATCAAAGTAGCGTCCGCGAAACGACTGCGACGACGGGCCTTGCGCCAGGCATGGCTGATTCGCCGGAATTGCGAAGGCCAGCGCGTGCCCGACCTGCCGACATCTCTTGGCGAGAACCGCCGAGCGCTTCCTGAACCGTTCGGCCGCATCAGTGAGGAACAGATTCTCGATCCTGATCGACGCAGTAAATCGCTGTTTGCCGGCGACGCCTCGCAGTTGCTGACGGATAAGTCGCAAGGCATCCTGGAGCAAAGTCTCTCAGACCTGGAATACGACGCCGAGTTACATGAACTCGGCATGGCAACCTTTCTCGATCGTCCGCTTGGTATTTTCAAGCACCCCACCGAGGTCGACCGCACGCCGCTGCTGACGTACGAAGCATTCAGCCGGCAAATGGCCCGAAATCGCCTCGACGATCTGTGTCGCTGGGGGCTGATCTCCAGCGCTGGGCGACTTCCGACGCATGTTCGGCGATTGGAACATTGCAGCATCGACGGCATTCCCGTGGCCCGGCTCGGCAACGTCACGCCCGGCCGTGTTGTAGCACTCGAAGATGCACAAAAGTCGGCAGCCGATTTTCTATTCCTTCGCACAACCCGCTGCTCGTTGAACGAGTTCCTTGAGCAGTATGACTTCGAGCCGCTCAAGGCGCGCTTCCCCGACCTGCATCGGTGGCTGTTTTCATCGCCAGCGGTGTTGTTCATTCGGGAAGTCCCTACCGGCGCGATGAACCCCCACGACCCCGTACTGATCGCCTTCGACAAACAGATGAAGGCGACGATCGAAATCGGACTTGGACAAGAGAGCCTCTCACCGGTTCACTACCTGCATCACGCCGGCGTTGAATACGTTAAAGATGGCTTGCGACTGCTGTCCGTAGGCGGCGGGCGCCACGCTGCCACCCGCAAGGATCTCCGAGACCAATGCATTGTGATGCCGCCTGTGATAGATTCAGCTTCGAGGGAGTCAAGCACAGATGCTGCACGACACGTTGTGGAATGAGAATGCGGAACTTGTGAGGCGATGCCTCGAACATCCGTTCGTGCAAGGGCTGGCCGACGGGACGCTCGATCGCGAAGCCTTTCGGCGATACGTCGCCCAAGATGCGTTCTTCTTGCGCGCGTTTCTACGCGCGTATGCACTGGCCGCTGCCAAGTGCGATGACTTCGAGCGCGCACGGATCTTCCACGAGTTGATGACCGGTGTTCTGGACGAACTCAAGCTCCACGCGAGTTATTCTGCAAAGCTCGATATCGACCTTGATCATGTCAAACCCTATGGTGCAACATCGGCGTACACCGATTTCCTGCTTCGGGTAGCATGGCACGGCAGTCTCGCTGAAATCATGACCGCGATGGTTCCTTGCATGCGGCTGTACTCACATATCGGCAATGAACTAGCCACCTCGCTGCGCAAGGAGCATCCATACGAAGACTGGATCAAGACGTATTCCGGCGACAAGTTCTACAAGCTCTGTGCTCGCCTGGAGTCGCTTCTCGACGAAGTTGCATCGGACTGCCCAGCCGTTCGGGATACCTATCGCTACGCCATGCAATGTGAATTGGATTTCTTCTCAGCACCGTTGGAGACCTACAAATGACCGTTGCGATGACGATCGCCGGCTCCGACCCATCGGGCGGAGCCGGCTTGCAGGCCGACTTGAAGACGTTTCATCAGTACGGCGTTTACGGCACGAGCGTGGTCACGTTGCTGACGGTGCAGAACACGCATAAGGTCGAATCCGTCGAAGTACTTCAACCAGAGTTTATCGTTTCGCAACTGGATGCTGTTCTTGACGACATTCCACCGGCAGCAGCAAAAACTGGGGCCTTGGGCAACGCCGAAGTGATTGCAGTGATTGCGAAGTGGGCCGAGCGATTTTCGTTTCCGTTGGTAGTCGACCCGGTAATGGTCAGCAAACACGGCGCCTCGCTGATCGACGACGAGGCCGTGCAAGTCCTGCGGCGAAAGCTACTGCCTCACGCATTCCTGATCACGCCAAACGTTCCGGAAGCGGCAAGGTTGGCGGAGATGGAGGTCACCGACCTGATGACGATGGAGAAAGCGGCTGCCGTCATTTCTCGGTTGGGCGCGAAGAACGTCCTAGTCAAAGGCGGCCACCTACAGGGCGATCCCGTGGACGTACTCTGGTCTGGCGGCAAGATTCACTCGTTGCCAGCCGAACGTGTCGACACCACACACACGCACGGTACGGGCTGCGTATTCTCAGCCGCGATCACGGCGCGATTAGCCAAGGGCGAAGACCTCGTTACGGCCGTGAAGGCCGCCAAGCAATTCATCACTGCCGCCATTCAGACCAACCCAGGCCTGGGCCAAGGCTACGGGCCGGTCAACATGCATGCTAAGGTGGAGTCGTGAACTCTTCTATTCGTCAACTGACCTTCGGCTGCGATTATCGATCGGCGGTTGGTCGACGGGGTTCGAGAACGCGATCGAACGCGCTGTGGAGATTTGCAATGGAGTGCGGCATCACAGTGCAGAGGTTTGACGAACACCATCAACAGCCGCTAACTGCCCCAGCCGTTTCGAGGAACAAGTGATGCAAGAACCGACCGCTCAATTCCGTTTTGTCAACAGTTACGCTGAGCAATTGCCAGACTTCTACGTCGAATGTGATCCGATGGCTGTCGAGACGCCGGCATTGCTGCAATTCAACAGTCCGCTTGCCAACGAACTTGAGCTGGGTGTCGCTGGTCTGCCATCACAAGACTTGGCGCAGATCTTCTCTGGGCAGAAACTGCTGGCTGGCTCTCGCCCGCTGGCGCAAGCATACGCCGGGCATCAGTTTGGCGGATTCGTCCCGCAGTTGGGCGACGGACGCGCCTTGCTGTTGGGTGAGGTGACCGATCCTCACGGACGTCGCCGCGACATCGCGTTGAAAGGATCTGGACCAACGTCGTTTTCTCGCGGTGGCGACGGTAAAGCCGCGGTCGGACCCGTGCTGCGTGAATACCTGATCGGCGAAGCGATGCACTCTCTTGGCATTCCGACGACCCGTGCCTTGGCGGCCGTTGCCACAGGAGAATCGGTGTATCGCGAGCGTGCATTGCCTGGCGCCATCCTCACTCGCATCGCCGCCAGTCATATCCGCGTTGGAACTTTTCAGTTCTTTGCGGCGCGACAGCGGTGGGATCAAGTCCGTCAACTGGCCGACTATGTCATCGAGCGTCATGATCCGCACCTCAGCAGCGACGACGACCGCTATCTCTTGCTACTGAAGGCCGTGGCGCAGCGGCAAGCCGTTTTAGTCGCCAAGTGGATGCTGATCGGGTTCATCCACGGCGTCATGAATACGGACAACATGGCGATTTCTGGCGAGACGATCGATTATGGTCCGTGCGCCTACATGGAATCGTTCAGCCCTCACGCAGTGTTCAGCTCGATCGACCAATTGGGGCGTTACGCCTACGAGAATCAGCCGCAGATCGCACGGTGGAATTTGGCTCGCTTCGCCGAGACGTTGATTCCGCTGATCGACGAGGACGATCCTGAGGGGGCCATTCCGAAAGTGGAAGCGATCATCAACGGCTTCATTCCTCGCTATGAAGAGCTGTGGTTATCTGGGGCACAAGTGAAGCTGGGATTGGACGATCTCACAGCGGATATCGACGGTGACAAGTCGCTCGTGCAGGATTGGCTCGATCTACTGGAAGAGCATTCGGTTGACTACACGCTCGCGTGGCGACGACTGGCGGACGCCGCTGACGGCAATTCGGAATCTCTGGAAGCGTTGTTTCCTTCCACCGAGATACTCTCAGTTTGGCTTGAACGATGGTATCAACGGATCGCTCGGCAGTCAGCAGCCGCGACAGCCGCGAGGATGCGTTCCGTCAACCCGATCTATATCCCGCGAAACCACTTGGTGGAAGAAGCATTAGCCGCAGCAACGAACGACGCCGACATAGAACCGTTCGTGCGATTACTTGCTGTGATCGCACATCCCTACGATGAGCGTGCAGAGCTTGCGAGCTACACTCAACCCGCGTCGCAAGACTTCACGGCCTGCTACAAGACATTCTGCGGCACATAGCGTCTGTTTCCGCGCCGCGCAAGACCGGCACTTTAATGTTGGCCGATGTTGGCGTGCTCAAATGCACCTTACAACGATCACTGTTTTTTGCAAGTGCACGCGATCAATGTTAACCATCCGCGAGTGAAGGCAGTAAAGGCTAAGACGATCCGGTAGTGAGATTTAGTTGTCAACAACTAAATCTCCATTAACGGAAATGTCATCGGGTAAATCAATTTTGCTTACCTA
>CAUZFZ010000272.1:0-8784 GCA_963579025.1 Planctomycetota bacterium | reverse complement strand
GGGCTGCCCCGGACATGGGACAGGAAATGAAGTCCCCCCGCGACATCCAGCCGCCAACGCGGCAAACTCACACTCAACAACAACTTACGTCAGCATAACCACCGCCACGTAAAGGGATCACGCCCATGAAGAAGCTCAAAGATGCACGTCCGCACGCGTTTCGTTGATAAGAGACCTGGAAGCGTGTCCGCAAAGTTACTTCCGTACGATGGCTGTCACTTGTGTTGTGAATCAATCCGCGGGCTGATGTGGAGAACTAGAAATGCAGACGCACCGAATTCGACTTCTGAAGACCGCGTTACTCATCACCATCGCAATGGCGTCGGCCCGAGCGTTGGCGTTCGCCGAGAGTCAGCCGGAAACTCCAGTGCCGCGTAAGGTTGTGCTGATTGCCGGGCCGAAGAGTCATGGTCCGGTCGGTAATGGACTGCATGATTATCCGTGGTCCGTGAAGCTGCTGAAGGTGATGCTCGATAACTCCAACATCCGTGACCACGTGCGCGTTGAGTATCACCTCGACGGATTTCCGGCTGACCCGAGAACGCTCGACGATGCCGACACCATCATGGTGATCTCCGATGGACGCGACGGTGACAAATTCGTCGAGGCTCCGCATTTTCAGAGCGAGGCGAATCTGAAGGCCGTGCAGAAGCAGATTGACCGCGGCTGCGGATTCCTGACGTTTCATTTTTCGACGTTTGCACCCGACCAGTACGCGAAACAGATTTGCGAGTGGAGCGGCGGCTATTTCGACTGGGAAACCGATGGCGAACGTAAGTGGTACTCGGCCATCAAGACGCAGGATACGAATGTCCTTCCCGCCACTCCGAAACACCCCGTGCTGAATGGCGTGGCGCCGTTTCAGATGCGCGAAGAGTTCTACTTCAACATCCGCTTCGCACCTGAAGGCGATGAGCTGAAGGGCCTCTCTCCGATCTGGCAGGTCCCGACACTGGAAGGTCGCGAGGGCGACGGGAATGTCGTTGCGTGGGCGAAGCAGCGGGCAGACGGTGGACGCGGTTTCGGGACGACTTGCGGGCACTTTTACGACAACTGGAAGCACGAAAACTTTCGTCGCATGATCCTCAACGCAATCGCCTGGACGTCAGGCATGGTCGTTCCGGAAGGCGGCGTGAAGGCTCGCTATTACTCTCACACCGAGATCACCGAGGCACTCAGTGGAGTCACGGGAACGGATCGGGCTCAGATTGGTGATGGCCCGATCCGCGCGTTGCTGTTTGCCGGTAACGAGGCTCACAAGTGGCACAACTGGGAACGCACCACGCCAGCGATTAAAGCGGCGCTCCAGGCCGATGCAAGAATCCGGGTCGATGTCACACTCAACATTGAGGACCTGTCCCGAATAACTCTCGCGGATTACGACCTGATCGTGTGGAACTACGCGAACTGGCATGACCCCACGCCGCTGAGCGAAAAGTCGCAGGTCGCGTTCGTCAACTTTCTGCAGAATGGCGGCGGACTGCTGCTCGTCCACTTCGGAGCCAGCGCGTTTCATTTCTCGCTGCCACAGGCCGGCGAATCAGACTGGCCCGAGATGCGGAAAATCTCACGCCGCGTCTGGAACCACTTCGGCAAAGGCGAAGCGAAAAGTGGTCACGACGCATTCGGGCGTTTCACCATAAACGTCACCGAGCTGACGCATCCGATTACAGCCGGTCTGAAAAACTTCGACGTCACCGATGAGCTGTATTTTCGTCAGGACGGAACTGAGCCGTTCGAACCGTTGATCATCGGCCATTCGAAGAAGACAGATCGCGACGAGCCACTCGCCGCCGTCTACACGTACGGGAAAGGCCGCATCTTTCAGACGCTGCTCGGCCACAGCGAAAAAACGTATGAGTCATTCGAAGCGTGCGAGATGCTGCGTCGGGCCGGTGCCTGGGCCACGCGACGTCAAGTGGTTGTGATTGAGCCGAAATGAACTCGTTCCAGTGTAGTGTGCGAGATGCGTTTTCGTAGGCCGGAACAAGCTCTGCGCAGTTCCGGCATGTGGGCCGACATGACAGCCGCGCGCTGCCGGAACTGCGCGTTGCTTGTTCCGGCCTACGGTACTACGGCACGAATACGAACTCGGGCGAGTTGAGCAGTGCCCAGAGCATGTCTTCGAATGACTCGCGCCATTCGGCTCGCAGCTTCTGTGTGGGCGGGTCGCCCTGGCGGACGAGTTCCTGTGTCGACACCTGAAGTTCGTTGGCGGCTGGTTGCAGATGGTTGGACCAGCCGACTCCTGTGCGGCCGCCTGGAAGTTTTGCCGCTGGCTTGTCGAGGGCTTCGTGGTCGATGCGGTCTGCGTAGCCTTCGCTGAGAAGCTCGACGAAGAGGGCTCGTTCTTCGCTGGTTGGTGGTCGTGTCAGGGTGCGCTGCAGGACAGCAGTCACGAATTCGGTCACGGGACGGTCTTCCAGAGCCAGGGCCGTGAAAGCGCTGTCGTCTGACAGACGCGTGAATCGTCGGCTCAGTGTGCCATTGGCAATCAGGGCCGGTTGCAGGACTGTTGATTCCTGCTCGCGGACTGTCAGCGGATTCTGACGCGACGCGCGCCAACCGAATGTCTGCAGCAAGGTGACGAAGGGCTGAGCGAACGGCAGCGACAGGCTGGGCCGATCGCGTTCGTTGCTGAGCGACGAGAACATCCAGGCGCGGCGGGGAATGCCGAGATTCAGTGAGCTTGTCAGGGCGCGGCTGCCGTCGACGTCGATGTTCATGTCTCCGGCCCGGAACTGTTTGCCGGAAATCGAGAACAGCGAGTCGGCGATCTGTTCGGCTGACATGCGGCGGCGGATCGGAGTCGCGAACAGGGCGACGTGTTCCGGAGTCTCAACGGACCGGACCGACCGCTGGTAACAGTGCGAGTTAAGGATCAGCCGCGCGATGTGTTTGAGGTCGTACCCATTGAGTGCCAGCTTTCGTCCCAGCCATTCGAGCAGATCCGGATGACTCGGCTTCGAGTCGTGCCAGTCATCCACCGACTCCACCAGACCGCGTCCCATCCAACGGTGCCATAAGCGATTGACGATGACTTTCGCGAATCGACTGTTATGCGGCGAGGTGACACGCGCGGCGAGTTCTTCCCGTGGGTCGTCGAGCGTACGGAGGAATCCCGACGGGACCGTTCCATTGATCGTCGATTCAAACGGCCACGAGACGGGAGCCGACTGGCCGGGTTTGAGGCTGACCTTCACCAGCTCCGAGCTGGATTCTCTGGGCAACGAACTTGTTGCCGGCACTTCCTGCGGGCTGCGTTTGAGCATGGCCGCGACGCTGAAGAGATCCGACTGTTTGAAATCGTGATACGGCGCGTCGTGGCAACGGGCGCATTTCATTTCCAGAGCCAGAAACGCCTGGCCGATAATGTGCGCCTTGGCCGCGAACGGTACATCGTTCTGGCTGGCCATTGAGAAACCGCCTGGGCCGCCGAAGTGCGAACTGCCTTCCATCGCGATCAGCTCGGTGGCGAAGCGGTCGATGGGTTTGTTGTCCAGGAAGGACTCGTGAATCCACCAGCGGAACGGGCCCGTGTTATTAAGCGTGGGATTGACCACGTTGGGGTTTTCGGCCAGCACGTCCTGCCAGTAACCGACCCAGTGATCCGCCCAGCCGGGATGTTCGAGCAGCCGGTCAATAAAACGAGCACGCCGGTCTGATCGCTTGTCCGCAAAGAATTTGGCGCTCATCTCTGGAGACGGGGGAGTACCGAGGACGTCCAACGAGACACGTCTCAGGAAGGACCAGTCGTCCAGAAGCGGGGCCAGTTTCAGACCCTGCTGTTCGAGCTTCGCCTGGATAAACACATCGACCTCGTTACTGACCGAAGAACGGTCTTTCGCAGTGGGCATCGATACCGATTTCCAGTTCGAGACGATCTTGCGAGCAATCTCGTGACGCCGTGCCCAATAGTGGTCTTCATCGCGACTGGCACTGCGCCGCCGCCGCTGGTCGATCAGCACATACTCGTCACGACGGCGGCGTTCAAACGGTTCCCAACCCTCGTCGGTCAGCGGGATGTCGACCTTCGTACTGAGGACTCGGAACTGCTCATCAACACGTGCGAAGCTGAGGCTCGTTTCGCCCAGTTCAAGTCGTCGCTTCTGCCCGCCGGAATGAATGAGCAGCCGAAACTCGTGCTCCTTGCCATCGAGTTCAATTTCAGCGAGCCGTTCTTCACTGCCGGGATACAGGGCTCGCGTTCCCGGGGCCAGATCACTGATCAACTTGAACATTGCACCGTGAGCGTTGGGGCGATGTCCACGTACCGGCGTTTCCAGCACCAGCCTGCCATCGACGAAGAGTCGGCCATAACGCAGCGTCCTTAACAGGAAGCGATACTTGCCGGCAGGCAACGTCATCAGGCTGCTCGCTCGCAGCACAAGCGGATTGGCGCGGTCGACGCGGATGCCCTTGTCGGAATACCGCTCTGGAATACGGAAGAACGCGAAAGCCGGTTCGATCCAGTGATCGGTCGCCTGCGGGAGTCGATCAGTCCAGCCAACCTTGTCAGGTGTGCCTTCGATCGCCTCGACCAGGACGAGATTGCGCGGCGGCGCGAGTTCTGGCATCGGTGGTGGAGACGGACGTCGTGCTTTGGGCACTCGAACCAGCATCCGCTCGGGTGAGAGCACGCGTCGGTAAATCGCGACCTCGTCCAGAAACCCGTTGAATGTACTGCCCGACAGCATACCCATCGACGAACCAATCCAGAGTTCATCGTCGTCAACCAGCGGCCCCTTCGATGTCGCCCCATTGAGGTCCCACACGCCGCCAACCGCCTGACCATCGACGTATCCGCGAAGACTGTCGCTGGTACCGAACCTGTAAGTCATCGCGACATGATGCCACTGGTCGTCGACTTCAAAACCTTCATTGGAAGTCCAGCGGTGGAAGTCGCTGCCAGACGTAATTTTGTCCTCGCCGTTGCGGAACAGAAAGCTAAGTACGGCCTGCTTTCCCTTGCCCTGCAATCGCAGCGCATAGCTCTGATTGCCGGACGCGACTCCTGGATTATTCGTGCGGCCCTTGCCGACGATGTACATGTAGCCGCCGCTCTTCATTGCACGCGGCCGAACCCATGCCTCGATTGTGACGGCATCGCCTTTCGCGAAATCCAGGACGCTGTTCTTTCCCGGGTCTTTGACTTTGATCGCACCACCCTCGCCGAAAAACTCGACGCCGCGATTATCCGGGCGGAACAATCGCGATGTGCTCAACACGGGTCCGGATTTGCCGGTCGCGACACGGCCGTCAACGCGGACATCGAGCACAGGCGTGTCCTTTGCCAGGTGGGCAACGATCGCCTGCTTGCCGTCAAAGCTCCACCACATGTCGGGCTTATCGTCAAGAATCAGGCGTGCCCATCCGCTGGACGGAGTTTGCGCCTGTGTCGCTCGTGGACATACAGAAAACAGAAGAGCGCAGAGAATGACGGGGTAGCATCGCATGGTGAGTCGCGTCCCGTTGAAAAGACGATGTTCTGAGGCGGGGCTGCAGGTGTGAAACACCAGCGTAGCAATGCCAGCAAACTCCCGGAACCGCGCGGGCCACGAGAACGACGCAGCAAAGAGAAAATCGACGTGAAGAGTTGAATTATTCAGACAGGTCATCCGGGTCGTCTGTACGTCGCATTGATCCACATAGGAACGGCAGGTCCGGTACTCCGGTATCCTTTCTGACGGCGGCGACCAGCGACGTGAGGTTGTCGAGGTACTCTTTGGCAACGGCGACGTTCTTCATGTCACCACCGCCCTGTACCCAGACAAAGCCGACGATCTCAATGTCACGAGTCTTGCTTGCCTGCTCGACCTTCTCGATCAGTTTCTTGTAGAGCGATCCAACTCTTCCTTGCCCGACCCGGTTGGCATTTTCTTGGGACCAGTCCGGCTTCCATGCGAGGATGCTCGTCCCGCCGACTGCAAGCTTGACAATGCCGATGGTCTCGTCGGGCCATGCTTTGGCCATCTCACGACCGAAGGCGATCTCTGGCCCGAAAGAAAACTCAGTCATCCCGAATTGTTCCTGGTTCTTCATCGCTCTCCTGAACGGCTTAAGCGGCTGCCATTTTCCGTTTTCGAACATCAGGACTCGGTCGTTACCGTTCCGCAGATCGTCCGGGAGTTGCAAGCTGTCACCCCAGCCGACCATGTTCGACTGACCAGCGAGGATGAAGACCTTGAGCGGCTTGACTGCGGCATCCATCGAACGGGCACCAGCAGTCAGGGCCACAACCATCAGGGAAAAAGTGCGTATCATGAGTGCTCTCTGACTACGGCTCGACGGATGGAGCTTCCAATGTTCAATGCTCAACGGCCCGGATGATAAGGAATCAGCACAGTGGACGAAGTGACGTACCAGTTCGAACCCGACCTAACGCCGCAGGAATTCGTGGACGTGCTCTGCCGGTCTACTCTCGCAGAACGCCGACCAATTGATGAGCCAGCGACGATCCGAGCGATGCTGTCGAACGCCGATGTCATTGTGACGGCCCGCTGTAACAACCTGCTGGTCGGTATTTCCCGAGCGATTACTGATTTCGGGTACTGTACGTACCTGTCAGACCTGGCAGTTGACGAGAAGTTCCAGAGGCGGGGCATTGGCAGGGAACGGATCCGTCGCACACACGAAGCTGCTGGCTTCAAAACGACACTGATTCTGCTGTCTGCTCCCAAGGCTGCCCATTACTACCCGCACATCGGGATGGTCAAGCACGATTCGTGTTGGATTACTCAGCGAGGCACCCGCTGAAGAACTTTGGATCAGATTGAAGATTGATGACGAACATGCCCAAACTCAAACTGCTCGTTCTGAAGACCGACGACATTGAGCGGCTGCGTGATTTCTACGCTTCGCTTGGGTTTGAGTTTGTCGAGGAGCAACACGGCAGCGGGCCACGGCATTTCTCGGCCCCAATGGGTGAAGGAATTCTGGAGGTTTATCCCCTGCCCGAAGGTGCAACCGTCGATTTCACGACGCGGCTCGGCTTTGTTGCCAACGACGTTCATGGAGCCGTCGAGTCGGCCAGACGTGCAACAGATGTGGTGAGCGAGCCAAAGCAAACTCAATGGGGTTTGCGAGCCGTCGTCCGTGATCCTGATGGGCGGACTGTTGAACTCTACAACGAGTGACTCAGAGTTGGCTGGGTCCATCGGTAAGCGGCTCGACGGACCACGTGCGATCCGAATGTTGGACCGAAGTTGATAAGGGCAAAGCCGGGCTGACTGAAATCCGTGCGGAAGACCTTCGGATACACCTTTGCTGCGAGATTTGAAGCCGTGTCTATCTCGTCGTCCATGATTGTCCTCGTGTTTGGAATACATCCATGACACGACAGACCTGTGCTGGTTCTCGGCCTGTTCGCTCATTGGTGAACCTTTTCCGACGAGCAGTGTCGGTTATGCCGCTGATACTCCAGATTGAAAGGACGGTGCGCCATGCGACACACGAATCACGAACTGTTCGACGAACAGTCATTTTTTCGAAAACATGAGCAAGCGACGGCGTGGATTCCCATCCGAAACGCACGTGAAACGTGGGGAACGGGTTGTCCACGGCGACAAACTGCTCGAAGAGAAACTCGGACGCAATGATCTGTGTCCTTGTGGCTCCAGCAAACGCTTCAAGAAGTGCTGCATGAAGAAAGGCTACTTTTGACGGCGTGATCCGGCAGCACTACTTTTAGAGACTGAAGTTCAAGCCCGTCCGGTTCAGGTCAACCGGGCGGGTTTTTTCTGTGTCTGGTAGATTGACCGAACAGAACGCCGACTCGAAGGAGCGCATGAATGAGCGACGACGCAAGAAGAATCAAACAGGTCATCTGCGTCAGGCACGATTTGAAGATGAGGCGTGGAAAACAAATCGCACAGGCAGCCCACGCTTCAATGTCGTTCATCTGTCGACGGTTACAGGAAACTGGTTCGGTATCGCTGGATGAATTCTCAGAAGTAGAGAGAGCATGGCTCACAGGTTCCTTCGCTAAGGTCTGCTGCCGAGTGAACAGCGAAGAGGAGCTTCTGGCTATTCGCGACAAAGCAGTTGAGGATGGTCTTGAAGTTCACCTCATCACTGACAGCGGCAAAACGGAGTTTCACGGCGAGCCCACCAACACTTGCCTCGCCATCGGCCCGGATGTTGCCGAGAAGATCGATCCGATCACTGGGGAGTTGGAACTCTTGTAATTCCAGTAGCCGTATTCGGGAAAAGTCAAAATGGCAACTGAAATGGTTGTACGTCAATTTCAGACAAGCGACGGCGAGTCGCTGATCGCTCTATGGCAACAGGTCTTGCCGGACTCACAGCCGTGGAATGCTCCGAAGGAAGCTCTGATCCGCAAGCTGAACCGAGGCGATGGTCTCGTGTTTGTTGCTGAGCAAGCTGGGAGTATCGTCGGTGCGGTCAAAGCAGGGTACGACGGAGTTCGAGGCTGGATTTACAGCCTTACTGTTCTTCCAGACCAACGAAGAAACGGAACTGGGCGGAAATTGCTTCATGCGGCAGAGTCAGCGTTGAGCGATCGTGGTTGCCCGAAGGTGAACCTTCAGGTCCGCTCAAGCAATTCAGAAGTGGTGGAGTTGTATCGGCGTTGTGGTTACCGGATGGAGGAGCGGACAAGTCTTGGCAAGGCACTTGTTGATGATTCTCACCAAGCTGCCGATTCGTTCTCCAACTTTGTGTTTCCGACGAGATCACGTTGTCACAGATTTCATGGGACGACCGGCCCGCCTATCTAGAGCATCTGAATGAGACAGACGAGTTCCAGAAAAACACTGAGGGAAT
>CAUZFZ010000271.1:0-8905 GCA_963579025.1 Planctomycetota bacterium | reverse complement strand
CCCATACGGCAACACCAATCCTGCCCGGACGCCAGAAACGTCTGCCCACAAGCAGGTCTTCATCTACGAACACGATCCTCAGAATCGCTCGTTTTCCCGCGAATTCCAGCAGCCCGGGAACTGCTGGTCCGGATGCAGCATTACCACGACGTCGGCGCCCAATCGCAGAGCCTCTCCGTAACAGGTTTTCTGGTTGGCTCCGTAGCCAAGATTCTCTCGATGCGTATACGACCGAATGTTGAGGTCCCGGGCCACTTCTACTGTGGAGTCATTACTGGCATCGTCCACGAGGATGATCTCGTCGACAATGTCATGTGGAATGTCCGCGTACGTACGTAGCAGTGTCTTCTCGGCACGATATGCCGGAAGAACAATTACAATTTTTCTGCCGTTCAGCATGGTCTTCCTTCCTTTCGTTTGAGATCGGCTCAGGCGTCAATCAGTGCTGGTGTTCTGATCGAGGCAACGTCAACTCGTTCAGTCGTTCCAAGCTATTCAGGAAGTCCACTGCCATCCATCACGTTACGCGCATTCGCAATTGAAAAAGTTGACGGTGTGTTCAATTCAAACGAAGCAGGAGTCACGGCGGAATGTTGCATTTCGGCATCAGAAATGCCGTTCCGGACCTGGTACGGGTCGCGATGCGTGGTCGGTTGCGTGGCGCACTCGACCGCGTATTTATCGCGGACGCATTTACGGACTCGTGCCCGGACTTTCTATGATGACGTCCTGACTGGACTGTGAATGCCATTCCATACCCAAAGGAGCTTTCCATGCCTGCTACTTCGACTCGCATCGGACGACGTGACCTGTTCAGCGCCGGAACCGCCGCAACACTCGGCCTGCTGATGGCTCAGGAAGCATCCGCCGGTGTCCAGAATCCGGCTGAGAATGTTGCCGACAGGACATCGACGTTGAAAATCACAGGCGTGCGAGGTTTCAGTGTCGCGGGCAAGATCTACATTCGAATCGAAACGAATCACGGCATCATCGGCTGGGGTGAGACCTACGGCATGCCGGCCGATATTGCGATCAGCCTGGCCGAATCGATGCTTGATCTGCTGGAGGGAGAAAACCCGACGCGGGTCGAGCATCTGTGGCAGAACATGTACCGGTCACAGCGCGACATGCGTGGCGGACCATTCATGACGGGCGTCATCTCGGCGATTGATACGGCACTGTGGGACATCACCGGCAAGGTGTGGGGCGTACCGCTCCATCGACTGCTGGGTGGTCCAACGCGCGACAAAATCCGGCTCTATCCCAGCTCGAATTCCTACAAGATCGGTCCCGGCGGTCCGAAGAACTTTGCGGGTTCGCCGCAAATGGTGCAGGGTTACGTCGATCACATTGCGGCAATTCGCAAGCGGGTTGGTCCCGATGGAGCAATCATCCTCGACACGCACTGTGCGTTTCCGCCGCCGCTGCTGATCCAACTGGCCGGTGCGATTGAGCCGTACAGCATCTGGTTCATTGAAGAACCTGCCGTGCCAGGCAACATCGAGGTTTTTAAGCGGCTGAAAGAGCAAATCCGCATTCCGCTCGGGACGGGCGAGCGGGACCGCACGATCTGGGAGTTCATTCCCTATTTGCAGGAGCGATGCATCGACATCCTGCAACCAGACATTGGAGCCTGCGGCGGAGTCAGCCAGATGAAAAAAATTGCGACGCTGGGCGAAACCTATTTCGTACCGCTGGCTCCCCACTGTGCGTCGACCGTGCTCGGAATGACTGCCAGCCTGCACGTGATGGCATCGATTCCCATGTTCCTGATCCACGAAGGAGGAACGGGTTACAACCCCGGCGACGTGGTCAGGAAATCGTGGACGATCGATGACCAGGGCTACGCCTCATTACCGGACGGTCCGGGAATCGGAGTAGAAATCGACGAGGTCAAACTCGAAAAGCTGCACGCCGAACGAAATAGAAAAATCGGCTGGCCCAAACCAAAGCTGGAAGACGGGTCAATCGCGGACTATTGACATTGCCAGCGACGAACTGGGTCTATTCGTCAACAACGGCAGGATCAACGGGGGCTGTGGCTGGCGTGATGTCTTTGTCTTTGGTCATCACGTGGAAGGCTGCGACGATCAACAGCATCAACCCGATCATGATGGCCGGAACCAGCCAGCCGCGTTTTTGTCTGCGACGTCGCGTTATCGGAGTGTTTGCATCGAATCCCGATGCCGCGCCGGGCGGCGGAACAATCGCGGCGGGAGCGGCGACCGCTCCGATTGTGGGTTGCGGTTGCCGCACATGACCGGCCAGGTGTGCGGGTGCGGAGTAGTTGCCAGGTGTAAAGACGGGAGCTGGTGCCGCGACCTGTTCAAACGGCACCTCCGCCGAGAGTTCAGCAATGCTGTCTTCCAGAATCTCAACACTGACGAGTTCGTCGCTGTCACCATCGCTGTCGTCTTCAAACGCATCTTCGACAACATCGCCGTCGTCGTCGATGAAATTTAACGGGTCGTCGTCATGTTCGTTTACGTCCGACGGAACAATGTCCCTTAGGATCTCTATGAGTTCCGTCGCCGACTGAATGCGGTCGTCGGGTGATTTCGCCAGCAGTCGCATGACGACGTCTTCCAGTTCCCGTGGCACGTCCGCACGAAGTTGCCGGATCGGTCGAGGCGTCTTCTGCAGAACTGTCAGCATCTGCTTCATCAGGTGCTGGCCATCGACTTCCAGTGGCACTTCGCCCGTGGCCGCCAGATACAGGCAGCAGCCCAGACTGTAGAGGTCGGACCGCGAATCAACCTTGCCGTCTGGAGTAAACGCTTCGGGCGCCAGAAACTGCGGATCACCCGGGACCTGAGTGACATCGACCGTCACCGCCGGGGACGCATGCGCATCAACTCCACGCGCCAGCATCAGGTTATTCAGCTTGAATCTGTTCTCCTGGGAGTCGTAAAGGATGTTCTCCGGCGTGACGTTGCGATGGACGAATCCGAATCCGGCTGCCGTTTCGAGAGCGGATGCAATGTCCCGACCCAGTCGCACGAGGTCATCGACGGAAAGGGTGCCATTGTGGCCGCACGACTCAAGATGAACTGGCAACGCGGAACCCGGCACCCAGTCCATGGCGAGCCAGTATCGACCTCCATTTCGACCGGCGGACTGCAGATGGACGAGATTAGGTCCCGCGGCCTTTCCGGACGAATTGATGCCTCGCATCAACCGTTCGGTGTCCTGCTCGTCGCCGCTGAATTCACTGGCCAGAATCTTCAGCGCCACGCCGCATCGGTTCTTCAGATTTGTCGCCCGAAAAACCACACTGCGTTCACCGATCGCCACAACATGTGTCAGTCGGAAGTGTGAATACTTCTGCCCCACGAAGGCGGCGATTTCCCGCAACTCCGGCCGCGCTTGATCGATCTCGTCCTGCGAGATCTGTTGAGGATGCACCGAGCCGGATGCCGTCGTTGACTGGTCATGCTGTGGACGCGTCGCACCATTCGCCGGTTCGAAATCGCTGGATTCTGAATCGTCGCCAATCAGCTCGAACCGAAGCTGAGTGTTTCCCAGCGAAATCACGTCCGATGATTCCAGCTCCCGAAACGTCACTTCGATTCCGTTGACCAGCGTTCCGCTGCTGCTGTCGAGGTCCGTCAGAACCAAATCGCCATCCCGGTTGGCAACACGACAGTGCCGCCTCGAAACCTGACTGTCCGCGAGACGAATGTCGCACGCCGAACCCCGCCCGATCGTGATTGAGTGGCCATCCCACTCGAATCGAACCTGACAGTCCTGCTCATCGACGTCGGTCAGCCGAGCCCGCATGACACCCCCTTGAAAACAATCAGAGCCAGGTCGCACTCCGCATCAGTCAGAAATTGTATCACCGCGCAACGAGATTCAGGTACCTGAATTGACTGTCAGGATCACGACCAGGTCCGGCCTTGAGTGCCCTCGCGTTTCACGCGCGTGCGAGTGCCTCGGCGCACCGATCCAGCAGTTCTTTCGACTCCTTGATTCCCTCACGTTCGGGCAAAGCTTTGCCTTCGTATTCGATGCCGACGTAGCCGGTGTATCCGGCATCGATGACGATCTTCATCATGCGCAGGAAGTCGGTTTCCTTTTTCCAGCGATTGTCGATGGTTACGAAGGGACGTTTTTCGTCGAAGTCGTAGGTCTTCGCGCTGACGGCTTTCGCGAACGGCATCAGTTCTTTGACGCCGGTGTAACGGTCGTACCAGTCGCCTTTGTTTCGATCGATGCCGAAGTTGCCGAAGTCGGGAAGCGTGCCGCATCCCTTGTGGTCGACAGTGCGGATCACCTCCGACAGCCATGCTCCGTTGGACGACAGTCCGCCGTGGTTCTCCACGATCACACTGATTTCGTGCTTCGCACCGAACTCTGTCAGTCGACGCAGTCCGTCGGCCGCTCGCTGGACCTGTTCCTGATAGGTGCCTTCACTGCCAGCATTGACGCGGATCGCGTGGCAACCGAGGAACTTCGCGGCCTCGACCCACTTGAAGTGGTTCTCGACAGCGGTTGTCCGTTTCGCGTCGTCTGGATCGCCCAGACGTCCTTCCCGATCGATCATGATCAACAGACTCTCGACGCCTTCGTCCGCGGCTCGCTTTTTCATCTCGCCCAGATACGCCTGATCCTGTGCCTTGTCCGCAAAGAACTGGTTGACGTATTCGACGGCGGAAATGCCGAACTCGTTCTTCGTCACTTTGGCGAAGTCCAGGTTGTCGAGTTCGCCGGCCTTCAGCTCAACATGCAGGGACCACTGCGCCAGCGACAATTGCCACAGCGGTTTGCCATCGCCGGCCTGCGACCGCGGGCAATCAGTCATCGCCAGACCCGCGGCGGCGGCGGATGCGGTACTTAGAAAATCGCGACGTGTCATAGGTCCGTGCATGGGTGCCTTGCTCGTTGAATTCGGATGATTAATGGAGTGCAGAAAGGGACGCGGACAACCAGGATCAACGAATGGTGTCGATCGCCCTGTGGATTGCCGGAGGCGGCCAACTTGAGCAGATTCCTCGCTTTCTCTGGAAATCCGCGTGACTGTATCCGAATTGCAGTTGCGCGAAGCTGGTCTTCTCGCCCGTCTCGGTTACGAACTGCTGCAGTCTGACTCGATGATGAGGTGCCGCCGTGGATGAGTTCTTTGCGTTACTCGCGTTCCTGCTGGTGGGCCTGCTGGTTTTGTGCCCCATTGCGACAGTCATCATCCTCGCCAGTCTGCGAACGGAAGAACGTGATCGTGGACGAGCACACTCCATCGCACTGATTAAGCTCGGGGACGCCGTTGCCCGGAATCGACGTCTGATCCAGGAACTTGCCGAACGTACGACGGCTGCCGCAACATCGGGTGAACCCGAGGCATCGGAGACCAAAGCTCCGGCAATCGACAAACCATCGAGTCTCGACGAACGCGCAGTCGTTGCTGATGTGGCATCGGATCAGCCGTCGGAGCCGACACCGGCAGTTGACCAACCTGAAGTCATCGATGACGACAACGTTGAGTTTCTGCCAGTCGACGATAGCGGAAAAGACAGTCCTCGAAGAATGTCTGCGCGTGAATTCACGGCTCAGCAGGCTGCCCGCTCGCAGGACAGAGAGTCTCCGCCGATCAGGAAAGTGGGACGCGCACCCAAACCCGTGCCAGCACGTGAGCCGACGCGGTTTGAAACGGCCGCTCGCGAGGTGCTCCACCGGATCTGGAACTGGATCATTGTGGGTGAAGACCAGATCCCCAAAGGCGTGTCAGTTGAATTCGCCGTCGCCAGTCAGTGGCTGCTACGGGTTGGCATATTGCTGCTGGTCGTGGGGATTGGTTTCTTTCTGAAGTACTCCATTGACCATGAGTTGATCACCAAACTCGGTCGCGTCGGCGTTGCGACCGCGGCTGGGTTGGGGCTGCTGATTGGCGGGACCCAACTTCTGGGTGGCAAGTACCAGGTGCTCGGCCAGGGATTGATGGGCGGCGGTATCGCCACGCTGTACTTCAGCGTGTTTGCGGCGGCCAACTTCTATCACCTGCTGCCGATGGAAGCCGCATTCGCCGTGATGGTCGCAGTCACCGCCCTGGCGGGCTGGACCTCGGTTCGATTCCGTTCGATCCTCGTTGCCGTCCTGGGAGTCCTCGGCGGGTATGGCACGCCTCGAATGCTCCCACCGAGCGAGGTCAACTTCCTCGGCCTGTATGGCTATCTGCTTGTGCTGGCCGGTGGAGTGCTGTGGATCTGTAGTCGCAAGCAATGGCCTCTGCTGAATTACCTGAGTCTGGTGTGTCACTGGGCGCTGGTGGCTGTCTCTTTGCAGGATTACGAGACTGTCTACTTCATCGAAGTGATGCCGTTTCTGGCTGCGTTCTTCGCGCTCTTTTCCACTATGGTGTTTGTCTACAACCTCCGCACGAAAACCCGCTCGAATGTGCTGGATGTTCTCGTCCTGTTCTTCAATGCGGGGGTCTTCTTCACGTTGAGTTACCAGGTGATCGACCAGTCGTTCGCTCGGGAGTGGGTATCGGCCGTCACACTGGCTCTAACGGCTTTCTACACCATTCACGTCTACTATTGCCTTGTACGCAAAGTGCTGGACCGCGAGCTGATGCTCAGCTTCACCGGCCTGGCATCCTTCTTCCTGGCCATCACCATTCCGCTGTTGCTCTCACGCGAGTGGATTACGACGAGCTGGGCCATCCAGGCTCTGGTGATGTTGTGGATTGCTCTGAAGCTGGAAAGTCAGTTCCTGCGTCACACGGCGTATCTGCTGTATGGCCTTGTGCTGTTCCGTTTCGGTCTGATGGATTTGCCACAGCAATACGCGTCCGTGCCGGCGGCAATGCGTCTGGGCGGCTTGCCAATGAGTGCTTATCTGCTGCAAATGGTGCAGCGACTGGTGATGTTCGGTGTGCCCATTGGGTCGCTTGGGCTCGCCTGCCGCCTGCTGAAATCGCACCCGGAAGCTGCTCCGTGGAAGGTCGCGGCCGAGACGGATATCCCCGGCCTGATTCGCGACAACATGGCGGTTCGAGCAGCGATTGCCGCGGGCGCGGGAATGTTATTCCTGTTCCTGCACCTGGAACTGAATCACTCGGTGGGCGATCTGGCACCGATGCTGCGACTGCCATCGCTGACGCTGCTATGGCTGGCCATGTGCGGGCTGTTGCTGTGGGGATTCCACAGCTCGGGCAGCGAAGTCATGCGGACATTACTGGTCCTGTTCGTGGCAGGGATGCTACTCAAGCTGTTTGTCTTCGATCTTCGATCGTGGGACGTCACGACGCGATGGCTGTATCACGGACCGTACAGCTTCTTCCACGCCGGACTACGGTTGTTCGACTTTGGCGCGGCTATCGCCTTCTTCGGGCTGGCGTTCGTCTTCTTGCGAGGCCCGGGTGAAACGCGGCAGTTGCGGAACGTCTTTGGTGGTATTGCCATCGCGCTGCTGTTTCTGGTCCTGACGCTGGAGCTGAACACCTTTCTTTACCATTACGTGGAAGGGTTGCGGTCGGGCGGTATTTCGATCCTCTGGTCAATCTTCGCACTCAGTCTCCTGCTTTCGGGCATCAAGAAGAATCTTCGGCCGCTGCGTCTGGTTGGTCTGGCACTGTTTACGATTGTGGCCGTGAAAGTGTTCTTCGTGGACCTGGCGAAGCTGGGGCAGATTTATCGCATCGTGGCGTTCATCCTGTTGGGTGTACTCGTACTGTGCGGCTCGTTTTTGTACCTCAAGTATCGGAGCGAGTTTGAGGTGGACGAAATGCCAACCGGAAAACTGACGTCCGACGACAGCGAGTCTGATAATGCATCGACAGATCGGAGTACACAGTCGTGAAACCTCTCATCATCTGCCTGTTTCCAGTGTTCGCCGTCTGCGTGGCTCAGGCCGACGACGGGTCAGCATTCCTGTGGTCGAGATCGATTCAGTTCGAGGCGGGCCAGGGGGATGAGCTGATCAGCGTTGCACTCGACAGCGACGTTTATCGGGTGACGCAGGATGACCTGGCCGACGTTCGCGTTCTTTCGGCGGATCAGCAGTTCGTACCGTTTCTAATACGCAAACAAACGGTTCAACGAGATCGCGTGGAGCGCCGGCGCTGGAAGGCGCGGGATATTGATCTCAAGCCGCTGGAGGAAGGGGCGCTCGAAATCCACGTGCGACTTAGAAAGGACGATCCGCAGCCGGAGGGGCTGACACTGTCGACTCCGCTGCAGAACTTCGAACAGCGTGTGCAAGTCTTTGAGGGAGACGATGCCGACCCGCTGGTCAACGATGCCATTGTTTACGACTACTCGCAATACATGGACGTCAGCCAGCACGACATTCAACTCCCGAAGAACTCGGCCCGCAGCTTTCGCATTGTGGTCGGCGCATTGACTGCCGCGCAGGAGACGCAGTTACTGGAACTCACGCGCCGGCTGCGAGGCGGAGAAGAACAGGAACGGCACGAGCGGACGACGATCAAACGGCGGCCATTCCGGATCGACCGCATCGATTTCTACGCCCACTCGGTTCACCGCATGGTGCCCCAGGAAGCATCGGTCACGCGACCCGTCGTCGAGATGAAATCGGAGAAAGACGCCGAGAAGAAACAGACAGTGATCGAGATTCGCACCAACCGCGAACCTCTGACAAAACTGCACCTCGAAACAGCCGAGCGGAATTTCAGCCGCCGTGTCCGCGTGCTTGTCCCGGAAACACAAGGCGTCCGAACTGTCTGGCAGGAAATCGGTCAGGCGACGGTATTTCGATTTCGGTTCCGCGATGTCGATGAAGAATCGCTGGTGGTCTCGTTCTCGGAGCAGCGGCATGAGACATACCGCATTGTTCAAGGAAGCCGCTATCGCGGCGGGGCAACCGCAGCCTTGAGGGAAACTGTTGCTGTGCCGTGACTCGGGTTCCCTGGAAACAGTCGGCTGTGAATATGGTAGGCTTCCCGGGC
>CAUZFZ010000270.1:0-8926 GCA_963579025.1 Planctomycetota bacterium | reverse complement strand
CCTTCGACCCCCTCGACCACGGCCGGGCCCCCCCCCGGGGGGGGGCCCCCGGGGGGGCCCGGCCCCCCCCCCCGCCCCCCCCCCCCCCCGGGCGGGGGCCGCCCCCCGCCCCCCCCCCCCCCCCCGGGTACTCGTTGTTGCAGTGCGCACGACCCGCCGGCTTCACCGTTCCGATGCCGGAATGTGAATCGCCGCGAAGCTGCACAGCCCGAAGCCGATTGGTCTCATGCGAGACGGTCTGAGTGCATCAACCGGGTGTCCATTGAAGTTGACATACAGTGTGCTGCCGTCGGTGCTTAACTTAATGCCATAAGTTCCCGCCGGCACATACCCGTACTCGTGTGCAAACGGTCCGGCCAGAAACGCCAGAACCTTGCGGCGCCCGGTCTTAACTTCGTACTGCACAACGGGAGTTCCATGTTCGTACGCCCGGCCGTGCGCACCCGGCAGGTAGTAAGCAAACCGCTCGTCTGGGGACAGGATCATGACCGTCGTGTACTGCCCGGTCAGCCAGTTCAATCCCAGCATCTTCAATTCATTACTCGCTACGTTGTATTGAAACAGCTCGTTCGTCTTGTGCGTCGATCCATAGATCAATCCCGCTTTCGATTCCCGCGTGGATGCTCGCATGCCCGGCGCTTCTCCGAAGGACGCACCGGTTTTCTTGAGTGTCGTTCCGTCGTATTTCCACACTCCACCTTCACCGTTAAAGAGAATGGAACCGTCGGCGGTCAGGGCAAAGTTGCGATTGAACGCCACCGTACCGTCCGGTGACTGAAACACGGGTTTGCGTGTGCTCGGGTTGAACCCCCACAGAGCATCGCCGCTGCCCGCTTCCAGGTTGCACCACCAGATATTTCGTTTTCGATCCAGCCGCGATGTGGCTGAGCAGCGCTTTGGTGGCAGGTTTGCGAACACGACCGTCTTTCCGGTCTCAGGATTAAACTGATAGAGCTGCCCGCCAGGCAGCTGTTCGTTCCACTGGTACTGTTCGTCACCCGCTCGGTTACCAGCGTTTAATGTGGTATTAAAATAGATCTTTCCGTCAGCACCTTCGTCGATTTTTGCATGCACTTTCGACCAGGCCGGTTGCCCTGCTTTTGGCGGCACGACGTCATTCATGTCGATGATCTGTTCGAGCGACTTCGATTGCGGATCCCACCGATAGATGAAACATCGCGCGTCGCCACCCGCATCATTCCCGTGATCGCCGATGCCGCAGTAAACGCGGCCATCCTGCGCGATTCCAATATCTCCCCAGGATGACCACAGGCGACGATTGATCGCATCCGGACCAAGGTCTCGATGAAACGCCAGTTCGACCGTTGGCGGTTCCTTCGCAACGACAAACGGGGCCGCACCGTCTTCGGTCCGCCACTCCACAACAGACGCGGGAACGTCGAGGAAACCGTCCGAACAAAGAGCCACCGTTCCTTTTTTCGCGTCTCGTAATGCAGGCGGCCATTCTTCGGAAACGAAATGGCTGACCGGGTAACCGGCCGCATATGAGATGACGTATTCACCACCGGTGACCGGATAGCCAACAAGCGAATCTCGTCGTTCGAAGTCGGACTTCCCGCGTCGATTCTTCGATGTACGATGGCCCGCTTCCAGATACTTGCCCGCAACCTGAAACACGATCTCGGTCCGGTTCCCGAGTGCGTGGCCGCTGCTGGTAAACACTTTGCCGTCGAGGTCGTCTTTGGAAATGTAGTGTGGCTCAACATCAATGCCCGCTGCCTGCATGTTGTCGACCAGTTCCTGTTTCTCTTTGAACTGACACGTCCGATCGTCGACCCCGTGAACCACAACGACCTTCGTCGTTCCTTTCAGCCGCTTCATCACAGCCAAGTGAGCGGGATGCCCCGGAAAGCGAATCTCCTGAGCGGCCGGAGACAACCAGTTAGGGCTGTTCGGATCCTGACTCCAGCGTGCGTTGAGTCCGCTGCCACCGGGCAGGTTAAAAGCAATGTCGTCACTGAGTTTCGCCATGCCGCACATGTCGATCACACATGCAAATGTTCGAGGCGCCAGTTTGTTGACCATCTGCGTGACGTTTCCGCCTCCGGAACCACCGGTGGCAAACATCCGACCGCCAGCGAACGGAATTGTCTTCTGCTGCAGCCCGTCAAACACAAACCACAATGCGCGCAACGCGTCGAGCCCCTGGAGAAATCCGCAGTCGTAGGGCTCCGGATCTTCAATTGATGCCTTGCGGCCGCTCTGCAGGTAATTGACGCAGATGGCCACAACATCGAGTCGTTGCGCCAGCGCGACGGGATTCGCCGTACCGTCGCAGTTGGATCCGCCCCAGTTGTGTAGCGTCAGCATGAGTCCCGTCGACTTTGTAACGCTACTTAGCAACCCGTCGGGATAATGGATCGAGACATTAACTGTCCGTGGTCCAGGTCGATGAGGCCATTCCTGAGCGGGTATGGCGACGGTTGCATTCTTCGATGGTAATTCTGGCCATGCTTCAGCGGCGGCCTCGACTGGCTGACAGCAGGTCAGCGAGATCAAGCAGACCAATACGTAAACAACGGTCCGACGCGACAAGGCGGCATAGCTCATGCAGTAACTCCGGATAGTGCGAGTGTGGTAGTCGCGCTTACTCAGTCTGTCATCGAATCAAACAAGTACACGGTCTATCAGAATGACCAGAGCCAGTCCCCAGGCAATGAGGGATCGTACGCCGATGGCACAGATACGAATCGCATTGCGGGAGTAGTGTGGCGCCGAGGACATGCCAGTCAGACTACCGAATCGGACTCG
Source organism: Planctomycetota bacterium (assembly GCA_963579025.1). Classification (GTDB taxonomy): domain Bacteria; phylum Planctomycetota; class Planctomycetia; order Planctomycetales; family Planctomycetaceae; genus CAUZFZ01. Next base: position 6,154 of record CAUZFZ010000270.1, on the reverse strand, counting down.
TCCGTGCATCGTCCCTGGCTACATCTCCAACTCTTCGATCGAACGCGGCCAGTCATCCTTGAGCAATCGCGACAAGGACCGATCGGCCAGGACCTTGCCGTCGGTCTGACAACGTGGACAGTAAGGGCTCGTTCGCAAATAACTTACCGAATTAGCGGAACGGCGCAAGCCGTCCGGTGCCGCAAAACCGGAGGGCTTGCGCCCTGCCGCTACCTTTGAATCCAGTTACTTAATTGCGAATGAGTCCTAATTGGTCTCGTTGTCCGCATACTTTGAAAGTCGGACAGTGAGCAATCAAGCACCTCAAGCCCGCCGCGATCATGCTGGGCCAGGCTGGCTTCATCCGCATGCACATACAGGGCGGCTCGTTTCTTCGACGCGGCTTCTGTCAGCATCAACGTTCCATGATCGAAACCGAATGCCGCCAGGTCGACCTTGCGCGTCGGCCCGACACCAGGTTTCTTCCAGTGAAACCGGCCAGCGATCATCAGGTGGAAGACGAGAAACAGGTCGCCATCGAGTTCCCAGACGATCCGCTTGCCCATCCGCCGAATGCCGACGACGTCATGCCCAACGACCGCCGAAATTTCCGGCTCGAACGTCCTGACGAGGAACGGGCTGCGAACAGTCAGCGCGTCGATAGTTCGTCCGACAATGAACCGGTTCAACGCGTGCTGGTACAGGCAGATGTCCGGAATCTCAGGCATGCAGGACCTCGCTGCGGCCGACGGCTGACAAAACGACTTGCGAACAGATCCGCATGGCGTCGACCACATGCAGCGAGACGAACATGCTGCCGATCGGGACCATGAGACTGCCGACATGCCGTGTCAGTCTCAGTTGAAACCTCACGCCCGCATTGTTCAAATCCCGCATCACAGTCGCGACCGGTTGAGGCGATTCGATGTGAACAGGGGCAGATAGCTCAGTTGGTAGAGCACAGGACTGAAAATCCTGGTGTCGGCGGTTCGACCCCGCCTCTGCCCACATTTCAGAAGTCTCTAATTCATAATGGGTTAGAGGCTTTTTTCGTTTCTGGAATCACCGGTCCATGGACGGTATTTGACAGCTATTCGTGACCGGACGAGTTGGGACTACACCGCCCTCAGCATTGCGTCGACCGCATAAGCTGCCTTTTGCTGAGCGCGTCAGTCCCATGCACGTACAGGTCGAGGGTCACTTGAACGCGTGAGTGCCCCAACTGCTCCGACACGGTCTTAACGTCGACGTCCGATGCCACCAGCAGCAGAGTCGCGTTGGAGTGCCTCAGATCGTGGAACCTGAACTCCGGATCAACGCCGGACCGCTTCAGGATCGGACGGTAGGAGCGTCGCAGGACGTTCTGACGACGCAGCCAGCCACCTTTGCAGTCCGGGAACACCAGCTCGCAGCCAGACAATCCTTCACGCGTCAGCCGCGTACGTTGAGCTTGCAGGGCTTCCAGTGCCACTGCTGACAGTGGGATCGTCCGAACGCCTTTCTTCGACTTAGGAGGTCCGACAACCAGCTTGCCGTGGACGTCAACCAGCGTCCTTGTGATGCGCAGTTCACGTGCCTCGAAGTCGATGTCCGACCACCGCAGCTCGAACAATTCGCCCTGCCGACACCCAGTGGAGATCGCCAGCACGTAGAACGGGTGCAGTCGGTCCGTCCTCGCTTCCTTGAGGAACGTTCTCATCTGCTCTGGCGAAAACGCGCGACCTACCTTCGTCTCGTGTTTCGGTGCATCGACTCGCTGGCAAGAATTGAACGCGAGGAGACCCCGCTTCACTGCGTCGTTGAAGGACTTCCGCAGGACGCTGTGAACTTTCAACCGGTTGTTTGCGTAACAGAAATGCCCGTTAAGTACAAAAAAACGATTCCTGAACGTCGGCGCCGTGGGCACTTTCCCCAAGGACACGAAGCTGTCACCACGAGAAGGCGAGAGTGTCGCGTGGAACCCCGGTTACACCGACCGGTCAAAGTCTGGGCGAGAGGCTATCGCAGGCTCTGGATATATTCGCTGACCTGTTCCTGAACAGCTTCGTCAGTCAGGGCGTCGAAGAGATTGTCACCGGTCATTGTCCAGTAGCGAGGTTCGCCGATTTCCGGATCCAGTACGTATCGCTCGATGACGGTCCAGACTTCGGGCTCCGCGTCGGGAGTCGCCTTCTTCGTGACGTCCACACCGAGCGTCCACACATCATCCGTCCACGCAATCCACTTGACCGTCAGGGAGTACTTCGGCTGCTCGTTCGCATTGAAATGCGAGTCGTAGGGATGGTGCCCTTCCGCTGCCCGCTTCTCCGCTCTTTTAACGAAGAAGAGTTTCAACTCGGGATGCACCTTCTCCCCCGCGGCTTCCAGGCCTTGTGAGGCAAACGTCTCCCAGAATTCGCCATGGAGATCGAGGATTTCCTTCAGCGGTTTCGTCTCTCCCGCGAAGTCGCGTGGCAGGATCAGCTCTCCGTCTTCACCGACTCCTGCGAAGTTGGTCACAAAGATATTGACCGCTTCGGAAGCATCGGGATGCTGGTACCGAAAGTAGGTCTGAATGCTTGATTCCGGAATGGCCGACGCCGCATCCGGAAACCGAACGACTCCACCCACGATCTTGAACAGAAACTGTTGAAGAGACGTGGACTCCGCAGTCACAAAAAGCTGGTGCTCATCACCACGGCGTTTCAGTGGTACCGCGACGCCGGGTATTTTCCCATTCCCAATCGCAAAGACGATACACGTGTGGTCAAGCATGTTGAGCCGAAACAAAGCGGTCGGTTCCATCTCGAAGTACTTTTCCAACCCGGCATAGAACTTGACGTTGCCCTCGTGCGAATCGTCCGAAGCCAATTGAAGGAGCCCCTCCGAGTCACCGTCGCGCATGAGCCGCACTGCCTGCACAGCAACATCTTCCGGCGTTCCCGCTGTTAATTTTTCGCCAAACTCCGCAAGCGTGAGATCGTAACGGGATTCGGTCAGTCGAACTCCGAACGGTGTTGCCAGACCGATTGCCTGCCCCGACAAAATGAAGGGACGATGGAAAAAGTACGTTTCGAAGGAGCCCGACTGTTCTGGCAGAATGGCAGGGACTATTGGTGACGATGTGCTGCCCGGTTGAGCAGACGCTGGTTGAGCAGGCGCCGGCTGAGGTTCTGAACAGCCGGAAACCGCAACATGCATAAGCATCAAGGAGAGCGCGATTCGGCGCGTCATAATTCAAGCAATTCTGATCTGACGGATGGATGGATGGATGAGTCAGCCGAATAGATGGAGCAGACACATTTGACTGTCCGTCCCGATTATTCTTGGGCTGAATTTCAGAAATCACGGCACTTTTCGAACATTAACCTGCCAGCGAATGCAAGTCGTCTCTTGAGGGTCTCCGAGCAGGGAGACACATCGTCCCGGTGGCCCTCACTCGCGTCCTAACCGCTGATGCGGGCAGATTCGACGTCAGGAGGAGCCGTCTTCCTCGATGGCTCGCCTCTAACCACCACACACGGTCGAGCAGCAGCAACACGTCGACTCGGCTTTCGATCGTATCAACGTTGTGCTTAGTGAGAGCGTCGCAGAGTTAAGGCGACTGCAACGCGATACTGAGTCCTCTTTGTTCGCATTTACAGCGTGCACAGGTCGACGTTGTCGAAGTTGCGGCCGTAGAAGTTCATGTAGTCGACTTTTCGTTCGAGAGCCTCGATCACGTGGCGTGTGTAGCGTATGTTCGTGAACTGATGGGCGCTGCCCAGTCCGCCGGGACTGAAGACGTTGATCTCCATCAGCTTGTCGCCCACGATGTCCAGGCCGACGAGGAACATGCCGTCCTGGACCAGCTTTGGACGTACGATCTCGGCGATCCGCAGGTCGGCCTCGGTGATCACGGCCTCGGCTTTCTGGCCACCGGCATGAATGTTCGAGCGCATGTCGCCGCCGGTTCGGACTCGGCGGAACGCGCAGTACTTACCCTTCACTCGCAACGGTCGCCCGTTCATGACGAACAGACGCATGTCTCCATCGACGGCTGCCGGCAGGTACTCCTGTGCGATGACGTAGCCGTCACGACTGACGGCATCGATCATCTGGTTGATGTTCGACATGTCGTCCGGACGCACAAGGAACACGCTGGCTCCACCGGATCCCTGCAACGGCTTGAGCACGATCGTGCCGCCCTGCTCACGGGCGAATTCCTTGATCTCGTTGTTGTCCCGCGTAATGAGAGTCTTGGGACGTACCTCTTCCGGAAACAACTGGAAGTACATCTTGCTGGCCGCCTTGGACAGACCGTTAGGATCGTTGACGACGATCACGCCGTGGCGAATTGCGATTCTCGCGAACTCGGCGGCCACGGTCGCGGCCCACGGACGTTTGATGACATCGTCGGAAGGCACGTTTCGAAGCATGAGAATGTCGAGTTCATCGACACTGATCCGCTCCCGGATCGCATTCTTACCGGTCAGCTCCGCGTGAAACGATGTGTGCGACTTGTACTTTTTCTTCGTAACGGTTGTCGCACGGGCGCGGACAAAATCGTCGGGATCGTAGGCCAGATCACCGACACCGATCAGGAAGGCGTCGTGACCCAGGTTCGTGGCTTCATGGGCCAGGCGGGTCGTAGTAAATGTGGCTTCCTCGGTGGCAACATCGTTAACAATGAATCCGATTCGCATCGTACTGTCTTTCCTTTTGAGGTCCCTGACTGAATTGCAGGTTAACGACGCCGACTTTCGACATCCGTCTAATGATGGGGAGACCGATGTCCCCCCGACGGTATTTGATTCCTGGCCCTATTCGAGGCCGGCTGTTACGAGGTCTCTGAGTGGTACATCTTCCGTCCGCAGACGGTTCAAACGTTTTTGTGCGTCTTCACTCTGCATAAATCGCGGTGTGAGCGGTGGCGCTGTAAGCACCTGTCGGAATTGCAGCTCACGCATCATAGGGATGTGGCTCGCGGCGATTTTTCCGAAGAGCAGCGGGGCGAGGTCGTCTCCCTGCCGAACGTAATTGACCATTGTGATCAGGCCGCGCAGGTAGACAGCGTCTTTGGTCAGGCCACCGCCCCGGAACACTCGCATTGTAATTGTGTAGGCCATGCGGCTGCTGAAGTCGTGCACTCCGTTCAGGAGTCGGTACGTTTCTACAAACGAGGCTCCGTCCAGCATCGCGCGTACGGCGACGACACGACCTGCAAGTTGACGCAGACGCAGTCCGCTCAGGCCGTCAACGAGGTACTCCGAGAGGACGGCGAAGCCTTCCTGCAGTTCCTCATAGCCCGCCAGTCCGGCTTTCAATTGAAGGAACGGCTGCGATCCTCCGTTATGCCACGTCACAAGGTGAGTGCCGACTTCGTGTTGAATCAACGGGTTCACTCGACCTTCACTGAACAACATTTCCGGTGAGATCAGCAGTTCGCCGCGGGAGACCATCATCCCGGCGACCTGGCCAGTCACCCGGGCCTTCGCTGTGAACGTCGGATCCGTTTGCTGATACCAGGCAATTTCTGCGGATGCCCGTTCAGCGAATTCAGCGGCTTTCAACTTTCGAGGTGTGCCGCGGCCTCGCTTTGGTTTTGCTCGCGTTTCCAGAATGCCGAGTGCCACACTGAACAGGTCGTCTGTCACTCCGCCGAACAACTCAAGGCTGCCGTACTTGAACCGGTCCGTGTTGCGGTCCCGCAGCATGCTGATCTTGCGATCCAGTTCTTCCTGCTTCTCCAGAAACAGGTTGTACAGAGCCGCGTCTTCAATCCGTTCAATGGGAATGGAAAAGAGTTGACGCTTCAGCATCACGGGATCGAACGGCAACGGCGAATAGTGGAAGTCGGGTATCTTTTCGTATTTGACCCGTTTGAATTCTGCCCATGCTGACGATGTGTTGATCGGTGTGACGTTCAGCAGATAGTCAAATTGAGCACCAACTTCGGCGAGCTGTCGGTCGACCTGCCAGACAGATTTGACAACTGCCCGGCGACCGAGTTCATGGAAATGCGGTGGACGATGTGTTGTTTGCGATCGAGCGAAGGCGAAGAATGTCTTGCGGAGTGCGATGGCGAGGCGACGGGCGTGATCCCAAAACGTGGGTGTTGGGGAATCGGGAAAATATCGAGACTCCCTTCCGGTTGATGGTTGAAGTCGGACCGGGAAAGGAGTCTCGATGGAAATTCGCATGGAAGCGGATGGAC
>CAUZFZ010000269.1:0-9076 GCA_963579025.1 Planctomycetota bacterium | reverse complement strand
CGGCAGAGCCGCAACCAAAAGTAGGATGGGCACTCTTGCCCGTCCATTGCCGGTGCCGGGACGGGCAGGAGTGCCCATCCTACGATGCGTGCGCACGGCGCGCATGCCTGACGACGGAAGACTCTAAGCGGTCGTTCCCGCTTACTTCTCCGCACGAGCATCGACAGCCTTGCGAGCCCGCTGCAGAACTTCTTCGACCAGAACTGGAGACCCGTCGCGGCGTTTGCTTTCGTGGGCTGCTTCCATGACGGCGAACAGTTCGATCGTTTCGGCCGGTGGGATCGGCAGTTTTCGCGTCTTGAAGAATTTCGCGATCTGGGTCGCGACGCCTTCGTAGCCCATGTAGCGGCCCTTCGGGACGACACCCTTCACGGGCGCGGCGTATCCATATTTTCCCGCCGGGGCCACACCTTTGTCTCCGAAGACGAGGGCGCTGTACTTGATCGCACCCTTGCGAATGCCGCGGTAGGTGCCGATGCGTCCGTCTTTCCAGACAGCCGTGACGAGTTCCGTATCCGGCGTGTAAGCGCGTGTGACCGAGACGGCTCCTGGCCCCATGATCGTATAGAGCGTTTCGAAGCTGTGGACCGCGTGCCAGAAGAAGTCAGGATGATGCGGCTCGATCGGGCAACCACCATAGACCATGCAGCCCTGCACTTTGCCCACTTCGTCATGATTCCGCATCCCGATGAAGCCGGGACTGTAGCGATGCTGCGAACAGGAAAAAACAGGCGTGTCGTACTGCTTGGCCAAGTCGAATATCTCGATCACGTCTTTCAGTGATGCCGCCATGGGCCGGCCGATGTAAAGCGGCTTGCGCGCCTTGAGAATCTGACGAGCCAATGGAAGGTGCGGCCGACCATCGGCCGTCATCAGCATCACAGTATCAACCTGCGACAGGACCGCATCGACCGAGTCTTCCATGCTGACGCCGGCTTTCACCAGATGCTCGCGCCAGCGTTCCGCATCAGTGATCGTCGCTTCCAGGTCGGGACTTCCGCCGGGCCACGCGGCGATTACCTTTAGCCCCAGCAGGTCGGGATTGTCTTCAGGCGGCTTATGAAACAACTGAGTAAACGCCAGGGACTGGTAGTTGTCGATCGCAATGATCCCGACTCGAACAGGGTCCGCCGCCAAAGCGGTCCCGGAATGCAACAATCCAGTGATCGCGGCAGTTACCAGTACCAGCGTCAATGCTCTCATCGTATGTGTCCTGTTTCTCGGGGTGTCCTCGTGACTGGCTGACCTGATGGCCCGACGTCATTCCGTAAGGTACCGGTCCAGGAACTTCTCTGCTGCTTTGTAAGCCGCATCGATCTTCTCGGGATCACCACCACCCAGGCCATGTTCTCCGTTCTTGATGCTGATCAGCTTGTGTTCCACGTCATGTCTTTTGAATTCACGGACCATCATGACAGACTGCTCATGAGGAACATCCGTGTCATCCGTGCCGTGGATCATCAGCGTCGGCGGGTAGTCAGACGAGACGTTTCGCACGGGCATGTACGGCGCAAACTTCTCGACATCCTTCCGCGGATCCCAGCCATCCGTGACCAGCGACGGCCACAACCCGGTCTGACGGCAGTACAGGTAGAACAGGCCACCGTTGCCTTTGCGGTCACGTGAGTCCGACACGGGCGGGCCGCTGATCTGCTTGAAGGCCTCTTCGCGACTGACTTTGACACGATTATGCCGGGGATGAGGACTCGGCTGGCTGTACCAGTCTCCGACCAGATCGCCATAGCCCCAGAACGCGACCAGGGCCTGCGGTCGCGGTTTGATGCGATGGCCGGTGACAAACGTGAGATAGCCTCCCGCCGAACCGCCAGTCACTGCGACGCGTGAACGGTCGAGATGAAACTGCTCGGCTCCCTTCGAGTGCAGCCAGTCAAAGGCGTCCTCAACGTCGGCAATGATTCCAGGCAGTTTGGTTTCGGGAGCCAGTCGGTAATCAATCGAGACCAGGGCGAACTGACGATCCATGGCGTACTTACGCACTCGGCCGCTGATCCCATCACGATGTCCGTTGATCAGTGCTCCACCGTGAATCCACACCACTACAGGACGAACGCGCTGATCGTCCGGTCGATACACGGCAGCACGAACCGGCAGGTCACCAACCTTCTTATACGTAACGGTCATCTTGACGTACTCCGCATCGGCCGCCGGAAGAAGTCGACCATCCGCCAGAATCAGCAGGATCGGAACAAGAGCAAGTATGCATCGAGTCAACATGGCGCATGCCCTCGGGCAGGAAAGGTGCGAGTCTGGTGAGTGCAGTCATTAAAGCGAGTCCGTATGGCCCGGTTGTGACGGTTCTAACACCTTGTCGCTTCAGGCCCCACCAACATCTGCCGGGATTCGCCCACCTGACCGTGACGACTCTGCCGGGCAGGGCATAATTGATCAGGAAAGCTGCGGCGCCGGCGCGGGATAGCCGAACTTTGCCGCGGTTCGTGACCTACGTTCAACTCAGACGCAGGACTGCGCCTGTTCGTAGGGCTCAAAGTCCAACAGTTGACACGTGGCGACCCATTGGGCCGGCTGAATCCGATCACTACGAACCTTCAGACTGTGAGCCTCATCATGCCTGAATTGACCACACTTCAAACTGTGCAACTGATCGTCTTCTTGACGTGCATTGGCGCGTACACGATCGCCGCTGCAGTCTGGGATATCCGGATCAAGAAGATCCCGAACAAGCTGACTCTTCCCGTATTCGGTCTGGGCATTGTGTACCAGCTCACGTTCAACGGTCTGGAAGGACTGGCTCAGGGTGGACTCGGCTTCGCGCTGGGCTTCGGACTGCTGTTCATCCTGTGGATGGTCGGTGGCGGTGGCGGCGGTGACGTCAAGCTGATGGGTGGTCTGGCCATGTGGCTCGGCTTTGAACTGACAGGCCTGGTATTAATTGCCAGCACGATATGTGCCGGTTTTGGAACCTTCGGCGTCATGATCTACAGCTCGTTGACGCGTGGGATGATGTCGACGAAGGACAAATACACCGCGACCGGCAAAACGCCGAAGGGCCAGAAACCCAAAAAGGAAACCGTCGAGGAACGCGCTCGGCGACGCACGATGGGCTATGCCGTACCGGTCGCACTTGCAACATGGGCGATCGTCGTGTGGCGGCTGCCTGAGTTTCCGTGGGTTGGATAAGTCGTTCCTGATGTGAGGTCTCTTATCCACTAACGTCGAGTGGCAACGGACTCATGATAAATACCATCCGACAGTCGAGCCTGGAAAAGGTCCGAAAGCGGTCTGGCATGTTCAGCGCCGAGCTGGTCATGACACTACCGCTATTTGGCATCATCCTGGCCGGCCTGTTTGAATTTGCGTTGCTGTTTCAGGCACGGACTGAGCTGGCCGAGGCGACTCGGGCAGGCGCCAGAATTGCCACGCTGCCGGGTGTCAGGGTCGACCAGGTTGAGCAGGAAGTGCGCCGTGTTCTATCTCCACGCTTGCAGGAGACGATGGACCTGGCAGTTGATCCCGGTCAAAAAACTGGTGATGTGGTCACGGTGGCCATCGCGGTCAATATGAATGTCGCGTCTCCTGATCTCCTTTGGCCAATTGGGTACAGCCTGAAGAATCGGCAGCTCTATCAAACGACCCGGATGATCCGGGAATAACACACACGATTCGTCCGCCCGCTTCCGGCAACGGACACATATTGCAAATCAACACTACCAGGTCATGCGTTCCAGCACACAAATGCGATCCAACGAAATCAGGGATCCTGGAGCACAGACCGACACACTGGGAGGAACGGAGCAGTGAAGACCCTGACTCCTGCAAAGATGGTGATGTTCGTCTTTGTGGCCATCGGCATGCTGATCACCTTTTATCTGGTGAAGACACTGACCGCGAAAGAGCCACAACCACAGCGCGTTACAACTCGTAACGTGCCGCTGACGCTTACCGAGCTAGAGCCCGGTACTGTCATCAAACAAGGCGACATCGGCATGGGCCCTGCCCCTGCCAATGAAATTGTCGGTGACGTTTTGCTGGCAGTTGAAGCACTCGAAGGGCGTGTCGTGAAGAACAGAATTCCGGTGACAGAATTAATCCATGGGTCGGACCTTTATCCGGCGGGGCAACTGCCTCCTTTGAAAGTGTCTGATGGGGCCACGGCCTTTTCTATCGTTCAGTCTGAAACGTCGGCGATGGTCGAAGGGTTGATCAAGCCGGGCGATCATGTCGATATCTACTATTCACCGAATGCAACAAATGATCCTCGATTCCAGTCAATTGGCAGTTTGACGATCAAGCTGTTCAAAGGGTTGCGAGTCATCGCCATTAATCGGTCATTCGTCCAGTCCGACCTGGAAGCCTCACGCAATTCCGTCACCGTGGAAGTCCGGAAGGACGATGCCGCTCTGCTGCAACTGGCACTCAATACGGGAAAACTGAGTCTTAGTTACACACGCGACATGTCGGGAAGGGCCACTGTACAGGTCGCTGACCCGGACCGGCCGACACTGGAGGAACTGCTGCAGTTGCCGCCCGTTCCTGAAGAGCCAGAAGAACCAGAGCCGGATCGATTCACTACTAACATCTGGCGACGGGGAAGCCGTCAATCGCTGAGCTTTGTGAACAATGTTCCGGGTTCCTCGCAATTTACGTTCGACCAGTATGCTCCTCGTGTTCCTGGTGCCGCGCCCGCCAACGGGCAACCTGGCTACGGACCGCCCGTTGGCCCCGGCGGACAGCAGCCAAACGGTGTCTGGTCACCGCAATTGACTCCACAGCCCGGCACGCTTCCGCAGGGACCACCACCTGGTCAGGAGCGGTTGAATCCAGGGGCACGACGTTGAGGCAAAGCGAGTCATGACACGTCAAGGCTTCATCCAGCGGCCCGGTTTCCAACCGGGCCGCTGTGCGTTTCAGGGTCATGTTTCGGCAGACTCAGCCCGAACGAGGCTGGCCATGTCAGTTCCTGAGGATTTGCCACGTCGCGGACATGGTTCGTGGCATATGTTTGCCAGGGATGCGAAACCGCGCGTTGTCGGTTTGTTTATGCGTCCCCACTTGAGCGTTACTCGTCGTTAATGATCATCCACGGCACGGGAGCCAGCGAGATGCGGCAGGGTTTCTCACCACGACAACAGTTCTTTCCTCACTCACGCCGAGGCAGCCTGGCTCCGGCAGTGATGATGGCGCTGGTTGTGGTGATCTCGGCCGTCGGATTGATACTGGACCGTCTCTGGCTTCAGACCGCCCACGCAGAATTACTGACTGCCGCCGAATCCGCTGCATTAGGAGCCGGACGGCACCTGGTGAACGACGACCTGCTGCGCACCAGTGCGGATGCAAAGCAGAACTTCAAACGATCTCGAAAGGCAGCCGTTGATATCGCAGCCATCTGCCGGATCTCTGGAGAGCGAGTGCTGTTAGACGGATCTCCGGATGGAGATATCCGATTCGGGCGACTCCTGAAGCAGAAACGGACAGGTCAAGTCATCTTTGTCGAGACCAGTCGCGCACCGACAAGTGTTGTTGTTCGGGCTCGGCACACGCGAGCACTGGGTAACCCGGTCGTCACGTTCTTTAACGGCCTCACCGGAATTGACGGTGCTGATGTTGCCGCACAGGCGGAAGCAACCATCGACAACCGGATTCCTGGATTTGAACCACTTGATGGGGCGCCGATTCCCATTCTGCCCATTGCGATTCATCGAACAGCTCCGGAGGACAGTCCGCTGGAGTCATGGCGAACTTCCATTGATCAACGGGCCGGGCGGGACGAGTTTCGTTATGACGAATCAACAGGCAAAGTCTCGCGCAAAGCGGATGGGATCCCAGAGATCACGTTACGCCTGTCGCGGCAACAGGATGAGGCGAATGCTCATGTGATCGTGCCGCAGCCGCAGACCACGCTCAAAAGACTGGCACGTCAGATTGCCACGGGATGGAACCTGGACGATCTGCCTGATGGTCGCACGCAATTGAGAATTGACGGCGGGCTGCGTGATTTTCAGACAGTCAACGGTATGCCCGGCAGTGTTTCCGGCGAACTCCCCGATCTCATCGGTCAGTGCCGGATCGTCCTGCTGTATGACGAATTCACGTCCGCAGGTCATTCCGGAGGCCGGATTCGGTGCACGCAATTTGCCGCTGGACGCATTCTTAACATCACCCACGACAGCGGCACATGCGAAATCGTGTTTCAGCCGGGAGTTCTGACAACTCGCTCAGCGATTCTCGCGGATGACACGAAAACAAAGCTCCCGCCAGAGCAACTGGCGAATCGTTATGTCTACAAGCTGCGATTGACACACTGACTCGCTGGCGATTGGTCATATGTTATTGGTCACACCGGCTGATGACACCTGCCCAGTCATTATTGATTAGTGACAACTTACTACTGACAAATGAGGCCGACAATGGTCGCCGAAGCCCCCGCCGCTCCCGTCTCGACTGTGGATCAGCAGATGCAGTTTCAGAGACTCAAGACTCAACTGCATCGACGGATGATTGACGCTCTGGATTTGTCCAAAGCCGGACAGCTCCCGGAAGAGGAACTCCGTCAGCAGTTAAGGTCTCTGGCAGCACACCTGTGCTCGATGGACGAAGTACGCCTCGCGCCCGAGCAGCGCGAAGTCATGGTCCGTGAGATCATGGACGAGATCTACGGTTTCGGGCCGCTCGAACCGCTCATGAACGATCCAGCCGTGTCCGATGTCCTGGTCAACGGGCCGGATCGGATCTTTGTGGAACGCGACGGAATTCTGCAGCCCACAAATGTTCGATTCGCTGATGAAGCACATCTGTTGCGTCTGATTCACCGACTTGTCGGTCGAGCTGGCCGGCGTATTGACGAAGTCTCGCCGATGGTCGACGCCAAGCTCCCGGATGGCTCACGTCTGAACGCGGTCATTCCGCCGCTTGCATTGAACGGTCCGACAGTTTCCATTCGACGATTCAAGACGCGATCCCTGCTGTTTGAGGATATGGTGTCAATGGGAGCGCTGGCCCCGGAAATGGCTGACTTTCTGGTCATGGCGATTCGTGGTCGACTGAATCTGCTGGTCTCCGGTGGTACCGGTGCCGGCAAGACGACGCTATTGAACAACCTGAGCCGTTTTATCCCCGTCACCGAACGTGTCATCACGATCGAGCAGACAGCCGAACTTCAGCTCCAGCAGCCCGATGTCGTCTCTTTGGAGATGCGTCCTTCCAACGTGGAAGGCATGGGTGAAATCGATCAGAGAGAGTTGCTCAAGAACAGTCTGCGAATGCGACCTGACCGTATCCTGGTGGGCGAAGCCCGCGGTGGTGAGGTATTAGAAATGCTTCAGGCCATGAACACCGGCCACGATGGCTCGATGAGTACGCTGCACGCGAATGATACGCGTGATGCACTGGACCGCCTCGAGATGATGATCGCCCTGTCCGGCGTCGAGCTGCCGACCCAGGTGGCCCGGCAATACATCGCCTCGGCCGTGCAGTTGCTGGTGCATATGACTCGTCTTTCGACTGGCGAAAGAAAGGTCACTCGTATCTCGGAGCTGTGTGGGTGTCGCAACGGCGTTTACATCATCGAAGACGTGTTCGTGTACCGCATGCAGGGTACGGACTCCAATGGGCGTGCCATTGGATCGTTCTTTGCGACCGGCCACGAACCGTCCGTGCTAAAGCGTCTGGCTGCTTCCGGATTCGAACTCCCTGCCGACCTGTTTGATGCCCGCGAATTGCAACCGAATCAGTATCGGCAGGAATAGTCAGCGATTACTTCAAAGTCGGAGTTGACCATGTCAACGGGATTCACGCGACAACACATCGATCCACTGCCGGCCTTCTCGGACATTCTGCGCGACAACGAGTCGTTCGCGGTCAACGACGAAGAGGGAATCGGCAATTCGATCAACACCTGGTTCGACGATCTGATGATTCAGTCGGGAGTCGGGATCGGGCCGTCGTTGATGCTGACGTTGTGCCTGTTTTCTGGCGTCGTCCTGGGCGGAGTCGTGCTCGTCACGCTGGAGAATCCACTGTCGGCGGCGGTGAGCGGTGTTGTTGGCGCGATCGCACCGCTTGTTGTGGTAACCGGCCTGCGTCAGCGGCGTCGGAAGCAGATGATGGATCAGCTTCCGGCCATGATCGATGAACTGGCTCGAGCTGCAAAAACCGGTCGCAGTATTGAACAGTGCTGGGAACTTGTCGCTGCTGACACACCCGCGCCACTTGGCAATGAACTGACGGACTGCTCGCATCGCATGAGGATGGGCGAAGACATGCCCAATGCGTTACGCGAACTGCCTCGCCGTACCGGCATTATCACGTTGAATATTCTGGTGACCGCATTGTCCGTGCATCAGCAGACTGGTGGCGACCTGATCAGCGTGCTGGAACGGCTGTCGGAGACGATTCGTGACCGGCTTCTGTTTCTTGGAAAGCTGCGAGCGGCAACCGTCGGAAGTCGTTGGACATCCATCCTGATGCTCGTTCTACCTCCCCTTATTATCATCTTTTTCTCGTTTCAGGATCCGACCTATCTTCCGCGACTCATGGCCTCGGACATGGGACGCACAGCAACGATCGGCGGAGTTGTCTGCGAACTGATCGGCACGCTTCTCATTCTTAGAATCCTTCAGAGCAGCCAACGCAGCTAGTGCTGAATCCAGAAACGGCATTAGCCGTCGACGTTCGCTTTCGAGCGAAACCTGACTGCTGGAGAGACTCCCATGAATCTGACAACTCCCATCTTCTTCGCCTTCTGGGGCCTGCTGGTCCTGCTGGCCATGGTCGTGTCTCTGGGGCGTCTATTACGCTGGCGTCGAAACGCCCGCGAGCTGCGTGAAGAGCGTGAAGCGGCCTACACGGCGGCACTCGATGAGGTCGCGCAGACGGAAGATGAAGCAGTAGAAACATCAACAGCATCGATCACGACGATTCCGGAAGGACAGGCGTTGGCTCCCGCATCAGCCGGCGTCGAATCCGTTCCCACGCCGGAAGCTGTCGAACTGTCAGCAGTTCCCGGGCTGCTGGAATTCGCGGGAAAACGAGCGATTCTGAGGATCGTGTTCGTAGATGAAGACCTGCTTGTGGGCAGACGTTTCTGGCGTCCGGGCAG
>CAUZFZ010000268.1:0-9233 GCA_963579025.1 Planctomycetota bacterium | reverse complement strand
ACTCCTCGGTGTACCGACGGCGGACCGATTCTCCACGACTCGACGATTTCTTCTTCGCCATTTTCAGGCTCCTTTCTGGAACCCAAAATAAGCAACTCACCTGTCCGTGAAACTGTCACCACCTCAGCTTGCCGCCAAAAGCGGACGAAGCAACTTCAAAGAATGAAAGAGACGTGACACGAGCGACCGACGAGGAAATAGACATCGGATGGTAGTTCGGTGATTTATAAATACGAGCTGATCGACTGATTGGCTCGAACCCCTTAGCTGAGAAAGAGAGGTTGTCGCATGAAAGGCATATTGAGCTTCGTAGCAGGCGTTGCGGTTTTGTTCCTCATAATCCGTGGTTCGATCACTGAGGAATCAAGGCAGGAATCCTTCTTGCATTTCAAGAGGTTCTTGACAACACCGCTCTGCTTTACAGAAGAGCAAGAGGCACGGGCTTCAAGACGTTTCTTGATTGAATTAGAGCCTGTTCCGCCAGCAGAGCCAGTACCACCGTCGTACCCAGAAACGACACCAGTACCAACTTCAACACCTGATCCAAAGCAGGAGTAACATCGGACCGTGAGTTCAACGTTTCACCAATCAATGAAATACCGCGAGGAAGGCTTGTCAGTCCTTCCTGTGGAGGAAGGAGGCAAGAAGCCCGCGACCCACTGGAAGAAGTTTCAACAGCGACAACCAACGCTGGGGGAGCTTCGCCAGTGGTTCGATTGGGACACTCGATACAACATCGGCATCGTAACGGGGCAAATCAGCGGGATCGTCGTTGTGGACTTCGATGACAAAGAACGTGCAAGAGAGTTTTTCAAGCGGAACAAAGACATCGTGACGGTAATCGTGGAAACAAGGCGTGGAGCACACTTCTATTTCTCTCACTCTGGTACGCAAATCTCCAACTCAACAGGGAGCTTTGATGTTCGAGGGGACGGTGGATACGTCGTTGCTCCGCCTTCAGTCGTTCAAGGGCATGAATACAGATTCGTTAAAGGATACGACGACTTTCAGAAACTCAATCCAATGCCGGAACTGGTCGCAAAGAAGAAGACAAACGGTAAGAAGGTAACAGACGGAAAGAAGTACATCTCGGCCATACGGGCCGTGTCAGGCGAGAAAGGCCACGCCGCAACATTCAGAGCGTGTTGCAAGCTGAGGGACGCGGGGATGTCTCCGCAGGATGCTCTGGCAGCTTTGGTTGAATGGAACGAGACGAACGCAGAGCCACCGTGGACGGTGGGCGAACTCTTGCACAAGGTCAACGACGTATTTGGAGTATGAAATGAAGATCACGAAGACACGTTACGAGAACGCGAAGAAGAAGCTGAAAGAGATGGAGCAGTACCGCAAGGTCATTACTCAATGGGAAACGGCCTTGAAGGATTGCGAGTTCAAAGATCATGTCACGGCAATTACATCGAACAACGGGACCGTCAGATTCGAGGTCGAGCAGCAGACTGCGTAATCATGAAATTCTACACCATCGCCGACATCTCTGATCTGCTGAAGATAAGCCAGTCCAATGCCTACGCTCTTGTCGAGACCGGCAAACTCGTGGCGCATCGGATTGGTGTCGGTCGAGGTACGATCCGCGTTTCCGAAGATGATCTTCAAGAGTTCCTTGGCCAGTCACGCAGCCAAAGAGAACCAGAAGTCGCGACACCGACGTCTCGATCCAAGCATTTCAAGATTTAGCGGTCGCCTTCTCGGCCTGTCGCCGCATGAAGGCTGGATCGTGTTGAAGATGAGCATAGATTCGTGAAATCATGGTCGTGTCTTTATGACCCATGAGACTGGCAAGCGTGACAGGATCAACGCCGTTCATGAGGGCATTCGTCGCGAACGTGTGACGGATCGTGTAGCAGCAAAACTTGGTCCCGATCTTCTCTTTCATCTTCTTGAAGCGGCAGTCGATCGCATAGGCGGTCCAAGGTCTTCCCTTCGTATTCTGGAAGACGGGTGACTTGTCAGCATTCCGCTCAAGAATCTCGAATGCGACTTTGGTCAGATAGAGCACGCGTCGATGCTTCTTGCCCTTGGAGTCTTCTCGGTAGAGCGTGACCGTGCCTGCTTTGGGATCGAACTGCTCCGGCTCAATCAGTCGGGCTTCCTGTGGTCGGCAACCTGTCTCCCAGATGAAGTTCAGAAGGTCACGGAAGGCATCGTCTGTGATGTGAGAATGGATCTGAATCCACTCGTTGTCTGTGATGATCTGGTCGCGAGGTGGCGAGTCGGGCTTTTCAAGAGCCTTGACGGGGTTGGCATCGAGATACCCCTGCTTGACGTTCCAATTGAAGGCTCGCTTGATCGCTGTGATGACGCCTCTCTTGTATCCCGGCTTCCAGTCGTATTCATCGAGCCATGACTGGATGTGATGGGGCCGGATCGTTGAGACGGTCAATGTGGGCCTTGCCTTGAGGAACCGTTCCAGCCGCTCACGGTAGAAGTCGTATGTCCGTGGGGCTTGATTCTTCTGGCTCCAATCCATGTACCGTTCAAAGACTTCAGCCACGGAGCCAGTTTGGACCGATACAGGAGCCTCTCTCTCCGACATAAGAGCGTAGAATCGCTCCATTGCTTCCTTCTTGGTCTTGGCCAGACGAGTCTTCCTGCCATCCTTCCAGACGTACCACGCTTTCTTGTCTTTGTTGAACCACGGTCGAGCAGTTCGAGCCATAATTCCGTCCCCTGTTTTGTGAATTCCGTCCCCGCGTGTCGTATTTTACGGGGAAAACAGGGTTGTTCAATGGTCTTTTAATCCGTAGGTCCAGGGTTCGAGCCCCTGCGCTCTCACTATATAAGCCGTGAACCCGAAAGGGTTTGCGGCTTTATATTTTGGTCGTGTGAATTGCACCAATAGGAAGATCCCTGCAGAAAATGGTGCAATTTTGCGAGCATTCGGTGCAATCATTGGTGCAACGCGGGCTGCCGATTGTTGCTTCGTCCCTGAGCATTGTGGCTGTTTGAAATCCCGCCTCCGATTGGAAGCGGGTGGCCCTGAGCGATTCAGGCAGGACTGCGGTGCTCGTGGCTACGAATCGTCACGCTGACGGCGCCGTTTCAATGCGTCATCCGCTCGGGACGCAGCCGCGTGACAGATGAAGGTGGCGATGGTTCGGTGCCAGCGTTTGCCGAGTTTGCTTGGACCGACCACTTCCGGTGGAAAGCCACCAGTCTCGATCCACGTCAGCAACGCATCCGACAATCCGACGACGCGTTCCCAGTCACGGGCCACGATTTCGTCCAGCATATCGTGCAGCGTCTGTTGCGGATCCATGTCAGTCGCCTCCATCTTCGCGACTGGCCGTGGTCCCGTCCGCGTCCGTGAATTCCAACTCACCGCCACAGGTGCGGCACACACCGTCCTCGGGATTGACTCGCATTCGAGAGCCCCTCTTGCCTGAACTGAGAAATGAGCAACGCGCTCAGGGCGCGGTCCTGCCCGTTGGCATGACCACCTGAGACTGCCGCAGTTCCACAGTGAGCGCAATCACATTGGAAGAGATTTTGGTCATCGCCCAGCACAGGTCGCGCGTCAGTTCAAGCCGTGGGTGGCCAAGGCGAACTGGCGTTCGATTGACTACGGGTCGATGCGGTAATCTCTGCGCCACTCGATGCACTCTGCTGAGCCGATTTCGAAGTCGCGGCAGATGGACGGTCTGTGTTCGTGATAGCGGCATCGCATTGTGGCTTTGTTGAGCCAGATACACGCCGGATCAGAACGCTGTTCGCCGGCGAGAAGGGCGGCCAGATAATCACGCAGCTCGGCGGCGGCTTCGTTGGGAATTGACTCAAGTCTTTCGACGTCGTCTCCGAACTTGCCGGGGTTTTCACGAATCCCTGGAGAGTTGAGCAGCAGGACATAACCCGGAGGCGATTCCTGTTCGAGGCAGCAGGCTCCGCAGTTATCACAGGAATCGACGACTGGCAGTTCGTGGTTCATCAGGTCTCAGCCTGACACAGACCCGCCGTCGGCGCCAGTGGACTCGTCTGATTTCTCTTCCTCACCAAACGGCAGGTGCTGTTGTCCTCGCTGGTCGTCGACCTGAATACGGAGTTCCAGCAGCATGGCGTCCACGTTGCGGGCGATGGCATCGACAATACTGTCGTTTTCGTGCGATCGCGGCTCAAACGTCATCCCGACAAACTTGGACCGAATGTCTGTCCAGTCGACGCCTCGCTGCAGAGCCGCAGACACCGCGACGGCCCATGCCTGCACGAGCCCGGAGACCGTTGATCCCTGATTGCGATGGCCTGCTCGTACTCGGCGCGAATGGTCGGCGAACACCGAACGGTCTCTTCGGTGATGCCGGGCAGGCTGACATCGGCGATGTACTGCTGCATGCACCGGTTGGCCAGACAGGCATCGACCAGCGTCCCGGCAATCACACCAACGCGTTCGGCCCGGGCACGGAAGCCGTCATCAGATTCGCCGGAGAGTCGCAGTGAGCGATTCAGAAGTCAGGACGGGAACTCGGAGAAATGCCGGCGACCGTGAGGGTGGCCGCCGGCGGTGCGAATCACTCCGGGGTGAATCCGGCTTCGCAGGCCTCGACGTGCTGCTGCGCGAGCTGCAGGACGCGGATCGCCTGCGGGAGTTCGCTGAGGTTGAACGACGACGTGTACTTCACCTCGTCCCCGTCGCGGTACCGCTTCTGGACGTTGACCGAGCGGATCGTCCGTGGGCTGCCGTCTGAATCGATTTCCTTGGCGAAGACCGAGGCCGAGACGAAGCCAATGCGGAACACTTTTTCGGGAGAGTTGGATGACGAACTGCGAGCCATGACGTGCCTCCGGTTGGATAAGACCAGCGATTCGCTGGCTCTGCGGGGAATCCGCAGAGTGCCCAGAGACTGGCACAGTCCACCGAAGGGCGCAATGAGAAAGCGGGAGACTTCGTGCGACCGGCGCGCAATGCGATGAGCCGCCCAGTGCTGTGCAACCAGCGACGGCTTCGTCGACCCTCGTACATCGGAATCTTCGCAATCATCTCGCGCCAACCAAGATGCACCTGTAGGATGACCGCATGGGCCATTGGGGCAGTCAACCGTGGGCAAATGACGGCGCCGCCGACTGGCTTGATCAATTCGTTGAAAAGACGAGAGTTGTCGAGCAGATCGAAGCTGGTCTCAATTTGCCGTTCGACCAGATCGATGAAGTCCGCGCTGCGGCGAGTTTGCTATTGGCCGTCGCCGACGTCTGTAGCTTCGATCGGGACGACCGCTGCCGACTCGCCACACAGGCCGTCGACAGACTGAGCAACGCCATTGAGGCGGGGCTCTACACGAATCCGACGACTCATCAGCTTGTTCTCGTTGAGATCAGCCGGCTGCGCGCATTGATCACTGGATCAGGCGATCCGGTCGCAAACGTCATCGGCGACATCGCGACCGAGCGTTTTGGGCTTGCACTATACGATGTGGTGGACATCGGAGGGCGCGCCGGGGACGTTGCCACGAAAGACATCGTTGGGACCGGCCTGCTCGATGATTGCGGTGTTCTGCACCTACGCCTTGAAGACGGACGCGAGGCGGGATTCGAACTGAGTTGCCGATGCGTTCCGGCGAAAACAACGGATCCAGACGTCGCCTGAACTGCGGCGGTGTTGTCGCCCGCCGCGTCGAAACCGCATCTTCGGAAACTGCGTTCGGCGTTGTCGCCCGCCGCGCGTAACCGCGATCAAAACGTGCACCCGGCGTTGTCGCGCGCCGGCTGTTCGATCGTTTGCACGTCGAGTTAGAGAGCCGTGATTGATCGTCCTCAATCCTCTTCGGGCCTTTCGGGCCACGGGGGCATCCACGCGTTAGGAGGCAGGTTGCCATCCGAGCTGCGATGCTGAGTTTACTTCGTTCGGAATGTCTCACTCAGGGTGACGGCGTGGAGGAGCGTGCGGAAGTCGTAGTCGTCACAGTGGGCGGTCGCGACGAATTATCGCAATTCTCCGGTAATTTCAGCGTTAACTCCTGCGATCAAGAGACGTCAACATCTGATCCGATGTTGCCATACAGTTCGCTCCCTCAAGGATTCTCTGCTTGAACGGGTCAGTGCGATGATCGAGTATTTCAAGCATCCATTATTCAAGTGTGTCGTATTTCCGCTCGTGTGCACGGGCCTTGCCCTCTTGTTCAAAGTGATCTCAAAGGCGGCCCGCCGGAAACAGTCACTTGCACCGGAGGACTTGGCCGTTGGGATCGAACTGATATTGACTGCATGCATGCTTCAGTTCGGCGCTATTATTAATGCTGCGATCCGCGGAGCTGAAGTCGCGGACGCGAACCTCGAAGATGTTCTAAATTCCGTTCTGGCTGCCGTCGGCTGGTGCGCTCTCATGTGCATTGTGCTGCTGTCTGTTGCTGTCTGGATGGGACGCAAGGGCTGGCATCGCAGATCACCTAATAGCAAATGGGAACTGACGGAAACCGGACTGATTCTTCCCAACCTCGTCGGTTTTCTAATGTTGGTCCTGGTCTTCGTCGCGGCGGAGGGTTAGTCATGGCTGTTGTGAAACAACGCTGGCCCGAACTGATCATCGGGGTCGGGTGTCTTGCGATGCTGATCGGCATCGCCGTCCATCTCGGTTCCGCTGGCAGGTTTGTCGTAGTCTGCAGCGTGCTGGTTGTCGTCATAATAGGCATGCTCGCTCTCCGTAGCGTGTTCGACACAGATTCACCGTCCCGTCTCGTGGAGACCAGCGCAACGCTTGACGACCGGTTAGCCCAGCTTACGCAGTCGTTGAAGTCTCTAGAACTGCAACGCAATGCAACTCCTGCGGAACTGAAACAGGCCGCATTGGAGACTGCCGGACTTGCCCTTGTGACTCACGACGCGTTCAGTACCGAGGCACGTCTGGACGATGCCGATATGTGGAAGCGGCTGGAAACAGCATGTAGTGCGTTCCTTTCGTTTTCATCAGGTATTCCCCAATCGCCAAAGTTTGCGCAACTGGATGATGATCCGGACTTCGCTCAGGCGAAAGCATCGATTCAAAACGTCCTTGCGTACATTCAGAAGGAACATCCACGACTGAAGCGCCAGAACGAGGAGCTTGAGGATGCGTACGAGTGGGTTCGTGCCGCGTAACACGTGGGTGATTGTCAGGAGAACACGTCATGGTTGCCAGCGATTTTCGTGCCGGTGTCGAGTTTCAGCAGAAGGTCCAGTTGCTGCAGGAACTCGAAGGGCTGGCCTTTCACCTCGAAGCGGCCACCCTTCTGGCTCGTTTCGGACCCTGCCTTGACCTTGGCACCGGTCTTGTCGTGACGCGTCTTGAAAAACTCCGGGGACGATGCCGGCAACTGCAGAAGTTTGCAGCCAAGCTGTTATTTCAGGATAAGGCCGAAGAATTGATTGACTATGTCGGCACTGTCGCCAGCGGTCTGATCGGCGAACTCACGGACTGCCCTACGGACTCGCCACCGGATTCTCCGATGCATGAGTCAAGTACAGAGGCTGTCAGTGAGTTGCGACTTCACTGCGACTCACTTCTGGCCGATGTCCGGTCGGCGCGAACAGATGAGCGTCCGAGTGACGCAGCCGCGCCAAGCAATACATCACGAATTGACGACGTGTGAACCTTGTGTGCGGCGTACCGTCTACTAGCGCCCATAGGGCACTACTCTGACTCCCGATTTCGTAGAGGGGTGGGCGGTCCGCAGAGTGCAACTGGAGGAGCGTAACTCGCGGTGGTGATCGCGACCGGCCTCACGAACGGAAACCCCGAAACTGCACCCGGTCGGATCGACCGACGTTGTTTGGCTACATGCCACGGGCCAGCGGGCTGTCGTCAATATGAGCACAAATTCTCGCAACTCGCGGCCGTGATTCCGTCTTCATGTTCGATGCGGCGGTCGACAACACCGCCGCGAGTTGCGGCGATTCGCGTTACGCGCGGAGGTCCGGCACCCGAGCATCTAACAATTTGCTTCACAAGATCGCCGGCATGGATTTGCGGGGCGCAGTCGAACTGATTCGCCCACAAGGTCGCTCGTGCCTCCGGTGATCGCGAATCGATCGCCGAAGCTGGTACTACTGAAGTCCCCATGTGCGCCAGATACTCCGACGAGCCGCACGGGACGGCTCGTCGGATAGCGAATCAGTCGTTCAATGCAATCTCGGCTTCGCGTGCCTCGACGTGCTGCTGAGCGAGCTGCAGAACGCGGATCGCCTGCGGCAGTTCCGCAAGCCCGAAAGACGACGCGTACTTCACCTCGTCGCCGTCGGTGTAGCGTTTCTGCACGTTGACCGATCGGACCGTGCGTTTCCCGTCATCAGTGTCGACCTCACGTGCGAAGACGGACGCGGAGACGAAACCAATACGAAAGACTTTTTCCGGTTTGCGGTGGGCCATGACTGCCCTCCTTTCTGAAAGAACGCGGATTCGCTGTAACCGCCACACAGGCAGTTCACACGGCCAGTCTGAAACTGACCGGAACCAGCCTGCGGGAAGTGTTGTCGCGGCGCAAGGTGTTCCGTGCCGTTTCGCACTGCAGGAGGAAGAGTCAGAAGAGGCGCTGTTGCGACTTCCTCTCAGGCTTCTGTGTCTGTGGGATCTCTCGGGGCGACGATTCGTCCTCGTGATCTCCGCCCGTTGTCAGAGCCCTTTCCATTCGGGCGAGCCAACGCGGAACTTCGACAATCGTTGGCAGACTTACCGCTTCTCCGTCGTCATCAGCTTCCTCAGCCTGCGTTGCGAATAGATTCTCGGACTGATCACGCGTGTGCTGTTGCAGAAACGGCACGGGCGTCTGCTCCGGAGCAACTTCGCGAATCACACCCCGCCGTCGACCATTCGGTCCGTCATGAAAGAACGAGCCGATGCGATAGGCAAACCGAGTCTCACCCGAAAGCGAGTTGCCGCATGTCACCCACCCGTAACGGGTCCAGTCTCTGTGGGGCGCGGATTATGCGGCGGTTTTTGCAGCGTGGGAGCTGTTTTCTCCGTAAGGTCGCAGTCCGGCGGGATAGGCGGCCCTCAGAGTTGCCCCGTAGGTGGCGCTCCAACTGTGGCTCAGCAGGATCGTGCGTAGTGTGAGAATCGTCCGGGTGCGGCAGGGCTCCAACGCATGCCCGAGTTCTTCAGCCGTTGTGTGAATACCGTTTTACAAGCCTGCGGCAGCCCATGACTGGTGGACTCCGGGAGGATCGAAAAGAATCCTTTCAGGAGATCGTTATGTCAAAGAAATCGAAGCGACCACGTCGGTCGTTCAGTGACGAATTCAAACAGGATGCTGTTG
>CAUZFZ010000267.1:0-9282 GCA_963579025.1 Planctomycetota bacterium | reverse complement strand
TCAGAAATCAGGATCGCAAAGGACGCCGCTTTCTCCAAGACCACTTCAACTCACGGCAAAAGCCGAAGAACTCCAACTCACAACTCCCACGTGTTGTCGCCTCAGAGAGATCACACCCTTTGCCGACGTCTGTCAGGTCAGGTCCCACAGCCTTTCCCTGCGTTCCAATGCGATGGCAACTCGCACACTGCAGGCTCTTTTTTGGCTTGGCGAACAGCTCACGCCCACGGTCAGCGTTACCTGGCATGGCCAGTAGCGCCAGTGGATCAATCTTTGTTCCCAGACGCTGCACGCGATCTTCTTCGGGCACGAATGATTCAAACAAATCGCGAATCACTGGTTCCCGGTGAGCCACGCCCTTGCCAACTGCCTGCTTGATGGCCGATGCGTGCAGTGACGGTTCGTCGCCGCGCGGGGTGGCCCTGGTTGATTTCCATCCTCAGGGGTGGCCGTGTTTGCTTGCAAACAGGGCCGCGTAGCGGCAAGAGGTGACGGAGCTTGCTGGTTGAACCACTCTGATCGCCCAACCTCTTGTGGCTTCGCCATGCCGGTTGCACAGCAACCGCCACCACACATTCAGATTGGGCCGATTTGGTGGATCGGGCCTGGTTGATTCACTCGTTCGGCGCGGGTCTCCTGACCCCGCTGCTGGTTGACCGCAGGTCTCCCGGATTCATGAGCACGTCGTCAATTATCTGGTCGACCGGGGAGACCTTCGGTCAGGGCTCCGGCGGGGTCGGAGACCCGCGCCGAGCTGGTGTAACCTGATCCATCGGGCTCGTCTTGCGTGGAACCTACAAACAGCGAGGACGCTGGTCTCGGAGAACCGCATAAATGCGGTTACTACGAACGGAACACGCGTCAGGACCGCTCACGAGCGTAGCAGCCAGGCGAGCAGGCCTTTCGCGGGTGGCACAGGTTGATTCACTCGGGATGGGTGGCCGTGTTTTTCGTTCTCCGGAACAGATGCACCTGATCGTCGTCCGTCCGATGGACATGACCAGCGACCTCGTTGTACGGATCAGTAGACACGTGCGGCTTCAGGGCGAATTGCGTCGCAGGGACGACAGATAGGCGAGCAGGTCCGCGGCGTCCTGGGCGGTCGTGTCACGTAACAGCATTTCGGGCATGAGCGATTTCTGCTGCGGGACGATCAGTTCGATTTCACCCGTTGGGATCACGACTGACTTCCCTGTGACATTTCTCAGAGTGACTGCGTCGTCCGTTCGCTCTACGAGTAGACCGGAATGGACGAGTCCGCTTTCGGTCTGGACCAGCCAGGTTCGGTACTTGGCGTCGATCTTCTTTGACGGGTCCAGGATGTTCTCGAGAATCTCGGCCCGACTATACCGTTTGGCGACGTCAGTCAGGTCGGGTCCGACAGCCTTTCCCTGCGTTCCAATGCGATGGCAACTCGCACACTGCAGGCTCTTTTTCGGCTTGGCGAACAGCTCACGCCCGCGGTCAGCGTTGCCTGGCATGGCCAGCAGTGCCAGTGGATCGATCTTTGTTCCCAGTCGCTGCACGCGGTCTTCTTCGGGCACGAATGATTCAAACAAGTCGCGAATCACTGGTTCCGGGTGAGCCACGCCCTTGCCGACGGCCAGCTTAACAGCCGCGACGCGCAGCGACGGTTTGTTGCCACGCAATACCGACAGGAGCTGCAGTGCTCCGCTCGTGGATGCCAGCAACCGGTCGATAGCGGGATCGTGATCGCCGTCCGCGGTCAGCTCTTGGATGGCCGCAGCATTGGATGTCTGCAACGCCGCCACGCTACCCGACGCCGCCAGTTCCTCCGTCAGCGCTTCCGGCGATTCAAGCTGAGCGATCCAGTCATGAATGAGTTTCATGCCACCAGGGTCCACCCGCTGTGAACCGAAATGTGGCATACGCCCGCGACCGAGTTTCGCCATGCGGTAATAGAGGAGCGAACGATAGGGATCACCGGGAACCACAAGCCACGGCTCGACGAACCCAAACGTTCCCTGTGTTGGTTTTGTTACCAGATTAGTCTTCTCGAACGACACGCCGCGCTGAACTTCAATTGCGGCCGTGCCGCCTCCGCCACGTCGATGACACGATGCACAGTTCACATGCAGATATGCCCGCGCCCGTTCTGCCAAAGAGGCAGATTCATCACGAGGGTCGGTCATGGGTTCGGTGTCGGGCACCGACTGGGTCAGCAGGCCGATGTGACCGAAGGTTCGCAACTGGTTAGAAGTGACCTCTCCGTAATCAAAGTCACGGTAGAGCTGGTCCGGACGAAATCCGTAAACACTTCCGCCGCGCGTTGTGTGACACAGGATGCACTCCGTGCGGCTCGCGAAGTGCCATGTTTGCCGCACGGGTTTGCCGGACGGGCCAGAATCGCGCAACTTAAAGGCGCGATCGAAGCCGGCGCCGTCGAGCAGCACGGCGTCGGTCTGGTGTTCGTTCCAAATGTAGCTGTAGGCCCGCCACGAGTTCGAGTAGCGATGCAGGATTTGAGTCTCCAGCCGGCGATTGCCTCCGGCCGCAGACGGCAGCTCGATCGTCTTGCCCAGCACTGTTCCGTCCGGGTACTTCCATTCGCCGCGCAGATTGCCTTTCTGCACGTTGTTTTCGGTGTGAACGTCCAGTTGCGATGTGCCCGGCAGCGCCACAAACCGCAGTGACGTTGTGTTGTCAGCCCAGGGTTCCGCGATGATCGAATACGGAATCACTCCCGGCGCAAGTTTGTGGTCTTTCGCGTTACTGAACAGACCCGTCTCGCTGAGCTGCTTTGGAAAACTGAAACGCTTACCGGCATCGGGATTTTCGATGAGACGATGAATCGTTCCGTCGTACCCGGCGACGTACAGCTCGTTGTCGTGATCCGCACCGAAGCAGATCACCTGAAACGGCGCTTCAGCCAGCTCGCGTGGTTTTGAAACTCCGTCGTCCCGTACATCCACGCCCCAGATCTTTCCAGTGACGTAATCGCCGTAGATGCTGGTCCCTTTCAGTTTGGGAATGCGTTCGCCCCGATACACACGGCCCCCGGTCATCGATCGCGACTCCGTGTGTGAGTGCGCGGCGGTCGCTGGCACGATCGGGGTCGGGCCACGCGGAGTTTCCGGATTCACCGGCTGTGTGTGTTCGAGAATGCTCCAGCCGTAATTCGCACCACGTTCGACGCGGTAGACCATCTCCCACATTTCCCAGCCGACGTCACCCAGCCACAGGTCACCGGTGACCGAATCGAAACTCATGCGCCAGGGATTGCGGAGTCCATAACACCACACCTCGCCACGCGCGTTGCCCTGCCCGACGAACGGATTGTCATCCGGAATCGAATACAGGCGGTCACCCTGAGTGTGATCGACATCAATGCGCAGAACTGACGCCAGCAGGTCGCTGATATCCTGCCCGGTCTTGTGCACGTCAGGCGGAAACGGCGGCGACCCGTCTCCGGTGGAAACGTAGAGCATGCCGTCCTGCGGTCCGAACTGCAGTGATCCCCCGTTGTGTCCGCCGCTTTTCCATGTCAGAACAACTTCTTCGGTCGACAGATCGATTTCGAGTGGATCGGTTCGGCTCGCTGTGAAACGAGACATGTGCGTGCCGTTCGGGTCGCCGGCCTTGTCCAGCACGTAGCACATGAAGACCGTCTGGTTCTGTTCGAAGTCCGGATGGAAGGCGAACCCATAAACTCGAGATGTGCCTTCAATGCCGGTCTTCAAATCCGCTGCCAGGTGACGCTCTGAAACGTCCGAAGAATTCGAGAAGGTCCAGACTTTGCCGTTCACTTCCAGGACCAGCATGCGGTTCGTGCCGGGTATCGCGATCAGATCGACAGGGTTCTGAAACGTCAGCTCCGGAAAGACGCGTTCAGTGAGGTAGGGCAGCGGAGGCTCCGGAGTGCCGACCAACTCTGACGTTGTCCACGGAACGCGCTTGTCGATACCGAAGGGGCGATCGTCTGCAAATGACTGCGACAAGACTCCAACGAGGAAAAACACGATGGACAACTGATGAAAGGCGGTTCTCATGGCGGTCGCTTCCAGAGTGTGCTGAGCGAGGTTACCGGGAACTGACTCGGTTCCAGACGCGGTCAGCGTAGCGAATCACCCTGAACCCATCAGCTTTCGGCCGGTTAGCGACCGATATTCGATTCCGTGAAAGAGCGCGGAGCGGCCATCTCGCTCAGCTCGCAACACCAGGCCTTTGGTGGCGACCTGTAATTGCGCTTGACTAACGACTTGACTTACACTTGACTAATGGAATGGCCTACAAACCGCAATTCACGATCAGTCCACAACTGCTCTCTACGGTGGAGGCGGTGGCCGCGTTGCGCGAACGGATTCAGAGTGCGTCCGTCGAATTGGCGTGGGTTCCGGCTCTGCAAAAGGACACCCGCACGCGCAACGTCCATGCCTCGACGGCCATCGAGGGAAATCCGCTGACGCTGGAACAGGTGCGGGCATTGGAGGAAGGCCGCGAACTGGCAGCGTCCGACCTGCGTTCGCAGCGAGAAGTTCTGAACTATTTCGCTGGCCTGAGTTACGTGGAAAAACAGGCGGGAAGGAAGACCATTCGGCATGATGAAGTGCTGAAACTCCATCGTCTGTTGGCCGACGGAGTCATGGACCAGGGCATCGCTGGCAGTTACCGAACCGTTGCGGTGCGGGTTGGCGGCTATGTACCGCCTCCACCGAGTGACGTGTCGGGACTGATGTTCGAGCTGCTGCAGTGGTGGAATAAGAAGTCGGGCGAGCTTTCGCCCGTGCTCAGTTCGGCCATCCTGCATTACCGTTTCGAAGCCATTCACCCCTTTGCCGACGGCAATGGCCGCACAGGCCGCGCTCTGTCGTTGTGGGAGCTTTACCGGCGGGGTTTTGACACGCACCATGTGTTTTCGATCGACGAGTTTTACTGGGAAGACCGGCCTCGCTACTACGCCGCGCTTGATACGGTGCGACAGGAAGGTGAAGACCTGACGGGCTGGCTGGAGTATTGCGCCGTGGGATTACGAGAAACTCTGGAGCGCGTGTGGTTGCGGGTGCAGGCCTACAATCTCAAATCGCCACAGAAGCTGGTTCTGCGGCCCAGACAGGAGCGGCTGCTGCAACTGTTGCGCGATCACGGCAGCATGGCGCCCGCGGAAATCTGGGATGCTCTTGGCGTTTCGCGGCAAGGGGCAATGGATTTGCTCCACCCGCTGCTGGACGCCGGATTGGTCACGAAAACGGGCGGCAAAAAAAGCGGTCGCTACGCGCTGACGCAACCATGAACGAACGCGAAACCCGCGTCTGACGCATCGACCCTGCACGCGCTGCCGTTGGCCGGGGAGGGCGGTTGCGTCACCGACCGGTTGATCCGGCGGACGCGCCGCTCTTCTTCTTCACGTTTGCGTGGAAACGAAAATTCTCACGACCAACAATGCGCGTCAATTCGTCTGTCAGTTCCGCGTTGCATGTGACCTTGAGGTCCTGGGGCGGCTGCAGCATGAATCGCAGTCCGCCGCCGGGATTTTCGTCGTCAACCGTATGCACCGCCAGGTAGACGGACGTCTTTCCGGGGAATCGAGACAATGCGTCCTTCGTCTGCCGAATATCCGACTGGCTGTGAAAGCCACGGCGGAAATCGACGACCAGATGCTGAGTGAACTGCTTCTCGGCTTCTTCCAGCGTGAGTAGTTGATTGACGATCACATTCGGCTCGCGACCGCGCCGGTCGACTCGGCCGCGAATGATGCAGACCGCTTCCTGCACGACCTTGTCTTCCGAACGTGCGTAGTCCTCGGGCCAGATGATGCATCGCACGATGCCGGTCGAATCCTCGAAGTCGAAATTGGCATAGCGCGAGTGACCGTTGCGACTGGGCTTCTTTGTAGCAACTTTTTTGATCGAGCTGATCATGCCGCCGATGAGCACTTCCTCGCCGTCTTCCAGATCGGCCAGCTCGCGATTCGAGTGAGCGACCAGACGACTGATACGGTCGGCCACCTGAGTCAGCGGGTGACTTGTCAGATAAAAACCATACACCTCTTTCTCAGCAGCCAGCTTCTGAGCCTGGGGCCAATCCTCGGCTTCAGGCAAGCCGGACTCACCGCCGTCCCCATCGTCGCCGTCTTCGGGGTCATCGCCGAACAGGCTTTTCTGACCACGTGCCTTGTCCCGGGCTTTCTGAGCAGCACTACCGACAGCTCGTTCGATCACCGCCATGTGCTGGCCACGGTTTGGACCGAAGTTGTCGAGCGCCCCAGCCTTGATCAGCACTTCCAGGATTCCCTTGGACATGCATTTCGGATCGACCCGCTCCGCCAGATCGAAGATGTCCCGGAATGGTCCACCGTCTTCTCGAGCAGCCACCAGCGCCCCCATCGCCTCCTCGCCGAGACCTTTGACGGCACCGAGTCCGAAGAACACGCACATCTCGCCCTCGCCGACTGATGTGTCGACGGCGAATTCGACGAATGAGCGGTTTACATCCGGAGGCACGATCTCGATGTTCTGGCGACGCGCGTCGTCGGTGTGTTCCGACATGCGGTCACTGCTCTCCATGCCACAACTGAGGAGAGCGGCCATGAACTCGGCCGGATAGTGCGCTTTGAGATAAGCCGTCTGGTAGGAGACCAGCCCGTAGGCTGTTGAGTGACTTTTGTTGAAGCCGTATCCGGCAAACTTCTCGATCAGCGTGAACAGGCCGTCGGCAATCTCGACATCGATGTCCCGCTCTCTCGCGCCGGCAAGGTACTCTTCCTTGAATTTGGCGATGATCGACAGCTTCTTCTTGCTGATCGCCTTAATGCACTTATACCCCTCGCGAAGCCCCAGGCCTCCGACACGGTTCAGGATCCGCATCACCTGTTCCTGGTAGACCATCACGCCGTACGTCTCTTCAAGAACATCATCGACGGCGGAATGAATCTTCGCCGGTTCTTTGCGGCCGTTCTTCACATCGACATAGTCCATGACCATGCCGCCTTCGAGCGGGCCTGGTCGATATAGAGCACTCGTGGCGATGATGTCGGCAAACGCGTCCGGTTTCATCTTCGTGAGCAGATCGCGGATTCCGCCGGATTCGAACTGGAAGATGCCCTTTGTCTCACCACGCTGCAGCAGGGCGAAGGTCTTTTCGTCATCCAGCGGAAAATGGAGCGGGTCGATCTTCTTGCCCGTCGTCAGCTCGACGTTCTTACACGACTTATGCAGGATGGTCAGGTTTCGCAGACCGAGGAAGTCCATCTTCAACAAGCCGGCCATCTCGACGTGCTGGCCGTCCCACTGAGAAACGAGGTCCGATTTGCCGGAGATCGTCTGCAGTGGCAACCGTTCGATCAGCGGGCCGTTACCGACAACGACGCCCGCCGCGTGCGTGCCGACGTTGCGGGTCATGCCCTCCAGGCGGTGAGCAATCTCAATCATCTCGGCGACGGACTCATCCTGATTGACCAGTTCCTTCAGTTCGGGGCTCTTCTCGACGGCATCCTTAACTTTGATCCCGAGTTCATCGGGAATCATTTTCGCGATCTCGTTGATGCGCGCCTGCGGAAACCCAAATGCGCGTCCGACGTCACGCACCGCCGCTTTGGCTTTCAACGTGCCGAACGTTCCAATCTGGCAGACACTGTCCGCGCCGTACTTTTCCTTTGTGTAATCGATGACCGCCTGTCGCCCGTCGCGGCAGAAGTCGATGTCGATATCGGGCGGCTCGGCACGATGCGGATCGAGGAATCGTTCAAACAGCAGGTCATACTTAAGCGGACAAACATTGCTGAGTCGCAGGAGATACGTGACGACAGCGCCAGCGGCCGAGCCTCGGGCACCGCACGGGATGTCATTTTCCATCGCGAAGCGAACGAAATCCCACACGATCAGGAAGTAGCTCGAATAACCCATGCGTTCGATGACGTCGAGTTCGTAATCGAGCCGTTCCTGAAAGCCTTCCGGTGTGCCGTCCGGATAGCGTTCCGGGATCGCATTGACGCACAGTTCACGCAGGTACTCACTGTCGCTCTTGCCCTCTGGCGGCTCGAAAACCGGGTAGTGTTTGGGATTCTCTTCGAGCCGGATGTCACAGCGGTCCGCGATCTCCTGCGATCGTGCGACGGCGTCTTCGAAGCCGGGAAAGGCCTCGTACATTTCCTCTGGCGTACGGACGAAAAGCTGGTCCGTCTTCATCTTCATGCGGTTTTCGTCGGACCGCAGCGACAACGTGCTGATGCACAGCAGCACGTCCTGCGCTTCCGAGTCTTCCCGGTTCAGATAATGAGCATCATTCGTCGCGACGAGTGGCAGGCCCTTCTTGTTGGCCATGTCCACCGTCATGTCCATGCAGTCTTTCTGAATCTGGATTCCCGCGTTCTGTATCTCCATATAAAAGCGGTCGCCGAAGACCCGCGAATACCATTCGCACAGTTGCTCGGCTTCATCCATGCGGTCCTGCAGCATGAGTTGCGACAACTCACCAGCCGCGCAGCCAGACAGGCAGATGATGCCCTCGTTGCACTCTTCGAGCAGGGCCTTGTCGATGCGCGGCTTGTAATAGAAGCCCTCCAAGTAAGCCTTCGATGTCAGTTGGACCAGGTTGTAGAATCCCGTCTGATTCATCGCGAGCAGCGTGAGGTGGTTCGCAGCGTCCTTCTGACGGCTGGCACCCGCGCGATCGAAGCGCGATCCCGGAGCGATGTACGCTTCCAGGCCGACAATGGGATTGATGTCGTTCGCTCGGCAGGCGTTGTAGAACTCGAAACTGCCATACATGTTTCCGTGGTCCGTCGTGGCCACGGCGTTCATGCCGGTGTCTTTGACCTTCTTGATCAAGTCCTTGAGCTTTGTGGCTCCGTCAAGCGTCGAATACGTCGTGTGGCAGTGCAGGTGCGCAAAAGGTCGTGAGTCAGACATCGTGGTGCATCCTTTCGGTCGTTGGCCATCCTGTCACGCTTGCCCGGGCGTGAGATTAGCCGTCTGGCAGCTCGTAAAAAGACGTAGGTTGGGACTCTGTCCCGACTTCTCTTGTGCGTCAAACGTCGGGACAAAGTCCCAACCTGCGAGTTGTGAAGTTGCACAGTTTTGCTGCCCCGGAGGGGCAAAGGCGAGTAGCCCGGGGTTTCAACCCCGGGAAACAAGCGGTGAGAGCTTCAATGAGCCCCGGAGGGGCGACGGCAGAGACCGACACGGAATTGCCGTCGGCCCTCCGGGGCTGTGGTTCAGAAATGGCTGATTTTCCCGGGGTTGAAACCCTCACCCTTACACACAATTTTCGAGACTTTTGGCACGAGTTTTGCGCCAGTCAGGAGGACAAATTGTCCTTTGTTCT
>CAUZFZ010000266.1:0-9571 GCA_963579025.1 Planctomycetota bacterium | reverse complement strand
GCCGCCACAACTCGCACCGGCGACTTGAACCGACGCACCTGAGTAAACCATGATCCAGCCACTGTTGCGTTCCTTCGCTCGAGTGAGAACTCGTGTTACTACACACGAGGGAGCGCAACAGTTTTTCGATTTCCCCGCAAACCCAATCCCTCCAACTTCCGCTCATTGCATCAGGCCAGTCACGACCTGCCGGTTGACCTTGAAGAGTTCGAGTTGCTGCGTACAGTCCGTGTTCGACATGAGAGCCTCCTGTGCTGCAGTAAGTTGTAATCCGTACAACGACTTACCGCCGCGGGAGGCTTTCTGTTCGGCTCGTACCGTGCGCAATCCGGGCTAACGAAGGGGCGATGTTCTCGCTCACTTTGGGCACGATCACTGAGCCGGGCGACGACACGGTGACTGCTTACTCAGTCGCCTGGGGTGACGGCGCAGTGGAAGACTTCACGGTGGCAGCCGACGGAGTGCCGACCGGACGAGTCCTCACGTACTCCTACGCGGATGGTCCCTCAGCGCCGTTGATCGAGGTGACGCTGACCGACGAAGACGGCAGCTTCGATGCCGCTTCAACAACTGTGACGGTCAACAACGTGGCTCCGGTGATCGTGAGCGTGACTGCTGCGGTGATCGACGAAAACGGCACGGCCACAATCAGCGTTCGCTTTACCGACATGGGATCGCTGGATACGCACACCGTGCAGCTCACCTGGGGCGACAGCAGCAGTTCGGCGGCGACCGTCAATGCGATGACGCGAACATTTACGGCCAGCCATCAGTATCTCGACGACAATCCGACGAACACAGCCGTGGATGTGTACAACATCGGCGTGACAGTCACGGACGATGACACTGACAGCGATATCACATCCATGACGGTGACGGTTAACAACGTGGCTCCGGTCGTCACGGCGCTGGATACTGACGCTTCGACACCGCTGGTGAGGGCGACCGACGGGACTGTCGCGCTGAACGGCTCCTTCTTCGATGCTGGTACGCTGGACACGCACACGGCCGTCGTGGACTGGGGCGATGGCAGCGGTCTGGTCGCAATTGCCGTTGATGCGATCACCCGTACCTTTGATGCAACACACACGTACCTCACTGGCGGAATCTTTGCGATTACGGTGACGGTCACCGATGACGACGGCGAGTCTTCCGTTGCTCAAACAAGTGCCGTGGTCGAAGGAGCCAGCGTCGTCAACGGAACGCTGTACATCATCGGCACCAACGGTCGTGATCACGTCAAGCTGAAACACGACCAGAAGAAGGACCGGCTCAAGCTGGATGTCAAGCTGAACCAGGGAGGCAGCGATGGTGGTTCTGATGGTGGCAGCGACGGTGGTGGTGATGCGATTCCCCAAATCGTCTTTGGAGGCAACGGCAAGGATCACATTTCCGGCGGCGGTGGAAACGATGCTCTGTTTGGTGGCGCTGGTAAGGATCACGTTAAGGGTGGCAACGGAATTGACATCCTCATCGGCGGCGATGGCAGGGATAAGCTCAAGGGCGGTCGAGGAAACGACCTGCTGATCGGCGGAATTCTGGACAACGACTTCAACGACCTGTCCATCATCAACGACATAGACGCTGCGATGGGCGACTGGGTTGTCGGGAATCTGGCCGGCACACTCCTCTCGCTCGGCAGCGTTATTGACGACAAGGACTATCTGAAAGGCGGAAAAGGGTGTGATTATCTGGAGCCAGGCGTCGGAGACAAGTTGAAGCAATAGCGACAACGAGCGTCACAAAAACAGTCCCGCCCTCGCGGCAACATGTCTCGCACGGAATTCGCATCCCCGCGCGAGAGTCTTTCGATGTGTCGATTTCTGCCGTTCACGATTTCACTGCCTTGAATAAACTATGGTCATGGAAAAGGTGAGCAAGCAGGTTTATCTGATGCGCGGCTTACCAGCCTGCGGCAAGAGCCACATGGCTCGTCGACTGGCAGGCACATCAGGACTCGTCCTGGAGACAGACCAGTACTTCTATACGCAAGTGGGCTGCGATCCGGCCAGGTACGACTACAGTGACGACTACAGTGACGATCTGTTACCGGACGCCCGTGCCTGGAACCTCGAAAGATTTCAGCAAGCCGTTGCGCAAGAGTTGTCACCCATCGTTGTTGACCGCGGCAACGGCTTGAACGCAGAGACACGCGCATATGCGGTCTACGCAATCCAACGCGGTTATCGAGTCGATCTTGCCGAGCCCGACTCTGTCTGGTGGCAGGAACTGAAAGTCCTGCTGAAATACAAACAGCACGTCAACGACGAGGTGTTCAGCATCTGGGCCAGAAAGCTCGCCGATTCAACTCGCGACACTCATCGAGTTCCTGCCCGCACTATTCGCAGTTGGATGAACAGTTGGAGGCACGACCTGACCATCGACGACATAGTCAACGACGGTTAGATGAGGTCGTCCAGCGTCGGCCCGGCATCTCCCTGCGCGACGTCCGGTTCAATGGGTGTTCCGTCGTCGTTCACGGACACTTCGCCGGATGCATCCAGGTAGATTTTGTCCTGCATGATCTCAGCCACGACGACTTCCATGTGATTCTTGGTCGGAAGTTCGATCAGCGGACGCGCGCCACGATTCAGAGCGACCAGTCGCTTCTGAATCAGCGATGACAGCTTGAACCGGCCACCGACCTTGTTGACGATTTCTTCTTCTTTGAATTCTTCGAGCATGGCACTCAGTCTCCGGTTTGTACGCTGGCGTCGCACGCCTGGATTCTCTGTCCCGTCCCTTTGTCGCCGCATTCGCCAGAATGCAGCTCTTCCTGGAATTCCGTGCTCCGCGAACACGGTGACGGGTCTCTTATTCTTCTACAGTTTTCTGAACGGAACTCGCCTTCAGGATCTCGATAATTTCCGTCACTGCGCGATCCAAGTCATCGTTGCAGACCTGATGGCTGTACCGATCAGCGAATCTCAGTTCTTCCCGAGCCGTCTGCAATCGACGTTGTATGACCTCTTCCGATTCTGTTCCTCGCGACCGTAATCGTTGTTCGAATACTTCTTCCGACGGCGTCTTCAGAAAAACCGTCACGGCGCTGGGGTATTGCTCCATCACCTGCAGGGCACCCTTAACGTCAATCTCCAGAAACGCCCAGCCGCCCGCGTCATGAGCTCGCCGCAATTCCGACCGCAGGGTTCCATACCAGTAACCTGATGAATGCACCTCTTCGCATTCCACAAATTCACCCGCGGCCCGTTTCCGAGAGAATTCGTCGTTCGACAGAAAGTGGTAATCGTCCCCGTCCGTCTCTTTAGGTCGAATTGGGCGGGTTGTTGCCGAGATCATCTTGATCAGACGCAAAGATGGTTCCGCGCAAAGACGATTGACGATGGTTGATTTTCCGCTGCCGCTGGGGCCTGACAAAACCAGAACCCTCAGCGATTCGATATCCGTTTCAGCTCCGTCGGCCATCAGTCCGCCCCTCGCAGTCGCGCTTACTCTACGTTCTGCAGAATCTCACGCATTTTCTCGACAGCCGCCTTCATGTCCACCACGTTGTGTGCAATCCCGACGTCATTTGCCTTTGATCCAATCGTATTCACTTCCCGAAACATCTCCTGGCTCAGGAAATCCAGCTTGCGACCCTGAGACGTGGCCTGATCCATGACCTGTTCGAACTGCTCGATGTGACAACGCAGCCGTGTGATTTCCTCATTGATGTCACAGCGGTCGGAAAAGATGGACACTTCGCGGATCAGATCGTCTGGACTGACTGTCGCCGAAACGGTCTTCAGCAGTTCCTGAACTCGATCGAGAATCTTGTCCCGGTAACTACTGACGACCAGCGGGGCTCTCTCCGAGATCGTTGCCAGTCTTGCAGCAATGATTTCGCCGTTCTCGGTCAGGTCGCGTCGCATCGACTCGCCTTCCAGACGGCGGAAGGACTGCAGGTTCTCCAGCGACTCCCCCAGCGCCTGTTCCAACAGCGGCCATTCCTGTTTGCAGTCGACCGATGCACTGAGCTGATCGGCGACAACACCCGGCAGTGCCAGCAGAGCGTCGGCTGTTTGCGGCGAGGGAACAGTCTGCTCCTGCAATTGCTGCCAGTACGATTCCAGGACCTCGGGAACAATGTGATAACGGCTGGCCTGACCAAGTGGCGTCAGACGAACATTGACCGAGACCGTTCCACGAGCGACTGCTGCACGTACGACGCGCTCAAAATCCGGCTCAAGCGGTGCAAGAACGTCCGGCAACCGCACGGAAATCTTCAAATAGCGATTATTCACCGCCTTGACTTCCAGCGCAGCACTGAACCGGTCGTTCTGACCGGTTGCGTTTCCAAACCCCGTCATGCTCAACAGCACAAAGCCACTCCGTCTAAGTTTGAGGACGTCGGCGAGACCGTAAAAGTCGATCCGACGTCACTCGGATTCGGGTGGTGAGGACGGCCGCGGCGGCGCACTGGCGTCCGCCTCTGGCTTGCTCGAATCGGCAGGAGCGTCGTCGGCAGGTTTCTCCGACGGCGCGGACGTTGGGGTGTCAGCGTCAGCCGCGCCCTTGTCAGTCGCTGAGTCGGAGTCACTCAAGGCGGGTGGGTCGTCGGTTGAGGTCGCGCCGTCGGTCGACGCTGGTTTGACGTCCTTTTCCTCGGATGGTTGCGTGTCCGTATCTGGCTTGTCCTCGGGAACCGTCCCGACGGCCCCCATTGAAGTGCCTGTGTCGGAATCACTACCGCCCGCGCTGCCAATCGGAATTGCAGGTGCATCCAGACCGCCTTTGGGGTCGTCGGCAGAAACGTCAGCGGCCGGGTTGTCGAAGACATTGCTGTATCGTCGTGCCAGAACACCACTCACTCCCGCAAGCAGCACCCAAACGGTGACCAGCCCAATGGTGATCTTCGTGAAGACGTCACCAGCTTTTGTACCGAAGGCGCTTTGACCGCCCATTCCACCAAATGCTCCAGCCAACCCGCCACCACGACCTCGCTGTAACAGCACGACGAGGATTAGCAGCAGGCTGACGATCATCAGCAGGATCATGAGTAGGTCAGCAAACATGTCTCATTCTCCTCAGAGAAAACCGACAGCGGCCGGATCAAAGTACCATCGAAACAGCAGTGGAAGCTTCACGCGACAGACGCGATTCCCGCCTGGATGATTGGGATAAACAACTCAGCCTTCAGACTTGCCCCACCGACCAGTGCACCATCGACATTGGGCTGCCCCAGTAACCCGACTGCATTATCGGGCTTCACACTGCCGCCATACAGAATACGAACGGATGCCGAAACGTCTGTATCAAACCGTGTTCCGAGCCACGACCTAAGGAAAGCATGGGCAGACTCAGCCTGATCGTCCGTGGCAACTTTGCCTGTCCCGATCGCCCATACGGGCTCGTAAGCAACAACGACATTGGCCATTGCGGCCGACTCGACTCCCGCTAATCCACCTGTCATCTGCCGTTCCAGAACAGCTTCCGTCTGGTCGGCCTCACGATGTTCAAGCAGCTCGCCGACACACAGGATCACCTTGAGCCCGCTGGCAAGAGCCTTCTGCACCTTGGTGTTGATCAGTTCGTCCGTTTCGCCGTTGATCTGTCGACGTTCGCTGTGGCCCAGAACGACCCACTGGCAACCGACATCCAGCAGCATTTCGCAGGAAACTTCACCAGTGTAAGCGCCCGACGCCTCCGCCCAGGCGTTTTGACCACCGACTTCGACTCCCGAATCACTCGCCAGTTCCGCGACCTGTTTCAGGTATGTGAACGGCGGGCAAACCACGACGTCTACGTCATCGCGAGGTGTCGGCACCTCGGCTCGCAGCGAGGTCACCAGAGAGCCGGCAGACTCCCGACAGGTGTTCATTTTCCAGTTGCCGGCAATTACAGGACGTCGCATCGAAGCACAACCTCAGCATCTAGACCACGCAGGAATGAGAAAAAACGCTACCGTTCAATGCAATGACACCGGCTGACGGAACAATCCGGGACATTGAAGATCTGCGAGATCCAATTGTGACCCGGTACTTCTCACACTGCGAGCGGCGGAATGTATCAACAATGGACAGCGTTCCCAAGGAATCCCGCTGCAGGAAACGGCGGACCACACTGCCGCTAGTGGTTTCGCAGTTCAGTCATTCACTGGAGTGCGTCAGAGCGAGGAAACGACCCGAGCACTTCCATCCGGACGGCCGCCTTCTGAAGCTGGTCAAGCGTGCGTTTGACCTTCGCCTCATTCTGATGGCCCTCAAAATCCAGGAAAAACAGATACCCGGTTTCCGGACCTCGTAGTGGGAATGACTCAATCCAGCTCAGGTTGACCTTCTGCTTTTTGAACGCCGCAAGCGCATCTGAAAGCGCTCCCGGGCGGTGCGGAATCTGCAGTAGCAAAGCAGTCCGATCCTGTCCTGTTGGTGGCGGAGTGAAGTCACCAATCACAGCAAATCGCGTGACGTTGTTCTTGTTGTCCTGAACGTCCTCAGCCACGACCTGCAGACCGTATTCAATAGCCGCCCGTGAACTCGCAATCGCTGCCGCGCCGGGTTTGTCTCGTGCCAACTGGGCGGCAGTTGAGGTGCTCGTCACGTCATGAAGTCGCGCGTGCGGCATGTGTCGGTTCAGCCAGTTTCGACATTGCGACAACGCCTGCGGCTTGCTGTAAATCTCGGTGATCGCACTGCGGTCGCACTTTGCCATCAGGTTGAGATGAACACTAAGCTGCACTTCACCGCAGATCTTCAGAGGCAGCCTGGTGAACATATCCAGAGTGTCGACGATCCGGCCATCCGTACTGTTTTCGATCGGTACCATTCCGAACTCGACATGACCTCTGTTAACTTCTTCGAAAACAGACGCGATCGTGCTCACCGGGACCAGGTCGCCCGACTCCCCAAACCGCTCAATCGCAGCCTGATGCGAGTAACTGTAAGCCGGTCCGAGATAGGCAACACGGTGGAGCCGCACTTTCCGGCGGGCGCCGCTGATCACACTCTTGAACACGCCAGCCACGGCCTCGTTCGACAACGGGCCGTCGTTCTTCTCAAGAACTGCGGCGATCGGATTCGCCTCAACATCCTGTGAGAAAAGGACTTTCCGCGGATTCTCGTGGGCCTCAAGCCAGTCGATTGTGAGCTGGGCTCGGGTGTTGACGAGCTTAAGAAGCTCGCGGTCAACTTTGGCGGCCGCGGCCTGAATCTGTTGTGGCGTGCGTTTCCGAGCTGAGGACCGCGGCTTGGCAGTTTTGCTGGACGACGGCGCAGGGCGGCGAGTGGCTTTCTTCCTGACGACCTTCTTCTTAGCCATGGGTCCCTTTCCGACTGAATTCAATCTGCCAGACTCAGCCGGTTCACAAGTCCGGGCACAAGCTTTGTGGCAGCAATCAGTTGCGTCGATAGTTCAAGCAATGCGATCGACAGGAAATCGACATTTCCAGCACGAATCAAACGCGCTGGAGTCGCACACGCGGGCTTTCCGTCGTTCACACGTCTCGCGTGGTGGTCGACCTGCCGACACCGCGCGGGAGTTGTACTCAGGGGGATCCTGAGTGTCAAGCAGGCGCAAGTCCCCACAGTGCATGAAGATGCCGCGACATAGCGGCCCCTGGAAGTGGCTCTCGCCATGGTAGAATCATGCGCAACTTACTGGTGTGTCGCGGGTTGCTGCGGTGATCAACTGCCCGCGATCGGCGACCGATGGCTCGCCACTTCCTGCATGAATCCCAGCATTCGCTCAGACGCTTCGTGGGCATCCGGCACGACGCCTTCCATGAGTTGGGCATTTGTAAACATTTGCGAACCACAACTGCGCACGAATTCGTCGTGATCCGAATTGGCGGACAGGGCGGCCAGTCTGACAACCAGCGAGTGTGACGGGTTGACCTCAAAGATCCGCTTGGACGCCCGAAACTCCTCTGACCCCTGGCTCAGGACCTTCTGCAATTGGGCGCTCAACGCACCTTCCGGGCTGACAAGACAGCACGCGCTATCCGTCAGACGATCAGACTTGCGAACGTCTTCCACACTGCCGCCGAGTGTCTCCTTGAACAGCGTCAGCACTCGCTCGAAACCGGCAGGTGTCTCATCTTCGCCTTTGTCGTCGGACTGAGCGGCGCTTTCGTCTTCGCCTGAAGTGCCTTTCGCGGCGCCCGGTAGTTCGACGCTGTCCGCGTCGATGGAAACGAGCGGCTTCTCCTCAAATGTCTGCAGATGATTCAGGACGAATTCGTCGACAGGATCGGTCAGATAGAGCACCTCGAGTCCCCGTGACCGAAACGCTTCCAGATTCGGGCTGCGTTCAATTGTGGACACTTCCGGACCGCCGGCGTAGTAAATCTGCGTCTGATCGTCCGCCATTCGACCGACGTAATCGGCCAGTGAGGTGAGCGCATCCCGATCGTCGCCGTGCGAGGATTTGAATCGCAGCAGCTTCGCGATCGCGTCCCGATTGCCAAAATCGCTGGACACGCCCTCGCGCAGGATGGCTCCGTACTGGAGGTAGAACTTGTTGTACACGTCGGAGTCTTCGCTGGTGAGGTCCGCCAGCCGACTCAGGACTTTCTTCACCAGCACGTTGCGAATCTTGCGGAAGACGGAATCGTCCTGCAAAGCCTGTCGGGAAACGTTCAGCGGCAAATCGGCCGAGTCGACGAGGCCGTACAGAAACCGCAGGTACTCCGGCAGCAGCTCGCGACAGTTGTTCTGGACGAGGATCCGCTTTGCACACAGATGCAGACCGTGTTCATTCCGGCCAAAGCCCATCAGCTCAAAATTCGACGGTGAGCAGAACAGCACGGCGTGAAACTGAAACGGCGAATCCGCGGTCAAATGAATGTGCCACAGCGGCTCTTCGTCGGTGCGCTTCGACAGGTATCCGTAAAAGTTTTTGTACTGCTCGTCGGTGACCTGTGACTTCGGCTCGACCCAGATGGGTGGCTGGTCATTGACGTGTTCGTCATCGACGCGAATCGGGTGAGGCACGAACGTTGAATACTCAGTCAGTACGTGCTTAAGACGAAACGGCTCGGCCAGGTCCTTCACGTCCTCTTTGAGATGCAGACGAATCTGCGTACCGCGTTCCAAGTCCGCGAGAGGCTCGATCGAGAAGCTGCCCGAACCGTCGC
The DNA here is from genome assembly GCA_963579025.1 of Planctomycetota bacterium. Taxonomy (GTDB): domain Bacteria; phylum Planctomycetota; class Planctomycetia; order Planctomycetales; family Planctomycetaceae; genus CAUZFZ01. The sequence continues at coordinate 498 of CAUZFZ010000266.1, read as the reverse complement.
TCTCCCAGCGCCAACCTGATTCTTCCTGGTAGCTGCGGCTCAGGACTTCAACTCGGTCGGCGATCATGAACGATGAATAAAAACCGACCCCAAACTGCCCGATCAGCGACACATTGTCCGCCGGCTGATCACCCAGCTTCTTGAGGAATTCCAGAGATCCGCTGTGGGCGATCGTGCCCAGGTTGCGAACCAGTTCCTCCTGCGTCATGCCAATGCCGTTATCCCGAATGACGAGCAGGCTGTTTTCGCTGTCGGGCTCGACGGTGATGGCCAGTTCCTGATTGTCTTCATGCTGCTTTTCAGTGAGCGTAATGTGCCGGAAGCGGTCCAGTGCATCCGACGCGTTCGAGATCAGCTCGCGGATCGCAATATCACGATTCTGATACAGCGAGTGGGACAACAGTTGCAGAAGCTGAGAAATCTCAGCCTGAAAGGTGTACTCCTGAGGGGCCGTTTCGACGGACACGTTGAACTCCTGTAACACCTGGCTTCGAATCA
>CAUZFZ010000265.1:0-9595 GCA_963579025.1 Planctomycetota bacterium | reverse complement strand
CGTCAAATCTTCGATGGGCACTCCACCACCCCAGCGGTTCCATTTCCTTAACGTCGCAAAATGTTCATCACGGCTTCCCTGCGACAGACTTCTGGCACGGACGTAGTTTTCGACAGCGGACTCAAGGTTTGTCGACATCGGCAGGCTCCCGAGCCGCCAACCTGTGCGTCATGCTGAATCCAGTCCGTCGACCGCTCTGTTGTGCATCCTGCCGGACATCCCGTCACGTTTGGTTGAAGATTCAAGACAGAGAACCATCCTGACAACTCGGTCCGGCAAACGTCGAGCCGCACATCTGGTGTGTCGATCCAAAGAGCTCAGCCACGGTGACTCAAACTGTAGGTCAATCAGTCAGTGGTCTCGGGCAACAGGACCTGCGAATCTGCATCGGGCCGGGTGGCCCTGGCGGTTACCCACCAGGGCTCCCACAGATCCGGACGTGCGCACATTAGCGCATCCGGTTCCTCGATCAGCAGATTCGCCATCCTCGTTGGTCCCCGAAGCTATCCAGCCGAGTGACGGTGACATGTGGATCGAGCCTCGATGTGCTCGACATGTTTCCCTCGACCGAGTCTGCCAACCGACGCTTCGCTTTCCTCCACAGGGTCCTCCGGAGCGAGTTCCCCTGCTTCATCGGTACTATCAAAGCGCTACGACTTCCTGCAGCTCATCCCGCCGCACTTCGTTGCCTTCGTTTGGCGGTACCTCAACGTTTCACTCGTTGTATTCGCTCCCCGGCGGACGAGTGAGCCGCCGAAGCCTGGAGTTGGTCACCCGGTATCTCCGTCCGGAATTTCGCTGAGGAAACGACAGGACCTCCCAAGTTCCTGGAGAACCCCAATTGTCCGTTTGCACATGCTCCAATCCGACTCCGGCAGGACTGCAGACACCAGACCATTGCGGTGCAGCTGCGTGGCCCTTGGTACCAAAACAGCAAAGGCTCCCACGAAAGGTCTTTCGAAGCTCAATAGCATGGCTTTCGGACTCGCTGCGTACGCTTCGCAGTGCGCGTCACCACGCCCCACGCAACACTCGCTTCCAGCCGCTGGTCAGGCGCTACTGGACGGGCTTTACACCCGCAGGATTCCAACGAAAGGTTTCAGATTTGCATCCTGCATCTCATCCCCCTTCCCCAAGCTTCTTGGCGCAATTTGGTCGACCGGAGCGGCGAAATGTGACTACAGTCAAACGCGAAAAAGCGAACTGTCGCGTCATCAATCGGATCGCAACAGCGGTATGCATAGCCGAATCCGAAGAACTACACCGAACTAATCTCGCTGTCTGAATCGAACTTCGGTGTCCACAATTATTGGGCTATCGCACTGCGTGACCAGGGTGCCGTTGTGTAGGATCGGCTTCGAGCGATGAGACGCTGATCGTTCCGCGATCAACGACCTGGTTTCCGCACACATCGTAACTCCAGTTTCAGGCTGACTCATGACACGCATGTGTTTCTACTTCGGAATAATTCTCTCAACGAGTCTTGTTTCCGCGGCTGACTGGCCGCAATGGATGGGCCTCAATCGCGACGACGACTGGACCGAAACAGGCATCATCGAGAAGTTTCCCGAGGGCGGGCCGGATTTCCTCTGGCGGAAGCAGGTCAGTGGTGGGTTTGCCGGACCAGCGGTCGCCGATGGCCGGGTGTACGTGACGGACTACTTGAAGTCGTCCGGTGACGACAGACCAAAGCCGACGAAGCGAAACGATCTCCAAGGCAGAGAGCGCGTGCTCTGTCTCGACGTGAAGACCGGGGACGAAGTCTGGAAGCACGAATACGACTGCAACTACACGATCAGTTATCCCGCCGGGCCGCGATGCACACCCACAGTGGAAGGCGGCCGAGTGTATACGCTCGGTGCTATGGGCGACCTGGTCTGTCTCAACGCAGCGACAGGAGGCGTCGTCTGGTCGAAGAACCTGCCGCAGACCTACGACGCACCGCTGCCGTTGTGGGGTTACGCGGGCCATCCGCTCGTCTACAGAAACCTGCTGATCTGCATGGCGGGCGGCGAAAACACTGCGGTCGTGGCGCTCAATAAAGAGACGGGCAAAGAGGTGTGGGCAGCACTCAACACGCCGGAAATTGGCTACAGTCCTCCGACTCTGATCAAGGCGGGCGGCGTCACGCAACTGCTCATTTTTCACGGGAAGAGCATCAACAGCCTGAATCCCGAGACCGGAAGCCTCTACTGGTCCGAGCCGTTGGCCACGTCTTTTTCCATGGCGATCATGGCTCCGCGAAAGGCGGGCGACTTCCTTTTTGCCGGTGGCCACAGAGGCAGGTCTCTGGGGCTGAAGCTCGACGCGTCGAAACCATCGGTCACTAAGGCATGGCAGGGTTCACGTACCACCGGGCTGGCTCCGGTGAGCGGCACACCGTTCGTTGAGGACGGTATCGCCTACGGCATTGACGGCAATGGGATTTTCCGAGCCATGCGCGTCGCGACGGGCGAGCGTCTGTGGGGCACTTCCAGGCCCGTGAACGGGAAGGACAACGAGAATCGCGGCCCGAACGAAGGAGCCACGTTCGTGACCAGAAACGGGGATCGCTTCTTCATCTTCGGCGAGAACGGCGATCTGGTGATTGCCAGACTTTCGCCGGAAAGCTACGAAGAAATCAGCCGAACCAAGCTGCTGGATCCGGTCGGGGTCGGTCTGGGCCGCAGTGTCGTGTGGAGTCACCCGGCGTATGCCGACAAATGCGTCTTCGCCCGCAACGATCAGGAAATCGTCTGCGTTTCACTGGTAGCGAAATGAGCCGCCGCTGGCTGGCATCGTGTCGGCTTCCGATTCAACCTGTCGGATACTGGCCGAGTCACCGGTCCAGTCAAACGGCAAAGTCGATGCTGCTACTCGGTCCCGGATTCAACAAGAAATATAGACAGCAACGCATCATTCAGACACCCAGCATGGACTGACTGCGCCAGTGGCGCGAGTGAATGGAAAAAATGAGAAGCGATTCAAAATACGACGCACTTGTATTCACCGCAATCGTAGCGACCGTAGCCGCTCTGTTGCTTTTTCCGTCAGCGACTTCCGCGGACGACAAAGATTCTGCCCTCGTGCTGACACAACCGGCGCTGAATCTGCACTTCGCCTGTCGCGCGGACAACGATCTCTACAGAGTAATGACGGCCGGTGGCAGCAGTCATCCCCGTCACGCCACCGCCAGCGAAGCGGTGCGGGCAGCACCTGAAGGTGGTGGTGTGTTGATTCTGGCTGACGGATACCCCGACAAGACCACCGACATCACCGCAACGGTGTTGGATGAAGCGCTAAAAAAGAAGTTGCGATTGTACATTGAATATCCGACCTCGCCGATCAACGGCCTGGAGTTCGGCAAGTCGCGGCAACCGCAGTGGGAGAGAACCGTGGTCGCGAGCGATTTTTTCGGCCGCGATCTGGAGAAACTCAGGATTCTGCAAATCAACGACTGCCACTTCTTACCGGTCACGTTGAAAAACTCACCTGCGCATTTAGTGTCGTCGCGCGTTGCTGGCTACGACTCGGCAGTCTACGGAATTACTGAAGAAAGCTGGCCACTGCTGTTTGAGTACGACGCCGACCACAGGGCAGTCCTGGTCGCGACGACCAAACTCAGTCAGTTCGTGTCGGCTCGATATGCACCTGGTGACGACTGGGCAACGGTATGGCACTCGATTCTCAGTTGGCTTTCTCCGGGAGCCAACGTGCCGCCACTGCAATGGAAAGCGACAGTTCGACCGTCCTATGACCTCGACACGCCCCTACCGCCCAACGAAGAAGCCAGGGCGCTGAAACGCGGCGTGAAGTGGTTTGACAGTTTCCTCGTCGGAGAATCGTGGAGTGCAGACCTGGCCGAACCGTCGAACGACACGTTCGGTCCGTCCGATCCGCTCCGTCGAACCGGACTGCCACGCGGCGATGGCCGTCATGGCATTCTTGAAGGGCACATTTCCAAAATCTCCACCAATGGCAGCCAACCGATGCGCTGGCTCTTGCGCGGCGACTGCAATGCGGAATCGGCGATGGCCTTCGCGCTCGGCGGCCACCTGCACAACGATCTTGCTCAGCAGAAGGTGGCGGCAAGTCTCATGAACTTTGTCTACTTCGATTCGGACCTGTATCGCAGCGATCCGGATAGCCCGGCCTACGGACTGTTGGGTTGGTATTCCTATCGATCCGGTCCCGACAGTTTCTGGGGCAACGATGGATCGAAAGCAATCATCGGCAGTTTCACGACGGCTGCCGCTCTCGACAACTCTCGCTGGAATGAGCGGATTCTGACGAGCATCCTGGCAAACTTCCGCACCACCGGTCCGCTGGGTTTTCGCGACGGTATGCCGCTCAGTACTCGGTCGCTCAACGAGCACGGTTGGGAATACTTTGCCGCTCGCCGCAGCATCGCTCCATGGCCGCAACGCGAAGCCTGGGCGTGGGCGTGCTACCTCTGGCTATACGACAAAACCGACTACCAACCGCTACTCGAACAGGCACGCAATGCTCTACGGATGACGATGGAACGCTATCCAGACGGTTGGGGTTATGCGCTCAACGAGATGCAAATGGAACGCGGCAGGATTCTCCTGCCTTTGGCCTGGTTGGTGCGAGTCGATGACACTCCCGAGCACCGTCGATGGCTCCGCCGCGTCACGGATGACATGCTCGCTCGGCAGGATGACTCCGGCGCTATTCAGGAACAACTGCGAGCCAAATCGCACCAACGCAACGAGGACTACGGAACGGGCGAAGTGTCCATCCTTCACGCCGATGGCGATCCGTGCGCCGATGTCTTCTATTCCATGCCGCCGGCGTTTCTCGGTCTTGTCGAGGCCGCCACAGCTACCGGCGATCCAGTCTATTCGCAGGCGGCTGACAAGGTTGCCGAGTTTTTGACTCGCATTCAGGTGCGATCGAAAAGCCATCCCACACTCGACGGCGGCTGGTTTCGTGCCTTCGATTTCAAAAAGTGGGACTACTGGGGCGGCAACGGCGACAGCGGTTGGGGGGCATGGTCGAGCGAGACCGGCTGGGTGCAGTCGCACATCGTTGCGGCAATGGCGATGCGTGAAAAGAAAAGTTCACTGTGGGATTTCACCTCCACGAGTTCGATCGGCGAACACTTCGAGAAATATCGAAAGTCGATGGAGATCGACCGCGCTGTGAGCATCATGCGTCAAGCCGCCCCGAAAGAGATTGACCACCTCGCACGGGGAAAACCGGTTCACGCAAACATCGAGCCTCATCCACGACACCCTGCCGCGGGTGTCGCCGGTCTCACCGACGGCCTGCTGGGCGAGGAGAAAGATTTACGTCTCGAGTGGATGGGCTTTCGCGGCAGCGATCTTGAAGTCACGATCGATCTCCGTCGCGAAACGGCACTGCGATCGGTGAGCGTGCGTTTTCTGCAATCGGTCGCCAACGGCATGGTGCAACCACGCCGAGTCGAGCTTCTGGTCTCCAACGACGGCAAATCATTTCGCCTGCTGGCGGCAAATGTCATCGACGAACCGATAGAGCGCGATTCGAAAGGCCTGTCGGTCAAGCACCGTGTCCTCAAGCTCACAACAAATCAGAACAACGCCAGCAACCACGCTCGTTACGTCAAGTTCCGTGCCGAGTCACCGGGCGTCCTGCCTGCCTGGCATCCTGCGGCCGGAAATCCCTCATGGCTGTTCGTCGACGAGATTGTTGTCGAGTGATCGATTGCAGAAAAAGCACGCAGCATGCGATTTCCACGAGCAATCTGCAGGCAGTTCTTCCAGACGAACGCATGACTTCGGCGTCCCTGAACCGGCGTCCCTACCGCGACGGCAAGAAAACCGAAGCCTCACGACCTCGGCTGCCAAATGGCGGAAGTGCCACCTTCGGCAGGGAAGACTCAGGACCACTCAAGATCATCGAGCGTGCCAGTCGACGTGCCGAATGAGTCGGTTTCGATTCCCAGTTGCTGCAGCATCGAGACGAAGACGTTGCACAGCGGCGTAGTGTCCGGCGGATCGAATGCCAGATGCTGGCCGTGTTTGAAGTGGCCGCCGGCTAACAGCACGGGCAGGCTTCTGTTCGAGTGATTTGATGCGTTGCCGAGATTGCTGGTCAGCAGGACCGTGGTTCGATCGAGCAGCGTTGCGTCGTCTTCCTGTGTCTGTTTGAGGCGGCTGAGGAAGCTCTGCAGTTGCTCGATAATTGCGGTTTCGATGAGCTTGAGTTGAGCAATGTTTGTCGCGTCCTTGCCGTGGTGGGACAGGCCGTGGTAGGCGTTGGTGACGCCCTCGACGTTTACGGAATTCTGTTCGAAGATGTTGAACGTGATGATGCGAGTCGAGTCCGTCTTCAGCGACAGGTAGGCGATATCGAACAGGTTCTGCATTCGTGTGATGAATTCGGCGCGCGATGCGGGATCGACTGGCGGATCGGCATCGACGGACGGTTTCGGTGTGTCGAGCCACAATTCCGACTTCGCCAGACGCCGCTCGACCTCACGGACCGACGTCGAGAATTCGTCCATCTTCACGCGGTCCGCTTTGCTGATCTGTGGTACCAGCCGTTTCGTCTGGCCGTTGATCAGATCGAGAATGCTGTTCGAGCGGTCGATCGCCCGTCTGGCGGCTGCCTGGCCGGCTGGGCCTTCGCTGGCGAACAGCTGCTGGAACGCGGCCGACATGCTGGACTCGGCGGGAATGGGACTTCCGTCGGCTGACCAGGAATGATTCGCACTCCTCATGCAGAGAGGCAACGTGTCGAAGCGGGTGAATTCTCCCAGGAACTTCGCTGCGTACTGGTCGAGAGAAATGCCCATTTTTCGAATGCTGGGAGTGCCGTTGAAGATGCGCGACTCGGTGGCGTGTCCACCCACCACACCCGGATGAGAGAGTCCAGAAATGACCGTGTAATCGTCACGGAACTGGCCGAGTATTTTCAGGTACTCAGAAGCTTCGAAGTCCTTGCCAGCCTGTTGCGGATAGAGCGCCGGAGAGTACAGACCCAGCCCCAGGTTGATCAGCACGATGCGTCGCGGCTCGCCGCCGGTCTCTCCTGTAGCGCCGCAGGCTGACGTTCCCATCGATTCCAGCCAGGGAAGTGCGACGGCCACGCCGGCACTCTTGAGAAGTGTTCTGCGATCGAGTGAAAAGGATCTGCTCATAGTTTTTTCTCGCGTTGTAAATACGTCCTACGACTTCATTGTCCCCAGATCAATTCGTCTGAAACTCACGACTGAGGATGATCTGTTCGACGAGCGTCTGCAGTCCGTAATCCGTCTGGGCAAGGTGGTCTGTGATCGAATCAATGGTTTCTTCGTCGGCGATATCGAGTCCGCGTCCGAGCGCGTAGGTCATCAGTTTTTCGGTGACGCAGCGAGCCACCAGGTGTTTGTTCTTCATCAGCAATTTGCGGAACGATTCGAAGCCATCGAATTGGCCGAAGTTCGGCGCGGTGCCGAACGACTCGACCTTCGGCCCCTGGACATACAGGCCGAATCGCCTGCTGGCGGACGGCTTCGCGCCAGGTTTGATGTTGCGGTAATGCTCTCTCCAGCCGCCAACCACGTCGAAGCTTTCGAGCGCTAATCCGTAGGGATCGTTTTTTCGATGGCAGACGTTGCACTGTGCGATGGTGCGGTGTTTTGCCAGTTGTTCCTTGATCGTGCTGGCTCCGCGAATGTCCGGTTCAATGTCCGTGCTGATCGGCGGCGGGGGCAGGGATGGCTGGCCGAGGATGTTTTCCAGCATCCAGACACCGCGGACGACCGGAGACGTCGTCGTTCCATTGGAAGTAACCATCAGGATGCTCGCGTGTGTCAACAGTCCGCCGCGATGGCTGTCGGCCGGCAGTTTGACTCGGCGGATCTCACCGCCATCGACGCCGGAAATGCTGTAGTGTTTCGCCAGGCGGTCGTTGAGCATGGCGAAGTCCGAATCAATAAACTTGTCGATGCTCAGATTGTTCACCAGCACTTCCCGGAAGAAGCGTTGAGTCTCTTCACGCATGGACCGTTCGAGGAAGGCGTCGTATTCCGGATACAATCGTGTGTCGGGCTGCATTTCGCCGACCTGATCGACACTCAGCCACTGGCCGACGAAATCGTTGACGAAACGGTTAACCCTGGGATCGGCAACCATTCGGGCTATCTGCCGCTTGAGCACGTTCGGCTGCGAAAGCTGCTTCCGCTCAGCCAGACGCAGGAGTTCATCGTCGGGCGGGCCGCACCATAGAAAATACGACAGCCGCGAAGCCAATGCGAAGTCGTCGAGCCGGCCCGGTTCCTCGTACAGGTAGAGGAATCGAGGTGAGCAGAGGATTGCCTTCAAGCTGTGCTTCAGCGCGGTCAGACATTCATCCCCATCGCGGCGAGCCTGCTGGTAGAAAGTGAAATAAGCCTGCACCTCACGCTCCGGCGCCGGACGACGAAACGCGCTGGTAGCAAAACGTCGGAGAATCTCTACGACTTCATTGTCCGAGTGATCGCCCTTGATGGAATCGCCAAAGATGACGCGATGACTCTTCGGCGGCCATGTATCAAACAGAGGTCCTTCGAACTCGATCTTCCTGATGGCGATGCCGGGGCCGTCATAGGCTGCGACGTCTCCTGCACGCATCCAATTCGTCAGCTCGGGAGGGTACAGCGCGAAGACATCGCGTCGCTTGAGAGAGGCAACAAACTCGAAGGTCTGCGGTTTGTCATCGACGACTTCGAGCTGACCGTCCAACGGTGGAACGAGGGATCGGTTTCGGAACGTCCCGTGTTGTATTTCCAGCCGCAGACGCTGGCCCTTGTTGCGAACAGCGTACGCCGTCACACGCAATCGGTACTTTCCGTCGATCGGTGCGACGTTGCCACGGAGCTTGGGGTAGCCGTAGCGCATGACGATGACGCCGTCACCGTCGTGCTTCGACCGGAGGAGTCGACGGAACTCCGGCTTGACGTCATTCAACGTGAATGAAGCGCTGTCCGTCCGCGATCGATCCCCCGTCACGATCGCTTTGCTCAGAATGACGTCGGCAATCTTCATGTAACTCTGAAGCTGGCTCGCCGAAAGAACCAGGCCGCTGCCAATGTTATTAAACCCGTGTTCGACGGCGTCGTCCGGAAAGCTGGACGCGAAATCGCCTTCGAGCCCGAACAGATCGTGAATCGTGTGGTTGAAGTGGCGTTTGTTGAGTCGCCGAAAAACAACTTCGTTGCCACCCTTGCGTCGCAGGGTTTTGACCGCACGTTGCAGTTCCGAGTGAACGCGCTCGATCACCGCGTCCAGTTCGTTCTGCTTCGGTCGTGGCTCATCCTCCGGCGGCATCTCGCCGAGAATCAGCCTCTCCGACACCTTGTGCCATTGACTGGCAATGTCGCGACTGGCGGAAAGATCGTAGCCGAGTTCAACCAACGAAAACTCGCCTTCCGGCTCGTCACCGCCATGGCACTCCAAACAATGCCGCTTGAGAAACGGTTCCATCTTCTGACGGAAGTCGTTCAGGGCGGCGTGGGCATCCGTTTCATCGGCCACAGCGCGTGGTGTCGCGTCTAACATGACGAGGACCGTAGCCAGGCAAAGAAGTTTCATGCATTGTCCTTTCGTGATGCATTATGGTCGCCGGGTGCCGTCGCGGGGGGGGGGCC
>CAUZFZ010000264.1:0-9599 GCA_963579025.1 Planctomycetota bacterium | reverse complement strand
AACTGCCCGTGTACGAGCGGCTCGGCGACGTCCGCGCGAAGGCGGTCACAGCGCGCAAGATCGCGGACATTCTCGCGTCACGCGGCGATCTCGATGAGGCGCTGCGAATTTACCGTGAGGAAGCACTCGCTCCGATTCGAGGCATGGGTCTTGTTGCAGATGAAGCCGTCTTCCAAGGCTTCATCGCGGACGTGCTGCAGGCTCGGGGCGATCTGGACGAGGCCCTCCGCATCCGCCGCGAGGAACAACTGCCCGTGTACGAGCGGCTCGGCGCGACGCGCGATCTGCTGGTGGGCCAGGCGAAGCTCGCACTCATCCTGCTGGAGCGAAACACTCCCGGTGACCGGGACGAGGCGGCGGAACTGCTGCGGCAGGCTCACGCCGCGGCCGAGCGGATGGGGATCCCGGAAGCCGATCAGATTCGCCAGATTCAGGACCGGGAGGGATTCTGATTTTTCACACGAAGGCACGAAGGCACAAAGAACAAAAGGAAGAGGATCAAAGCAAAAACCCCGACAGAAACTCCTTCGTGCCTTTGTGCCTTCGTGTGAGCCTGACTGTCCTGACTTCTCACACAAAGGCACTAAGGCACAAAGAAAAAAGGAAGACGAGCAACACGTCGTCCCAAAATCCTTCGTGTCTTCGTGCCTTTGCGTGAGCCCCACCTTTTCCACCACCGGAGAAAGACAATGAACGACGAACTGGAACGCATTGCAACCGATGTCGTGGACGCCGCAATGAAGCTGCACATCGCACTCGGGCCAGGTCTGCTGGAGTCCGTCTATACCGTGCTGCTGGAACACAAACTGAAAGAACGCGGCTACCAGGTCGAACGAGAGAAAGCCGTGCCGGTCACCTTCGAGGGGGTTCACTTTGAAATTGGCTTCCGCGCCGACCTGATCGTCAACGGGTGCCTGATCGTCGAACTGAAGTCCGTCGAGAAACTGGCCCCCGTCCACGGCAAGCAACTCCTGACTTACCTGAAGCTGACCGAGTGCCGCCTGGGCCTGCTGATCAACTTCGGTGAAGAACTACTGAAGAACGGGATTAAGCGAGTCGCCAACTGATGTTTCGCGCGGAGTTATTTCACACAAAGGCACGAAGGACGGGAGCAGCGTCGTCCGAGAATCCTTCGTGCCTTTGTGCCTTCGTGTGAGCCTGACTGTCCTGATTTCTCACACGAAGGCACTAAGGCACAAAGAAAAAAGAAGAGGGGTAACACGTCGTCTGAAAATCCTTTGTGCCTTCGTGTGAGCCCGACAGGAGCCTGGAGTACGACCGTCAGTTGATTAAGATCCCGGCATGACGACTCCAAACCCGCGGCGCATTCTGAGTTTCGTGATTCTGGCAGCCGTTCTGGGCCGGTGTGGTCCGTCGGCGGACGCTCAGGAGATTCTTCCCGATGGCCGTGAGGCTGCATTGAAAGCGATCTCCGGGTTTCGCTTTCCAGACGACATGACGATGGACGTCTACGCCGCCGAACCTCAGCTTTCCGGGCCGGTCGCCATCTGCGTCGACGACCGCGGGCGTGTGTTCGTTGCTGAGGAGTATCGGTTCAATCGCGGCACCGAAGAGAACCGCACGCGGCCGTTTCTGCTGGATGTCGATCTGCAGATTGACTCGCTGGAACAGCGACTGGCTGCCTTTGAAAAGCACAAGGACAAATTCGAAGGCGGCATGGACTGGTTTACGAAGGTCAGTGATCAGATTCGGCTGCTCGAAGACACGGACGGTGACGGCCGCGCTGATAAGTCGTCTGTCTTCGCGAAGTTCAACGAACCCCTCGATGGACTCGCGGCCGGCGTCATCGCGCGGGGGGGAGACGTTTACGTCACCTGCATTCCACATCTCTGGCTGATGCGGGATGAAGACGGCGACGGCGTGGCCGATGTCCGCAAGTCACTGCATCGCGGGTTCGGGGTGAACAACGCGTTCCTCGGTCACGACCTGCACGGACTGGTGTGGGGACCGGACGGGCGTCTGTATTTCTCGGTCGGCGATCGTGGCTACAACCTGGTCAATCACGAAGGCAAGCATTTGTACGGACCACGTCGCGGCGCTGTGTTTCGCTGTGAGCCCGACGGGTCACATCTGGAAGTCGTGCATACCAGTCTGCGGAATCCGCAGGAACTGGCGTTCGACGAGTTCGGCAATCTGTTTGCCGCCGACAACAACTGTGACAAGGGCGATCTGTCGCGGCTCGTTTATGTCGTCGAAGGTGGCGACTCGGGCTGGAACATGGCGTATCAGACGATCCCGGATCCGTACCTCACCGGCCCCTGGCATGCCGAGAAACTGTGGCACGTCAACGCCCCCGATCAGCCGGCCTACATCGTTCCGCCCGTTGGAGCCCTGGGCGCGGGACCGTCCGGCTTTACGTACTACCCCGGCGTCGGACTGTCAGAGCGATACGCGGGTCACTTCTTCATGTGCAACTACACGGGCAACGGCGGCATCGAATCATTCGCCGTGAAACCGAAGGGCGCCGGATTCGAAATCTTCGATGAACACGACTTCCTCAAACCGATCAAAGCCACCGACGTCGAGTTTGGCTACAACGGCGTGATGTACGTGTCTGACTTCGTCAATCTTGACTGGAGCGGCAAAAGTCTGGGCGGCCGTATTTACGCGTTGTCCAGCAGGAAACGCAGCATTCTGTTTAAGGCCAGAGAGTCCGGCACGCTTCTTGAATCGAAATTCCGTGAGTTCCCTGACGCGTCTCTCATATTCGCATTCCAGCATCCCGACATGCGTGTTCGGCTTCGCGCTCAATTCAAGCTTGCCGGCCTCGGTGCTGAAATCGCCCAGCCGGCCCTTGAGATTGCAGCGTTGGGAACCGACAAGAGTCCCCCCATCAGTCAGCGCGTGCGTCTGCACGCCATCTGGTGCATGGGGCAACTGCTTCGCGCTGCCAGGAAGGCAGAGACGGTGCGCGACACTCTCGAAACCTTGCTGACCGACAAGGACCCGGAAATTCGGGCACAGGCAGTTCGAGTCCTGGAACCTTTGCCATCGACCGACGGAGGATTCCGTGGAGTCAGCAAGGTCATCCGATTACTGAGCGATCCGTCACTGCGGGTCAGATTCTTTGCGGCCATGGCTGTCGCTCGGATGCCGGTCCAGGCGGCACTGGAGCCGGTTGTCCAACTACTCCGTGAGAATGCGGATCGTGACCTCTTTGTACGGCACGCGGGCGTCATGGCTCTGAATGCAATTGCCGATGACCCATCACTACGGCGTCTGGTCGATTCGAAGGATCGTCCTGTTCGACTCGCAGCCTTGCTGGCGATGCGCCGCCGCGCGAGTCCAAACCTGCACCAGTTCCTGAACGATCCCGATATCGCAATTGCGACGGAAGCCTCGCGGGCCATCAACGATTTACCGATCGATACAGCCACTGCTGCACTCGCAGGAATCGTTCCGCGAATTGAGGGAAGTCCAGAAGATGCCCCGGACGCACTCGTCCGTCGAGTGATCAACGCCAACTTCCGCCTCGGCAGCGAAGACCACGCTCGCAATCTGGTTCGGCTGGTGACGACAGCAGGCCTGTCCACGGCGATGCGTGCCGAAGCGCTGGCCTGCCTGAGCGATTGGGTGGCTCCCGGCAAACGTGATCGGGTGAACGGCTTCTGGCGACCGCTTGAGACTCGTAAAGACACCGCCATCAGGCGGGCCGTTCAGGACAATGCCCCGGCGCTGCTCGCCGGGACGGACGGAACATTGCTGACATCCGTGCTGACGATGATCGCAAAGTACGACATCAAAGTAGACGACGCACAAATCGCCGCGTGGGCTGACGACGCCGATCGTCCCGACGAAACGCGAGTCGCATCGCTCAATCTGCTCGCAGCACGCAAGGCGAAACAGTTCGATGACGTCCTGACGTCGTTTCGAGCATCGAAGCGCCCCGCACTGCGCATCGCTGCATGGCAGCAACTTGCGTCGTCTGATCCGGCTGACACTGTTAATGCCATCGAGAAGGCGATGGCGAGCGAATCAACAGGCCTGCGAGAAATGCAGGCGGCCCTGGCGATCCTTGCGCAGCTCAATACGCCCAGGGCCGACAAAGTTATCGAAAGCTCGTTGCGGGCTGCGATCGATCAGTCGGCGTCACGTCCGCTCGGATTGCGACATATTCTGGCGCTCGAGCTGGACATCGTGAGCGCGGCAGACAACCGAACTGCAAACAAGGCAATCGGCCAGCTACTGACCGAATATAAGAAGCGTCAAAATGAAAGTGCTGCAGAGGATCCGCTCGCACGCCATCGCTCTGCCATGTTCGGAGGCACCGCCCAGGCCGGTGAAGCGATCTTCCGCGGACACCGACGGGCGCAATGCCTGCGTTGCCATAAGGTCAATGGCAACGGCGGCACAGCCGGGCCGGACCTCACGAAGCTCGCGGCACAGACTCACTGCAATCGAGAATTCCTGCTCGAATCCCTGATCGATCCGCACGCAAAGATCGCAAAGGGATTTGGCACGGTGACCTTTGTGCTCGAAGACGGTTTCGTTCTGTCCGGTGTGATCGAGTCCGAATCACCCGAAGCCGTCGTCGTGCGGACACCCGAGGGCAGGACTGTCACACTCAAGCCGGACGACATCGATGTCTGGACGACACCGAAATCACCGATGCCAGGCGTCGGCGATGTCCTGAAACTCAGCGAGTTGCGGGACCTGATCGAGTTCCTCAACACACTGAAATAGACCGTCCAGGACACGGTGGGATATTCTGCCGAGTCCAGCCAGCGACGATGACTGTCACGACGAGTTGATTCCCTCGTCTTAGCGAGCGTCCCTGGTTAGGCTGGATTCCTGTTAGCCAGACCACTTCAGGACCGAAGTATGCATACCCCACTTAGTCGACGAACCGTCCTCCGCGGCGCCGGTGTCGCGATCGCGTTGCCGATGCTGGAAGCCATGACGCCAGTCGGTCGAGCTGCGACCGAAGCGAAGAAGCCGGTCAAGCGGTTCGTATGCCTGTCGAATAACTACGGCATCTATAAGAAGACGTTCTTTCCCCGTACGGATCAGGTCGGTGCCGGCTACGACGTGCCGAAAACTCTGGAGCCGCTCGAACGGCATCGAAAGGACTTCACGGTCTTCTCGAATCTGGACCACGGCAACACGATCGGCCATCAGGGCGTGCCTGTTCTGCTGAGTGGTGTTCGGCCACATCTGGCAAACCACTACGCCGAAGGCAACATCAGCGTCGACCAGAAGATCGCCGAGTACGTTGGCGCCGAGACTCGCTTTCCTTCAATGACGGTAAAGGTCAACGAATCGAACTTCGTGAGCTTCACTCGGACCGGCGTCCAGGTGCCGGCGATCGACCTGCGAGGCATGTATCGAGCCTTGTTCCTCGCTGAATCCGAAGACAAGAAGGCGACAGCCGCCGAGCGACTCAAGCGTCGAAACAGCATCCTCGACGTCGTGCTGGATAAAGCGAAGTCAGTGAACAACCAACTTGGAAAGCGAGACCAGCAGAAGTTCGCGGAATACCTCGACGCCGTTCGTACGCTGGAGAAGAAGATCGCTCAACAGGAACCGTGGCTCGACAGACCCAAACCAAAGACCGACCGACCCGAGCCTCCGCAGGGCAATGGCACGGAAGCAGACCTGAAGGCAATGGTCGAGTTAATTGCACTCGCCATCCAGACCGATTCCACACGAGCGATCACGCTGTCGTCCGGTTTCGCAAACGGCGACTTTGGACTGAAGGGTGGCTATCACGGCTTCTCACATCATGGCGAGCGTCCAGATCATGTCGCTGCTTTGAATCTGATCGAACGAAACAAGACGACCCAGATGGCTCATCTGATCGATCTACTCAAAGCCCAGGAAGACACCATTAACGGCGGGACGCTGTTCGATCACACGACAGTGATGTTCGGCTGTGGAATGGCCACCGGACCGCACTCGACGAAGAACCTGCCATTGCTGCTCGCGGGTGGCGGATTCAAGCACGGCGAACATAAGGTGTATCCAGAGGACGCGGCGACGCGCGTTCCGGCCGCGAATCTTCTGCTATCAATCCTGCAGAACCACGGTCTGGAGATTGACCGCTTTGGAAGCAGCAACGGCACGCTGACCGGCCTTGAGTGGAGTTGAGTGACGGTGAAGTATTCTTTCGTTGTTCTGGCTGCGTTACTGCCAATCGAATCGCTCCTTGCCGCGTCACCTTTGGACACCGTTCGTCCATTCTTGAAGCAGCACTGTTACGAGTGCCATGGTGCGAAGAAGCAGGAAAACGACAAACGCTTCGATTCGTTGTCCGTCGACTTGTCGACGGTCGAAACGCTCGCCGCGTGGCAGGGGATTCTCGATCAGTTGAACCGCGGCGAGATGCCGCCCGACGACAGTCCACAGCCTGGCGCCGAAGAAACGGCGAAGGTGATCGAGCTGCTGACGGCTCAGTTGAAAGAAGCGTACGCCCGGCACCGCAGCACTGGTGGGAATACGGTTGCCCGGCGATTGAACCGTTTTGAATTACGAAACACCGTTCGCGAACTGCTGTATCTCAACGATCCCGATTTGCGCATCGGAAATGTTTCCCGTCTTGTCGACAACAATGGGAACGGCAGCGTCGAAAACACCAGTACTGATCCATTTCGTTCGTTTCCGGCTGATGAAGAGGAAGACGGTTTTGACAACATCGGTGACCGGCTGGTCATGTCCGACTTTCTGCTGAGTCTGATGTTCGACGCCGCGGAAGAAAGCCTCGACCTGGCAACCGAAACCGGGCCGCGTCCGAATGTCGAAACACGACGATTCGCTGGCCACATTCAAAAGCAGGTGCGCGGTGATCTCGAAAAACTGTCACGTGAACTGAATCCCGATTTCGATGCCTACTATCGGCGCGAAACGATCATGGCCGATGCTGTTCGAGGTGGCGTCGGTACTTCGGCACGCTATCGAATTACGGTCGAAGTCTCCGGTCACAATCAGCAGCACCCCTGGAGCGAGCTGATTACTGCCGACCAGGACCAGCCACTGCAGTTGTTTCTGCGGCTGTACAAATCACGGACTTGCAACGATCACATCCCGCTGAGGATGCTGGAATTGTCCGGCGATGGCCAGAAGCGCACCTTCTCAGTCGAAACGTGGATTGACAAACAGTGGTTGCCACAATTGATGTGGGAGAATGGGCCAACTGACCGCGAAGCTCGCAGCGATCTGCTCGTGCAGAAGTTTCTGCCGGACCAGTTCCGCAAGGCGCCCGACCGCAAAGAGATTCCCGACAAGAAACAATACGACCAGGCTCGAGCGGACTGGTCGCGTGAAATGACGATGACGGCGTTTAACAACTACAAGGGCCCACAAATTCGCGTCCACAGTTTGGTGCTTGAACCGTTGATCCACGAATGGCCGCCGAAGAGTCACGCGGCTTTGTATGGTCGTAGCCGAACTCGCCAGAGTTTGGCCAATGTCGATACCGAGAACCAAAGTCTGGCGACTTCGGCTACTGATGATTCGATTGAGAATCTGATGCTGCGATTTGCTGAGCGCGCGTATCGCCACTCGGTTTCGCCCGCCGAACTCGCGCCGTTTGTAGAACTCGTTCGGTCACGGTTGCTGCCCGACCTGGATCCGCTTCCCAGCGTGATTCAGGGTCTGACGTATAAATCCTACAAGGGAATGTGGTCGAAACTGCCGAACTTTCCGGAGCTGAAGCCCGAACGGCAGGGGGAGGTCTCCGACGGGCTGCTCGACATACGACTGGCGAAACACGATGAGCACTTTGGACTCGTGTTCGAGGGCACGCTGAATGTCACGAAAGCTGCCGACTATGAATTCCAGATGGCCTCGGATGACGGCGCGCGGCTTACTGTCGATAACAGGAAAGTCATCGAACACGACGGACTGCACGGAGCGTCACTGAAGAAGGGCAAGGCTCAACTTACAAAAGGCGAGCACACAATTCGCGTCGAGTACTTTGCATACGGCAAACCGAACAGCCTGAGGGCGTCCTGGAGTGGCCCGGGTTTTCGAGAAGCTCCGTTAGCCGCCGCAAACGCGACCACGCAGAAGCCGGTCGATGTCGATGCACAAACCGCTCAGACCATCAAAGCAATGCAGGTCGGATACACGGCGATTCTATGTTCGCCCGATTTCCTCTATCTGCGGGAGAAGGCCGGACAACTGAACGATTATGAGATTGCGTCGCGACTCAGTTACTTCCTGTGGTCTTCAATGCCGGACGATTTGTTGATGAATCTGGCCAGGGCCGGCAAGCTGACGGACACGACGGTGTTGCAGCAGCAGGTTGATCGCATGCTCGACGACCGGAAGGCCAGAGCGTTCACGCGGCACTTTACCGAGCGATGGCTGCGGTTGGACAAAATTACCGAAAGCCCACCGGAATTGACCGGTCCCTTCCGCGTTTATTGGGATCGCCGGATGGAGCCACAGATCATTGCTCAGACGGACATGTATTTTGCGGACCTGTTGCAGAATAACGGCCCGATTCGTTTGCTGATCGACTCTGATTACACCTTCATGAACGAGTCCATCGCGAGCGTTTTCTATGGCCGCTCGGACGTTAAAGGTGAGTCCATGCGTAAGGTCGCGACGAACGACCGCAGACGGGGCGGCATCTTTACTCAGCCAAGCGTTATGACATCGACTGCCAACGGCGTTGACACATCACCCGTTGTCCGCGGCGTCTGGGTTCTCGAGAACGTCTTCGGCACCCCACCATCGCCACCCCCGCCGGATGTCGAACCACTGTCTCCCGACCTTCGCGAGGCTAAGACAATTCGCGAGCAACTGGCCATGCACCGCAAACAGAAAGCGTGCAACAGTTGCCATCGCAAGATCGACCCGCTGGGCTTCGCCTTCGAGAACTTCGACCCGATTGGCCGCTGGCGTGACAGATACCCGAAGGCGCGCGAGGACATCGACGCTTCAACAACGACATCATCTGGGCGAAAAGTCGCCGACATCGTCGAATTCAAGAAGTTGCTTCTAGATGAGGAACAACTGGTGGTCCGATGCCTGACGCAGAAGTTGCTGAGCTACGCCACCGGCCGAGTTCTCGAATTGACTGACCGAGGCGAAGTCGACGAAATCGTCAGCAAACTCGAATCGCAGGACAATCGCATCCGCGACCTGATCAAACTCGTCGTGCAAAGCCGGATGTTTATGACCAAGTGACCGGATTCGGAATGGGCGTGCTGTGATCGAATACAAACAGGCTGGTCGAGTCCGGCGTGGTCTTGCCAGCGTCGTTTTGCTCGCAGTGGTGTCGACTGGTACTGGCGGTGTGGATTTGTGTCTGTCGGCGGAACAGAAGCGGCCCGTCACGGTTCCACCTGAGGAACTCAAGCTCGATCCGTTCTACCAGAAATACGTCAGCGCAAACGGATACCCGATTGTCGGTTCCTCTCAGGTCAGTGACTACGCGCTCAGAGAAGCCGTGTACCTGGTCAACATGATGCTGGCACAGAGACCGGATGTGCGTCAGGCCATGATCGCAGGGCCAGCGCACACTAACTCCGTTGTGGGACAAGGACTTGGAGCAGGAAGTTGTCGTTCCATCCGCAATGCCGGCGCTTCATGGCAATGCTTTCTTTGCCGGGATGCTGCTTCAGGAGCGATAG
>CAUZFZ010000263.1:0-9626 GCA_963579025.1 Planctomycetota bacterium | reverse complement strand
TTCCGTTCAGAAATCAGGATCGCAAAGGACGCCGCTTTCTCCAAGACCACTTCAACTCACGGCAAAAGCCGAAGAACTCCAACTCACAACTCCCACGTGTTGTCGCCTCAGAGAGATCACACCCGTTCATTCCATCCTGAGTATTGACCAGGTTGATGTGTCCGCCAGGTTGACTTCGAACACGCCGACCTTCCTCGATCCAGTCATCGGTGCAGGTCGCCAGTCTGGCGCCGTCGTCTGATAGACTGATCAATCCTCTGCCGCCGACCGGATACTCCATCGAAACCTGCCGAGGCTCTTCGTCATGGAAACGCCAGTTCTCGATGTTAGACCCGTTGCAAACGAAAAATTGTTTGCCATCAGTCGAAAATGCCGCTGAGGACCTGTCGGTTCGTGACGAGGATGCGAGTTGAGATCGCCGACCTTGGTGTCTCAATTCAATGGGACGTTGATGGCTTTGCGTACCAAAACGTCCAACCACCCGCTGCCCGTCCGGAGACACCGCCAGGATGTCCACCCACTCGGCATCCTCGAAATTCTGAATCGCAGAGACCTTCGCTTCGTCCAGGTCCCAGACAATCAACTGACCTGCTGTGCCACGGCTTGCGACTCTATTCCCGTCCAGCCTTTGCGGCACAAGAGATAGCCGACTTCGACCAGAGACCGTTTTGGGGTTGGATTTCCTTTCGACGGAAGTCACGGAGAGTGTGCCGTCTTCCCAGCCAAACGCGACGCGCGTGCCGTCGTCCGCAACGTTGCCAGCCAGCTTATCGTTCGAGCTTGAGTCTCCGTTCGGAAGACTGACGGGCGGTAGAAAGCTCACGCACGTGGACTCGACAACGCGGCGCCAAGCGGGATTCGACCGGGCAGGCATTTTGACCACTTCCCAGTCTGCTGTTCGCCAGACTGTTGAATGCGCTCCTGTAAGAGCCAGATACTCTCCATCCGGTGACCAGGCGACGGACCCCATCTCTTGTCCCAGCGGCAAGGAGACTTTATGCACACACTTGCCGATGAATGGTTCCCAGATATTGACCTCAGCAAGCGTCGACGCATCCCATCCCCGATCGGCATTCCAGACGCCCCAGTTCGTGGTTACCTGGACAAGCCGGCTGCCATCGGGAGACCAGGCAATTGGCTGTGGCCCTCGCAAAGCACCAGACCGTTTCTGCAGGAGCGTCTGTACGAGTTCGCCCGACTCCACGTCCCAGATGCGTACGCCCTTGCGACCGCTGGCCGCGAGTGACTTGCCGTCGGGTGAAAAACGCACCTGCTGATACCAATCTTCCGGATCCCCGAGCTGTCGCCACGGAAACCCGTACGGGATCCTCCAAAGCTGCACTTTATGACCATCAACGACGCTGGCCAGTATCTTGCCATCAGGAGAGAAATCCACGGACGGATTGGAGACTTCATTGTCCTGCTTCTGCCCCAATGTCAGACGAAGGATTCCGGTTGCACGGTCCCAGACGCGGATCAGCCCGGACGTCCCGCAGGCCGCAATTTGGTGCCCGTCCCGGGTGACAGCCACCGTTGTCAGCATCTGATCGCCGCGCAGCACGCGATGCAGCCGGAGTGACCTGGCGTCTCGCACATGCACGGACCGGTCCCAGCTTGCGCTGACGAGCCAGCGCCCATCAGCCGAACAGTCGAGAGCCGTGATTCGACTTGCATGCGAAATCTGCGGTACGAGCTTCGGCTTCGACCTGTCGATAACAATGTGCTTCGCTGCTCCATTCGGCATCACGTCAAACGCCACGCGGTTGCTGACGATCGACTGCCCATTACCGCGGTGCCCGACAAGAAACTCATACTCGCCAGCCGGGATCTCCAGTTCGATTCGTACGCGTTTCTCGACGCCAGCAGCCAGTGTCAGCGTTCGCGGTAAACGGCTGTCCGTAAGCCATGAGTGTCGGATTCCAGCCGTCGTCCCCTTCCGAGCGGTCCCTGGCGATTCTGTATTGAGGAATGACTGCCGAGCCATCAAAGCGAACGCCGGACTGTCCGACGGAATGAATGTGGGAAAGAAGCCTGGTCGGCGGTCTGGCATCTTCATCAGCAACGTGAAGCCGATCCCACCGCTGTAAATCTCGATCTCACTCTGGCCAGTATTCTTCAGCCTGATGACCATTGCCGGACGTCTTCCCGGCGTAAGCTCCGGCAAGGCCTCAAGCCGAATCGGCACACTGTCGCGGCGTGAGATCTTCGAGGGCGGTGAGTTGAATCCGGTGATCAACCCGTCTCCTGGATTCACTGGCTGGTAGAAGCTGCTTGCGTCCACGACGACATGCATACCATCGAACGGTCGCAAAGATTCCTTCAGGCTCTCTGACACATACGAGATGTACAGGCCGCTGCACAGGATGCAGCCATCCCATCGATCGAATACTGCGACTCCCTCGTATTTACCGGGGGGACGACCCTCCGCGTGAAGGGTCGTGGTCAAGCACAGCAGCGCGAGGCCGACGGCCAGTATTCTCAACTTCATACCAACTCCGTTTGATTCGATAGGAGAACGTGAATGTCTGACTGTGCCATGTCGCAGTCAAGAGCGATGCCTGGGAGATCCGGTTTCGAGTGCCCGTGAACGGCGCCCGACAGAAAGTCGCCAGCGCGGGATTGCCTGCGAGATACATGACGTCCCCGTCAAGAACCCTCCGTTCCTTGCCCAGCCGTTTCAGATCCGCTCGCGAGTCCACGACAGGTTCGTAACATTGATCAAACGGCATGCGCTGCTGATTGAGTGGCTCCATCCAGGCGCGATGCGGCGCCGGATACTCAGCCATCCACACGAACGTGCGACGACAGACGCAGCTCCACGCCTCAGGCAATAATCTCCGAGATCGGCTCACCACGGTGCATGTCGATACGCTTTCGCCCTGGCACATCCAGCTGGTGTGGGTCGAGGCCCATCTGGTGCAAGACCGTGGCATGCACGTCGGTGACGTAGTGCGGATTTTCCACTGCGTAGAACCCGAGTTCGTCCGTTGCTCCATGTGTGATGCCACCTTTGATACCGCCACCTGCCATCCAGCACAGGAAACCTTGAGGGTGATGGTCGCGGCCCGTTCCCTGAGCACCGGGTGTACGGCCAAACTCGGTACCAAACACAACAAGCGTTGAATCCAGCAGGCCACGCTGCTTCAGGTCTTTCACCAGCCCCGCGATCGGCTTGTCGACTTTAGGTGTTTCAATGTCGTAACGCCGTTTGATGTCGCTGTGAGCATCCCACGTGCCCGCACCACCAGCTCCGTGATAGAGCTGCACAAACCGAACGCCTTTCTCGACCATTCGCCGTGCGGCAAGGCACTGCGTACCAAATTCGCGAGAATGGTCCGCATCAAGTCCGTATAGACTCTGCGTTTCTTCCGTTTCGTCCTCGAAGTTCATGATCTCCGGAACTGCCGTCTGCATTCCAGCAGCGAGTTCGTACGAACGAATTCTCGCTCGCAGATCCGGATCGTCGGGATATTCGACGCCCGCCGCGCGATTCAACTGGCCGATCAGGTCGAGTTCAGCGGCCTGCTCTTCCGCAGTCACTCCATTTCCATATGGCGAAACGAACGGAAGCGGATTGTTCGGATCCGTCGACAGCTTGACGCCGGAATTGTGCGGGCCGAGGTAGCTCGCTGCGTGCCCGAACTCGCCGCCGCAGCATCCGCCGATGGAATTGCCCATAACGACGAACTTGGGTAGCTGGTCGTTCAGCGATCCCAGGCCGTACGAAGCCCACGATCCGATCGTCGGTTTGGATCCTTCACGCACGTGATGGCCGGTGTGCCATGTGAGCTGCATGCCGTGATTGGGATGCACAGTCCACAGGGATCGCACGATGGCGAGGTCGTCAGCACACGTTCCCATATGCGAAAACCAATTACCGACAGGCAGACCGCACTCACCGTAGCGCAGGTATCCGGTATTCAGTCCCATCAATTTCTTGTGCGGCGGAATTGATGATCCGGCACCGGCCAGGTTCTTTTCAACGCGTTCCTTGTCGATGAAGTTTTTGTACGGAGTTTCATCGTAGGTCATGCCGGCATACTTATTTAACGCCGGCTTAATATCGAAGCTCTCCATATGGCTGACGCCTCCAGCCATGAAGAGCCAGATCACAGACTTGGCTTTGGCTGGAAAGTGCAACTGGCCATCAGGTTCGCGGGCATCCGATGCGGCCGCATAACCGTCCTCATGCAGCATCGCACTGAGTGCCATGCCAGCGACACCCATGCCGGCGTCGGCAAAGAACGTTCGCCGGTTCGTGGAGCTTGCACGCATTCCGGTTGATTGAGATGTTTTCATTTGATCGTCACAAAGTCGTGGTGATTGAAGAGCGCGTGAACCAGGTTTTCACGAGCGTGCTGTCGAGGCTCTGCAGACGGGCTGTTTTCGCTACCTGAATTGTCCTTTTTATCCGCAGCGGACTTTTCCTGAGATTCATACACGGCTTGTCTCGCCGCGAGAAACTCGGCTCCGATCCTCAGCTCAGTTTCGGTGGCCGAACGGGACAGCACTTGCTCGAACGCCGCCTGAATGAAGGGCTCGGTTGCCGTCAGTTTCCGTGACAAGTGTCGCGCCAGTCGACGTGACTGCACTAGAGAAACTTCGCTGTTGAACAGGGCCAGCGCCTGGTGGGGAACGATGCTGACATGTCTTTGATAGCACTCTGTCGTGTCAGCGCCATCGAAGAGTTTCAGAAACGACATCTGACTCTCAGGCGACTGATGGAAATAGATGCTGCGGCGTGGAGTCGACATCCCGTCCGCACAGGGAATGTCCGGGCCGCCCAGTTTCCGATCGAGCGCTCCGGCCGCTGCAAGCACACAGTCCCGTACGATTTCCGCATCCATCCGACGCGGCGGCATGCGCCAGTAGAATGCATTGTCCGGATCGGTGCGCAGATCGGCCTCGTCGGGCGTTGATGCCGTGCGATATGTCCGCGATGTTACAATCACGCGGTGGAGGTGTTTCATCGACCAGGCCTTTGCAGATGGTTCACCTGCCGTCCATTGCGGCTGCCCGCCTTGAGTCGACAGGACCTGTGACGGTTCTCGCAATTCGGAAGCCAGCCAGTCCAGTAACTGCGGATGGCTGGGCTTGCTGCCGTTCAAACCAAAGTCGAATACCGTTGCAACCAGGGCACGCTCGAAGTGACGCAGCCAGATGTGGTTCACGGCAACGCGTGCGGTCAACGGGTTTGTCGAATCGGCGACCCAGCGGGCCAGCGACAGACGACGTCCGGATGATGAGCCGTAATTGCCAGACAGACCGCTGTATTGCGGCTTCGGAGGCTCCTTCAGGGCCAAGCTGGCTTTTTCCACCGCCGCCCCTGTCGTCTCGACTTTGTTTGTGGCATCCGCAACGGCCTTGCTGAGTGTCGCATCACCTTTGGGTCCATGCGCTGCCCTGGCTTTAGCGGCATTCAACACATGTTCTGCCAGAAAGCGTGTTTCCCTGGCTTTGGCCAGCGCCAGTTGTTTCTGAGCCTGATTCGCCACCATGGCAAGTTCTTCATGGCGTTTCTTGTGAGCCGCGGCTGCGGCTTCGTCACCCTCTGCCGGGGCTTCCAGCAACCGGAAAGCATCGGCCGTCCAGGTCGCCTGGTGTGATGCCTGTTCCGCTTTGCGAACGTCGAGCGTCACGCGGGCATGATCGACAACTGTTGTCGCGAAAGAGAGATGTGACGGATCGGACTTATCAAGGCTCGCAACTGACGCGAACTTTGTAGTCGATTCTGCCGGAGCCATCGGCGTATCGGCCGGCAGCGGATCCATGCGGATGTGATGAAACTCAGCACTGGCGCCCTGCGTCCACAACCGGAATCCTCCGGCCTCCCGCATGGCAACTTTGTGAGCCTGCATTAACACGTCGTTGACGTACACATTCGCGAGTTGATCGCGCACATCCACTCGCAGTACAAACTCTTGATCCAACGGGACGTCGAATTCACGAAACAGATTGCTCAGGTCGCTCTTGTCACCATCGTATTCAAAGTAGAAACCCAGTCCGGGTTTCTCGTCACCGGCAATGAGAAACACTCCCTGACTGCGACCGGCTTTCTCCAGCAGGTCATACGTAATACCCACTCTGAGGTTTTCGCCGCCGGTAATCTTGAATCGCGCGCGGAGACGAAAGTCTCGCAGTGGCTTTCGATTCGGGGCGTATTGCAGCCAGCAGAACTGTTCGGCCCCGGCAGTAGATTGAGTGAGGTGTCCGTTGCTGTCGTCCCATTGACCGGGACCCTCCCGCCAGTCTTTCCCGCGTCCGGGCTTGAATGTGTCGAGCAGAAACGTGTCCGGGGACGGTTCCGAAGCATCCTGGCTGTCCGCTGCCAGTTGACGCTTCGTTTCCGCAACGAACGCTTCGCCGGTTTTGATCGCCTGTTCGGCCGCGCGGATATTGTGCTCAAGGCGAGCCAGAGTCTGGTCTGCGACTGTCTTGCGAAGGTGCGGAACGCGCGCGACCGGTGGCAGCGATACCTCTTTCGGTTCCGTCCAGTTCCCGATGACCTGCGGTACGCCGGGCGTGATCTTGCGGCTTTCGTCCGGCGTCTTGTCGTTGCCGCGAATGTAGAACTTTGTCCCGGCGCCGCGGTTCTGATCAAAGATGCGAGCGACTCCGGCGATGTCGACGCCACCGGGTCCGCCACCGCCGCTGTCGATGGCGACCGAAACCGGTTCGAAGATGTTGCGGAACCGATAGTACTCGTCATGCCACACCGGATCGTACGGATGGTCGTGGCACTGCACGCACGCCATGGTCAATCCGAAGAATGCCTGCGAGGTGTGTTCGACCGTCTGACGAAGCCACTGCTCGCGACTGTCTGTGTTGCGGTTGCGTACGAGGAATCCGGTGGCACGCAAGTTGGCCGGGTCGAACGGGAGGATTTCATCGCCGGCCAGCATCTCCATCAGCATCCGCTCGTAGCCTTTGTCGGCGTTGAGCGATTCGATCGTCCAGTCGCGCCAGTGCCAGATGTTTTTCTGACTGAAGCGAACGGTCCCCTGAAACCCGTACCAGTCACTGTACCGCCACACATCCAGCCAGTGCCGTCCCCAACGTTCGCCGTAATGCGGACTGGCCAGCAGACGGTCGACCGCTTTGTGATAGGCGTCGGGTGAATTGTCGGCCATGAAAGCCCGCAGTTCGTCGCGCGACGGCGGCAGACCGATCAGATCCAGATAGACCCTGCGCAGCAGCACGTGCCGCGGTGCGGCTGGTCGGGGAGTGACTTTCCCCGCCTGATGCCGGCGCGAGATAAACGCATCGATCGGATTCCGCGACCAGTCTGCACCCGCGCCGGAGGGGACGGCAGGTCGCTTGATCGGCTGGAACGACCAGTGTGCCCGGGGATCTACGGGAGCCTCATTTGCGGGCGAAACGGCGCCACCAGCAATCCACTTCTTCAGAGTCTCAACCTGCGCGTCGCTCAGCCGTTCTCCTTCCGGCGGCATGCGAGTCTCGTCATCCCCAGTAATCCGCTGCACAATCTTGCTTTCGGCCGCTTCGCCTGGGACCAGCGCAGCGCCGTTCTCTCCGCCCATAAGCGCGAGCGCTTTCGTATCGAGCCGCAGACCCGATTCCGCTTTCAGCGGCCCGTGACAGCGAAAGCAGTGCGCTTTCAGAATCGACTTAACGTCACGCTCATAGTCGATCTCGTCAGCCGCAAAGACCGAGGATGATGCCAGGCTGGCAATCAGGAGACCGGAAATCGGGACCATGTGCATGCGGCCGAACACCATGAGAACATCTTTCGTGCCCGATTGCTGTTGAACGGATTATCTCAGCATTCGTTTTTCCGATACGTTCGATTTGTCTCAGTGTCGACCATCGAAGAGGAGTGAGGTCTGGAATCAGACCTCGACGAAGTCGTCGCCCGATATCCGCTGCATTGGCAGGGCATGCTCACTTCCGCTCGATCGAACAGCGACGCCGTGCATGAGACCCGTAAGCATATCGAAGCCCACTGATGCGTGCCATGTTCGGCCCGTGGACTGGCAAGGCAGCAGCCAACTCGGCCTTCACGAGACGTTGGTGGTCTGGGGCAGGATGGAAACGCAGAGGCGCAGAGGGCGCGGAGTTTTCCTTTTCTCGGCGTCCTCAGCGCCTCTGCGTTTCTACTCTTCCTGCATTTCCTCGACCACTCGACGATCAGGCTTTTTGCACGGCTGCCGGCGCGGGGGTCAGCGAGTGGATGCGGATGGCTCCGTGGTGCGATTTGAACGGCACGAGCTCTTCCGTGCTGGCGTTGTTGCCGGCTTTTCCGTGCAGCTTCCATTCACACACTGCAAACCGCTCGCCATCCGGGTGCAGATCGATGTCCCGGCCAGGGGCTTTGAACTGATGCACTGGTGCGTTGTTGCCCGCCTGCCAGAATTGAACGCTGCCATTTTCCTGCGTCAGACACGCGGCAATGACGGCACCTGTCGGATGAAACACCATGTTTTCGACATAGCCGGCTTTCTTGGCCGCGAGCAGGTCTTTCCGACTGCCGTCACTCCAGTTCAGAAGGAGGATGGAAGCGTCTCCGCCGCGACGATCGCCGTCTGTCAGTTCGGTCAGGCCTCCGGACGCCAGTACGTCACCCGTCGCGTCGAATCTCAGGCAGCGAATGCCGCAGGTGTGAGCACCACCATTCAACGATGCGTCGGTCCACAGGGCTCCGCCGTCGATGTCGCGCACGTGCTTTCCGGTGGCAACGTCCCAGTGCTTGATGACTCCGAACTGTTCGGCAGACACGACACTTTTGGAATCCGGATGGAAAGCGATCGCGAACGCGGGGCTGCTGTGACCGGCGAATTCGTGCAGCGCCTTTCCGTCGGTGGTCGACGACACGCGGACCGTGCGGTCGTGTCCGGTGGTTGCAATGTACTTCCCATCCGCGCTGATCGAGACCGCGCGAATTGCTGCCGCGTGTGCGTCGTCGAGTGACCACACGGAAACCGGTTTTTCGTCCGCGTAGTTCCAGCAGCGCAGACATCCGATGTAGTCGGATGTAATCAGCCGTTGTCCGTCGGGATGAAATGCGAGTGCCGCGACCCAACTTCCATGTGACGGGATCGCCGTGTGCTGACCGGACTCCAGTTCCCAGCGATGGACCAGATTGTCCACGCCGCCGGCGAACACGAAGCGTCCGCATGGGCTGAAGCGACACCCCAGCAACTGCCGCGTGTGTTCCAGGAACTGCGTCTCGTGGACCTGTTTCGGATCGATGATTGGCTGATCGTTCATGAGATGGCCATGTTTCGCGTAAAGACGTATTCAATGTCCGGTAGCCGAAGTCGCCCTGGCTACAGGGACGCTTCTTAACCCGAAGAGGTTGTGAGTTTTTCGAGTTAGGAACTGTAGGCCGGAACAAGCGCAGCGCAGTTCCGGCACTTCGAACGGTTAATGACACTTCGACTGCCGGAACTGCGCTAAGCTTGTTCCGGCCTACTTTCTGACCACGATCGTCCTCGCTCTCGCTTTTTGAAGTTGCACACCTCAGTCCCGGAGGGACGTGGGCAAATAGCCCGGGGTTTCAACCCTCACCCTTACACACAAGTTGAGTGAGGGCGGCCCGAGGATGCGGAGAGTTCATTGAATGTTGTCCAGGCGAGGCTGAAGTCGAAGACTCGACGCAGGCCTCG
>CAUZFZ010000262.1:0-9664 GCA_963579025.1 Planctomycetota bacterium | reverse complement strand
TCTACAACTCAAAGAGAATTCACCAGACTCTCGGTTACAGAACACCTGACGAATTCGAAGAAGAACACCGCACTAAACTCGCCGTCTAAATTCTATTTCCGGTGTCCACTTTCATTGGTCTATCGCACCCTCAACGAATTCTCTTCCCTGAAGCAACTATGACCCTCCGCATCTACAACACGCTGTCCCGCACAAAAGAAGACTTCACACCTGTGACACCCGGCAAAGTCGGGATGTATCTGTGCGGGCCGACGGTCTACAAGCCGGCTCATATCGGACACATGGTCGGGCCCGTCATTTTCGACACGATCAAACGCTACCTCGCCTACAGCGGTTACGACGTCACCTGGGTCGTGAACATCACCGACGTCGATGACAAGTTGATCAATCGGGCGAACGAAAGTGGCACGACTGTCGAAGCGCTCGCGAACGAGATGACGCTGGACTACTTCGACAACCTGGAGACGATGGGCGTTGACACGATCGACTGCTTCCCGAAGGCGACCGAACACATCGACGAGATGCTGGCGATGATCGCTGCGCTCATCGAAAAGGGCCATGCGTACCCGCTGAATGGGGACGTCTACTTTCACACGGAAAGTGACGAAAACTACGGCAAGCTGAGTCACCGCAGCATCGACGAAATCATGTCCGGCACGCGCGTCGAAGCGGCGAACAAGAAGAAGCACCCGGCGGACTTTGCTTTGTGGAAGGCGTCAAAACCAGGCGAGCCATCGTGGGACAGTCCATGGGGACCAGGTCGGCCCGGCTGGCATATCGAATGCTCGGCGATGAGCAGTAAGTACCTGGGCGAGACATTCGACATTCACGGTGGCGGGCTCGACCTGCTGTTTCCGCACCACGAAAACGAATTGGCGCAGTCCGAGTGCTGCAACAGCAAGCCCTTCGCCAACTACTGGATGCACAACGGCTTGATGCAGGCCAGCGGTCAGGCTGGGAAGGTCGGCGGGGGACACGACCGGCATGGTGATATCCCCGATCAGGAAGCTCAGGTCGCGGGCAAGCTGGCCGGTTCGGCGGGAGCCGAGTCTGTAAAGACCGCGGTCTTCTCGAAGCACGATCCCGAGACCGTCCGGTTCTTCCTGCTGGCGACGCACTACCGCAGCCCGATCGATTTTGGCGACGAACGGATCGCCGAAACCGGGCGTTCACTCGAGGGCTTTTACCGCCTGATCGAGACATTCGAGCGGATCACCGGCCAGTGTTTCTACGACATCCAGACATCAGTCTCGCGCGAACAGACTGCGAGTCTCGACGGCGAACCAGCCGACTTTTTTACTGAGATTCAAGGCTTGCGCGATCGGTTCTGCGATTGTATGGACGACGACTTCAACACGGGCGGTGCCGTCGGTGTGCTGTTCGATCTGCGAAAAACGATCAATGGGTTCATTGCCGAGCAGGCTTTGGAAGGTGACGGCAAATCGAATTCGGTAAACGTCCTGGCTTTGACTTCTGCAGTGACGTTGCTGAAGGAGTTGGCTGCAGTGCTGGGTGTTTTCCGCAAACCGATCGAGGCGGCAGCGGCCGGCGGTGACGACGAACTTGTGGGTGGACTGATGGAGTTGCTGATCAGCCTGCGTTCGTCGCTGCGGAAGGAAAAGAACTTTGCTTTGGCCGATCAGATTCGCGACGACCTGCGCGCATTGAATGTGACTCTGGAAGACCGTCCCGACGGAACTGGCTGGCGACGCGAGTAAGCAAACTGAATAGTGCCAGGTTGGATGTAGCCGAAGTCGCCAGACTTTGGCTGAGTTGGGGGAATCCAAACTCTGGCGAGTTCGGCTACATCTCTGCTCAGGCAATGTCATGGTTGGCTCCACTTCAAACTCCGCTGGCGTGATTCGAGTTCTGGGTATCGACCCGGGGTTGAATCGCACGGGGTACGCGATTCTGGAGCAGTCGCAGAAGAGCCCGACGTTGCGGGAAGGCGGAGTTGTTCGCTCAACAAAAGAATTCGCTCTGGCCGAGCGAGTGCATGAAATCGCGATCGGACTGCGTGAAGTGCTGGATGAGTTCTGTCCGTCGGTCGTCGCGATCGAACAGGTTTTCTCGCACGTTGCGCATCCGAAGACGGCCATCCTGATGGCACACGCCCGGGGTGTGATTCTACTGACGGCGGCCGAACGCAAACTGCCGGTCGTGCACTACACGCCTACGCAGATCAAGCGTCTGCTGACAGGCAGTGGCCGGGCCAGCAAAGAGCAGATTCAGCGGGCGATTCAGCAGGAACTTCGGCTCAAGCGCATGCTGGAACCAAACGACGTTGCGGATGCCGCGGCCGTCGCGCTGTGTCACTATCACAGCGTTCGACACTGTGCCGTCTCGGAGCCAGTTGATCACGTATGACGCAGTTCCGTCAGCCAGCCTCGCTGATTTGCTCCAGTGCATCGGCGACGGCATCGATGTCTTCACGCGTCGAGTGCAGACCGACGCTCATGCGCACCGTTCCCTGGCGATCGATCGTGCCCATACGGCGGTGGATACCAGGAGCACAATGCAGCCCCGAGCGCGTGTCGATGTGGAAGTGCTGATTCAGCAGCGCGGCCACTTCATCGGACGTGTAAAGATCGGAGCTGACGCTGATGACACCCGTGCATCGTTCCCGATCGGGAGTGGAATGCATTGTGAGTCCAGCGATTCCACTCAGTCGGTCAAACAGTATTCCTGCGAGTTCCCGTTCGTGTTGCTGCACGGAGTCGATGCCATGCTCGGTCAGGAAACCCAGGGCTGCGTCCAGACCCACCAGACCTGGTGCGTTGTGATTGCCGGATTCAAACTTCTGCGGCATCTCATCAGGCTGCGTGTCGAGTTCACTGCGGGATCCGGTTCCACCCTGCCGCAAAGGGGCGAGCGTGTCTTCCCGACCGGGAGCGATATAGAGGAGCCCGGTTCCGAGCGGTCCCAGAAGCCCCTTGTGCCCCGAACACGCCACAAAGTCAGGCTGCAGTTCCATCACATTCAACGGCAGGTGTCCCGCTGACTGTGCCGCGTCGATGGCGAACAGCGCATTCGATTCTTGTGCAATTGCACCGATCTCGGCGACTGGTTGAATGGCTCCAGTGACATTGGATGCATGCTGCACCACGACCAGTCGCGTCTCTGGTCGTATTGCACTTCGCACGGACGCGGGGTCGATAAAGCCGAACTTGTCAACGTCCACGACGGTCAGACTGACGGCCCGCAATTGTTCCAGGTGGCGGAGCGGACGCAGCACCGAGTTGTGCTCGGCCATTGAAGTAACAACATGATCGCCCGACTTCAGCGCGCCGTGCAGAATCATGTTGAGACTGTCTGTGCAATTGAACGTGAACACGATCTGATCACGGTCATCGGCACCCAGGAGCTGCGCAGCTCGCAATCGGCAGCGATCAACGGTTTGCTGCAGAGCCTGCCCGGCATCGGTCGCGCCGCGTCCGACCGCCCGGCCGCTGTGCCGGTTGTAGTCGTCAACCGCTGCGTAAACGCACTCGGGCTTCGGAAAGCTCGTTGCGGCGTTGTCGAGATAGATGGCGTCGGCGTCGCTACTCACTTCTGCGTTCCGGATTCCAGAGACGCGATCCAGTCACGCAGCAGCTTGATGGCCCGCTGATCAGGAATGGACGATGCCACATGCGGCATGCGGCCGAGCCCCCGACGTTCCATGCGGTGCAGGAGCATCGACTGTTCTGGCTTTCCAAGCACGAGCAGACGAGGTTCGTCCAACTTGAAGCTGCCATGTCCGGGCCGCACGTTGACGGTCCCCGTCTCCTCCAGCGCCAGTGTTTCGAGCAACTGAAACTCAGCATTGCCGCCTCCCCACTTGCGATGACAATGCGAGCAGTTGGCGTGCATGTACGACCGGGCCCGATCCGCCAGCGGTGCCTTCGTGTTGTGATAATCGGCCAGCCGATCCAACTCGTTGACGGGCGCCGGAACCGCGGCCGTAAACAGGCCGAGTTCGTTGAACATTTCAATCTGGTTCCGTTCGCCAATGTCCGCTCCGTAATCAAAGCCATGATTCATCTGGTTCGTTGAAACACCGAGCACGTACTTGGCGGACATCGTATGGCACAACGTGCATTCGGCGCGGCTGGGAAAATGCCATGTCTGCTTGCGTAAGCCGTCCCGTGCCGCAGCGTCTTTGATCTCGAACGTCCGATCTGCGCCTTTGGCATCAAGGAGATACGCCTCATCCTGTTCGTCGTTCCAGACGTAGGTGTAGCCGTGCCAGACCTGAGCGCCGTACTCGTCGTCCTTGCCCGGCATCTTCTCGTAATGCAGCAGCCTGGTTTCCAGCCGCCTCAGACTGTCGGGATTGCCGGTTTCCATTTCGAGTGAGAACGTCTTGACCAGCACTGTTCCATCTGGAAAACGCCAGCCCGGCCGCGACCCAGGTGCCGGTTGTGGATACACGACTGTTTCGAATTCGATGTGCGCGTCACCAGGGATCGCCAGCAAACGATCCTTGACGGCATTATCCGACCACAGCGGAGCCACGACGTCGTACGGAATCAGCCCTGTCGCTGGCTTGAGTGTCGTTGTCGAGGCGAACAGTCCTGTTTCGCTGAGCTTGCGAGGAAACGGCGGCGTGTCTTCGCGGGCCGGAGGCGCGGGGACCAGTTCGTGAATCTGCCCACCAGCGAAATCGAGCAGCAGTATTTCGCCGTCCGGAGTCTGGCAGAACTCGATCAGCCGAATCTGCTCGTCACACAACTCATGATGGGCCAATAACGTCTTGCTGTCGGCGTCCCACTTGAGAGCCCAGATTTTACCCGTGTCATAGTCACCGTAAATCAGGTGGCCGCTCAACTCGGTCAATCGCTTGCCGTAGTAGACGTGTCCCGCAGTGATGGATCGGAAGTCCGAGTGCGGATGTTCGACGATAGGATCGATGAACGGACCCGGTCCTTTCGGGCGTTCCGGCCGGAAGGGGTGCGTGCCTTCGCGCACGCTCCAGCCGTAATTGCCACCTTTCTGGATCACATAGATCATCTCCCACAGGTCCTGCCCGACGTCGCCGCCCCACAGCAGGCCGGTTTTCCGATCGAAGCTGAATTTCCAGACCTGACGGTGTCCGTAAGAGAAGATTTCGTCCCGAGCCCCTTTGACTCCGACGAACGGGTTGTCTTCGGGGATGCCGTAGCCGCGTCCGCCACCGGGGTTGTCGACATCGATGCGCAGGATCGAGCCGACCAGATCGCTGACGTCCTGCCCTGTCTGACGCTGATCGGCGATGCCACTCGCATCGCCCGTCGCAAGATAGAGGTATCCATCTGGCCCGAATCGAAGACATCCGCCGTTGTGCCCGCCGATCGGCCATCGCAGGAGATGCAGTTCACTGGCGGGATCGGCCTTCCAGTCGGACTGGACCAGTACTTTGAGTTCCGATAACAGACTGCCGTCCTCGCTGGGCTGGTCGCGGCTGCCGATCAGTGAGGAAACATAGAACTTGCCGGTCTGGAGGAAGTCCGGATGAAACACGACTCCGAAAACCGTCCGTTCGAAATCGATCAGGAGCGTCTTCTCGTCAGTCGTGCGATCGTTGGGGAAGGTAAAGATTTTTCCGTAGCGTTCCGCCACCGCGATGCGGTTTGTCCCGGGAATCAACGACATCGATAGCGGCTCGTCGAACTTCAGGTTCGGGAACGCCACCTTCAGTGTGTATTTCGATCGTGGATCGGGAGTGCCGATGATCTTTGAGGTCGTCCACAGCTCGCGATCGCGAGTGCCATAATCACTGGCGAGTGACTTCGATGTTCCCTGATCAGGTTTTGCAGGCTCGCTCGAAGCGCGGTGCACGAGCAGGCAGACGGTAAGCAGGCACATCAATGGCAGAACTGAACGCCGCATGATTCCGCCCTCGGTAGCAGGAGATGGGTTGAAGACCGGTCGAATCGTAGCGTCCGAGTGGTCTGGTCGCATTTCTGTGGCGGATGACGACGGACGCTTAGGGCCGCTCGATAATTAATTGACTGTCAGATGCCCCTCTCCCTAACCCTCTCCCCACGGGGGAGAGGGGACATCGGGCAGCAATTTATCGAGCGATCCTTACGTTCTGGTGCTGATGAACAACGCTTTTTTTTCGCCGGGCAGCGTGAAGTGGAACCCACACTGTTCGAAAAACTGCTCGGCTGACGTGATGGCCATGACTTCGAGCACGTCCAATTGCCTGGCACGCTCGACGCAGTGCGCAACGAGTTGGCGACCGAGTCCTGCTCCGCGGAATGCGTCCTCGACGGCCAGGCTACGAACCTCGGCCAGCTTGCGTGAATAGACGTCCAGCGTCGCGAATCCGACGATCCGATTTTCGGACTCGGCGACGAACCCGTGCTCAATCAGCTCGCGCAGTTCGTTTTCGGTGCGCGGCAGCAGTTTCTGCGCTGCGACGAAGGGCTCGATGAAAACCGCGAGCGAATCCAGGTCAGGTTCACCAGCCGGCCGGATCTGAATTGACAGTGAATCGGACATCGTGCTGAGAGTTATGAGACGATCGGCAAGAGTCAAGGGATGAGGGACGGGCATTGACTGATGCCCGGGGAGAGTAGGCGAACTCGGCAGAGTTTGGTTTCCCCCCGCGGTCGTCACCGGTATCGTGGCGCAAACCTGTCCCGAAACAGCGCAACCTGACCGGCAATTCTGACCAGAGGTGATTTCCATGTTCCTATGTCAGCGGCTGAGACCAGCTCCCGCAACGCGCCGAGAAATGCTGCAGCAGGCAGCGAACGGCTTCGGAGCCCTCGCGCTGTCCTCGCTGTTTGCCGACGAATCGAAAGCCGCACCCTCGCGCGATCTGTCTACATTTGCGCCGCGCGAACCGCACTACGATCCACAGGTCACCAGCGTGATCTTCCTGTATATGGATGGAGGCGTATCGCAGGTCGATTCGTTCGATCCGAAACCGGAACTCGACAAGCGAAACGGTCAGCCGTTTCCTGCAAAGATCGAAAAGACTCAGTTCAACAATATTGGCAACACACTCGCCAGCCCATGGAAATTCAAGCAGTACGGCCAGAGCGGAATCCCGGTCAGCGAACTGTTCCCGCATGTGGCTCAGCACGTTGACGACCTGGCCGTTGTCCGATCGATGGTGTCAAACTTTCCCGAACACACGAACGCCAACTATTTCCTGCACACCGGTCACGGTCAGCAGGGACGCCCCAGTATGGGTTCGTGGGTTGGTTATGGACTGGGCAGCGAATGCCAGAATTTGCCGGGCTTCGTGATCCTGAACAGTGGACTGATTCCGCCGGGCGGTCTCGACAACTTCAACAGCGGATTTCTGCCGGCGAGTTATCAGGGCTCGATCTTCGCCGCCCAGGATCCGCCGGTCGCAAACATCAAACGGTCCGAGAAGACGGATGCATTGCAGCGTCGCAAACTCGATCTCCTGAAGCGGCTGGACAGCAAGGCTGTGGAGAGATTCGGTCCTGCCGACAAGCTGGAGTCTGCCATTGCCAATTACGAGCTGGCAGCTCGTATGCAGACCGCAGTGCCCGACCTCATGGACATCAGCACTGAGTCCAAAGAAACACAGCAGATGTACGGCCTCGAGGCTGACTTCAATAACACGAAGACCTTTGGCCGCAGCTGCCTGATTGCTCGGCGACTGGTCGAGCGGGGTGTGCGTTTCATCGAGCTGACCTGTCCCGGAGGTAACGGCGACCGCTGGGACCAGCACGGTGGTCTCCGCGACGGGCACACCAAGAATGCGAAGTCAGTCGATCAGCCGATTGCCGCTCTGCTGGCAGATCTGAAACAGCGCGGCCTGTTCGAAAACACGCTGGTCGTCTGGTCCGGTGAGTTTGGCCGGACTCCGTTCGCTCAGGGAAGCAACGGGCGTGACCACAACCCGTTCGGATTCTCAATCTGGCTGGCTGGTGGCGGCATCAAAGGCGGGACGATCCACGGAGCGACCGACGAATTCGGTTACAAGGTTGTTCAGGATCGCGTCGAGATTCACGACCTTCACGCGACGATGCTGCATCTGCTGGGCATGGATCACACGAAGTTGACCCTTCGCTTCAGTGGCCGCGACATGCGTCTGACCGACGTACACGGGCACATCGTGGAAGGCATCCTCGCGTAGAACATGCCCCACAACGGCCCGTCTACAGGACGGTAGGATGGACGCCTCATCCGTCATGCCGGCTCAAATACGCCTCGTCACGAAGTCGCAATTCTTCACACGTAGACATCCCGCAAGGATTTCGGAATGCTGAAAGGCAATGCTTTGGTCGGCCAGTCCGGCGGACCAACCTCGGTCATCAACTCGTCTCTGGCGGGAGTGATTGATGCCGCGTCAAAGTCACGGCGAATCGATCGGGTCTTCGGGATGCGGTTTGCCATCGAGGGGGTGCTGGCCGGTCATCTGCTTGATTTGGGCGGCTACGATCGCGCGGCTCTGAAGCAGTTGCAGCGCACGCCCAGCAGTGCATTGGGGTCGAGTCGGCTGAAGCTGACGGATGACCATTTCGAGCCGATCGTAAAAACGCTGAAGAAGTTCAATATCCGCTACTTCTTTATGATCGGTGGCAATGACACGATGGACACAATCCATCGCGTTGTTTCGTATGCTGGCGACGCTGGATACGAATTGATCGGCGTGGGTATTTCGAAAACGGTCGACAACGACCTGTTCGGCACTGACCACACACCAGGTTATCCGAGTGCCGCTCGGTATGTGGCGTTGAGTGTGCAGCAGTCCGGCCGACTTGCGCGGGACATGCAGCGTGTTGACCAGTACGTCATTTTTCAGACAGTTGGCCGCAGCGCCGGATGGCTTCCAGCAGCAGCAGCGTGTGGCAAGAAACATGCTGCCGATCCCCCGCATGTCATTCTGCTACCCGAGGTCCCGTTCGCGCGAGACCAATTCCTGGCGGCGGTCGAGAAGGCCCATAAACGATACGGCTTCTGCTCAATCGTCTGTGGTGAAGGCATCACCGACGCCAACGGTCGCCCCGTCAGTGCATCCGAGACCACCGACCGATTCGGTAACGTGGAATTCGGCGCGATGGGTGGAACGAGCGCCGCCATGATGCTGCACCGCATGATCGGCGACGAGTTCGGTTGGCGCGGTGAGTTTCAGGTTACGGAGTCATTGCAGATGTGCGCCTCGGACCGAGCCGTGAAGCTCGACATTGACGAAGCGTTCGGCTGCGGGCGAGAGGCTGTGAAGCTGGCCGAGTCTGGCACGAGCGGCGTCATGGTCACGATCGAGCGGACATCAAAGCCTGCCGAATCCTACGCCAGCCGTTTCGGCACGATTGATCTGGGCAAAGTTGCCAACGAAGAACGCCCGATGCCTCGCAGGTTTATTGCGAAAGACGGCATGTCAGTGACGAAAGGCTTTCTTGACTACGCCGCTCCACTGGTCGGAGAGTTGCCTCAATTCTTCGAACTGTCGACGAAGCGTGCCCAGGCAGTAAGGAACACTAATAAACGCTAATCGTCGCTAATTTCATTATTGTTGATTAGCGAGAATTAGTGTTCCTGTTCGTGGACTTTGACTCACATTCGGTTTGTGAGTCTTGTCACCGAAGCAGCAATTCCCGGACGGTCTGTCTCCTCGGGGATTTTGGGGCTCAGAGCGGAGTGAGGAGGGTTTTGCTCGGACGATGGGGCTGGTGCGACTGGCTTTGAGCTGACTCATCGGGTCGCGTGCCTG
>CAUZFZ010000261.1:0-9679 GCA_963579025.1 Planctomycetota bacterium | reverse complement strand
TTCTCGTTCCAAGGCTCTGCCTTGGAACGCACTGACTGTGAGGCTCCGCCTCACGCCCGTCACTGCGAGGCGGAGCCTCGAAAGCCGTGCGTTCCAGGGCAGAGCCCGGGAACGAGGCTCTGAAAATCCTTAACGGCGTTGCCCTCCGGGGCTGTGGTTCAGAAATGGCTGATTTTCCCGGGGTTGAAACCCCGGGCTATTTGACCACGTCCCTTCGGGACTGAAGTGTGCAACTTCAAAAGGCAAGCTCGAGGGCGAGACGTCAACAGCCCCCAAGCCCGGTGGCGGGAATACTCTTCGCTTGTGGTCGCGGTTCACCGAAATACCGATTTGTCACAAAGGAACATCGATCCGTTGACAGACACACATGAATCCCGATTCGACTGGGCACTTGCTCGCAGTCGCGTTGAGGCACTCAGCGACTCGCTGGAGCACGGTGCTGCCGTATCCGCAGAGGCTTCGCAGGTGATCCTTGAGGAACGTGCCCGGCGGTATGCCATCGCGCCGGAACGAAGTCTGCTGGCGTCCGAGCAGGTCGAACTCCTGACGTTTCGGTTGGCCGATGAGCAGTATGCAATCGAGTCGCGGTTCGTTTATGAAGCCTTGCACTTGCCGGAACTGACACCATTGCCAGGGGCTCCCGCATGCGTGTCTGGTGTGACCAATCTGCGCGGCGAGATTCTGGCGGTCATGGACTTGGGGCAGGCACTGGGGTGTCCGTCGGCTCGGGTCACTCCGGAGTGGATTATCGTGCTCGGTCTCAATTCCATTGAGATGGGCATCGTGAGCGACGCCGTTCTGGAAGTCACCGCGGTGCGTACTGACAGCGTGCTCGCGCCGGCTCGCGCCGCGAGAGACCTTCATCCAACCTGGATACGCGGTGTGACATCGAACGCAGTGGTTGTACTCGAAGGACAGGCCGTTCTGGACGATCCGCTGTTCCATATCGATCAGCCGGAGACGTAAATATGACTGACGCCCCGGCCCAACACGGATCGCTGCTGCAGCGGTTCTCGACCATCTCTCTGCGCTGGCAAATCTGTCTGTTCAGCGGACTGGCGATTCTGATCAGCCTGCTCGTCATGGGTAGGCTGGCGTTCTCGCAGGCGGAAGTCCTGCTGACTGAGGTCACACTCGACAAGCTTTCCATCCAGACATCCGCAGCAGTGCATCGAATCAAACACGTCATGACGGAGACTCAAATTGACGTGCTGCAGACACCGCAATTTCCACCAGTTCCGGGACTGATTCGCTGCGAAGACAACAACGGAATGGATCCGGAACAGGAGGGTTCAGACACGGCCATCTGGATCGACCGGTTGACCACAATCATGAGCGCCCAGATGGAGCAACGTCCGGAACGAAGCTGGTGTTCGGTCATTGACCGCCAGGGACAGGAACTCCTGCGCGTGACGCGCGACAATGGAAACACACTCGGCGCGGCAACTGCGCTGCGGAATCGTTCCGATGACGACTTCGTTCGAACGTGCTTGGGACTGTCGCCCGGTCGAGTGGGAACATCGGTCATGGAGCAGCAATCGGGACGGGCCATTGTGCGGCTGGCAACACCGTACTTTGACCCGGATGGCAAAGTTCGTGGCATCCTGCTGATCGCACTCGACGGAGAAGCGGTGTTGCGGTCCGGTCTCGGATTGATTGCAAATGGCGAAGTCGACGTCGTCGATGAAACCGGTCAGTATCTGATGTGTCAGGCGAAGCCAGCCTACGCGTTTTCCACACATCGGTATGCTGAGGACAAGCCTGTTCGCGCGGCGTTGCTGAATGACTCGACGTCACCCGACACGTATCGCCGTTTGATTCCCGGGTCCGAACGACAGGATGGCGTGGGCCTGGCAGGCACTTATCACAAACTGCATTACGTGGACGGCGACAAGACTCGCTTCTGGGCTGTTGCCCCCAGCATTCCCGCGGATGTCGTCCTGCGACCTGTGTCTGGCCTCGGACGACTGTTCGTGCTGCTGGGTGTCGTGATCCTGTTTGTGGCCGGAATGATCACATTTTTCACATCCCGCGGATTGACGTCGGCGCTGGCAGAAGTGACAGAGACGGCCGATCGCTTCGCGGCCGGTGACATCGATGCGGAATTACCACCGATCCAGGGTATGGGTGAAGTTCAGACACTGGCGATTGCCGTGCAGAAGATGACGGCGCACGTCCGGGACTCCATCTCGAGTACGCGGAAGCAGCAGCAGCGGACAGCCGCCATTCTGAATTCGACTGCCGATGGTATCCTGACGATGAACGATGAGGGTGTGATTCTGTCGGCCAACAACGAAGTCGGTCGGCTATTTGACTCAACACCGCAGGACCTCATCGGCACCAGCGCCGGGCAGGTCGTCCCATCCCTGACCAGCAGCCAGTCTGCCTACGACAGCAGCGCGTTGCAGGAAGGCGAAGTCCGTGAACTGGGTGGCGAGTGCGAAGTGTCCGGGAATCGAAGCGATGGGTCGAAAATTCCGCTGTCGATGCGTGTCGCCGAGATGGAGGAATCGGGCGAGCGCCTGTTTATCGCCACGCTGCAGGACATCACGGAACGGCAGCGGATTGAGTCGGAACGGCAGTCGATCTTTGACAGCATCAGCAGCGCGGCGAAGCGACTGGCAGCCGCCAGTACAGAGATTCTCGCACAGACAACCCAGCAGGCTGCCACGGCCCAACAGCAGGCCAGCAGCGTGGCTGAGACAACGACGACGGTTAAGGAGATCGTGCAGACGGCGGACCAGTCTGCCGAAAATGCTCAGCAGGTGGCCGGTTCGTCACGTCGCGCGAACGAAGTCAGTCGTTCGGGCAGCGAAGCCGTTGACGCCACGACCACTGCGATGCAAGCCGTGCAGGAACAGGTCGAGACCACTGCGGAAAACATCCTGACTCTGGCCGAGCGGGCCCAGGCGATCGGCGACATTACGGCGACCGTCAACGAGATTGCCGATCAGACAAACCTGCTGGCATTGAATGCCGCCATCGAAGCGTCGCGTGCCGGCGAGCACGGTAAGGGGTTTGCAGTTGTTGCCGCGGAAGTGAAGGCACTCGCCGAACAGACACGTAAAGCCACTGGTCAGGTCCGGCAGATTCTGGGTGAAATTCAGAAGGCCACAAACACAGCCGTGATGTCGACCGAGCAGGGCACAAAGTCCGTGGCAGAAGCTCAGCAGGTCGTCGGCCGAGCCCGTCAGACAATTACAGAACTGTCCGACACGATTGCCGAAGCATCGCGATCGGCTCAACAGATCGTCGCTTCTGCCGCGCAGCAGTCGACGGGCATGAAACAGATTCGCGATGCCATGTCGCAAATCGATACGTCGTCACGACAGGCGCTGACGGCCACGCGGCAGTCTGAAGCTGCGGCTCGTGACCTGGCAGATCTGGGCCGTGAATTGAACGGGCTGGTTGAACAGACGGAACAACACTGAGGGATGATTGTCGCCTTTCGCTCCGCGAAAGTAGCGTTACTTTCGCGGAGCGAAAGGCGACAATCAGCAGAACTCCGGGGCCATTGGGCTAGCGCCGTCGGCTCACCAGGGGAACCGAATTCGAGAGGAGTCCGCTGCGTGGTGGATCGCGCGAAACTTCTGCTGCGTCTGATGGCGACGTTCCTCGATGAACTGGATGAGCACGTGCGCACACTCAATCGAGGCGTGCTCGTTCTGGAGAAGGATTCCTCGAACGAAGATAGCGGTGCTGTTCTGGCCGAACTGTTTCGTGCGGCACACAGCTTGAAGGGTGCCGCCCGTGCCGTAGCTCAGCCGGAGATCGAACAGGTCTGCCACCACATGGAGAGCGTGCTGGGCGGAATCCGAGATCAGCGACTCGAAGCAACGCCGCAACTGTTCACGCTGCTGCTCAGGACGGCGGACGCCATCAGCTCGGCTGGACAGTGTCTGAGAGCCGACGAGGCTGTTGATGACAAGTCGCTCGGCGAATGGGAATCCTGCTTG
Source organism: Planctomycetota bacterium (assembly GCA_963579025.1). GTDB lineage: Bacteria > Planctomycetota > Planctomycetia > Planctomycetales > Planctomycetaceae > CAUZFZ01. The sequence goes on along the minus strand of CAUZFZ010000261.1, from coordinate 5,723 downwards.
AAGGCGATGGCTGCTGGAGATGAGTTTGAATTGCCTGGGAAAGGACGCGCCCCTGTCATTCAGGACGATATCCCGTCAACTCAGATCGCTTCGGCACCCGATGTGGTGGTGTCTAAAGAGATCCCGAAAACGCCATCGCAGCCGGCATCAATCGATCAACGATCGGTCCCGAATGCCAGTGCGACGTTAGAAGTTGAGCCAGAAGCCGTCAGCCGCGACGAGTCTGTCGACACCGGGCGTTCGGCCGCGCCGGAGCCTTTGATCGCATCGACCGTCCGCGTATCGCAGGAAAAACTGGACCAGCTTCTGGCCTGGACGGGCGAGCTTCTCGTCGCGCGCCAGCGTGTGGAATCGCATCCCGTCGCCGTGGAGTCGTCGCTTGATTCCATCACCGAGTGGAAGCAGGAATGGCAAGGCGTTCAACGCACGCTGGTGCGAATGATTGAAGACGGCGGAACAGACTCGCTGCTGGCACGCTCCAGCCAGTATGCGGCGCGGTTGATTCAAACCGTCGAAGGAACGGGTGAGCGTCTGCGCGACATGGAACGCACACTGGAACGACTGCGTCGGCAGACACTTAGTGATGTCCGACAGCTCAACAATGCGGGCGCGACCGTGCAGGATCAGGTCCACCAGATCCGGATGGTGCCGTTTGAAGAAGCCTGCGCCGGCCTGGAACGTGCCGTGCGCGACATCGCCACATCGACGGGCAAGACGGTCGATCTGCATGTTGCGGGAGGCGATATCGAATTGGACCGCTCGGTCGTCACCGGCCTGGCCGATCCACTGCTGCACCTTGTTCGCAACGCGGTCGATCACGGCATCGAAACGCCGACCGAGCGAGGGGCCACAGGTAAGTCAGAGACTGGTCGAGTGATCGTGTCGGCTGAATTGCGCGGCTCGCAGGTGGAGGTGGTCGTGGCCGACGACGGCCAGGGGCTAAGCCTCGATCGAATTCGCCAGCGTCTGGTTCAGCAGGGTCTGCCCGAACCGTCTGATACTCAGGATCTCGTCAACAGCATCTTCCTGCCGGGATTTTCCACCGTTGAGATCATTACCGACGTTTCGGGCCGCGGTGTCGGAATGGACGTCGTCAAAAGCCAGGTGGAACGCCTGCGCGGCTCGATCGACACAGCCAGCCAGCCCGGCCTGGGGACCCGGTTTACTCTGCGCGTGCCACTCACGCTGACAACCATCAACGGCGTGTTCGTCGAAATTGAGAACCAACCGTTTGTTCTGCCGTCGTCGAATGTCAGGAAACTCGTCCGGTTCGATCCGGACGAACTGCGGTCAGTTCAGGGTCAGGACACGCTGTCGCTGGGTGGCTCACCCGTGCCGGTCGTTCCGCTGAACGAACTGCTGAACCACCGCGGCGACGTCAAAACAACCGAGACAGGTCGCATGCTGGGTGTCGTCGCGCAGTCCGGCGTGCGCGAGGCCGTTCTGGTCGTGGACGGTGTGTCGAATGAACAGGAAATCGTCGTAAAAAATCTGGGGCCGCGGATTCACCGGCTACCACATGTGTCTGGCGGCACGCTTCTGAGATCCGGCGAGATTGCTCTGCTGCTCAATGTTTCCGGGCTGATGCGGACACTCGTTGCGGGTCATCACGCCAGTCGCGGTCTGACGCTGAGCGTGGCTGCTCCAGTCAACACCGCGCAGCGAATTCTCGTGGTGGACGACTCGATGACCACGCGAACGCTGCTCCGCAGCATTCTGGAAGCCGCCGGATATGACGTGACGACTGCGGTGGATGGTCAGGATGCGTGGGATCGACTGCAGGCCATGCAGCCGCCCGCGAATGTCGTCGTCGCGGATGTCGACATGCCGCGGATGGATGGTTTCCAGTTAACCGACGCCCTGCGTTCATCAGAACAGTTCAGTCGGACACCCGTCGTGCTGGTCACATCGCGCGATAACCAAGAAGATATCGCCCAGGGCGTGCGAGTTGGCGCGAGTGCGTATCTGGTCAAGAGCCAGTTCGATCAGACGAACATCCTCGAAACGATTCAGCAACTACTGTAGATGCCTGATGGGACAACCGATCGGCCGAAACGGATGACACAGATGCTGCGCGTGATAGTGGTGGAAGATTCGCCCGTTGCCCGGGACCTGATCGTCGAGATCCTCAATGGAGAAGAGGGCATCACGGTTGTCGGTGCGGCGAAGGACGGCGCGGAAGGCGTGCGCATGGTGCGTGAACTGCGTCCGGACATCGTCACGATGGACGTACAGATGCCGCACATGGACGGGTACGAGGCAACTCGCGAAATCATGATCGCCCAGCCGACACCCATCGTCATAGTCAGCGGGAGCGAGAGCAGTCCGGATGCAGAAAAGTCGATGAACTCGCTGCAGGCCGGAGCTCTGACGGTCATTGGCAAACCAACAGCTCCCACGTCCGCTGATTTTCAATCCTCGTGCAGTCAGCTGATCGACACCGTCCGCACGATGTCGCAGGTCAAAGTTGTGCGGCAGCGGCGATCGCGCGAGCCAAATCCGGACGCAAAACACAGTTCGCGCCGTTTAGCCGAGTCGGCCAGCAACGCAAGAATTGTCGCGATCGCGGCCTCCACTGGCGGCCCGCAGGCTTTGCATGAGATCCTGTCCGCATTGCCAGCAGACTTCCCGATTCCAATCGTTTGCGTGCAGCACATCAGCGAAGGATTCACGAACGGGCTGGTCCAATGGCTCGACGGAGCGGTCGGAGTTCGAGTGCAGGTTGCTCAGCCAGGCGAATTCGCGAGCGGCGGAACGGTGTATGTGGCTCCCGAGGATTTCCATCTGGAGGTGGCACCAGACCGCACACTCGTATTGACGAACGACCTGCCCGTAGGTGGCTTCCGACCAGCGGCCAGCTCACTGTTCGAGTCCGTGGCACGAGCGTACGGCGAGGATGCGATTGCGATCATTCTGACTGGAATGGGTCGCGATGGCGTCGATGGACTCAAAGCCCTCAAACAGTGCGGTGCTCATATCATCGCGCAGAATGAGGAATCATGCGTTGTATACGGCATGCCCAGGGTCGCGGTTGAGGAAGGTCTCGTCAGTGCTGTGCTCGACCCGCCAGCGATCGCTGCGGCAATGTGCCGTGCGGCCGCCGGAAGCGTCGACTGATCCCGATTCATGTATGACTGACAAATCCACCCGGCTCTGTTTGAAAACTCGAATTCGCTCGTAGGATGGGCACTCTTGCCCGTCCATTTCTCGATGAATCGCGATGTGGGGACGGGCAAGAGTGCCCATCCTACGGGTTTTCAAACAGGGCCTGGAATTCAGAAAGACCCGAGCAGAGTTGGCTACAGTCAGCGGAGTTTAGACACTCTCGCGTACGGTGACGGCCGGAGACTTTCATGACACACATTCTCGTAGCTGAAGACAGCGCGACCCAGCGAGCCGAGATCGAAATCCTGCTTGAGGATTCGGGCTTTGAGGTCACAACGGCTGTGAATGGACTCGAAGCGCTGAATTCGATGCAGGAGTTCATACCGGACATTGTGTTGACGTATCTGCACATGCCCGAGATGGACGGACTGGAATTAGTCGAGGCCGTGCGGCGTGATTTCCCCGGTGTCCCTGTGATCGTGATCACGGCCGACGGCACGGAAGAACTCGCCGCCCGAGCCCTCAAATCCGGTGCGTCGAGCTACATTCCGAAGAAGCTGCTCGAAAAAGATCTGCTGCCCGCCCTCAATGACATCGTCGAAGTGCTGGAGTCAAAGCGGAACGAGGAACGGCTTTCCGCAGCCATCGTCTCAACAGAAGTTACCTATCGTATCTCAAACAATCACCATCTGACGTCCGCTCTGATCGGCCGCCTCGAACAGCAGTTGAAAGAACACAGGTTCGGTGACGACACCGGTGTCTTCCGGATCCTGATGGGGATCAAAGAAGCGATTATGAATGCGATCGATCACGGCAATCTGGAACTCGATTCCGGTCTGAGGGATCTCGACGACAACTCGTACCGACTGATGGGCGAAGAACGCCAGAAGATCGAGCCCTACTGCAGCCGCACCGTCCGTGTGAAAGCGACGGTCACGGCCGAGGAAGCGAGATATGTGGTGACGGACGAAGGGCCTGGCTTCAGCCCCGACCAGATTCCTGACCCGACCGATCCCGAGAACCTGCTGCGGCCTCACGGTCGAGGCATGATGCTGATTCAGAGTTTCCTGGACTCGGTCTCTCATAACGAAGTCGGCAACGAGATCACGATGATCAAACGGTTCGACGGCGACTCGTGAGCGTGTCGCGGCACTTGTCGTGTTGAAACCGGTACGCAACGCCCGGCAGAGATGACATCCCCGATGACCGACTCTGCGTTCATCCACTCGCTCTGGTCGCTGCCGGACGACGTCGTTTATCTGAATCACGGTTCCTTCGGTCCGTCACCGCGCGTCGTCCAGGAGTCTCGTGAGCGCTGGAGCCGTCGGCTCGAATCGCAGCCGATGAACTTCTTCATGCGGGAAATGGAAGCGGCGCTCGAGGAATCGCTCGCCACGCTGGCAAAGTTCGTCGGCACCAGCCGGGGCAACCTGGTCTTTGTCGAAAATGCCACGGCCGGAATGAACATTGTCGCCCAGACGTTTGCTCTGAATAGTGACGATGAAGTCCTGCTGACCGATCACGAGTATGGAGCTGTCACGCGTCTGTGGCGTCGCCGCGCCCGTCAAACCGGAGCACGTGTTGTCATCCAGGAGATCCCGCTGCCCCTTTGCAGTGCCGAAGAAACCGCCGCGGCCTTTTTCTCTGCAGTGACCGATCGCACAAAGCTGATCGTCATCAGCCACGTGACGTCGCCAACCGCACTGATTCTGCCAGTCGACGAAATCTGCCGCCTGGCCCGCGAGCGCGGAATTCCCGTCTGCATCGACGGTCCGCACGCTGTCGCCATGCTCCCGCTCGATCTGCGTAGGTTGGACTGCGACTTCTACACAGCAAGCTGTCACAAATGGCTGTGTGCCCCGTTTGGGAGTGGATTCCTCTACACGTCACCGCGATGGCAGAAGAAAGTGGAGCCGGCGGTGATCAGTTGGGGCGGCAGCGTTTCCGGCCGCCAGCCGAGCTGGAAGGACGAATTCGTCTGGTCCGGCACACGCGACCCGGCAGCGTATCTCGCCGTGGCTGATGCGATTCAATTCTTCGAGCAGCCACTTTCCGACGAGCACGAAGTTTCAGCTCTGGAGACATTTCGCAGCCACGCGAGTGAATTACTCGCGCTGGCCCGCGAGCGGATCGTCGCAGTGACGTGTCTTGAGCCACTGGCGTCGCAGGCATCGCACTACGGGTCGATGCTCAGTTTCCCGCTGCCAATCGAGGACGATCTCGACCCGCAGCAGCGTCATCCGATTCAGGACGCGTTATGGGATCGTTACCGCATCGAAATCCCCATCGTCCACTGGCAGGGTCGACGTTCCGTGCGCGTGTCCGCTCACCTGTACAACACGGCCGCGGAGATCGAGCATCTTGCGCAGGCGCTGACCGAGCTGCTGCGAGCGTCCTGATTTCGCTCTTGGAGACAGCTACTGGTTCGTCCATTCTGAATTGATGGGTGCCACTGGCTCCGCCCAGTGGCGTCCGGGATTTGTGTTTTTGAGGGATGGTTTGTCGAGTGAGGCTTGTGGAAGGGTGTCGCGGATCGATGGAGAATGATCGCAGTGGCGGGAGCGGGTTATGTCGGCGCATGCGGCGGCTCGGGAAACGCGGTGCGCGCACCGCGACCC
>CAUZFZ010000260.1:0-9696 GCA_963579025.1 Planctomycetota bacterium | reverse complement strand
ACGTGCCGCGGTCGACGCCGAAAGCGCTTGCGACCTCGCCCTTCGCCTGTCCACGCAAGACTGCCTCAACGGCACGCACTCGTATTTCCAAAGTCGAATAACCGTTCTCGCTCATAGCGAGCGGCTTCTCGCAAATCTAACAACTCGACTCTATATCAATGTTGCGCTTTTTTTGCGATGAGCCATACGGAAGTGGTTCCGGCGGAACAGTGGACGCCATTCAAATGGAATTGGGGCGCGAGTTGCGTTCAACACATGCCATCCCATCAACGGCATCGAAGCTATCGAATGCCATCGCAACATTCGCCGAAGAGTATCTGCCGGACTCAAAACGAACCTCAAAGCTAGATGGCAGGAAACAGAGCCGAGAGAAGCCACTATCTGTTGCCAGTGCCGGCAAGGGCGCTGGCAGGGAATCGTTGTTCTCTGACGACTTCGCCAAAGGGACCCGTAGCGGTTGGTTTGAAGTCGATGACGACTCTTCAACACTGTCGGTGAATTCGGAGTCTGGCCAAATGGGCAGCCTGCCGGAGCTGACTTTCGTCGCATCCGACACATCACCGTTGAAGTGTTTTGCAGCTCACTTCACGGTTGTTGAACTGAAAAAGGCAGGCGAATTTGTGACGCTCCAGTTTGATGCGCGTCACGACACTTCCGGATTCGTCAACTGGGGATTCCGATTCGGGCTGTTCGACTCTGGCGGGACTCGTTTCACCGCGGATGACAATTTTGACGCCGAGTCCATCTCGCTCGACGACAACGGCTATTTCGCCATCCTCGACCTTGGTAGCAGCACGACACGCGACTCGGCAGTGATTAGTGAAAGCAACAGTGCCAGCGACGAGCGTCTAAGGGATGGCTCCACGATTGCATTGGACGACAACGACAGCGCCCGCGACCCACTGATGTTCTCGCGCAACAGGAGCTACACATATACATTGACGCTGACGCGTAATGGCGATGGCAATGTTGACATCATCCTCAAGAACAACGTCAGCGGAGACGAAGGCGCCTTGGCCGGAACTTCCAGACTGACGCCGACTCTCACGATTGACACCATCTACTTCGGAACCAACGGTTCAAATGCCAATTTTGCGATCGACAACGTCATTGTGGCCAATACTCTGCGCAGGGCTGCGGAGTCATCAACGGAGAAGGTACGAGTTGGTGTGTATGTCGACGATGGCGCGGGATCAAGCGTCCAGGATCTTCTGTTCGCCCTCGGGAAGTTCGAGAACGTGTCGATCAAGCGGCTCAAGGCGGACGGCATCCGAGCCGGCGCGCTAGCCGATCTGGATCTCTTGATTCAACCGGGCGGTAGGGGTGGAGGTCAGGGGCGCCATCCTGGTGACGGCGGTCGGGACGCGATCCGCCACTGTGTCCAGGATGGCGGGGGCTTTATTGGTATATGTGCGGGGTCCTATCTGGCGTCGGCGGACTACACCTGGTCGCTGAACATCCTCGACGCGAAAGTCCTCGACCGGAAGCACTGGAATCGCGGGACAGGCACTGTCGACATCGCAATCACCGATGCTGGACGACGACTCCTGAGTACGGACGGGCAAAAGCTAGCGATTTTCTACGGTCAGGGACCGCTGCTGGCTCCCGGCAACCGACCGGACATCGACGACTATGAAGTCGTAGCGACCTTCGAGACGGAAATCGCAAGGAACGGGGCGGATCAGGGAGTGATGAAAGGAACGACGGCCATCGCCAGAGGAAAGTACGGTAGCGGACGCGTTGTCTGTTTCAGTCCCCACCCTGAATTGACGAAACGCCTCGAAGCCCTGGTTCAACATGCGATCAACCATGTCAACCAGAATCGATCCCGGAAACTGACTCCACGTGCGAGGCACAGAATCAGTGCGAAGTAGCTCGTCGCGTCCCGAGATTCATTGAAACGGAGTTGTTGCCTACGGGAACTGCAACGCAACACGATTCTCTGGCAGATCACCGGTTTGCGGAGAACTCGTACGGAGAACGTTAGCCTGTCCTGCCACTCAGCACCGAGAGATTCGTCAGTTGCTGATGGCTGGCTTCTGTTCCGGGCATCGCTATCCTGAGCGCCGGACTCGTTATCAAACTCGTGAGAGGGAAAGTCGATGTGCAGGCTCGTGACTCGTGTGTTTCTGGTGTCGTTTGTCGTTTCTCAAAACACAGGAACGGTCTTCGGATTCCAGAATCTCCCATTGAATGGTACGCGTGCCGTGATTGACAAACCGGAAACTTCGCCCGAGCCGCCCGCTGAGAATCCATTTGCTGCACCGAGCACACTGGCCCTGCATGCTCCGCCATTCGATGTCATCAGGGGGGAACACTTTCTGCCAGCGTATCTGGCCGGCATAAAGGAACAACTTCAGGAGATGAAAGCTATCGCTGGTCGGTCAGATGCAGCGACCTTCGAAAACACAATCGTAGGGATAGAACAGTCGGGAGCATTACTGGGACGGGTAGAACAAGTGTTTTCGAACCTGGCATCAGCCAATACCAACAAACATATACAGAATATTCAAACGGAACTCGCGCCGCTTCTCGCAGCTCATTCGGACAACATACTCTTGAACCGACGACTGTTTGGCCGTGTCGAGGAACTCTACAAGACGCGTGATTCACTGAAGCTGACCGGTGAACAGCAGGAAGTGCTTCGACATCACTACGAAGACTTCGTGCGGGCCGGAGCCAGGCTCCCGCAGGAACAGCAGAACCGTATTCGCTCACTGAACGAACAGTTGTCAACGCTGCAGACAAAGTTCACAAACAACCTGCTGGCGGTCACTACAGAACGGTCGGTCATCGTCAGTGACGTCACTGAACTGGATGGATTGTCTGACTCACAGATTGCCGCGGCAGCGGCCAAGGCAAAGGAGCGGGGCAATGATGGAAACTATGTCCTGGAGATTTCCAACACGACGCGTGTGCCGATTCTGAAGTCGCTGAATAACCGGCAACTGAGGCGACGCGTCTGGGAATCATCAGCCAACCGCGCAATAGGACAGAATGGTGGAATCGACAACCGAGGGCTGGTCCTGGAAATCGCACAGTTGCGAGCCGAACGCGCGAGACTGCTGGGGTTCGACAACCATGCGACTTACAAGCTGCAGAACCAGATGGCAAAGACACCCGAAGCAGCCCGCAAGATGCTGACGGACCTCGTGCCGGGTGTCGTTGCTCGAGTTCATCAGGAAGCAGATGATCTGCGAGCGATGATGAAACAGCTTGGTGCGAACCACGAGCTTGCGCCGTGGGACTGGGAATACTACGCCGAGAAAGTCCGCAAGGCTCGGTTTGACGTCGATGAAGCCCAGGTCACACCTTACTTCGAAGTGAATAACGTTCTGGAAGAGGGCGTCTTCTTCACCATGAACAGGCTGTTCGGGATCGAGTTTCGCGAACGAAATGACTTGCCCGTCTATCACCGGGAAGTACGAGTGTTCGACGTGATGGATGCGGACGGATCACAGATCGGACTGTTCTACATTGATTTCTTCAAACGGGACTCCAAACGCGGCGGTGCGTGGATGAGTGCCTATGTGAAGCAGTCAACATTGCTGAACCAGAAACCGGTGATTGTCAATGTTTTAAACAACTCCCCGCCAGCGGAGGGAGAACCGGCGCTCATCACCTTTGACAACGTCAGTACCATGTTCCACGAAATGGGCCATGCGGTGCACGGCCTGTTTTCTAACGTGACTTATCCATCCGTCTCCGGCACGGCAACGCCTCGTGACTTTGTCGAGTTTCCTTCGACTTTCGAGGAGGATTGGGCCATACAACCGGACATCCTCCGGAATTATGCCCGCCATCACAAAACGGGTGAGCCAATTCCGGCGGAACTACTCACCAAGGTCATTCAGGCGAGCAGATTCAATCAGGGATTTGACACGCTTGAGTACCTGGCGGCAGCAATTCTGGATCTTGAGTGGCACACCCTGACAACGGATGAGATTCCAGACGACATCGAGGCATTCGAGTCGGCAACGTTGAAAAAGTATGGAATCGACATCCCTTCGGTTCCACCTCGTTATCGGACCGCGTACTTCGCTCACATCTGGAGTAGCGGATATTCAGCCGCCTACTATGCGTACATCTGGAGCGAAGTCCTGGCTGCGGATGCTTTCGCCCACATGCTGTCCAGCGGCGGAGCGACACGTGAAAACGGGAGCCGTTTTCGCAATGAAGTGCTTTCCCGTGGTAGTAGCCGCGACCCCATGGATTCGTACAAGGCCTACCGCGGTAAGGAACCCACAATCGATGCGCTGCTGATACGGCGCGGTTTGAAATAGGACGCGTCGCACACCATACTGCTCCACGCGCATTTCAGATGCAACTCGACGTGAGTCGGCATTCGAAGTCGGATACGGACCCGGGAAAGTCGAAGCGGCCGATATCAATGGGGACGGCATTCCGGACCTGGTCACACCTGACTACGGTAGTGCTGCAGTCAGCGTGCTGATCGGAGACGGGAATGGCATTCGAAACTGTCCCGGCTGCTGCCCGGCAGTGAATGTCCGACGGTTCGTCGTAAAATACACCCGTCATTCAGGGTGGCGCGAAGCGAGTGTAGGCGCCAGCCATTTCAACTGGCTCAAACGCAAGGTCCGCCAAATGAGGTGCGTCTTTCAATTGATGCTGTGGCTGTTCGTGCTCAGTTCTGACTGGTCCGCGACCGCGGCGGATGTCTCGCTTGATGTTTCCACTGACCGAGTGGCATACCAGCCCGAGGGCACAGTCCGCCTGTCAGTTGATGCCCGCAATTCCGGCAAGCAGACGATCAATGGAAGTCTCGTCGTGGATGTCTTCTGCGACGTGGCGACTCGATTCCCAGTGGCACTTGAAGCCGTGTCACTCGAACCGAACAGTTCGATTCACCGCGAATTGCAGTGGGACGCACCTGACGACGAGCTGTGGGGCTGCCAGTGTACCGCGAGACTGGAAATCGACGGCGAGGACACCGTTTCAGACCGGCAGGTGTTTGTTGTTTCCAATAACCTGGTGAAGGCGGCAGCGAATCTTGCCTATATCAGCCCCGGTTACTTCAAGTCAGGACGTCGGGACCCTATCGCCTATGCCTACGAGAGGTTTCACGACCACGGCGTCCCGATCGTGCATGTCTCTTGCTGGGCGCCGAGCAACTGGGGAAAGGTGTTCCCGACAACGGAGTCGTGGATCTGTGGCCAGATGCGGTATCGCGTGTCACTCGATGATGTCGACCTGATGGTCCGCCATGCGAAAAAACGCGGAATGTTCACCGTGACCTATGGCCGCATCACTCTCGAAGGTGCGGCCGGGTATCGTTGGGCGAACGCGACTCCAGAGAAAGTGTGGTACCGCAAACCGGACGGACAGGTGACGCCGCTGTCGGACGAGGAACTTCGGAAGTGGGACGAAGCGGACTCGAATCCAGAGACGCCGACTGCTGACCTGCGGAAACTGAAACGCTGGTCAATGGTTCCAAAGCTTAACGACGACGATGTCCTTGATGATGGAATCGATCAGTACCTCCGGGCTATCAAAAGATTCGACTTTGACTGCATCCGGTGGGACTGGCACCCGGGTTACTACTATCACCCGCATACCAACTGGCTGCTGCAGATCGGATCGGGAGGAGCTGTTCATACAAAGTACTACGACCACACGGGCCGGCTTGACGCAGCAGACGATCCCGATGCAGAGAACGTGCGGATTATTCACCGCTGGAAGAATCGAATGCTCGCGGCCTGGCCGGAGCTGGTGCTGGGATACAACCTGCAGATCATGAACTCTGTCTATCCCGATAACGAGGAAATCAACCCGCCACCGACGCGGGCATACTCTGAGATGATCCGCGACTCCCTGATCATCGACGAGAAGCACTTCGTCAACCTCGGACAGGGACGCACCGCCGGAATGCATCGCAACTGGACGAGGACGCTGCAGTTCTGGAGCAAAGGCAACGAGCGAGTGCGTCGGTACGGCGGTTACCACTACACCGGCGGGCACCCGAATCTCGGCGCCGACGCATTCATTCAGCATGCGTACTCGTTGTCATACGCCTGCGGAGCCCGCGGGACGGGCGTCGTTGCTCCCAACGTCAACCACAAACCGTGGTATCGTGAACTGGTGACCTTTGCCCAGCGTTACGCCATGTACCTGTTTCATCCGAGCAGTCACCCCTTAACAGCCGGTGATGGCGTGAGCGGTCTTGCCGGCCGCTTCTCGGTCGATGCCTCTCGACCGGTAATCTGGAAACCGTTTGCCAGCACGGTCACCGATCGTGGGCAGTTCACGATGGTCGCGCAGCTCTGGAACCAGCCTCTCAAAGACGAGATGCACGTCAATGAGTGCGACGAGCCACCGCTGGTCGAAAACTCCACAGTCCGATTCAGACAGCCGGCAGACCTGCCACACGATCAGGCCCGTGCATACGCCCTGAGCTACGAGTGGCCGGGCTGGATTCGCCCGATCGACATCGACCGCTCAGGCCGCGACGTCGTGGTTGAGGTCCCGTCATTCCGCTACTGGGCGATCGTGCTGCTGCAGTATCCGCTGTCGAATGAACAGTGACACGACAGATTCAAGGACATCCCATGTTCGATCCGGTCAGTTCGCGCCGCAGTTTTCTCGCAGGCACTTCATTGGCAGCAGCGACTGCGACCGCTGGCGATGGCAAGAGCGTTGATCCGATGGAACGGGCTCGCAAGTTTCGTGTGCGTCCGCGGACACTGGGTCGCATCGTCGCGGGCCACGAGGCGTTTCTGACTGAGATGAAGCCGACTCGCGCACAAATCGCCCGCGGCCTGGAACTTCACTTCGACAGCTTCGTGGCCGACGTCCAGGGATCAGTGCAGGTTTCCTACATCGGCGGCCTGCAGGGCGACCAGATGCGACAGGACCTCAAGCCGTACCGTGACAGGCTGGAGCAACAGGGTTTCAAGGGACGTGAGCTGGCTCGTGAGCTCGGGAAGATTCACTTCAAACACAAGCCGCTTGAGTCAGCGTTTGACCGCCAGTGGATCGATGAATCTCGGGCCATTTACGCAATGACTCATGTTCAACTGGCGACGGAAGATGTGGCCGGTCCGAATGAGAACAGTTTCGAATCGGCCCTGGACCGACTCGCACGCATCGACTTCGTTTATCAGCAGCGTCCTGACCTGATCCGTGTCTCCAGTCCCGCAGACATGCAGCGTGCCCGGCGCGAAGGCCATCCCTGCACGATCTACCACCTGGCCGGAGTTGGATGCTTTGCCGAAGCCGACGACCCGATCGCCCGACTCGATCTGTTCTTTGCACTGGGCGTGCGAATGTCGCAACTGACCTACATCCAGGACAACAAGGTCTGCTGCTCGTGGATGCAGGAGAAAGACACCGGGTTGAAGCCGCTCGGGAAGCAGGTCGTCCAGCGGATGAACCAACTGGGAATCATGGTTGATCTGGCGCATGCCGGTGAACGGTCTTCGCTGGATGTTGTGGAGGCCTCGCTCACTCCCGTGATGATCAGCCACACGGCATGCTCTTCCATCTATGAGGACACAGATAATACTGACTATGTGAAACGTGTGATGGCTCAGCCTTACGCCAAAGGAGTCGCGTATCCAAAGAAGACAGGTCGACGTAACGCGACGGACGAACTGCTGCGAGCCGTGGCAAAACGTGGCGGACTGGTCGCGATTTACACGATCGACTACGTCCTGGGCACGGGGCCGGAGTCATTTCGTACGTGGTATCGTCATCTTGAGCATGCGATCGAAGTTGCCGGAATCGACCATGTGGGTATCGGCGCTGACCGCACGTTCTTTCCCGGCTGGAGACCCGGTCCGCTGGACTGGACGAACTGGCCCTACTGGACCGTCGGGCTCGTCTGCCAGGGACACTCGGACGACGAGATACGAAAGATCATCGGCGGCAACTACCGACGCTTCGCAGAACAGATTCTGGATGTACAGCCAACCGGAAACTTCATGTAGACCTGGCTCTGTTGCGAATTGAGTTGCCGAGTGCAACAGGGCGCACATCGTGCGAATGCCATGAAACACACTCTCTCTGTCTGCCTGGAAACGTTCCTTCCTGTGCTTCTGACTTTCCTGTCGGCTACTGCCGTGGCAGAAGTCGAGGTCGTGGTCAGTCCGCGCATCACGGTTGTCGAACGGGTGGGTATCACCGGCGGCGGCTATCCCGTGATCGTGGGGAATCGCGTGCTGAATTTCTATCCGAATCATCCGGATGACTTCGGCGGCTCAAATGGGATCGCATCGGCGATTTCTACTGACGGCGGAATGACGTGGACGAAGGGCCGCGACAACTGGCCCATGTCGGGAATGATCGATCTCTGGGCGGAACGACTCAGCAATGGCAACCTGTTTGCCTTCGGAATCAAATGGGTGCCTGATCCAGAGAAACGACGTGAAGCCAGGCTCCCTGACGTGCCGGACGACGCTTACCAGATCGCCGTTTCTGAGGACCACGGTGAGAGTTGGAAGCTCGCGCAGGCCAGGATCGATTGCCCGCCGGAAGTCGGCGTCATCGCTCGCCCCCTGGCTCACGTCATTGAAGAGGAAAGCGGCTTGTTGCTCATGCCTGCTTACGTCTGGAACAAAACAGGCAACAAGGTCGTGTTGTTACAAAGCGAGGACGGCGGTCGGGTGTGGACGGTCCGCTCCGTTATCACCACTGTCGTCCAGATGGTCCGCGCGGGAGCCCGCGTCGTCACGCCCTGGTTGGAAGCAACCGTTTCGCCAACCAGGGACGGCGAAACGCTGGTGGTCGTTCGCACCGGAAGCACCGTGAAATCCAACTTCGTTTCCGTGCGTTCAGCCGATGGCGGCAAGACCTGGGAGCAGCCGCGAGTCCTGTCCTTCGCCGGCAAGTTACCTACCTTACATCTGTTGCAGAATGGAATCCTCACGCTCACAACCGCGTTGAGCCGCAATCATTGCCGCGTCTATCTCTCTTCCGATGGGACCGGCCGCAACTGGAGCCGCGCCTTCGTCATCAGTAGCCTGACGGGCGGCAATGTCGGCGCGGCCATCGCAGGCGAAGACAAGCTCATCGTGACAAGCCCCGCGAACCGCAGAATCGATGCATGGCATCTGCGAATCGGTCCTCAACCCCTACCAGCAAAAACCGTCAACGCGCCGACCAACCTGAAGTTCAAAGACGGCGTTCTTACCTGGGCAGCGTCGCCGAACGCGGTGGCGTATCGCGTCACACCCGTGCTCATCAAACCCGGCGACCTCTGGCCCACCACTCAAGTGCAACCTTACGCCGCCATCGAAATACCAGGCGATTCTTGCAGCTTGAGTCTCCGCCGCCAGCTTCTGCTCGGCAGCATCTATGCGTTCGAAGTCACTGCTGTGGACGAAAAGGGGCGAGTGTCTGCCGCTGCGCGGAGCCGGGAGTTTCAATTACCATGACTGTGACCGAGCCGTAGAGACAGAACCTCAGGAAAGCCAGAACGAATCCTCGCTATCCGGGCGTTTCTTCATTCAGCTCGGCAGGACCATGTCTGAAGCCATGTTGAATCTGCTCATGGAATAACGATGCAGCTTGAAGGCTGAACTCCAACCCTCAGGATTTGTGGACGGCGTTAGACTAGTGCCCGTCGGGAAACTGATTTGGTGCCGTAGAATTGCGTGTCAAAATCGAAAAACGCTCCTCGAAGAATCGAACAGAAGTCTGCTTCAGCGTGTTTATTCCAGTGACAAACGGAATTTCACG
>CAUZFZ010000259.1:0-9736 GCA_963579025.1 Planctomycetota bacterium | reverse complement strand
TGTCGAAACCGCCTCCGCCGATGCGTGCGAGTGCGCTACGATCAACGCGGTCGCTGTCATCACGCTGACGGCGCGAAACGGCGGTTTTCTGCCCCATAACCCGCTTGCTGGTGCGAGCCTCGGTCGGATCATCTGATTGCAGGTGGTCATGGGAGATGCATGCTACTGATGTGATCAAATTGACCACGCAATCAATGGCCTCTTCGCTCCCGTCTGTCGTCATTATTCGCAGCGTCGGTCGACCAACCCGGAGCAGATTCGCAGGTCCTGTTGCCCGAGACCACTGACTGATTGACCTACAGTTTAAGTCACCGTGGCTGAGCTCTTTGGATTGACACACCACATATGCGGCTCGACGTTTGCTGGACGGAGTTGGCAGAATGTTCTCTGTCTTGAATCTTCAACCACACGTGACGGGATGTCCGGCAGGATGCACAACAGAGCGGTCGACGGACTGGATTCCGCATGACGCACAGGTTGGCGGCTCGGGAGCCTGCCGATGTCAACAAACCTTGAGTCCGCTGTCGAAAACTACGTCCGTGCCAGAAGTCTGTCGCAGGGAAGCCGTGATGAACATTTTGCGACGTTAAGGAAATGGAACCGCTGGGGTGGTGGAGTGCCCGTCGAAGATTTGACGCGTCGGGTCATCCGGGAATTCCTTGACTGGGTACACGAACATGCCGTTCTGGACGAAGGCGTCAATCCCGAACGCACAGCCAACAAGGCGCGTGAGAATCTGCGAGCGGTGATCTCATGGGCGTGGGAGCAGGATTTGATTGAGTCGCTTCCGCGTTTCCCGCAGCCACGGCCGCAGCGTGACGTTGCCGGACTGCACTATCTCGCCAAACCGGAACTCAATGCTTTGTACTTCGCTACGTACAACATTCCTCGACCACGGGGCTGGGACCTTCCGCTATCAGTGGGGCGACATTGGCGAGCGGCACTTGTCCTGTTCTTCAATTACGGTCTGGATACTGGAACGATCTGGAAATCCGCACCATGCCATGAACCGATCCTCTGGCGCCATATATCATGGGACCATCAATCGCCCGACGGTCATGCGAAGAGACAATCGCGATGGGGATGGATCTTTTATCGTCGCGTCAAGACAGGCAAGACGTTCTATCGCCCCATGAATCGTACGGTTCATGCACATGTCAAAAGTATCATGCCGGATGATCTCGACCCAAACGCTCCGGTATTTTCCGGCGGCAGTTCTCGCCCGAATACGAGATTTCGTCTGCTTTGCGATCTTGCCGGAGTGAAACCTCGATTGAACATCGAAACGGGCAAGGAGGAACCGTGGCAACTCAAAGATCTTCGCAAGACCTGTGCCACGTACTACGACGAACACCTGCCCGAATCTTCGATCGAGATCCTGGGGCACTCAGTCGGCGGAGTCACCTATCGCCACTATGCGCATCGCGCCCCACTGGCTTTCAAAGCGATCATGACAATACCCCAGCCAACGGCATTCATGGGCCTTGCCAGGGGAATCGACGGCGACTGCCCCTGCTGTCGAAGACCCTTCACGAATGCAGAATGAAACGACCGAGCAACCAGACACTCATCACCCATTCGGCGCAACTCGCTCCGGCCTGGTCGACCGGAGCGGCGAAAGTTGACTACAGGCGAATGCGACAGGGCAGATTTTGTCGTCGTCAATTTGACGGCAATATGGGATAGCGCCACCAAAACCAATGTGCGGCCGATCAGACCAAACCGGTCCGGAGTCTGTCCGAAGAAACCGTGGTCTGTTGGGGTGCCTCACCCACGATGACGTCGAACGCAGTCACGCCTTGATTTCGGTGATCTGACTGGTCGCGATACCGATTGGGCGGTCGAGGGGCACGCCGGCGCACGTGAGCAATGTCGTGAGCAGGTCGCCCTGATTGCCTTTAGTGTCAGGCAGGAAACGCCCGGTGTTGATCGAACCGCCGCCCTTTCCCGCGATGATGAAGGGCAGGCTCTCACGACTGTGCTTGTTGCCGTCTTCCAGGCCCGAGCCCCACATCATGATGCAGTTGTCCAGCAGCGTGCCGTCGCCCTCGCGCAGGCTGGCCATCTTTTTCACCATGTAGGCAAACTGATCGATGTTGAACTTCGTAATCGCCGCCACCTTTCGGACCATCTCTTTTCGGTTCTGGTGGTGCGTCTGCGAGTGGTGCCTGTCCGTGAAGCCAAGCTCGGGGTAGGACTCGCCGTTGGGCGTGGAGCCGATGTAGGTGCTGACGCGCGTCGTGTCCGTCTGGAAGGCCAGGACGGTCAGGTCGCACATGACCTGCATGTATTCACTGCGTTTGTCCCCTTCGGGAATCTTCACCTCGATCGGCGGCGAGTCGTTGGCATCGCGTCTGGCTGAGCGCACTCCGGCCTTCTCCTGGGCCGCTTCCTGCTGGCGGGACTCGATCGCGGCGATACGCCGCTCGACTGTTCGGACGCTGTCGAGGTACTCGTCCAGCTTCTGCTGATCCGTCCTGGCCAGCGTCCGCCGCAGGTCCCGCGCGCCGCCGAGCACACGGTCGAGCATCTGTCTGTCGAGAGGGTTGACCTCCGTCACCCGCCCGGCCTTGTCCTTCTTGCCGAAGAGCCTGTTCAGGACATTCCGGGGATCGATCTCAGCGGGGACGGGCTGCGTGGGCGAGCGGTAGCTGCAGTGCGAGTAGTACGCCTCGTGCAGACCCGCCTGGTTCTCCTTCCATGTCTGGGGCATCGTCGCCAGCTCGAGCGAGGGCAGCAATGTGTGGGCACCCACGTAGTTGGCCATGATCTGGTCGGCCGAGATTGCGATGTTGATGCGGCTGCGTGTGTCCGCGTCGGGGAGTGTGGCGGTGAGCCAGGTCGACAACTCCAGCGCATGCGGCGCGCCGCTGAACGGCGTGATCGGCACGCCGGAGATCCCCTTCATCATCAGGCACTGGTCCAGGATCGGACGCAGCGACTCGATCGCCGGCGGCGGCGACTTGTGATACGCCTCCGGGCTTTCGGGCCAGAACTCGTCCATGATGACGCCGTGTGGCATGTACATGAACCCGAGACGCACCGGCGGATTGGCGGGATTGCTGCCGGCCGCCCAGCTCAGGGAATCCATGAACGGCAGCGCGAGGGACACCCCCGCTCCTTTCAACAAGGCGCGACGATCGAAAAGCGACCGGTTATTCATCGTATTTATCCTTTAACTTTGCGGTGCGTAAACAAGTAACTGGTGATGACCTCAGTGATCATCGTCCGCATTCGGTACTGGTCCTGGGCAATCTTCACCATCAACTGGTCGATCACGATTTCGTCGTAGCCTTCCAGTTGTCGTCCAAGCGCGTAGGCCATCAGCCTTTCGGTCAGGTTTCGAGCCAGGTCCGCCTTTCGACTGGCCAGAAGGCCCTTCAATTCTGCGGGGTTCGAGAAGCCTTCTCCGTTTGGAAGTTTCCCTGCTGAGTCGATTGCGACGCCAACGTCATCCTTTTCGCGCCATCGCCCGATGGCGTCGAAATTCTCAAGACCGAAGCCGATCGGGTCGAGAAGCCTGTGACAGTTGGCGCATGTGGGTTCCGATTGGTGTAATTCCGTCCGTTGACGCAGAGTCAATCCCTCCACGCTTTTCTGCTCCTGCTCTTCCAGTTCGGGGACGTCGGGCGGCGGCGGCGGGACGCGTTCTCCCAGGACCTGCTCGAGTACCCAGACACCTCGCCGAACCGGGCTGGTGCGGTTGGGAAACGACGTGCTCGCCAGCGTGGCCGGCATGCCGAGGATGCCGCCTCGGTTGGCGTTCTCCAGCTTGACTCGCCGCATAGTGGGACCTTGAACAGTTTGCTCAAGGCCGTACAGCTTGGCGAGCGGCTCATTCAGGAAGGTGTAGTCGCTGTCCACGAACCGGAACACGCTCTGGTTCTCGCGCACGATGCTTTGGAAAAACAGGCGTGCTTCTTCCATCATCGCCTTGCGCAACGCGGGGGTCATCTGAGGGAACACGTCCGGGTCAAACGCCTGGCTCTCCAGCCCACCCACGCCGAGCCACTGGGCGCCGAAACCGTCGAACAGAGCCCGCGAACGGTCGTGTGCTAACAGCCGCTCCACCTGAGCCCGCAGCACTTCGGACTTATGGAGTCCGCCCTTGTCAGCAACGGCGGACAGCTCGGCGTCGGGCGGCGCCGACCACAGCAGATAGGAAAGGCGCGAGGCCAATTGATAGTCGTCCAGCGGTACGACGGGATCCTTCGAATCGACTTCCACGGCAGGCGTGATGAAGAGGAACTGTGGAGAAACGAGGACCGCCTTCCACATCAGGCCCAGCGAAGCCGTGTAATCCAGCTGGTTCTCGCGGGCGAGGTCGAAGATGCCCACAAGGACATCCAGCTCCGCCTCAGTGGGAGGCCGGCGGTAAGCATCGCGAGCCAGAGAGCGTGCGACCTGGCGGGCCGCCTTGCGGAGATCGGCGCTGTTGGATGGCGTCTCGCCAAACAGTCGCTTCTGTACTCCCGTGGGCGCCTTGCCCTCCGGTGATACGACCTCATCGATCACCTTGTTGGAGATGTCGAGGAACAGCTCCGACTGGAGCGGGGAGATTGAGTTGAGATAACCCTCCCCGACGACCTCCTCGGGCAGGCTGTCGACGACCGACGGACCCACGCCGTAGAGGTCGTGTAGCGTATTGCCGTATTCCATCTTGCTCAGGCGACGGATCACGAAGTGACCCGGGTCGCGCGGGGCCAGGTACTTGAGTTTGCCCATCCATTCGATGAACTGGTGACGCTCTTCATCGGTCGGGATTTTGTCCGCATGGTCGGGCGGCATGTCGTGTACCTTCACATTCGCGACCGCCTTCTTCCAATGCAGGAACGAGGACGTGGCCCCGGGGCTCTTGAGCGCCGACCGGAGATTGATGCCCGCCTCGGGTCGGGGGCCGTGGCAACTGACGCAGTACTTATTGACGAAGGGCCCGACCTTCTCTTTGAATGTTTTCTCGGCGTCGGCCCGGAGCGCCGCCTCGTCCGCACTGCCATCGTCTGCCTCTGACCGACAGGGCGAAATCAAAGACAAGGCCAGAGCCAGACCCGCGACCGTTTCGGGAACAATCTGAAAAACGCGTGATGACCGCATTTTGCTTTCCAACTGAGAGTTTGAAATCCAGCAACGTGTTGTCCCGCAGTATCGCAGCCAGGAATGTAATTGACGACTGATGGTTGACTCGCGAAGTGAAAATAGCTGGAAGCGGAAATGGTCCACTCGTCAACGTGGATCAGTTCTTTGATCACATTTCTCAAATCGCTTCAGGTGTGCCTGGGTTCGCCGACGACGTCTCACGACAACGTCACCGCCAGAATGCTTCCGCGCGGCAGTTCAGCCCGAGACAGACGAAATCGAATCGCACGCTGCGGTTTCGTTCCGGCCTGGGCGTCTCTTTGCGGCATTTGACGTCTGAGTTCGTACAGGCGTGAGCGAGATTGACGCCTTGAGGTCTACGGTCGAAATGGGGACGCGTACAGCTCACCCGAACCTGCGGAGGTGATCGCGACCTGGAGCAGTTCGAGGTTTGGGATTGCTGGTCTCTCGGCTGCCCAGAACTGTCGAATTGCGAGTGAAAACCGGACTGATTGGACGGGGCTGATGTTGTCGGCAGTCGATCTCTGCGACGTCTCCATGGCTGGTGAATGAAATCAACCGTCTGAGATGACAGAATCTAGTGAGCGGTAAATCGTGTAAAATGCGGCACTTTGAGTTCGGCGGAGTTTTTTGACCCGACTGCCAGGACAATTACGACTTCTCGGCGATCCCATCGATCAGCAAACAGAAGGTGCTGGAACTGGCTCGCTGCGACTGGATCAGAAAGTCGGCGAACTGCTGCCTGGTGGGACAACCGGGAATTGGACGCTGTCATCGCGAAGCATTTCGTGTTCACCGACCTGAATCAGCAGCGGCGGAAGACCTCGGTTCAGTCGTTGCCGCTCTCGAATCTCGCACGAGCTTCCTCTAGCCCACCAACATTCTCCACGTTGGTGAATCCCAGTCCCTCAAGTTCAACTTTTGCTTGACCGGAACGGCCACCACTGCGGCAGTGCAAATACACCTTCTGATCCTTGTTGGGAGCCACTTCGACAATCCGGTTCGTAATCTGGTCCAGCGGTATATGAGTGGCGATATCAAGGTGACCTTCGTCCCATTCAGCCTGCGTACGAACGTCGATCACGAGCGGTTTCGAGTCCGTGCTTGCCGCAGCCGCCTGTTCCGACGTGGACGATTCTGATGGCGTTTCTGGGGACGTTTTGGCGGATTCGCTCTTGGAGTCTGATTCTGCGTGGCTCCTGCCAGTATCTGATCCAGCCGTCTCCGTGTTTGACGCCTGGTTCGAGCATCCCGTGACCAGGCAAGTTACGGTCAGAAGTGTGAGAATCGTGCGCATGGAAAGTCCTCTTGCGTGTGTTGAATTGACGCCGAGATTATTTGTCCCCATCAATCGACATGCAACGAACACGACACGACTGGGTTTGGTTGACTCGACAATTGAAATGATCTGGTGCAACAGTCGTGGGCTATTTCAGAGGGTTCGTGACTCTGCCAAGGAACACCAATCCGTCGTTCCGGCTAGCCCAACACACGCAACTTGTGACTTCGTTTCTTAAGTGTCTCCAGCAGGTCCGAATAGCGGTTGAATGGCCGAACGGCCCGCTTCTGCTCGTCCAGGTTGCCCGATGGCGACTTCGCTCGCAGATTTTGCGGAAGCGTGAATGTGCCACAGGCGACTCCGCCAGTTTTCAGGAAGCCACGTCGCGACAGCTCATTGCCGCGCCGACGCTGGTGTGTTTCGGAAGCCGTTGACATGCTGCATTTCTCCCTGGTGGACGCACACGGATCAAAGCCCGGCGGCCTTGACAATCTCCTTGAGATCGAGGGCCTTCAACATCATTGTCGTTCGATCGTTCAGCACCTTGTCTTCACCAGTCGTCAGCGTCGCCGGGTAGCCGGCCTTGTTCAGTGCCTCTGCGAACTGTTTCGTTCCGCCCGTGCCAAGTATCTTGACCTTGATGATCCGATCCGCCAGTACACGAGTCATGACCCTCTCGTTCTGATTCAACTCGGCAACGCGTTCCTGCTTGAGCTTGTCGAGTGCGGGCATCACCGTCTTGCGCATTTGCGGCTCGATCTTCGTGCGTGCGTCCTTCTGAATCTGAGCAATCTCAGCACGTGAAGGTGGACCACGACGCCCCTTGCGTCGTGATGGCATGATCTTGCTGCGCATGTAACCGGGCATGAATTTCTGCATCAGCCCTGGAATTGTTTTCGGAACAATCTTGTGAGCGTGGTCGTGAATCTCTTCACCGCGAGTTGTCTTGAACGAGGCAACGGCAAGTTTCCACTGTGACTCAGTCGTGAGCGCTTTCACCTTCGATTTCTGGACGCTGCTGATGTTCAATCCGCCGACGATCGAATAGATATTCCCAGCCACTTTCTTACGCAGAGCTTCTTCGGCTGTTTTGGCCGCAGCTTCTTCTGCCGCTCGTTTCGCTTTCTCAGCGGCGGTGAGTGGTGGTTTCTTCCCCTCGGTCGAGTTCTCGACCACCAAAGTCTTACCGGATTCAACTTTCTTCTTGTCCTTGCCCTTGTCATCCGCGGAAACCGATGTCGCCAGCAGGCCGGCTGTCAGTAACAACGCGAGAAGTCCGACTGTTCGTGTTCGCATGAGGTTGCTCCGTGTGAGATTTGTAAGAACAGCTGCCGCGTTTTCGCCGCAGGCCAGGATTATCGCGTGCCAGTCGCTCCTGCTTCGTTGGCCTCGGTCTTACGGTCGGGGCCTTTTCGCGAGTTCTCCCCGACGACCCCCTGAGGGCCGCCAAGTTTGACGGCTTCATCGTCACTGTTGTCAGAGATCGCAACGTTCCCGAACACGTGGGCGGGCTTTTCGGACTTGTCGACGACAATCGCGACGCTCAGGAAGTGGCTGGCTGTGTTACCGGTTGCCCGAACCTGCTTCGCGCCCGAGGCGAAGAGGGCGTGACGCCAGCGGTCAGTCCGATTGTCTGAAAACGACACCGTAGAACCGCCGTGAATCCACGCAGCGAAATTGGGTGGGCCCGGGCCTCCACGGGGTCCATTGCCTTGAAACTGGTTGCCGGAGATCATCGCTGTTCCCTGGACCATCACTCCGGCGACGCCACCACCCTTGATCGTGTTATCAATGACGACGGCCGAGGAGTCCTCTCGAATCGCAATCATCGGCGGCATGCCACCCGTGCGAACCAGTTCGTTCTTCGCGACGTAGGCGTTCGAAGCATTACGAACGCCGATGGCGACGGTTTTGTTCTCAAGGCATTTATTCTCGATAATCACGGCTGACGCCTCTTCGCGTACGCCGATTCCAGCGAGTGTATTCTCGCGGCATTCGTTCTCGACAATTAAAGCCCGGGCGCCTGTCTGAGTACCGATGCCGGCCTGTCCGTTTTTTACGCATTGGTTGTTGCGAATAACGGAAATTGATCCGTCCTCAGAGCCGATGCCGGCCAGCACGTTGTCGTAACAGAAATTGCCTTCAATGATTGACCGAGCACCTGTGCGTGAGCCGATGCCTGCCATCAAGTTGTTGTAACACTTGTTGCCGCGGATCACGGCGACGGCTTCGGTCTCCGTGCCGACCCCCGCCATCAGGTTGCCAAAGCACTCGTTGCTGACGATCACTGGACGGGCACCAAGCTGAGAACCGATCCCTGCCATTTCATTGTCATGACAACGATTGTGGCGAATCACCGGCTCTGCTCCTGTGCGACAGCCGATGCCCGCCATTCCGTTCTCGTAACATTCGTTGTGCTCAATGAGCGGGCAAGCCTTCGTTCGGCAGCCGATGCCCGCCATCGCGTTTTTGTAACACCGGTTGTGGCGAATGATGGGAGTCGCGTCTTCGCGGGCTCCAATCCCGGCCATGTCGTTCTCGTAGCAGTCGTTGTCTTCAACAATGGGCGATGTCGTCGCTTCGGTACGGACTCCGATTCCGGCGCGACGGTTGTGGTAGCACTTGTTGCCGCGAACGGTCGGACAGGCTCCCTCACTGATGCCGATTCCGGCCCGCACATTTTTGTAGCACGTATTGTTGATAACCAGCGGGTTCGCGTCTTCGTGTCCAATGCCGGCATAGAAGTTCTCGAAGCAGATGTTCTCTTCGATAATCGCCGTCGAGCCCCGCATGGACCCGATTCCGCCGCCCATATTCCGGTAGGTCACGTTGCGGAAGATGTGCGGCGAGACATGTTTACCTTTTGCCCCTGTGATTCCGATGCCCGTGTAGCCAATGTGATGCACGACGTTGTTGGTCACCGTGCAACGCGTGACTCCCAGGACGGCGATTCCGGCTGTGCCCGGCGCTCCGATCGGTTCCTTCGCCTGCTCTTCCCCCTGAGTGGCGTGGTGTTTCTTCCAGCGTTCCTCGTCGTACAGGCCAATCCCCGTCACGCTGAATCCGTCGATGGTCGAGTCCTCGACCATCGTCACACCGGGGGCTGTTGCGCCTGCAACGTTGCCGTCGATGATGGTCGCTTCAGCGCGCTGCAGGCCGAGCTTGCCTTTGGTGTCGTCGCCGGCGCTCCGGACCGTGATTCCCGGCTTCAGGTGAATGCGTTCCTTGTAGGTTCCCACGTCAACGACAACCACATCGCCGGAGCTGGCGGCGTCGATTCCGGCCTGAATCGTATTGTGGTCCTGCGGAACTCGAATCGTGGCGGCTGCCGCATGAGATGCGGCAGCAATGAGGACGGTC
>CAUZFZ010000258.1:0-9936 GCA_963579025.1 Planctomycetota bacterium | reverse complement strand
AAGCGAAAGTGGCACTCAGAAAGTCATACGGTTTCCGCACTAATAAAGTCTACGAAACCGTGCTATATCACGAACTCGCCCGCCTTCCAGAACACGATCTCGCCCACCAATTCTGTTGACGAGGCCATCTTTACAGCTTCGACCAGGACGAAATCCGTAACTGTGTTCTGCAAAGTCGCGTTCGAAGATCGGTTCGATCACATTCACAATCGCGGCCTGCACCACGCGATCACGCACCGTCGCCCGCCTTCCATTTGTAAAAGGGGCCGAGCGGACGGGTCTCGTTCGTACCGGTCTTTGGAATGTGAACACGACGAATGGTCTGGGGATGAAACGTGCCGGCTTTCAGAGTGGACGATAACTGTCGGAGATTCTCAGGCAGTCGGCGACCGAACTCTTCGACCGTCACATGATCCACACCCGCAGCCCCTTTCTTCGACGCCACCTGCTGCTACGCAGCAAGCAGATTCCTCTTGGAGAAGACCTTGTCGATCAGCCTGAACCATCGGCCTCCTTCCACTCCCTCAACGAGAGCCGTCAACATGCGCGGTGTCCAGACACACGGTTTCGCACATCTCCACAGGAAATGTGCGGCTCCGGCTTGTTGAGCCAGCGGCACTGACACCGGTTGTTGTTCCGTCTGTCTACCCATCAACGCATCCATCTTCCTGCCCGCCCTTATTAGATCAGTCGCCTGCGTCTCGTTTTGTTTGTTTCTGACGTTTTGCGGTACTCGTTCGCGGTGTCAGAAACTGTTCCTCAGACGGCACATGCCGGAATACGGTCGAGTTGATGAGAATCTCGCCGTCGTTCGGCCTCTCAACCAAGCACGGTTGATCCGTCTGGACGAATACTTGATCTCGGACGCCCGGTCGTTTGTGCGGTTAAACGTCTGCCAGAAACCGGTGGTTTTTCGGCCTGTGTCACGCTCCATGAATATATGAACAGTTGGCAGAGCACCGACTAGAATCTGGTCAAACTTGCTTGCTCTCCTGTTTCCCCCAACGTCGTAATACGTGACGTCCCGGATGTCGTTAATCTGTATTGCGTGATTTGTCGTTTCTGTCTCGCTTTCCTGCGTTGGGACTTTGACTAGGGCGGATACCTTGTGGCGTGAACTTGAGGAAAGTCGGATGACAACTCGACTTTTGGCGGCTTGGCTCACGATCCTCTTGCATGCGAGTGTCGGACTCGCTCAGCAGCCGGCAGTCGCCCACCGTCCGCAACAGGAACAGCCGCTCTGTTGCGGTGCCGTTCTGGTCGCAAGCGAGAAATCTTCTGATACGCGACAGCCGAATCAGCGAACGGCTCGGGTCGCGCCTCGCCTGAAACCCGGCGACATCAAACAACTGCGTCTACCCGACGTGCACATCACGTCCGCCGCGCACTACGGTGTGAGGCGGATCGGAATCAGAGTTCCTCACGTTCAAGTCAACGGAATGATCGGCGGGACGATTGGCTTTGAGTTGCTGCTGCCTGACAAGTGGAACAGCCGCTTCGTCATGGGCGGTGGCAGCCCTCTTTGGCCGGACGTTAGCGAATCCATGTCACACTCGACGCGAACGGTCAATCCTGCATGTCGAGTTCGTAGGTGTTTGCGCCTTCCTTGACCTCAAAGGTCTCGCCGCTGGTTTCTGAGTCGCGATATTTTTCTGGTATTTCCGGGTATTCCTTCTGCTTTACGTTGTCTTGCACCCTGAGCATGGCCTCTTCGGCGGTCTCCTCAACAACCGGAGTGCCGATGGCGATCTTGTATTTGCCGGCGGGGATATCCGGTCCCCCCTTGATCTGGAGGGTGAAACTGCCACCGGCTCCGACCACGCCCGTGGCCGGCAATGCTCCCATTTCGGGCACGAAGAACACTAGACAGCCTTCGGGCGTCGGTGTCCCCTTGTAAGTGATCTTGCCGGAAACCGTGCCGTCTACCGCATTGTTTTCGCCACACCCGATAAAAAGACTCAGCAGCACTCCGATCAACAATACAACGCGGATATGTCGGATTGTGTTCATCATCGCTTGATTCCCGAATTAAAAGAAAGGCTCACCAAGCAAAAACGCCGCCGCAGATTGCGGCGGCGAATCACTACTCTAGTCGGCCGCATCGCAAATGTCAGAATTCGCCCACGACTTCGCCGTCGTTTTTGTCGCACAGAGTCCGGAGCGTAAACATATCCATGCTGTCACTGATAAACCTGACGCTGCCATCAGCGACCAGCGCATGAGCACCAGATGAATGTGCGGAGTAGAGGCCATGGTTGATGCCGTAGTTACTTCCAACTCCCTGAAGATTCATATCAACGCCGTTTGGCGGATACCGGATGGTCGTGACGTTGAACGGCCTCTCAGAATTGTTTGTCGCTTCCACTCGATTTCCGTTACCGATTCCCATCATAAATCCGTGAACTCCCTGGATGCTGTTGAGTCCCGTACCACCTCTTGGGACGAAGTTGGATCCCTCTCCAACAATCAGCGTATTGCTGGTGCCATCAAGAACGTCCCTGAACCGGGTCGCGTGGTTCGGCACAAGAAGCCCGCCAGATGAAATTAATCCATTGCTTTGGTTTCCGCCACAACACGAACAGCATCTCTTCTGCTGGTTGGCGTGGTTGGTGTACCCATTACCGTTGGTTGCCCCGGAAATTCCCTGGTAATGCGGTCCGACGGTCTTGTAACCCGTACCAGCCGCGACAAGAGGATCCAGCGGACTTGATGGGCAGATCATCACTGAGAAAACCACGCCGTTAACGACGTTGCCATTGGCCCTCCCCGCAGCAACGCCATTGTGATTCCAACCTGGATGGGCTCCGTTAAACGTCATCTTCTGGAAAACGGGGGCCTGGTCGATTTGAGGTAGAATCCGTACCCACCACGAGACTCCCCAACCGCTGGCGCCTCCGCCGATAGCTCCCGGGGGAAACGAGCCGGACACGTCATGGTAGTTGTGCAGTGCGAGGCCGACCTGCTTCAGATTGTTTTTGCAGGTTGAGCGGCGGGCGGCCTCGCGCGCCTGCTGGACGGCCGGCAACAACAGTGCAATCAGGATGGCGATGATTGCGATGACGACCAACAATTCGATCAGCGTGAAGCCACGTGACCGACGTCTACGCGATGCTTGAAACGATGACATTCGAGCGCCTCCTTCGTTTGCCTCAAGCTCGGTTCGAAATAGGTATGTGACCGTGCATTGAGTGTGACAAAAAAAATGACCGGTGTTCTATGCCAAGAATCGCGAACGTTGTCAACTGCGCGAGCGATTGACATCTAATTAAACGTACAGTAGTTCTTTCATGTACATATAATCCCGCCGACTGCGTCCGGTGGATTCAGACGGGGCGTAGCCCGCCGGCTTTGAGGGAAAAACAATCAAGTCTTACTGATCCCCTCGGCAAATCGGCAGGGATTCGACCGTACCGTTGCTGTCAACGCAGCAACCGGACTGGGCGCGATGATTCGGTCAATTGGTAGTGGGCGTTGGCCAGCAGGGAAGTGAATTCTTGTGTCCGTCCGGAAATCCAGCGAACGGTCACGTAGGCGATTTCCGTTTCCTTCCCTAGGCCAAACGTCAAACGACGTTCGTTGCTGCTTTGATAGCCGTCGCCCGCAGTCAATTGGCGGACGATCTTTCGACCGCCTTGCGTCGTGAGCGTAATCACCGTGCCGATGGCGTCCCGGTGACAATCTCGCCCGCTTAGGACAAACGTCACGAAATGTCCTGCATCGTCAGTCGTATTGGTTAGAAGCGCTGCGGGAGCATCCAGAGTGACAATGCAGACGTCGTCCGAGCCGTCGCCGTTCCAGTCCAACCTCGCCATCGAGCGGCCGATTGACTTCTTCTGAAAATACGGTCCCAGCGATTCCGCGGAGACCTCCCGAAAGGAGCGGCCACGAAGATTCTGGTAATACTGTGGCGGCATGGCATCCGGCTCACTTGTGGCCGACGTCTGATCGACATGCCCGTTAGTGAGCACGATGTCGGGCCAACCGTCCAATTCTCCGTCGACAGATTGCGTGCCGAAGCCCAACATCGAATAACTGCTGTTCGTGAGATTAAGAGACCGTGAGCGATCGGCAAAGATTCCTCCGCCCCGGTTGAGGTAGAGCGTGTTGTAATCGGCGAAGAAATTCGTGACAAACAGATCGACACGACCGTCGCCGTCGACGTCATCAGCGGCGATTCCCATGCAGGCCTGCGTTTCGCCCCCGTCGTTGACGGCCAGCCCCGATGTCAAGCCGGCTTCCGCGAATCGAGGCGTGCCCTGGGGCGTTGGCGTCTGGTTGACGAAGTAGAAATTCGGCGCCGTGTCGTTTCCAATGAACAAGTTCAATTTGCCGCTGCCGTCGAAGTCGGCCGCGACGATTCCCAGTCCTTTCCCGTCGGGGACGACGATGCCGGCCTCCTCGGTTGCATCACGGTAAGTTCCGTCCCCAAGGTTCAAATAGAGACGGTCCTGTTCGGCCGGGAATAGTGTGGGGGCGCACGTGAGCGGTTTACCATCTCGTTTGCAGTCTCTTTGAAAGACCGGGTCTTTCTGGAGATAGTTCACGACGTACAGGTCCGGCAAGCTGTCGCCGTTCAAGTCGGTCAGCAGGCCGCTCATCGACCATTCGTTGCCGCCGGTGCCAGTCTCTGCGGTGATTTCGTTGAATGTCCCGTCCCCGTTGTTTTCATAAAACCGGTTGCCGCCCAGGTTCGCGATGAATAGGTCGGGGTAGCCGTCGTTGTTGTGGTCGCCAACGGCCACTCCCTGTGAGAATCGGTCGTCTCCCAGCCTTGCCGAAAACGTGACGTCATCGAAGCGGCCATCACCTCGATTGCGGAACAACCGGTCGTGATAACCCGGTTGGGGTTTGTCCAGACCGGCCGAGTCTTCGGGCAGGGGACACCCATTGGCGAAGTAGAGGTCGGGCAGTCCGTCGCGGTCGAAATCGAGGACCGCGACACCGCCCCCGGTCGTCTCAAAAATGCGGTTCAGCCCAATTACCGGGTCCATCGAGTTGTAGTACTGGTAATTCAAGCCGGCGATGGCCGCCTCGTCGCGGAAGCGAACACTGCTTAGAGGGCCACCGGACGACTGTTGACTCCTCTGACGCCACCCGCGTGCGTTCCAATCGGGCAGAGGGAGTTTCGACAAATCGTATGCGAACGACGGGTTGGCCGAAATCGGCACAAGAAGGTCGTCGCGTTGGATATCCCAATTCAAC
Organism: Planctomycetota bacterium; assembly: GCA_963579025.1. Taxonomy (GTDB): domain Bacteria; phylum Planctomycetota; class Planctomycetia; order Planctomycetales; family Planctomycetaceae; genus CAUZFZ01. The sequence goes on along the minus strand of CAUZFZ010000258.1, from coordinate 4,734 downwards.
TTCAGAAGGGTTTCGGTTGCCCAGTCCGACCCAATGTTTGCCCGCAACGCCATATTGCACCAGGCCGCTGCCTCCCATCTTCTGCCGAGGGACTCCAGAATTGGGACGAGTTGCCGCAACAAGTGGTCGTCGGGGCCGGCCTGCAGGTCATTGATCAAATATTCTGCCTTTGAGAGTTCGCTGCTGCGCTTCGCAAACAGTTCCGCATCCTTCGTGCGTTTCAACGCCACGAACAATTGGGACAACTGATAGTTCGATTGCAAATGGTTGGGGTTCCTGTGGGCGACCTCCAGGAAACAGCGAACGGCAGCCCTGTTTTGCCCCATTTCGCGCGCCCACATACCACGGCAGTACCAAACGGTCGGGAACTCGTCAGCCGTGTGCGGAAGCTGCGAGTTCCAACCGATTAATTCCGTCCACGATCCTTCTTTCACCAAAGCCTGTCCCTCAAGCAAGGTGGCCGGCAAGAACATCGGATGAGCCGCTTGAATTCTCCGCAACTGTTTCAGCACATCGGCGAATTGTTTGTCCAACAACGCCTTCCTTGCGCCAGCCAACTGCGGGCGCAAGTCATCGGGCCGCGCACGGGACGACATTTGCAACGACTGATCGTCCTTGACAAATCTCGTGTCGCTCGACCCCACGAGAATCAATTCGTCGGCGGCAAACTGCCCGGAACGGATCACTCGAGTGAGATAGGGAATCGATTCCCAACTTCTTCCCTGAACCTGAAGCAACTGGGCCAGCAGTTGATTCGCACGAAAATACGCCGGGGCCACTTTCAGCGTTGCTCTCAACCCGGCCTCAGCTTCTGTGAACCGGCCGAGGCGGTACAGGCGTTTTGCCCTTCCAAACGCCGCTTGCAGGCCAATCGCGCTGCCGTCCGCTGGGACTTTTTCGAAGAATTCCAATGCGGCGTCTGGCTTGTCCACTCGTACGGCGGATTCGCCGGCAATCACGAGTGCTTCGGGCGAGTTGGGGCGCTCGCGCAATGCGTCTTTGGCGAACCTGAGTGCGCCATCGAAACGCTGATCGCTCCAAGCAATTGCGGCGGCATGGACGAGGCGGTCGTGCCGAGATTGCGACAGGACCGGAAAGACTACAAACGCCACGCCCAGCAGGATCGCCGCTCCGACAAGCACATCGGCGGTGTTGCCATCGTGGTTGTGCGATCTATCAGACATCAGCTATTCGAAGATGAGGATTGCCGCTCGGTGAACACTCCCCACGCGAGAAATGCGACGCCCAGCCCCAGCAAGACATAGCTCGCAGGAAACAGAACATTGCGGGCGTATGTTGCGTGGGGAAAGCCAATCATGTGGGCATGTGCAAAGGCCTGTTCCGCAGCCAACAAGAGAATGGTCCCGCTAATCATCCGCATGACCATTCGCTCCTTCACCCAGAGCAAACAAAGAGAAAGAGGTACACTTGGTCTGAAAGCTGCAAACAAGGCACTCGCGGACAAATCGCGGCGTTGACAAGACACGGTTTTTCACGATGTCAACGTTCTCTCCTTTGGAAAGCAACGATACATCGACGGAACATCGGCGTCAACGGTCCTGTTGCCCACGCGGAATCAATCGTAGTCACCGCGTTAGCAGGCCGTTGGAATACGGATGGATTGGTAGACCGGTATTGTGACAAGTGTTCTCATACTGACCGTGCCGTAGAGTCAAACAACTCAGCCGAACCCGAAGTCATACTCAGCACTGCAGTTGCGGCGGGGTGGATTTCGACTTTTCGGCTGCTTGACTTCACGCACTGCGCCTCGGAATCTGGTCGGCTTTCCTGCCCATGACCGAGTTTTCCATGCAATTCATGCTCCAGCCCTGCCACATTCTGCTTGCCACCCTCATTGGCCGGGCTAATCGTACGGTTTCGCCCTTCGCAGGTAGACAAACACCGTGTTCCGTGAGACGCCGAGCGACGACGCGATTTCCTCAGCAGTCAGGCCCTTCTCTCGAAGTTCCAACGCTCGGATCGGTTTAGCCTTCGTCGTGCCTTTCTTCCTCCCTCGATACACGCCCTTCTTCTTCGCGACGGCAATTCCCGCAGCCTGCCTCTCCCGACGTGCTTCCTGTTCCATCTCAGCGACGCCGAGTAACACAGCTGCCAGCATCTTGCCGAGTGTGCCGTTGAAGTCGATCTGCTGCGTGACGCTGACGACCCTGAGGTCACGCTCGCACCAATCGCAGAGGACATCGAGACCTTCTCGTAACTTCCGACTCAGCCGATCTAGCTTGTAGGCGACGACGGTTCCAACAGTACCAGTAAATATCCTCTGTTGCTGTTTCTTGAACGATGGACGCTTCAGGTTGTCGCCACTCTTCTTATCAACGAACCACAGCACGGCCGAGGGATCGACACCGTTTCCGGCTAGCCACCGTTCGATTTCTGCTCGTTGTCCAGCCTCGTTCTGGCCGACCGTCGACACTCGCAGGTAGCAGGCGACCGCTTTCTGGGGAGAAGCCCTAGCGCGGCCTGAACGGCCGCAACCAAAGAGGTCACTAACGAAAACGGCGTTCTGCCGTCACGATGGTGTTGTCACACCGCCATCGAATGGAGAACGCCGTGGAAAAGTTCGTGTCCCAGTTTAGCGATCGCATCTCCGGAGTCATCTCCTGTTTTGATCGGATTCTGTTCAAGGGCTATCTGCCCCTTGGATGGGGTGGAGCAATGGAACGACTGCTGATGCGGCAGGGGCTGCTGATCAAGGACTTCAAGCAGTTCGTCATGAAGCACTCCGAGCGGATCATGGCACACGCCGAATCTGTCGCCGCCAGAGCGAACCGGCCGTTTCATTATGTGAACGGTCGCCTGCGCAAGGACGACTTCGCGCGGAGAATTGCGGAAGGCGACGGCATCACACAGGGGCTCGTTTGCGTGCTGCGTGTGCTTGAACCTTGCCAGAGTTTCAACATGGTTCCGGGCGAAGGGCGGCCCCGGCTGGTCAATGCCACACGCAAGTGCCTGTGTTTCTACTTCCCGGATTCGATATTGAAAACGGGCATCGACCGGGAATTCGGACTGATGCATGTCCGCATCCAGTCGTGGTTTCCGCTGGTGATTCAGGTGTGCCTGAACGGACACGAGTGGCTCGCCCGGAAGATGGATCAGCACGGTATCGACTATCGCAAGCAGGACAACGCGTTCCTGTGGATCAGCGACTGTCCGCGAGCTCAGAAGTTTGCCGACCGTTTTGAGAAGAAGAACTGGCCGCGGGTGCTCTCCGCACTGGCCCGGCGAGTCAATCCGCTGCTGAAGGATGGTGCTGGAAGGACTTGAGTATTACTGGGTCATGGACCAGGCCGAGTACGCCACGGATGTTATGTTCCATGATGCTGATGCACTGAAAGCTCCGTATGAAGAACTCCTGAAGCACGCCACGTTGTGCTTCGGGGCCGAGGATGTGTTGACCTTCCTCGGTCGAAAGATGCACGGGCGGTTTCAGGGCGAAGTGCTCACGGACATGAAGAAGAAGCGTTACCCCGGAGCACGGGTGAAACACCGGATGAAAGAGAACTGGATAAAAATGTACGACAAGTTCGGGTGCGTACTGCGAGTGGAAACAGTGATCAACAATCCGCGTGAGTTCAAAATCCGTCGTCACGGGAAACGCAAAGGGGAAGTGGTTCTGGACTGGTTCCCGATGGCCAAAGGCGTGGCGAACATGCCGCGTTACCGCGAGGTGACTCTGGCAGCCAACCGTCGTTACCTGGACGCCCTGACGGCGGCCGGTGATCCCGGCGATTCGCAGCAGCGGCTGCGTCGACTGGCCCGATCCGTCCGCACAAACCGCCGCAGCCATCGTGGTCTGAACCCGGCACGCCAGGACGATGTGAAACTGCTCGCAGCAGTGATGCGAGGCGAACATTCGATTCAGGGATTCCGCAACGGCGACCTTCGAGAACGCCTGTTTGACGCGACCGACGACCCCGTCGAGCGTCGACGCCAGAGTCAGAAAGTGGGTCGTCTGCTGTCGCTGCTGCACGCCCACAAGCTGATTGCCCGTATTCCCCGCACCCGCCGCTGGCGTGTCACCAAAGATGGAAACAGAACGATGACGACGATCCTCAAATATCACTACGACAAGTACATTCAAGCCGCCTGACATCTCAAAACATGCGCGCAAACGGCGCGCATGACTCAATGAAAGACTCTAACTTCGTCTATACCGGACTTGAAACGGCCTTTTGGGAGGTTCGGCCTTGATAACACGGTACTCGGCGCCTCAGGACAGCTTATTCTTCTGCGAATTGTAGCCAGAAACTAATCACAATAATTGTCATTTCAGGGCCAGGCGCCGGAGGTCGTTTTCGCTACAAGACGCGAATGAGCGAAAAGAAGCCACGAAAAGTTCATGTCGAGACTGTGACGAAGACCTACAAGGGCAAGACCTACAAGTCCGTGCTCCTGCGCAGAACCTACCGCGAAGACGGCAAGGTCCAGCATGAGACCGTCGGCAATCTCTCCGACCTGCCCGACGATGCCATCGAGTACATCAAGCGGCGGCTCGCCGGGGAAAGCCCCTGATCGCCGATACCGATTCGTTCCGGATTGTGCGCAGTCTGCCGCATGGCAATGTGGCTGCCGTGCTGGGAACGGCGCAGAACGTCGGTCTCGACAGTCTGCTCGTGTCACGGCCGTGTCGCGAGCGGCAGCTCGTGATGGCCATGATTGTGGATCGAATCCTTTCACCGGGATCGAAGCTGAGTTGTATTAAAGGTCTGCAGG
>CAUZFZ010000257.1:0-9957 GCA_963579025.1 Planctomycetota bacterium | reverse complement strand
AACGTAGTTCCTTCCTCATGGAGAACATGTAACAACAGCCTATAGAATGCGCAAGCCCCTATCTGCCCCAGGTTATCCAGAGTGCGCGCTGGCCCTGGCATCAGCCTTTGCCGGTGGAAGCGGTACGTTCGACGTGACTGACAGCGACGTTCTGACACTGCAACTCAGTCTGGAAGCCAGCAGCGTCGCCGAAGGGACAGCGATTACTGCGACGGTCCGTCGGAACTCACTGGACGTGTCGACTGCGCTGTCTGTCAGTCTGACAAGCGGTAATACCAGCGAGGCCTCCGTACCCGACACCGTGACAATCCCGGCCGATGCGCGGACCGCCACGTTCACGATTACGGGTGTGAGCGACTTCGTACACGACCCCGACCGGATTGTCACCGTTTCGGCTGCCGCCACGGATTTTGTGTCGGGCGACGTTGTGGTGGTTGTGACGAACATCGAACCACCCCGTCCGTCCCCATTAACGCTCACCGCCGACGTCTGGCCCGATACCGGAATCACGATACTGCTGGAGGGAGCTGATCTGCGGCTGATCGAGACAGGCACAACGAACGACGTGGCCCGGCGTCCGTTCAGTCAGGTGAGCGAAATCACGGTCGCGGCTCGTGATGACGCCGATGACGAACTGAACGTCGATTTCGGTGGTGGCAACCCGATCCCGGTTGGTGGTCTGAGTTACTCGGGCGGAGACGGATCCGGCAGCGACAGTCTGCGGCTGGGGAACGGCACGGTCCTGCAGGTCGGGCATGTGTTCGAGTCGGCCAGCAGCGGGCAGGTGATTGTGGACAGTCGCACGCTGACCTACGCCGGTCTGGAACCCATCGTCGACGAACTGGCCACCGACGTCCGCACCATGACCTTCGGCAACACGGCCGATGTCGTCGTGCTCAGTGACACGGGCACGGGATCCGATGGTCTGCTGCGTCTGGATGGCGACAACAGCGAGCAGCTCGATTTTCTGGTGCCCGCCGATGCGGTGACGATCAATCTGGGAGCCGGCGACGACCAGTTGAGAATCACGTCTCTGGAGGCGTCGTTCGCAACACAGTTGATTGTTAATGGCGACGCGGGGTCCGACACGCTGGATGCCTCGGCAGTGAGTGCTGGTGTCACTTTGAACGGGGGCGAGGACAACGACGCGTTAACCGGCGGCAACGGGAACGATCAACTGAATGGCCAGGCCGGGACCGACACGCTGGTCGCCACGCAGCAAACCGGTGAGACATTTCTACTCACGAATTCTCAATTGGACGGACTGTCGAACGACACGCTGTCGTCGATCGAACAGGCGGAACTGAACGGGAATGCCGACGACAACCTGATTGTGGCCGTGACGTTTAGTGGCAACGTCACGGTGCTGGCGGGTGCCGGCCAGGACACGGTGCTGTCGGGCAGCGGCAATGATCTACTGGAAGGCGGACCGGGTGAGGACCAGTTGGAAGGGTTTGGTGGAAACGACACCATTCTGGGTCAAGGTGATGGAGACACACTGCTGGGCGGCACGGGACTCGATTCGCTGGTGGGTGGCGATGGAGACGATCGCGTCGACGGCCAGACGGACAACGACGTGGTCCTGGGCGGACCGGGTGATGACTCGCTGTTTGGCGGACCGGGCAACGACCATCTGGAAAGTGAAGCCGGCGACGACGTGTTTCGCGGAGGTTCAGGCAACGACTCACTCTTCGGCGGCGACGAAAACGATCAGCTCTTCGGCGAGGACGGCGACGACGAACTGCACGGCGAAGGGGGCAACGATCTGCTGGACGGCGGCGCCGGCAATGACATCATCATCGGCGGAGACGGCAACGATCGCCTGCGAGGCGGAAGCGGCGTCAACGATCTGCGTGGCGAGGGCGGCCGGGATACCGTCGTCAATCCCACAGTCAGCGACTCGGTTGTGGGAAATCCAGTCAGCATCGATCTGCGGACCGTGCTGACAGCGACAACCATCAACGCCGCCGGGGAAGTCAGCGCGCTTCCCCAGAACGCCGCATACCTCGACGAATGGGACGAATTCTTCGTCGAGGTGTGTGGCAGCACACCGGCTGACGCGGTGACATCGGTCGAAGGATTCGAAGTCGCTCTGAGTTTCGACGCGGATCTGTTCACGGCCACAACGATCGACTTCGGGCCGGCATTCGCCAACGCTCCGCTGTCATCCATCGACGGGACAAGTGGCGTCGTCAGCCTGAACGCCGATGCCAGCCTTACGGACGCCGGACGCGACAACTTTGTCCTGTTGTCACGCGTGGCATTCGTGCCGCGAGCGAACGGGGACCTGGCCAACAACATCACCGGCAGCTACATCCTGCCGCGTAACAACGTGCGGTTCGAAGCGACGGATGTGGTCATCGAAACAACTGGCGGTATCGAGGCCGACGCGAACCTGCTCGCCACAACAAGTCGCATCTGGCCGGTCATGTACGACCTGGACGACAGTGGCTCGATCGGATTCGGAGACCTGAGTTTCCTGGCGGCAGCGTTCGGCCGCAGTATCACGACCGACGACACGGCGTACCTCAGCGATTTCGATCGCAGCGGAACAGTCGGCTTCGGCGATGTCGCGCTGTTCGCGCAGAACCTGGGTCGATCCGCCGGCCTGACGGCTCGCCAGGCGTACGCAACGAATTTCCCCAACGCGTGGACACCGCAGCCGCAGGCTCTGCTGGCCGGAAACGGTACGCCAGCAATTGCCACGTCGCGGTCGTCCGACCTGCAGCCGTTGTCTCCGCAAACTTTAAGCGAACTGCAGGACGCGGCCGTCGATCGCTTCGAAGCAGCCGGTGTCGCTCAGTCCGATCTCGACGAACTGCGGTCCATCGACATTCACGTACAGGACCTGCCGGACGGATATCTGGGACTGGCCACGGACGATGCCATCATCGTCGACATCGACGCCAACGGATCCGGCTGGTTCATCGATGACACGCCCGACAACGATGCTGAATTCACCATCTTTGAACAGTCGGCCGTCGCGTCAACTGCCGCGGCACGCGAGCGGTTCGATGTGTTGACAGTGATCGCTCACGAACTCGGCCACCACGCAGGGTGGAACCACGACGATGCGGGGTTCATGAGTGACCGCCTCAGCCCAGGCGAACGTCGTCTGCCGCGCTCAGCCGAAGCGGACGACCAGTTCGCAGTGTTCGCGGATCTCGATGAGCTGTTGGGTTTGTAGTGCTTTGTCAACGTTGAATATTGGGGTGGCTGGGGTCGAGCGTGTATGGACCGGACACATGGGTAACAGTCGTTCGGACACATGGGTAACGGTCACGGGCCTGGTTCAGGCTAACTGTCAGGTGTTTTGTCCGGTCCGTACAGAGCTCGACCCCAGCCACCCGAAACTCCAGACTGGGAACTACTGGGATTCATCAGTTTCGCAAGAGCGACAAACCGCCCGCAGCCCTGTGTACGTTCACCTTAAGATGTGCTCCAACATCAATTCGTCCTGGTTTTCCTCTGTACGAGTACAAACACGTACGCGTTCGACGTTTCCTGGGCAAATGTTGATTCCAGTTAATTCGGAGGACTCGAATGCCTCGGACCGTCATCGCGATCGGCGGGAATCAGGAATCGACGGAGGCGGCGATCAGCAACGCCCTGACCGCATTCCGGCTGAATCCGCAGTTAAAGGTGCTGCGGAGTTCGAACGTGTACCAGACCGATCCTATGGGGATTGACGCCGGCGACCGATTTCTGAACGCCGCCTGCCTGCTTGATACGAGTCTGGCCCCCGTCGATCTGCTTGATCTGCTGCAACAGATCGAAACTGACAACGCGCGTACGCGGGAAACCCGCTGGGGTCCGCGGACGCTCGACCTGGACGTGATGTTCTACGGAGATCAGGTCCTGACGGATGAACGGCTGACTGTGCCACATCCCCACTGCTGGTATCGGCGATTTGTTCTCGACCCCGTGGCAGAGATCTGTCCGGAGTGGGTTCACCCCACGATCGGAATCACGGCCGAAAAATTGCGAGATCGACTGCACGTAGACGAATTTCGCGTAACCGTCTGCGGGGATGTCGATCCGCTTTCGCTGGCCTCTGAATTCCGGTCGCAATTCCCCGCCGTCCAATTCAAGCACGTCACGGAAGCAACTGGCCCACCGGCGGCGGGACTCGGGATCCTGGTGTCAGAGGAACCCCGGCAACTGCCACCGCTGTGGCTCCAAACTCCGTCACTGGATCCGTTCGTACGCGACGTACTGACGGCGGCTCGGGGACAGTGCCACCGTCTTGCTCACGGCTGAAGATTAACCGTCAACGCCGACCTCCGCCGCGTCGACCGGTGGACGGTCTGGAAACAGCACTGCGAACGCCACTGTGCAGACACCGGCCAGAGCGGCACAACTCCACCAGAGACCGGCCCAATTCTCGACGTTGCCTTCGCTGTCGCTGAAGACATTTCCGACCTCGCCTCCAACGATTCCTCCGACGAAGAACCCCAGCGCCAGAATGAGTGTGCCGTACATCGTCTGCATGCTGCCTTTGACGTCGGTCGGCGCGATCCGGTCGACGTACATGTAGGCCACCGCCATGAAGCAGCCGAAGCAGAAGCCGTGCAACGCCTGCCCGGCCGTGGCTATGGCAATCTTGCCGGCGAACGGTAGATCGACCGCGAACACCAGCCCCAGCAGCACACACCGCAGCGTGTAAGCGAAAGCTCCGATCGTCATCGTCCACTTGAATCCAAAGCGGCTGATCAGCAGCCCCAGGCCTGCCATCACTCCGATTTCGCAGATCTGCCCGACCGAACTGATGCTCTGCTCATAGGCACCCTCGACGCCGCCACTATCCAGAATGTCTCGCAGAAACGGGCTGTTCCATACGAAAAAGAACTGGTGCGCAATCGCAATAAAGAAACTCGCGACAACCAGCACAGCGAAGTCACGCTGCCGGAACATTCTCAGCACTGTTGCCGGGGCATAGCTGCGTTCCTTGCTCGGTTGTGGCGGTGTGCTGGGCAGTGACAGGCAATAGAGGCCCAGCAGAATGCCGACTCCACCAGACAGGACAAACACGATACCTCGGGCACTCTGCAGTTCCGCTCCTTCCAGACCCTGCAGCCACCAGAACTCGACGAGGTAGGCCGGCAGAATGAACCCGATCGTGCCGAACAGCCGGACACGCGGAAACTGAGCGTCGCTGTTGGTCAAATGCCGGAAGGCAATCAGGTTCGACAGCATCATCGTGGGCACGTACAGCAGCGAATACACCATGCCGATGCCGATGATGATCCACGGTTCCGTTTGGGTCCACAGGCAGAGCATCAGGACTCCGGCGGCCACATGGCAGAAGGCCATGACTCGTTCTGTCGCGAAGTACCGGTCAACGAACTGACCAACAAGGAACGGTGCCAGCATCGGCCCGACCGCTAGAGCGGCACCGAAGTTGCCGATCTGAGTGTTCGAGAACCCAAGTGCTTCACGAACATAGACCGACACAACCGGCAGATAGGCTCCCTGCACGAAGTACTGCAGGAACATCATCACAGACAGTCGTACGAACATTGCCGACGCTCCTGGCAGGTTGCGTTCATTTGCTGATCATTGCCCGGGCTGAGTCGTGCCCGGACGCGGCCAGGATAACACCATCAGCCGAAGTCCGCGCGGGTCACTCCGCCGAGGTCGCTTGACCAGACAGCTTTCACGAGACCAACGGTCAGGCTAGACTGGCTTAACTCTCACGTTCATCGCTTCACGGGGCTCCAGGCCGCTCACCGGAAACGATGTCGAGACGTCATCTCCCCGGCCTGTTACCCGATGCCTGCGTGACTGCATGTCTGACTCCGCCGGTTCTCCATCTCCTCAGCCTCGGCGAAAGAAAGCTCGACGTACGCGCGAGGACGGAGACAGTCCCGCACCTGCCAGGCGTCGCAAGGGCGTGCGGAAACGACGCACCGGGCCGCCGCCTTTGATTCAGGTGCATCCGGACGATGCGAACCGCGACAAGTCCATTGTTGACCGCTTGAAAGGCGAGGCGCGGACGGGACTTCCCGGCCTGCTGGTCAGCAGCGGGCTGCACGCCGTCGCCCTGATCATCATGGCGATTTTCGTCATCCGGATGGAGCACAACGATTCTACGATGCTGGAGTTCGGATGGATCAGCGGGGCGGCGCGCGACCGCGCAGTCGCCAACGCGACAGCCGCCGGTCCAGTGCGGCTGCAGAGCTTCAATCTGAATCGCAACGCCCCTAAGCCGGTGACGGGAGAGGTCAAACCAGAACCATCGGGCGGTCGCAAGAAGCCCGGCGTCAAGCCGGTGAATGTGTCGAAGTCGCTGGCCAACCGCTCGGAAGATGCCCGAGCGAGTACGCTCGAAAGTCTGGGAGAAAAGGACGCGGTCCGACAATCGATCGAACGTGCGCTGGGCTGGTTCAAACGTCAACAACGATCGGCTGGCAACTGGCAACTTCACGAAGGCTATCCCGATGCCGGTTACAAACCATCGCGCACAGACACGGGCGCGACCGCGCTGGCTCTGTTGTGTTTCCTCGGTAATGGACACACCCACACGGACGCCGGCACCTATTCGGGCGTGATCGACAAAGGTCTGCGCTGGCTGAAGGGTGTCCAGAAACCCAATGGCGACCTGCACGACTGGGATCAGTTTGGTCGGCAGTCGGCTTTCTACGCCCACTCGATGGCGACCATCGCGATCTGCGAAGCCTACGCGATGACTCAGGACCGCGATCTTCTGGAAACGGCAGAGAAGGCTGTCCAGTTCCTGCTGGAGACACAGCAACCCGTACAGGGCGGCTGGAAATACAACCCGCAGGGACCCGATACGATGGGTGATCTGTCTGTCACCGGATGGGGACTGATGGCATTGCATTCGGCTCGGATGGCGGGCATCGAAGTTCCGGAAACATCCTTCGGCCTGACGTCGATCTTCATCGATGCCTGCGCTGTGGATGACGGTGCCCGCTACCGCTACGAACCTCGAGATGTCGTCTCAAAGGTGACGCCCGCGATGACGGCTTCCGGGCTCGTTGCGCGGCAATGGCTGGGCTGGGAGCGTGACGACCCACTGATGGCGGAAGGCGTCGACTGGCTGCTGCAGGACCGCTTCAAGCCCGAATGGAAGACGAGCCGGCGAAACGTCTACGAGTGGTACTACATCGCTCAAGTACTGCATAACCTGGGTGGCGAACGCTGGCGAGACTGGTACGCGCACACCGCCCGCGAGGTCTGCGCGAACCAGAAATCCCGTGGCAGCCGCAAAGCGCCAACCGACATCATGGGAAGCTGGGCGCCATCGGAGTTTCCAGGTTCCGATGCCGAGCACTCGCACATTGGCGGGCGGTTGTATCTGACCGCGCTGAGTGTGCTCGTTCTGGAGACGCCCTTCCGCCACGCGCCGCTGTACGAGCCGCCGCCAGCGGAATCCGAAACCGTTGAGACCGAAGCCGCGGCTGCGGGCGAATAGACACGCAGCAGGCCGGACCACACCACACGAGGAGACACGATGCGACTTTGCCGCTTTGAGCACGACGGACAGACACAGGTTGGGTTTTATCTTGATGACATCGTCATTCCACTCAGCAGTGCTACGGAGTCGTGCGGAATTGAAACCGACGCGACAGATTCGCTGCTGCCGCTGCTGCCCGGTGGCACGGGGCGGGACTCTGTGCTGGCCATTCAGTCGAAACTGAATGAACTGCCCGCCGCGGACCTGACAGCTCTTGGACTGCCGACGGGCAGTGTCCGATTGCTCGTTCCGATTCCAGCACCCGGGAAACTCATGCTGCTGGCCGGGAATTATGCAAAGCACATTGAAGAAGGCGGCGGACGTGCTTCGGAACGGGCGCGCACCTTTCCGTACGTCTTCATGAAGCCCCCAGGGACAACGCTGACCCATCCTGGCGACCCCATCCGCATTCCCGAGATCTCACCGGATCACATCGACTGGGAACTGGAACTCGGCGTCATTATCGGCAAGCGATGCAAGGGAGTATCCGAGGCTGACGCCCTTGGCCATGTCGCCGGGTATACGGTGATCAATGACATTTCGGATCGGAAGTTCAAACCGAATTCGAATCGTGAGGAACGCGACAAGGATGGCTTCTTCGACTGGCTGCACGGCAAGTGGCACGACACGTTCTGCCCGTGCGGACCGTGTGTGCTGCCCGCCGATGAATGCACCGATCCGCAGGCCCTGCACCTGACTCTGAAGGTCAACGGCGAAGTTGAACAGGACGGTTCAACGGCCGAGATGGTCTTTCCCGTTGCGGCCATCATCGAGTTCATCTCAAGCTACGTAACGCTGGAACCCGGCGACATCATTTCGACAGGAACGACAGCCGGAGTCGGAGCGGCCAAAAATAAGTACCTGCACAACGGCGATCGGGTCGATGCAGGCATTGAGAATATTGGAGTGCTGACAAATCCGGTCGTGTAACGAGGCGACGATGCTTTCACTATTTGATTCCAGTCAGACGCTCGATCGCCGGGCCCTGCTGACAGCCGGAAGCCTGGGCTTCGGCGGGCTTTCGCTGAGCCATCTACTGGCGGCAAAGGCATCAGCAGGCACGGGAAGCCGCCCGATTACCACCGGCAAGTCCGTTGTGTTCCTGCTGCAACACGGCGGCCCGACTCAGTTTGAGACGTTCGATCCAAAAATGGACGTCCCCGATGGTATCCGCACGGTCGGTGGAACGACGCAGACCAGCATTCCGGGCGTCTCGTTTGGTTCGACCATGTCTCGGCTGTCCCGCCTGGCCGACCGGATGGCGATTGTCCGGTCCTACACAACCGGCAGCGCCGGACACAGTATTCGACCGCTGATCAGCGAAGCATCACGGAAGGCCAACATCGGTACGTTGTTCTCGCGGCTGGCCGGGGCCAATCACCCAACATCCGGGATGCCCACCAACGTCACGCTGTTTCCCAATTCGGTGGATGAAGACGCACTTGGACCAGACGAGCGGTTCGGCAAGTTCAATCAGACGGGCGAAATCAGTTCAGCCTACGCCGCATTCGCACCCGGCGGCGGCTCCACGATGCAGCAGAACATGAAACTCGAACTGCCGGCCGATCGATTCGACGACCGCAGCCAACTGCTGGCGTCGCTCGATCGCCTGCGGCGAGAAGTTGATCTGTCGGGCGCAATGGAGGGGCTCGATCGATACCGGCAGCAGGCCTTCGAAATGGTGCTGCGCGGCGTCGCTGAGGCGTTTGATCTGTCGAAAGAGGACCCGCAGACGCTCGCGCGTTACGACACCAGCCAGTACATCCGCGAGGACGCCGACAAAGACAAGACCAACGGACGTGTCGGCCGCCGCTGGTATCAGACCAACGCTCAGACGCTGGGTCGGCAGTTGCTGCTCGCTCGTCGACTGTGTGAAGCTGGCTGCGGGTTTGTGACCGTGGCGACTCGTTTCGTGTGGGATATGCACGGCGACGCGAACAACGTCGGTGTCACACGAGGCATGCAGGCAGTGGGCCAGCCGTTCGATCACGCCGTGGCCGCATTTATCGAAGACTGCGAAGCCCGCGGGCTTTCGGACGACATCCTGCTGGTCTGCACGGGCGAGATGGGTCGCACGCCCCGAGTCAACAAAAATGGCGGCCGTGACCACTGGGCACGTCTTGCCCCGCTCATGTTGTACGGCGGAGGCATCACAGACGGACAAGTGATCGGCCAATCGACGCGCGATGGCGGCGAACCGCTTGCAGATGCGGTCGATTCCGACAATCTGATCGCCACCATTCTGCAGACGCTGCTGGACATCCCCGAGTTGCGACTCCGCACCGGGCTGTCGTCCGATCTGGTTCGCTTCGCGACATCGGGCACGCCGATCCCCCGGCTCATGTAGCCTGTCGAACTATTCTGCAGTTCCCGCCACCGGGCTTGGGGGCTGTCGATTTAATCGGGGCGATTGTCCCTGGCTGTTTGTCGACCATCGCGCTATCCTCCCGGTGGTTTCAGCCGGGAGGCTCCAATGG
>CAUZFZ010000256.1:0-10033 GCA_963579025.1 Planctomycetota bacterium | reverse complement strand
TGCCGGCATAGAAGTTCTCGAAGCAGATGTTCTCTTCGATAATCGCCGTCGAGCCCCGCATGGACCCGATTCCGCCGCCCATATTCCGGTAGGTCACGTTGCGAAAGATGTGCGGCGAGACATGCTTGCCTTTCGCCCCTGTGATTCCGATGCCCGTGTAGCCAATGTGATGCACGATGTTGTTGGTCACCGTGCAACGCGTGACTCCCAGAACGGCGATTCCAGCTGTGCCCGGCGCTCCGATCGGTTCCTTCGCCTGCTCTTCCCCCTGCGTGGCGTGGTGTTTCTTCCAGCGTTCTTCGTCGTACTGGCCTATCCCCGTTACGCTGAATCCGTCAAGCGTCGCGTCCTCGTCCATCGTCACGCCCGGGGCTTTCGCGCCTGCAACGTTGCCGTCAATGATGGTTGCTTCAGCGCGCTGCAGGCCGAGCTTGCCTTTGCTGTCGTCGCCGGTGCTCCGGACCGTGATTCCCGGCTTCAGGTGAATGCGTTCCTTGTAGGTTCCCGCGTCAACGACAACCACATCGCCGGAGCTGGCGGCGTCGATTCCGGCCTGAATCGTATTGTGGTCCTGCGGAACTCGAATCGTGGCGGCTGCCGCATGAGATGCGGCAGCAATGAGGACGGTCAACACTCCCAATGCAACAGTCGAGTGCAGCCTGTAGATACGCCGATGGCATGAGCGTCTGGGCGAATACATAGTGTTGTCTCCTGACTGAACGGAATGCGGGGATTCGAATTCCGTTCGTTGGACTGGGAATGGATTGTTCATGCTTCTTCGTTCGACGGCCGGGTATGACTCGCGAGCATCTTGTTCATCAGCCTGGCAAGTTGCCGACGCTCGGAGTCGTCGAGGCCAGTCATCACGCACTCCAATTGAGCAGGCTGTTCTTTCCAGACTTTCCTCAGCAGCGAACGACCCTTACGAGTGATGCTGACAAACCGTTCCCGGCGGTCGACGACGTTGATTTTCCGTTCGATCAGGTTGGCCTGCTCCAGCCTCGACAGCATGACCGTGACGTTGGGGAACGAGACGTACAGCTCCCGACCCAGGCGGCGTTGAGTCACCTGCTCACCACTCAGGCGATTAAGGACAGTTAACATTTGAAACTGAGGCGGAGTCAAACCGAACCGGGCGTAGTGCGGACTCATCCGGCGAGCGATCGCACCGAACCCGCGCACAACCGACACGACGGCTCGTCGCGCCGGAGTGTCGGGGAATTCGTCCGCCAGATCCCAATTTTTTGATTCTTTGCTCATTCGGAGTCGTGATCCGGTTTCACCGGAAGTGTACTGACAGTAAGCCGACCCTGGTCGAGCACGATCAGGCGTCCCGCGCCCGCTGCGTGAAACTGCTTGCCATACAGAGACTGGAACATTTCTTTCGCCGGGTCACCGGAACAATGTGCCGGCATCACCGTGTCGACTTTCAGGTCCTGGAGACGGTTAATCGCCGCCTTAATCTGCTCGGGTTGTTTTCTCATCATGTGAAAGCCTCCGAGCAACAGACGAATCGAATCCTTCTGTCGCTGCATTTGCGCGGTCTCGACCAGTTTGACAACGCCCGGGTGCGAACAACCGACGAGCATCACCAGGCCCTGAGACGTTTCGATTGCCAGCGACTGCTCAGGCGGGAGGCCGTCAACGATGCCCGGAATAGATGCCCGGGACGACTTCAAACGGCTCTGTGACGCGATGCGGTTTCATGTTGACTGCGGCCGCCCGGCGAAAAGGCTCTTCGGGAAAACAGTCGAGGAAATGGACGCTCATATTTGGATTCTTCTCGAACACCCAATACACGCCGCGCAAGTGATCGCCGTGCTGGTGCGAGATCACCGCATGCTCGATCGACTTGGGGGCGATCTGCATGAGCTCCAGATGTTCAAGCAACAGGATCGGATCGCTGCCGGCATCGAATAGAATCCGGCGTCCACGGAAGTCGACGACTGCGGAAAACCCCCGCGAGCGTCGCAGGTCTGGTCGAGCGGACGTGTTGTCAAAAACAACGCGAATCTCCAGTTCTGATGTTTGCGGAACCGCATTCGGCTCCGCAGCCACGCCCCGGACTGTGGCAAGCGACAGGCAAATCGATGCGGCCGCGCAAATGCTGACAGAACGCCTCATATCAGGTCTCCATGGGTACACTGGCGTTATTGGTTAACACATAAACTATCCCTTGTGTCAGCCGTCACGTCAAGAAGATCGAAGAATTGCCGACTGCTGACTCCGAACACAGCTCGCAGAAGGGGGAGTTACTGTGCCGCGCGGCTCCGCGACCGAGCAGACCTGCAACGCCGAAGGAGCATCTCGGACAAAGCAGCTCACCAGTCGATACATCAACACTAGCTGACGTAACGCGTCCAATGGGAGTGGTTCGCCAACTTAGCTGGTTTCCGTCTGAGTCTTCGGCGTAAGTCGACAGCAACATGCCGACAGACTGAGTCCTCACAAATCGGGGACGATGAAGCCAGGTCCCGTTAAACCTCGCCGAGGGATCGACGGAGATTGACCAATATTGAGCTTCTACTCCGGACGTAACAGGACGTGCCAAGGTGTCTTCCAGACACGCGGAGGCCTGATACTCCGCTGAATTGTTTGATGGGGCGAAACTTCGCTCTAGTGAGGTCATCCGAAGCAGCGAACAATCTGATTCGCACGCTCGCTGGAATTGTCGCCCAATGCGCAGTCAAAGTGATTCATTCGATATTTGCTTCGTGCGCCCGGTTTGCGCGACCGGGTGCCGCAAAGACTGACCGGAGCTACAACATTCACACAGTCTCAGTCAGGGGAATGAGTCATTCGCGGAAGATTCGAAGAGAGCGAGAGCTTCGTCTGATGACCCCACCATCGTATACTGAGCTATGGCACTGACTCCTCAACCTGCTTTCCGGTTGCACTCCACATGCGATTCACGATGACTGGTGCGTGCTGGCTGGTGACAGCTTTCCTGGGCACCGCGCTGTGTGCTCGCGCAGACGATGGCGTGGAATTCTTTGAACAGAGAATCCGGCCTGTGCTGGTCGATCGGTGTTACTCATGTCACTCGGCAGACGCTGCGTCGAAGAAGACCCTGAAGGGCGGCTTGCTGCTGGATACACGTAAGGCACTGCTCAAAGGCGGCGACGGCGGGCCGGCGGTTGTGCCGGGCAAGCCGGCAGACAGTCTCTTGATTCGGGCGATCCGGCATGAGTCGATTGAGATGCCGCCCAAAAGGAAGCTGTCGGACGAGACGATCGCGGATTTTGTGAAGTGGGTTCAGATCGGCGCACCCGATCCGCGTGATGGCAGCGCTTCCGCAGGCTCCACAATTGATATTGAGGCGGCACGAAGGTCGTGGGCGTATCAGACGCCGAAGTTGCCGGAACGACCCGAGGTTGCAGACGAGGACTGGCCACGCGGCGACATCGACAGGCTCGTGCTTGCGACTTTGGATGGCAATGGTCTGCGTCCCGCTCAGTCGGCTGACAAGAGGACGCTGATTCGTCGCGCGGCCTACGATCTGCTTGGTCTTCCACCGACGCCCGAGGAGATCGCGGCGTTCCTTGCGGACGACGATCCTGGTGCTTTCAAACGCGTCGTGGACGGCATGCTGAAGTCGCCCGACTTCGGAATTCGCTGGGCCCGGCACTGGCTCGATAACGTGCGTTACGCTCAGGACGACCCCACCTGCAACGCGAATAACAACGGAACGTTCTCGGTCGGCCCGTACCGTGACTGGGTGGTGAAGTCGTTCAACGAGGATCTGCCGTACGATCAGTTCGTGCGGCTGCAGGTCGCGGGCGATCTGATGCCGCTGGACGATCCGGAGTTGATCAACACCGACGGGCTCACCGCGACCGGAATCTGGGGACTGGCTCATCTGGTCGAGGGCAACGACAAAGAAAAGGTCGTCGCGGACTTTGTGGACGAGCAGCTTGATGTTCTTGGTCGCACGTTTCTTGGCCTGACCGTGTCCTGTGCCCGCTGCCACGATCACAAGTTCGATCCGATCACGCAGAGTGACTATTACGCGCTGGCGGGCATCTTCTACAGCAGCCACATCTTCACGTTCAAAGGCAAGAGTGCCCGCGAACGAGTCCGCGTGCAGATGCGGGCCGTTCGCACAAAGACCGAACAGCGGGAGATTGAACCGACCGAGCAGCAGCTCTCGAAGCTGGCAGCGGAGATCGCTGCGATCGAAAAGAAACACGAAAACGCTCTTAAGCTGATGCAGGTGCGACGCGACCTGCAGGCTCAAATGACGCTCGAGCCGAAGACCGACAACGAAAAAGCGAATATCGAAAGGCGCATCAAAGAGCTGCGCCGCAAGGAAGTGGACCTGGTTGCCGATCAGAAAAAAAAAGGCTGGGACGAGAATCCCGCCGAGCTGAAACAGCATGCGAAGCTCGTGGCTGAGCGTGATGAATTCAATAAAAAAGTCGGCCAATTCCCATTGCGGATGGTGATGCTCGAAGGCCCCGTTCCGGGAACTCGACACAAAGAGCCCGGCGACATGCCCGTGTTCATCCGCGGCAACCATCTTTCGCTGGGCAAGACCGTGCCGAGAACGATCCCGCGCGTGTTTGTGATCAACGATGAGGAGTTCGAGATCACGGGCAGCGGTCGGCTGCAACTCGCTAACTGGCTGACGCGGCCCAATCATCCACTGACCGCGCGCGTCATGGCGAACCGCATCTGGCAGCATCTATTCGGCAGAGGAATCGTCGCCACTCCCAGCAACTTCGGACGACTTGGGCAGCCACCGACACATCCGGAGCTGCTCGACTATCTGGCAGTTCGCCTCGTGGAAAGCGGCTGGTCGATCAAATCATTGATGCGCGAAATCATGATCTCGCGCGCGTATCAGCAGTCGAGTCTCTCAACACTGGAGAACGTTTCCCGCGATCCGGACAACCGCTGGTTCGGACGCATGAATCGCAAACGACTGGACGCCGAGGCGCTCATGGATACGCTCGCCTGGCACAGCGACCGCGTGAAACGAAGCGACCACGACGCCCCTGGCTGGAAACTGGTTCTCTCCGGTCGCACGCTGTTTGGTGAGTTCACTCGCGACAAGCCACAGACGACGCTGGACCTGTTTGACGGAGCGAATCCGGACCTGCTGGTCCCTGATCGCCCGGATTCAACGTCCGCGCCACAGGCGTTGTTCATGCTCAACAATGAGACCGTACTGACCACGGCAGCAAATCTGGCGAAGAAAACCACCACTGACACCAGTGACGAACGACAACGAATCGCATACCTGTATGAGCGACTTTTCGGTCGGTCCGCCACGGACGAAGAACAAACCGTCGCCGCACAGATCATTCGTCAGTCGCGGGAGACTCGACAACAACTGGTTGTGGCCGGTGAAAAGGGAGTCGATGTGCAAACGGGTCCGTGGGAAGACCTGTGCCTGGCACTCATTTGCAGCAACGAGTTTCTGTACGTCGATTGAGTGAACAGTAGAAGTAGGCCGGATCGAGAAGCGCAGCGACGCTGGTCCGGCAATAGGATGTGTGGGGAAGCGGGTTTATACTGACAGTGCCGGAACGGCGCCGCGTCTGGCCTGAACTTCGCGAACTCATGCACCTCATCACGGCCAGGGAGCCGCTGCACGAAACGAGACAGGCAAGCTCATCGGTCGCGAGAGTCAACGCGTTAAGCAATCCCATTTTCAAACTGGTTTCAGGACCGAGTGTCTGGGACAGCATGGAGTACGAGAGCGATGAAACTGAATGCTGCGATGCTGATCAGCCTGCTGGCCATTTCACCGCTGTGTGCAGACGAACCGATCGACATCGGCTCTCGACGTGAGCTGCTGATCGACGACTATCTCATCGAGTCGATGAGCGATTCGTTGCGGCTTCAGTTGCACAAGCCTGTGCGACGCAACGTGGCTCTGGTCACCGATGCACCGTGGGAAGGCAATGCGTGTTCCTACAGTTCGCTGTTCAAGGATGGCGATCGATACCGCATGTATTTCGCCGCCAACCATTACGTGAATCATGAGGGGCGGGTCGAAGAACCTCACGGACGACACCTTTGCTTCGCCGAGAGTGTTGACGGCATTCATTTTACGAAGCCGAAACTGGGACTCGTCGAGTTTGACGGCTCGAAAGAAAACAACATCGTCCTGGGGCCCGACACCATTCCCGGCGTTCAAATCGATCCCGGGCATACCACAATTCTCAAAGACACAAACCCGGACTGCCCGCCGGATGCGCGATACAAAGCCATCGTTCGATCGCCCGTCAAAGGCGAACGCGGACTGTTCGCGCTCAAATCGCCGGACGGGTTCCGATTCTCACGGCTCGGGAACAAGTTGATCATCACCGACGGGTACTTCGATTCCGAGAACCTCGCGTTCTGGGATGCGGTTCGCGGCGAATACCGAGCCTACTTTCGCGACTTCCACGACGGCCCGCCCGGTCGTGGCGGCATCCGCGGCATCAAGACCGCGACCTCGCCCGACTTCATCACATGGAGCAAGGCGGAATGGCTGGAGTATCCCGGTGCCCCGCACGAACACCTCTACACAAACCAGATCGCGCCGTACGCGCGCGCTCCGCACATCTTCATCGGTTTCCCGAATCGTTACACCGACCGAGGCTGGGTCGATTCAACCGGAAAACTGCCGGGCCTCGAAGAGCGAAAGGCACGTGCCAAAGCATCCCCGCGTTACGGCAGCGGGGTCACAGACGCCCTGATGATGACCAGCCGCGACGGTCTGACTTTCAAACGCTGGGGTGAAGCGATCATTCGTCCCGGCCGGTCACGAACGAACTCGTGGGTCTATGGCGACAACATCATCTCGTGGGGCATCCTCCCAACAAAGTCCGATCTGCCGCAGTCGCCCGACGAGCTTTCGATCTACGTCATCGAAGGCTACTGGACGGGCAAGAGCCAGAACTTCCGCCGCTACTCGATCCGCGTTGACGGCTTCGTCTCCGCGCAGGCGCCTCTAAGCGGCGGTGAGTTCGTCACCAAACCGATCGTCTTCAAAGGCAGCCAACTGGAGATCAACTACTCCACCTCAGCCGCCGGCAGCATCCACGTCGAAATCCAGGACGCCGAAGGAAAGCCGATTCCTGGTCACACACTGGCTGACTGTCACGAAATCTTCGGCGACGAAATCCAGCGAACTGTCGCCTGGAAAAACGGCGAGAGCGTGAAACAGGTGGAGGGCACTCCCGTGCGACTCCGATTCGTGCTGAAGGATGCCGATCTGTTTTCGTTCCGCTTTCACTAAGCCACGAGATGCATTTCCCGATGGCAGAGCCGCCCACAAATGAGAGAATGCACTGGTGAACAACACGATGCATCACTCGACGATCTCACGCCGCGATCTTCTTCGTAAGACGTCAGCCGGATTTCCGATGCTGTCGCTGACCGCATTGCTCGCCCAGGAGTCAGCCGCCGCCGCGGTGAATCCGCTGGCGGCGAAATGGCCGCATCATGCACCGCGCGCAAAGAGCGTGATCTTCCTGTTTATGGGTGGAGGACCATCTCAGGTCGACCTGTTCGATCCGAAGCCGAAGCTCGCTGACTATGACGGGAAAAAGATCCCCATTGAGCTGCCTCGCATCACGCGGGACGCCACGCCGAACTGCCGGCCGTCGCCGTACCGGTTTCGGCAGCACGGTGAAGCGGGGATCGTGATCAGCGAATTGCTGCCACATCTCAACCGTTGCGCCGACGATCTGTGCGTCATTCGGTCGATGCATTGCGACCATATCGAACACAGCGGAGCGATTCGCCAGTTGACGACCGGTGATGGCGTTCTGCCGCGACCGAGCATGGGAGCCTGGCTGCTCTACGGACTTGGTTCTGAGGCGGACAACCTGCCCGGGTTCATCTCGCTCGGTTCGCAGAACGATCTGCCCGGCAAGGTGCCTTACAGCTCTTCGTTTCTGCCGACGGCGTATGAAGGCGTGTCGATCTCTGACGCTGAATATCCGATCGACAATCTGGCGATGCCCGTCCCGAAAGACATTCAGTCTCAGCGACTGGCCGCGATCCGTCGTCTCAGCGAACTGCATCGGCGCGGACGCGAGAATGACAGTCGCCTGGACGCGCGCATTGCCGCGTACGAACTGGCATTTCGCATGCAGACACAGGCACCGGAAGCGTTCGACCTGTCGCGCGAGTCGCAGGCCATGCACAGGCTGTATGGTCTCGATCAGGAAACGACGCAGGACTACGGCCGCCAGTGCCTGCTGGCCCGCCGGCTGGTGGAACGTGGCGTGCGATACGTGGTCGCCAATGTGAGTGGCAAATGGGACAGCCACGGGAATGTTCGAGACCACGAAAAGGTGGCAGCCACGTGTGATCAGCCGGTGGCCGCTCTGCTGACCGATCTCAAGTCACGCGGGCTGCTTGACGAAACACTGGTGGTGTGGGGCGGCGAATTTGGCCGCACTCCCACAGCTCAGGGAGCCGGCCGCGATCACCATCCCCACGCCTTCACCATGTGGCTGGCGGGCGGCGGCGTGAAGCGCGGACTGACGTACGGAGCCACTGACGAGTTCGGCTTCTACGGCATCGAGAACAAAGTTCACACCCACGACCTGCACGCCACAATCCTGCACCTGATGGGTCTCGACCACGAACGCCTCACCTACCGCTACAGCGGCCGCGATTTCCGCCTGACTGACGTGCATGGCAGCGTCGTCCACGACATCCTCGCATGAACACGCGGGCGATCAGCGACCTCGTATTGCATGTGTTCTGTAGCTGACACTCTCGCAAACACACCGGCGTATCCTCGGAGCGAGAGGATCTCGCACGACGCTTCGAGACTCCACCGTCCCCGGTTTTCGCTGCTCTCTACCCGCAATTCCTGTCGACCGCGCTGGCAAGACTCTCTGCCGACTTCATGAAGAACAGTCAGCGCGCCTCCCCAAGGGTTTCGCGCCTTTGCCGACTATCGCTAGATGACCAAGTCCAATAAGCACGTGTGCCAGACGCTCCGGCAACGGTGCAAGGCAGGGACTGACCGTCATGAGGTCGAAAGTGCGTGTGGCTTGCACGCCGAGGTGATCGCATCCGACGCGCCGAAACCGCGTGAAGCCCGCATCCAAAACGTGCGGCGGTCCGACACCCCGCCGCAGATTAGCACGGGCAACGGGGTTGGGATCTGGAGTGCCGTTTTGCTCTCGGAGGTCGTTTCTTGAGGAGCGAATCCGGTTTCGTTTTCCGTTCCTTTGGTGACACAACGAAATCGACGACAGGCATTTCCCGATTTACGCTTTGAAGGCTGTGCGAGAAAGTCAACTCGGAAAACAGGACGTCGAATTACCATCGAATGACACACCTCGACGTTCCCTTACACGCGACGGGTAGTTGGTCTCGCAACCTTGGCGAGTCGTTGATCACGCTGCCGTCCGACAGCACGCAACAGGAAACAATCTGATTTGCGAGATCACCAGAATCCAATCACGGAGCGCAGTCAAAATGATTTAACCGCGATTTGCTTCGTGCATTCGGTTTGCGCGACCGGAGCGTCGAAATCGCGTCGGCAGGGAGCGTCTTCCAAGGCTGAAGAGCAATAAGCTGCCGCCAGCTCGGACTCAGTGACGCCTGAGTTCACAGTGTCATTTGACGATCGCGGAGTATTTCTGAATGGCTTCACAGGTAGGCCTGAGCGGAATTGGAGACCGAATAGACACTCTGTTTTCGCGTGCAAGTTGGAGTTCGGGCTCTGCTCACGATGGGGAACTGAAGAATTGAGCACGTTCAACGTTGATCGTCGACAGATACTCATCGAACCAAACCTCAATTTAGATTTGTCCGCCGTTCGTGGTAAAGGAAATTGCGGCTGCCAGAGGCGTGGATGGGAGCGAAAGGGTAAGCAGAAGAGAAGCGGTGACTGCGCATCGATGAGCAGTCGAGTCTCTGATAGATAAAGAAAAGGCCTGCAAGCCTGGTTTCACACAGCATCAACAAGGCGGTCCGCCCACACAGCATTTCTGCCATGCGAGCGGACCGAGGTTCGCAGACTCAGCGTTGCCGAGTCTGTCGCTTGAGTCGAATCGTCGCCGCAGTGCTGACG